>RDZD01000022.1 GCA_004293815.1 Cytophagales bacterium | reverse complement strand
ATCTTAAAATGAGTAGTGTAGGTTGCAATTAACAATACACACAAAAAAACGGTTGCCTTAAAAAAGGCAACCGTTTTTTTGTGTTAAGGCTTGGCTCAGCAGCTTCTGTTCTCTTAATAAAAACATTGCCATTGATTTTTTACTAGCCTAGCATCAAATTACAACCCCTTAAATCAGAGATTTGTAAACGCCCTGCAATTTCAAAAGTATTAGTTTTTTGACCTAAAAATCCCAAATCTTGTGTTTCTATAAATGCACAACTATCTATATTTGCCAAATCAATGACGTTAATGCCGCCTTGGCGCGTTCGGGGTGTCAAATCGTAAGGGTCGTTGGGGTCGCGTAAGAGCACTTTCATGCTGCTTGGTGCTTCAAAAACGCCATCTTGAAGAGCATACGCTTGCGAAAGCAGTTCTGTCATGCCATACTCCGAGCCTATAATATCCATACCCCAGGCCTTTTTAAGTATTCCGTGTAGCATTTGCTTAGTCATTTCTTTCCTTTTGCCTTTCATGCCACCAGTTTCTATAATCTTGGCATGGAGCAAAGGCTCTGGAAAATAGGCTGCAAAGTCTAAAAGTGCGTAGCTCACACCCCAAAGGATGTACTTTTGTGAACGCTTTTCAGCTTCTAATACTCTGTTTTTTAAATCGTTAAAGTTGTGTAGAAAGAAGTCTGAGCCTTGCACAGCATGCTTGATAAACGCATTAACCATATAAACCAAAGATGAGCTACCTTGCTCGAGGTATGAAGGGAGTAATGCAAATATTTGATATTCAGACAGTGAACCATATTGATGTTCAAATATTTTTTTTGAAATCTGCTCATAAAAATCTGGATCAACGATGCTGTGCCGGCTGCTCGCTTTACCACTTGTTCCACTACTTAGAAAATAGAATTTAGGTTGTTGGGCGTGACTCAACACATCGTAGTTCTTAAAGAGCGTTATGGGTAAAAAAGGGATGTCCGAAATCTTTTTTATGCTTGACAAAGAACGATTTATGAGCTTGATGTATTCGCCATAAACACGGCAATTATTAGCCTGAAAACGGAATAATTCAAGCACAAAGTTTTCATAGTCACACAGGTGTGCATCCGAAAGCAGGCTATCTTTAAAATCTTTTATATAAGACATTTACGACATTATAAAGACCATATCCAAACGCGTGGAAAACCTGAAAGCCAAGTATCTTTCCTAGTTACTTTTTTTATAAAAAGTCCATTCGCCGCCTTCGTCTTTAGTGGCGAAGCGATTTAAATGAAAACTCCGATCAGAAAAAGGTAGCAAAACGGCTCCTAGATATATATCAAACACGCTAAAAGGCGATTTTTGAGATTTTATAAAACTTACCATGTAGTCAGCTAAAGGATATTCTTCAGCCAAAATTGGCTTATGAAGGCTATTTGTAAAGGTGCTGTCTTTTAAATAAAGGCTCTGGTAGGAAGCAGTCGTTTTGCTGGGACTAAAAACTGGGCTAGAATATAGTGCGTAGCGCGACTTAAAATTATTAGGCTGGCAGAAGTAACTTCTTCCGCTTTGCTCTAGAAGTTTATTGTCTGAAAAAAAGGCATCTGCTAGTATCAAAACGTGTTTAGCATTGCAGTCAGCCAAAAGTTCGTTTATCTTGGCTATGCTTAGGTTGTTTTCCTGATCTATCTTGCTGTTGTAAGCATAAAAATAGCTTTCATTCTGAACGTGGTCATAAAGCCCTTTACCTGCTATATAAATGAACAGGTTATCGTTAGCCCCAAGATTAGAAGCGTAACTTGTGATTTCTTGTTGAATGCGTTCTTCTGTAGCCTCCGCATTAACAAGCATTTTGACTCTGCTAGGATCAAAGTAATCCAATTCGTTGGCTATGGTTTCGGCGAGTTTTTGGCTTGTGCTAACGGCATTTTTGAGAGAGTCGAGGTATTGGTATTGATCAATGGCAATGACTAAAAGGTGATTTTTAAGGGATAGTTGCTGCCTATTCTGTCTAAAAACCTTGAAGCTATGTTCAGAGGTAAGTCCCTCAATATCCACCGCGTGTATGGTGATGGTATTTTCACCTTCTTTGAGCGGTACGCGCGCCACAAATGCGTCTGCGCTCTGGAGCGATGCCAGCACGCCATTAATTTCAACCTCAAAAATGCCGTCCTCATCCAGTACAATGCCTTTAACTTCTATATTGTCGTCGTATGTCCACACCAGAGGGCTATCTAAGCCCATGATGATGGGTTTGTCCATAGGTGGTACTATGATATTCTTTTTCTTCTTAGGCATCTTGCTCTTTTCAATGTCATTTTGGGCAGTGGTGATGGCAGATATGATCTTGTCCGTATTCTTAAACTTTTGTGCCTCAAGTAAATATGGCAAAGCTTTTTTGAAATAAACGGTTGCTTTTTTGTTGCCTTCCCTTTGGTAGACATTGATACCTTTGCTATAAGCTGCTTTCAAGCCTTCGTTGTAATAATAAGTGCCTATCTGATAGACCACATCGTAGCGGCTAGAGTCTAGGGCATAAATTTTTTTATAGTACTTCTCGGTTTCACGCCAGCGAAACAACTTTTGATTCAACGTAATTAAGTTATTGATATAAAGCGTATTAAGGCTATCCTTTCTATGAAGTTCCTCTAACTTTTTGATGGTTGTGAGGCTGCTTCCAAGCTTATCGCGGAGATTGGTTTCGAAGTGTCTGAAAGCCAGATTTTCGGGATAAAGAGAATAAGCTTCGTGTAAAATGCTTTCTGCTTCTTGGGGGCTGTTGTTTTGCTCAATTAGATATTGAAAAACAAACGCTTTGTTGTAGCCCAATCTGAGCAACTCAAAACAAATGTCTTTCAATTTGGGCTTTTTATCACTGGCCAGAGACGCACTTAGGGCATAGCGCAAAGGCAGTGTATCAAGAGGTTGAATCCGGTGCGCATCCCAAAAAAACGGAATCGCCATTTCAGAGCGACCAGCCTTGTGTTGTTCCACACCTTTGTTCACCGCATTGGTATAGAGAGCCTTGAGCCTAGTCAGAGCATTTTTGCCTATGATACCGCCGTCTAATGTGTCGTAAATCGCAACAGCCTGCCTATAAGCATAAATAGTGTGTCCGAGCGGGTCATTTTGGAGTTGCTTAAAATTTTGGTCTTCTGTTTTATAAATAGCCTCTGAGACTTGGCCATAGAGATACCAAAGCTCGGCATGGCGACGCGTAGAATCAGATAAAAACAGTCGCATCATTTGGTCTGCCAGAATTTTAGCCTCATACAAACGACCTTGCTGAACATTGGACTCTATCTGCATAAACATACTTTGCGCCTGGGAGCTTACAGTATAAAAAAGCAAAAGAGTAGTTGTCCAAAAAATCCAAATCAAATGCTTCATGTCAAACCCTTATTTTGTACAAAAAACTAAACGGCTAAAATTTTGAGCCTGCAAAGTTACCGATTTTTTTCTAGGGCTTGATAAAAATGAATAATGAATTTTGCTTGCCCAAGCACCCAGCCTCTAAAGGTTGAGTCTAGTGAGGATATCTTTCTGATTTGGAACTTTAATTCTAAGTTAAGCATAATACTTCATGCACTATAAATGTTAAATTTTGTTAAATTTTGTTTGTTTATTTGTTTATTTGTTTATTTATTTATTTATTTATTTGTTTGTTTGTTTGTTTGTTTGTTTGTTTGTTTGTGCAGGTTCACATGCGCGCAATTTTTGAGCCGTTTTTCTTAAATTTTTAATCACTTTTAAAACGATTTGATTATGAAAAAGGCTATTTTTGTATTGCTTTTATTGCTATCTACTCTCAGCTTTCAAGCTTACTCGCAAACAACAGTAACGGGTGGTGGCGAGGTTTCTTTTGTAATGGCGAACAAAAAGAAATGCAACTGTATTTGTGGTATTGGCTTCAGATGTAGTGGCGTTGAATTAAAAGGAAATATTCAAGTTTCTCATACGGCTGGGTCACGACACTTTTATGCAGGGGTTGGTGCTATAAATGCCAATACGTGGGTGATGCGTATCAACAAAGCCACTGACATACCTCCCGCCCTATACCAAGAGGTGTTCGCTGGCAAATCTTCAATAACCACAGAAGAAGATTGGGACTTGCCGCAGAACTTACTAACACTGCTCAACTATCAAAGCCCTTTTTTACTAAAAGCAGGAACTTACGCAGTGCAAGAATCCGATGGATTCATTAACATTACACTTACCAGATAATTGAACAAAAACTGCATAGTCAGCAGAAAAATGGCTGGCTATGCAGTTCATGAGTTTTAAACCTTGCAAGCCATGAAATCCTTAAAGATATTTTTTCCGTTGCTATTGTTCTCATCGTTCTTTGTTTCCTGTGGAAACTACCTCAAAAAGAAGGCAATGGGCTATAAAAAGCCCAAACTAGAAACAGCAGCTAGCATTGAGAAGTCGTGGGCGGAAGTGTCTAAGAAGTATGCTACACATTACGTGGCGCACACTTGGCGCGGCGATGAAGCTGATTCTGTGCTTGCTCCTAAAGTTCAAGGTGCCTTCAATTTCTATAACCAATTTAGTTCTGGCTTGTGTTTGTTTGATAAGTATGGCCATAAGATGGATATTTACGGCGAAAAGGTGTGTGTAGGTAAGCTCGATGATTTTATTCCGCGCTTAAATCCTAAAACGAGCTACGACAGTGTGGATGATCATCATTTAAGCCATTACATCCGCAATATTGCAGACAAAGATGCCCAGAGAATTGTTCTCAATATAGACCCTGCACAGAGCGAATACGACTACTACGCCATTTTGCCGTGGTGTATTTGGCTCGGAAATACCCGAAAAGATGTCAAATTCATTCTAAAACTTTTGGAAAAGCGCAACGACTTGAAAATAAAGATTCTGCCTGTCAATACCGATATTCGCGATACATGGCCGCAAGGTGAAACCATTGCAAAAAATACTTCTCTCAAATTCAAACGGGAAAAGCGGAAGAAGTAGATTTTTTTGAGTCCATTCTTGAATTTTCTTGGGTGCTGTGTTTGGATTCTTTCCAGAACCTGTCGCCCCTGCAAGATTTTTTCTCAAGAAAGCTATCTCGCGAGCCTGTCAAATTGTTTTATATCCTCGTAATTACCTCTAGGTGGGTATTTTTCTGATACTGGAATGCCATTCATACCGCAATCGTACAAACCATCTACGTCATAAGCACCGTTACGATTCCATATCCTTTTCTTGGTCTTGCGACTAATTTTGATGAATCTTTCCTTCATAAAAAATGGCAATGTTATGTACAAAATAGTAACAATCGGAAAGGGTTGTTACGGGAAAAAATTGATAAATATGCCCCTCCTTAAACTCAAGTTTGGGCTTTCTTCGGTACTTAAACCATTTATCTTCACCAAAAACTTTAATCATAAAAGTATGATAGCGATAATGCAGCGTAGAAAAGCGCGTGTCTTTGATACCCCCATATATTTCTATGTTTGGGATTGCCTAAATCTATAATTGCTGTCCAACCTGTAGGATTATCCGCACAAGTATACTGGTCACCTGCGTAGAAATTTGACATAGCCGAGGCCGCTTGGCAAAGCGTGTCCTTTACAAAATTCTTGTCGTAAAGATACTTTTGCTGAGCCAGTGATTTGTGAGACAATACGACAAGGCAGAGAAGGGCTAAGCCTCTTTTTATCAGTTTGAATATGCTATTTTTGATTTAAAAATTTAATCGTTTTACCCTTCTTGATGAATAATACCAACAAAAGCAAAAAAGTAAACTTTTCATTGCTTTCATTTGATCTTAGCTACCAAACCTATAAGGTTTTAAAAACCTTATAGGTTTAAATTAAAAAAGCCAAAAAGAATATGAAGGATAACTTGGCTACGTTTATGTAGGATTAAAAGAAGCCCTGCATTGCTGTAAGGCTCTCGTTTTTATAATTTTACAATCGGTGTATTAATTGGTTTAAATTGCAAGAAGCTATTTTTTAGACTTTCTTTATTTTGAGCACCAGCCCAACCAACTATGCTATTTTGAATTCCTACAACGCTATCTGTAAGTACAAATGAAGAACAAAAAACAAGTCCTTACCTCACGAGTTAAGACTGGTGATAATTAATTGAATTATTTTAATATCTGGCATCTATGAAGATAATACGGTGATGATACGGCGATGATACGGCGAATGTATAAGAATAATACAAATATGTTTATATCATTTATTCAATAAAAAAGGAATCCCTTGAAACAACATTCTCTTAAAAAAAACAAATTGTCAATCACAATAGTATTATTACAAGAATAAAAAAAGTTCTTTGACATCTAAAAAAATCAAAAACTAGTGAAAAGCTTGATTTTTTTGCTATTTTGGAGTTAAAAAAAAACAAAAGGGGATTTCCAGCTCAAAAGCTCGTGAGGAAAGGACAGCTTTTTGAGAAATACTAGAACAAAACCCCCCGCAGCGTTAAATTTAAGCACTGTTTGAGAGAAAACACCTTACAAGATTGTTAATAGAAATTTGGGATAATGATGAACGCCCAAAGCGGCAATTGATGCGGCTACCTATTGAACAACAAGCCAGCACTTAAAAAGCTTCAAAGCAAAGCTTGGGCAAGACTAATATTTTTCGTATATTTGCACCTTAGCTACCACCCAAAACAAACATCACGAAAACAAAACCCTGTATGAATGACTTCCTAAGCCAACTCAATGAAAGCCAGCGAGAAGCAGTAGTAAACACACAAGGTCCTTGCTTGGTGGTAGCAGGGGCGGGTTCGGGTAAAACACGCGTTTTGACATTTAGGATAGCTTATTTGTTGCAAAATGGAGTAGAGCCATACCAAATTCTTGCGCTCACCTTCACCAACAAAGCTGCCCGAGAAATGAAAAAGCGAATAGAAGAACTGGTGGGCACAGAGGCCAAATCGCTTTGGATGGGAACTTTTCACTCCATTTTTGCCAGAATTCTCCGCATAGAATCACAGCTCATAGGCTATGATTCAAACTTCACCATTTATGACACAGATGACTCAAAATCTTTGCTCAAAAGTATCATCAAAGATTTTGCACTAGACGATAAGAAATACAACGCCAATAACCTTCTCAACAGGATTTCTAACTGTAAAAACAATCTTGTAACGCATACCGCCTACGCCCAAAATGAAGGCTACCGCGAGGAAGACCGCCTAGCACAACGGCCTGAGTTTGGACGGGTTTATGCTGAATACGTGCGACGCTGTAAAAGTGCCAATGCCATGGATTTTGATGATTTATTGCTGCAAACCAATGTTTTATTTAAAAATCACCCCGAAGCAGCAGAAAAATATCAGAATAAATTTCAGTATGTTTTGGTAGATGAGTTTCAGGATACTAACCTTTCTCAATATCTCATTTTGAGACGCTTAGCCAACAAACACAGAAATATTTGCGTGGTGGGCGATGACGCTCAAAGTATTTATGCCTTTAGAGGTGCTGATATTCGCAATATTTTAAACTTTGAACGCGATTATAAAAGTCTCAAAACCATTAAACTAGAACAAAATTACCGATCCACACAAAGCATTATAGAAGCTGCCAATGAAGTGATTAATCATAATCGCGACCAGATAAAGAAACGTGTTTGGACAGAAAATCCTCAAGGCGAACGCATAGATTTACTCAAGGCTACCTCAGACGCTGAAGAGGCTCGGCTCATTGCCAGCTCTATTTTTGAAACGAAAGTCAATAAATCACTTACCAGCAATGACTTTGCTATTCTCTACCGTACCAATGCGCAGTCGCGTGCGCTGGAGGAGGCTCTACGAACCGTTGGCATCAAATACAGAATTTTTGGTGGCTTGTCTTTTTATCAACGCAAAGAGATTAAAGATTTGGCTGCATATTGGAGGTTTTCAGTCAATTCTGCCGATGTAGAAGCTTTCAAGCGTATCGTAAATCTGCCTAAGCGAGGCATAGGGCAGACCTCTATTGACAAGCTCGTACAAACCGCTTTGGAGGTCAATCTGCCCTTGTGGGATGTGGTAAGTGCTGTGGATAAATATCTAAAACTACCTGCCGCAGGCACAAAAGCACTTAAAGAGTTTGCGCTCCTCGTGCAAAGCTTTAGAGAGCAAGTGGCTAGCAAAGATGCCTACAAAGCCGCTGTTTTTATTGCCAAAAACTCTGGTTTGCTCAAAGAGCTACACGAAGATCAGACAGTAGAAGGTCGTGCGCGTTATGAAAACGTGCAAGAACTCCTAAACGCTGTGAAGCAATTCTGCGACAACCCCGACAATCCCGATAAGTCTATGCCCGCCTTTTTGCAGCAAATAGCTCTGGTCACAAGCGGTGACGATGTTGCAGAAGACGAAGAGGCCGTTACGCTGATGACTATACACGCCGCCAAGGGGCTTGAGTTCAATTATGTTTATGTACCGGGCATGGAAGAATCGCTCTTTCCGTCTTCGCGCATGATAGGCACAAGAGCGGACTTAGAAGAAGAACGTCGACTCTTTTATGTGGCTATAACACGCGCCAAACGCAAATTGACGCTATCTTATGCGCTCCAGCGTTACTACTTTGGTTCTCTAAAGCCCTGTGAAGCCAGCCGATTTCTGTCTGAAATAGACAAAGATTTATTTTCAGTGCCTAAAATGCGCCAGAACTCTGCTGCCACAAGTTACATGACCCGTTTTGCTCGTGAGCGCGAAAAGAGCCATAACTCTTCTTATTCTGTGGAAACTGCCTTGCCAGCGGAACAAGAACAGACTGGTCGTCTGCTCAGCCCTCAAGACATCAAGAGCGGTTTAGAGGTTGTGCATCTGAAGTTTGGGCGTGGACTGGTGCTGAGTGTAGAGGATAGCGTAAGTGGCAAAAGAGCCATGATTAAGTTTGATACGGTAGGCGAAAAGGCCATTATGCTCAACTTTGCCAAGCTCAAAACGGCAGATTAGCCCTTATTGAAGCCCAAAACCTTTTTATCTTTGTTGGAATAGCCCTAACCTTGAATAGAGCAAATTATGCCTCTGAGGTTACTATCGGAGACGAGACGTTTTACGAATTTTTATCTAGTAAAATCCTAAATTTCTGACCATAGAAAGTACAATTTGTAGAAAAGAGTATTTTTATGTAATTTTGTATCTGTATTGCCAATCAAGTTGAATTTACATTAACCGTTTATGGACTATTACCGAGACAGACTAAAAACCTACTTGCCTCTGTTAAAAGAGTCGCCTGCGGAACTTTCCTATATTAAAGAAGTCGTTGAAGCATATCATCAACTAGAAAAACATCAAAAAAGCATAGACGTACTGCTTGAGGCACTTGAGCATCACCCTGAAGAAGAATGGATACACTTCAAGCTAGGCTTGATTTATCAAAAACTTAAAAAATACAAAAAAGCCTTCCTTAGCCATCAAAAAGTAAGCGAAATAAATCCCGATAACAAATGGAACTGGCAGCAAGCAGGTTACTGCCTTACGTTCTTGAATCGATACAAAGAAGCTCTGAGATATTATAAGTCTGCCAAAGCTATTGGTGCAGATCGTTGGACACTCAATCAGTTAGGTTATTGCAACTATAAACTCAAAGACTATGAACTAGCCTTGGCTTATCACTTAGAGGCCAACAAAACACCAAACGGTGTGGAACAAGAAAACGATGCGTGGGAGCTAAACCAGATAGGCGATTGTTACTCACAACTAGGCAATTACGAAGCCGCTGTAGACTACCACCAAAAAGCTCTTAAACTATGGCCTACCGATGCTTGGACTATGGGACAGTTGGGTTTTAATCTCCAGCATTTGACACGCTACAAAGAAGCCTTAGCCATTCACCAAAAAGTATACGAGCTTTATCCCAACAACTCTTGGAATATTGGGCAAATTGGCTTTTGTCTACAGCGTTTGGGTAAGCACTATGAAGCTATTACTTATCACAAGGAGGCTTATGCCTTGAATCCTGCAAATCATTGGCAGCTTATGCAAATAGCCTTCAATACCAGCAAAGTAGGCAACTACCGAAAAGCATTAGAAGACTATGAACGGCTGACAGAGCTTTGTCCAGACAACTTTCAAACGTGGGAGGGTGCTGCTTACTGCCACAAAGAACTTTTTGACTATGACAACGCGCTCAAATACTATCAAAAAGCCCATGAGCTAATACCAGGTAATGCCATCGTTTTAGATAATTTAGGCCACTGCTACTTAGAAATGGGCAATTGGCAAGAAGCAAAAAGACTTTTTTTAAAATCGCGAGAGGCCGACGACCAACGCGTTTGGAACTTAAAACATCTTGGCTGGATAGAGCTTCAACAAGGATTTCCTATCAAGGCGCAAAAATATTTGCTGCGTGCCACAGACAAAAGTTCGCCCGAGGGCATAGACCTGATGCGTTTGGCGCATACTTTTTGGGTATTGAATAAAGAGGCTGAAGCGGATAAGTTTTACCTGAAAGCACTCAATGCTTACGAGGATCGCGAGCAACTTATTGATGCCTTTTATGACGATATGGGTCTTTTGGAAAAATATGGTATTCCTTATGGCGACTGCATGAACAAAAAAATAGCGTTTAGCTTTTGGGATAAATCCTCTCCGCTTTAGGACAATGCTTGTTTTGTAGAGTTAAGCTGGATATCTATCCTTAGGCTGTCATAGGTAGGCTTGATTCTATAAAATCAGCTTTAAATGTGATTCCACATGAAACACAAACCTCTTCATTTTAGCTCTTAGAAGTGGTCTTGCTTGATTTTTTGAAACGCAATAAGACCGCTTAGTGTAACCCCTGGAATGCCTTGACCAGGATAGGTGCTATCGCCACAAATGTACAAACCCTCTCCATCTAAACGTGCATCCTTCATTTGCCAAGGTTTAATGCGCTTGAGTTGCGGATAGCCACCCACAGAGCCATGCGCACGCTGCGTCCAGTGCTCCCAAGAGCTTGGGCCAGAACTGTGCACATAACGGATATGAGCTGCTGTTATGAGCTGTCTTCTGTCTAGTTCGTCTAGAATAGCTGCTTCTATAGGGCTTTTGTCCAAGTCCATAAACTTGGCGGGGTCGTGTATGTGCGTGCTCACTGAGGCCACACGATGATTTTCGGCGCGGGTTCGGCTAAAGTCTTGGGGATGTGAGAGGCTTAAAAAGATGCTTTTGCTGCCAATGAGAGGCAAGGGCTGGCTGAGATGAATTTGATGGTGAATGCTGTCATAATCTCTAAAATTCTCGAAGCCAACACCCATCTGAAAAGCCCCTACTAGCTCGGAGGATTCGAGCAAATAGCTAGATAAACGCTTGGTATATGAATTTTCAAACTTTAAGAGAGGTAGAGTATTGTTGAGGGGAATACCACTGAGCACAATGCGAGCTGAATAAGTCTGCCCTTTGTCTGTGGTTAGGGTATAATTTTCAGAAGACTTATGAATGCTCAATACCTTCTGTCTGTATACAATTTGCCCATTAGCTTCTTCCAAAAACCTCACAAAGGGCTTAACTAAATTAATCAGACCACCTTCCACATAAAAGTTTTTTTGGAGTGTATAGCAAAGTGCTGTACAGCCAAAAAGCGCGTTCACTTCTTCCGCATGGTTTTGTGCCGTAATTAACAGCTGCTCATTGACAAAGTTCTTAAAGCCTGGCACTTCATAAAGCTCAAATTTTCTGAGTAAATCAGCCGTTGTTCTAAAAAGATAAGGCAAAAGACTAATCTGCGACATGGATACTTCCTGTACACACCTCCAAAGGTCAGCAAAAGATGTAGGGGGAAAGCTCAGCTGCTGGAGCGAGGTTTGCCATACTTTCTGGCTAATGTTTTGTGCCAGAGTCCAAAAATCTGCTTGCTTGGGGTGAGGAAAATATTTCTGTACTTCTTCAATCCATTGATTGAGTGTAGAATAACGATTGATTTGATGCTGTCCTTGATGCACTTGCATGCCTAGTTCTAAAGGCCAAGCTTTGATTTCAATGCCAGTTTCCTGTAGCAAATATTTGAGAGCCATACCCTCATCTAAGCCAACCAGAGTAGTGGCTCCACTCTCAAATACATAGCCCTTGCGTGGGTACGCGCTCGTGCAGCCACCTGGCAAAAAATTTTGTTCCAATATCAATACCCGCAATTTGAGCCGATGGGCTAACATACAGGCTGCTGAAAGGCTCGCCATACCGCTCCCAATAATGATCACATCATATATTGGAGAAGCTATAGCCATTTGTTTGGGTTGTTCAATCATGAATTTTGGATGCTGCTAGTTTTGCAAAGAGGAGAGCGTATACTTAGCTTATAGGTACTTTTTCACTTTTGCGTGTGCCGTAAATACATTTGTATGCAAGAATTTGTTTAACTTATCTTTCCAGTCGCTTATCACCTATGACACATCTCTGCCTGAGCGATGATTTATTTTCGTAGAGTAGTTTTGAAAAAAAACAAAGTAATACTGCTTTTTTTGTTTCAAACTTGTAACTTTACGCGCCTTTAGAACAGCCTTGGGTTTTACTTGAGATATGCTGGCTTTAAAAATTTTGGTATGAAGCGTAACGTTCTGTTTTGCATAATCAGTATTTGCTTAAGCAGCTTTTCTTTGAGTTTTGCTCAAATAGACAAGCCTGTTTTGCGTGTGCTCACTGATACGGTTAAGCTCGGCACACCTGTCCGCTTTGCATTGACCTACACACACGATCAGTTTGAGGAAGTTGTTTTTCCTGATTCCAACTATAGCTATCAGCCCTTTGAATGGGTTAGAAAACAGTTTGCCACAACAAAAACCAATGGCAAACGCTCACTGGACAGTGCGGTCTATGAGCTTCGGACGTTTTCTATGGATACATTACAGGCCATTTCTATTCCTGTTTTTATCATAGACGAAAACGGCGATACCACTTTCTTAAGAAGCAACGAGGCAGAAATAAAGCTTACCTTCAAGGTGCAAGCGGAGCAACTGAGCAAGGTCTTACAGGCTGGTGTGTCTGAGAGTCTTAAAAGCAATACGCTTTATGCTAAAATAAAAAATCTGCCACAGTCCATACTTTATTTTCTAGTGGTGTTGCTCATTTTATTGCTTGTGGGTGCAGTTTTCTTGCTATTCAACAAACGTATTCTCAAAGCTTACCAAATGAGGCGTTTGCGCAGACAGTACGAAAGATTTCGGGCAGATTTTGAGAGTACAACGCGTAAGGAGAATAGCAGTAAAAATACCGAGACAGCCCTGCTGCTCTGGAAAACCTTTCTAGAGGGCATGGAAGGAAAACCTTATACTTCCTATACTACCAAAGAAACACTCACAGCCTTGTCAGACACGAGTTTGGTGGAGCCGCTCAAAAACTTGGACAAAGCCATTTATGGCGGTATGATTAGCGATAGCACACAAAGCGCGTTAGACTTTCTTAAAAATTATGCAGAGGGTATGTACGATACCAAAATGAAGGAGGTGCTCAATGCCTGAGTGGCTAAGTTTAAACTGGTTTTGGCCTTGGCAGATAGCTGCTTACACATGGGGCAACCCGTGGGTTTTGTGGCTTTTGGCTTTACTACCTCTGTTTTTATTTTTGCGCCGTTTTTTACTTCGCAAAAAACGACAGCTTTTTGAAGTAGCACTTTCGCTCAAAACTTTTCAAAAGGATAGGCGTGTTTGGCTCAGACACGTCCTAAAGCTTCTTTGGGCTATGGCCTATACTCTTTTTGTAATAGCTTTGGCACGTCCACAGCAAAACAACGAAAGATTGGAACGTTGGACTGAGGGCATTGATATCATCATTGCGCTGGATATTTCGGAGTCTATGCAAATCCAAGACTTTAAGCCTAACCGCTTAGAGGTGGCCAAAAAAGTAGCAATCAACTTTATATCAGGCCGTTTCCAGGATCGCATAGGTTTGGTTCTTTTTGCAGGCGACGCGTTTGCACCACTGCCGCCCACCACAGACTATGATATGCTCAAGTCTTACATCGCTGATTTAAGCTTTGATCTTATTCCCAAAGGAGGTACTGCTATTGGAAGTGCCTTGGCTGTGGCTACAAGCCGCATGATGGACTCTAAATCAAAGTCTAAAGTGGTTTTGCTTATCAGTGATGGTGAAAATACAGCTGGCAACATAGATCCAGAAACAGCTTCTGGCTTAGCTAGCGCAGAAGGCATCAAGGTTTATACCATTGCTGTGGGGCGCGACGGTCAAGTACCTGTGGGCGTAGATGCCTTTGGGCGAACCCAATATGCCGAAAACACCCTCAATGAAACCACACTCCGTGAAATAGCCAATGTCTGCGATGGTGAGTTCTTTAGAGCCACCAACGCCACAGCACTGCAAAATATTTTTGAAAAAATAAACAGCTATGAGAAGTCTGAAATCAAAGAAAATAGGTATGTAGATACCAAAGACTTTTATCACATTTACTTAATTTGGGGTCTGTTTTTCTTTTTACTTTGGTTAGCTGCCAAAAGTTCGTTCATGGCTAATACCCTTGAGGACTAGACCTCCTAATGAAAAGTTCATTTTGCTACACCTGATACAAAAAACTTATGTCTGCATCAGACTCAAGAAAACTACAAATAGATGCCCCAATCACGAGCCAAAAGCCTGCCTCTAGTTCAAAAAAAGCATCTTTTTTTGAACTAGAACCTTGGGGACTAAAACCACTTCAAACGCGCTGGAATGTGCTCTTGATTGCTTTTATTGCTCTCTTTCTGAATATCAATACACTCGGACACCAGTTTGTTTTTGATGATATTGGGGTACTTTCACAAAACAAGTTTGTGCTAAAGGGCATTAGTGGCATTCCCGAAATTGTTTCCAATAGAACATGGGAAGGCTTTGCTGGCAACCTCAACACCAGCAACTTCAACTTTGACTATGCCATTTATAGGCCGCTTTCACTAGTTGCTTTTGCGGTGGAAATGGAAATTATGGGCTTGAACCCTAGTTTTTTTCATTTAATGCACATTATTTATTTTGTGCTCTGCTGTGTGGTGGTGTTTTTCTTGATGCAAGAGCTAACCAATCAACAACTACCGTGGCTTTCGCTGCTTGTAGCACTCATTTACACCGTACATCCCGTACACGTAGAGGTGGTGGCCAATCTCAAAAGCCGTGATGAGCTTTTTGCGGCGTTATTCGGTTTTTTGGGCTTGCTCTATGGTGTGCGTTATGCACGCGACACCAAACAGATAAAAAATCTGGTGCTGGGGCTTTTCTTTTACTCGCTTGGCTTGCTCAGCAAGGAATCTGCTCTAACGCTTTCGGCTGTTTTTCCTTTAGCTCTTTTCTATTTTACGGACACGTCTTGGCGCAAAATACTCACTTATACGGCTATTTTTGCAATACCTGTTGTGGTTGTTCTGGGTATTCGCCAGCTGGTTTTGGCTGAAGAAGCACCACTTTATCAGTTTAGCTATCTGGACAACCCCTTGATGATGGCCGATACGCTGAGCCGTAAATTAGGTTTGAGACTTTGGACTATCGGAAAAGATTTATTGCTTTTGGCCCTTCCTTACGAGCTGCGTTCCAGTTATCACTTTTCAGACATCACTTATATAGAATTGGCTGACTGGCGTAGTTTGCTATCCTTATTCATTCATGTGCTTTTGGGATTTTGTCTGGTACGCTTTTTCATGAAGAAGTCTTTCATTATTTTTGGTTTGGCTTTTTATGTTATCACATTTTCTATGTATTCCAATGTTCTGTTTGTGATGAACAACCTGATAGCAGAACGCTGGTTTTTTACGCCCTCATTGGGTTTTTGCATCTTACTTGGAGCATTGTTTTATCGACTCATGCAAACGTCCAACAGGCTGGAGCAAGTGGGAGACTTTGTGCTGAGCAACATTACTTGGGTTATCATCTTATGTACCATCGTGTTAGCGTTTGGATATAAAACTATAAACCGCAATTTGGATTGGCGTACTAATGCCACTCTGTTCGCGGCAGATGTCAAAACCTGTCCTAAAAGTGTGGTTGTTGCTAAGGGCTTTATCTTGACGCTTTTGCTGGAGCACAAAGGCAAACCCGAAGAGCTAAAACCATATATCCCGTTTTTTGAGGAAACTATCAGGATTTCACCTACACAAGTACAACTCAACTTTGTCATAGGCCGCTACTACTATCAAATTGGCGAATATAAAAAAGCCGAAGAGCGGTTAAGTATGCTTTTTGCCACAGGCGTAGAGGTACCACCTGATATTATCTATGACACAAAGTTATTGCTCGCTTTCATTCATAACGCCATAGAGACAGACCCTAAAAACAACGAAATGGGTGTTCAAACGCTTGAAGCGCACATTAAAAGAATGGGTAGTAATGCCAATTTTTTGGTTTATAAAGAACTCGGTTTATCTTATTATTGGCTTCAGCAATATCCAAAAGCCATTGAAAACTTTCAAAAGGCTATCTCTGCACCTGATGCCAAAACCACCGCGCCCGCAGACCTCGCAATGGCTTGGACAAAAATGGCTGCAGCCTATGCGCTTATAAACGACTTGCAAAATGCAAGCAAAGCCTATGGCACTGCCACCAATCTAGCACCCGAAAGTTTTGAAGCTTTGGCAGGCTATGCTCGGGTTTTAAATATGCAGGGCTTTACAGAACAGGCCAATGCGTATGCTGCACGCGCACAAGCCGCCCAGAAAAACGCTTCCCGCTAGGTTAATAACACAATCCTATAGCAGAAAAAACTAAAAACATGGAAAATTTTAAAAGTCCGCTTTTTCAAGGTTTACGTTTTGTATGCTATTGGGCCTTACAAGTGTTCTTTTTGCGCAATGTGGCTGTTTACGATATTGGGTTTTGCTTATTGTATGTGTCTGTAATTCTGCTGCTTCCCATCGATATGAATGGTGTAGCTGTCATGCTCTGGGGGCTTGTTCTGGGGCTTTCCATTGACTTGATTTATGATACCATGGGCATACATGCTGCAGCTTGTGTTTTTATGGGCTTCATGCGCAACTATGTACTGAGCGCGAATAGGCCAAGTGGCGGCTACGAGCCTAGTATGTATCCAACCATCTCTTCTATGGGTTTTTCATGGTTTTTCACCTACGCAGTTTCTTTGATAGGCTTACACCATTTGGCTGTTTTTATCTTAGAAAGTGGCAGCTGGTCTATTTTTGTGCTGTCTCTGTCCAAAGTTCTGTTTAGCACCGTACTCACGGTTCTGATGCTTTTTGCCATGCAGTTGGTGTTTTACAGACAGCCCAACCAATCTTCCTATTAGCATTTATAACTTTTGTCAACTTATGTTTACAGGTATCATAGAAAGTTTGGGGCGTGTAGTAGCAGTCATACCAGACCAACAAAACGTTAATTTTCAGATTGAATCCAATATTTCGGATCAGCTCAAAATAGATCAGAGCGTGGCACATGATGGTGTTTGCCTGACAGTAACCGCTTTGGAAGGGCGTACACACTGGGTAACTGCCATAGCAGAGACGCTCACTAAAACCAATTTAGGCCAGTGGCAGGTTGGACAAGTAGTCAATTTGGAACGGGCTATGCTCTCTGGTGCACGCTTTGATGGTCATTTTGTTCAGGGGCATGTGGATTGCACAGCACAATGTGTGCTTAAAAGTGATGCTCAGGGTAGTTGGTTGTATCGCTTTGAATATGCCCCACAAGACGGTCTCTTTGTAGCTCAGAAAGGCTCTATCACCGTCAATGGTGTGAGTTTAACTGTAGTAGATGCAGCAAAGAGTGCTTTTTCTGTGGCCATTATTCCTTACACCTACACACACACCAATTTTGAAAGCATAGAACAAGGCACATGTGTTAACCTAGAATTTGATATGCTAGGTAAATATCTTCACGCCTCTCTTAAAAACCTCTTACCACAAATGCTAAAAGACGAGGGCTATTTTCCCAAAATTTAAAGCCCTTTTAGTCTTGATTTTCAAAGTCTTCCTGAGGAAAAGGCAAAAAAACAAAGTGATGTATTTGATCATTGATTACCAAGAGGCAGGCTTGGTCTTTGGCTTGATTATAAACTGCTTTGAACTTTTCTACGGCATCTGAGGCAATAATTTCACGCTCTACAAATTCCTCCAACGAAGACACTGATACATTCCAATATTTTAAATTCTTTTCACCAATCTTAAAAAACACAACCCCAAGGCTTGTGATGGTGTTTGAAAAAATAAAAAGAGGAAACCGCGTCATCTTGCGTTTGGTAATCTCATAAACAGCATCGCGCAAAGAGTCTGACACATGAACGAAATCTGTGGTAATAAGCCCCAGCAACTGAGGGTCGTAATCTAAATCGGTATGATCTAAGATATTCATGGACTTTTAGCCTAAGGTTACTCTATTTTTGCGCCAGTTACTGCCTCCAGAATTGGTTTCAGCTGTGGTGCTGGCTGTATTCGTTTTTCTGTTTTGAAGCATGTAGGCCGTGAAAGCCGCTGCAATTTGCGCTTCTTCGGCATTGGTAGGGTTCTTAAGAAGGTCTAATTGAAAATATTTTTCAATAAATTTAGTATCAAACTGCCCGCTCAGAAAGGCTTCATGCTGCATCACAAACTTACAAAAGCCCAGAGTGGTTTGTACGCCCGTAATCGTAAACTCATCAATGGCACGCACCATGCGGTCAATGGCTTCCTTGCGGTCTTTACCGTAAGTGATAAGCTTGGCAAGCATGGCATCGTAGTAGATAGGTATTTCCATGTCCTGCTCATAGCCACTGTCTAGCCTAACTCCCACACCAGCAGGTGCTTTATAGGTTTTAAGAAGACCAATATCAGGAAGAAAGTTATTAAAGGGGTCTTCGGCGTAAACCCTAATTTCCATAGCATGTCCACTGATTTTCAGATCTTCTTGTTTGAAAGACAAGGGGTTACCTTCGGCTACATTGATTTGCTCCTTAACAAGGTCTATACCTGTAATCAACTCTGTAACAGGATGTTCTACCTGCAAGCGCGTGTTCATTTCCAAAAAGTAAAAATTTAGTTTATCATCCATGATAAACTCCACCGTACCAGCACCGTAGTAGTTACAAGCCTTACCTACTTGCACCGCACATTCGCCCATAGCCTTGCGTATAGCGGGTGTGAGAACAGCCGAAGGAGCCTCTTCTACCACTTTTTGGTGACGGCGTTGAACGGAACAGTCTCTTTCAAAAAGATAAGCGATATTGCCATGATGATCCCCTACAATTTGTATCTCAATGTGTCGAGGCGAGGCAATATATTTTTCTATAAAAACAGAACCATCGCCAAATGCAGATATTGCTTCACTGACGGCTCTATCCATCTGAGATTCAAATTCCTGACTATTTTCTACGATTCGCATACCTTTGCCGCCGCCGCCTGCACTTGCCTTGATTAAGATGGGATAACCTATCTCTTCGGCTTTTTTCTTTGCTTCGGCTATGTCTATAATGGCTTCTTTGGTACCTGGCACTAGCGGAATATTATGCGCAGCTACAGCATTCTTTGCAGCTATTTTACTGCCCATCACCTCAATAGCTTCTGGCGAGGGGCCAATAAAAATCAAGCCAGCCTCGGCCACAGATTTAGCAAAGCTCGAGTTCTCAGATAAAAACCCATAGCCTGGATGTATAGCATCTACGTTGAGACTTTTACATACTTCTATAATTTTGTCGCCACGCAAATAAGATGAAGCAGAAGGCGCAGGCCCAATACAGACCGCGTAGTCAGCTGCGCGTACGTGTGGCGCGTTGCGGTCGGCCTCACTAAATACTGCCACAGTTTCTATACCCAACTCACGCGCTGAACGCATAACACGAATGGCAATTTCGCCTCTATTCGCTACCAAAATACGTTTTATTTTCTTGCTCATAGCCAAAAAATGTCTTGTTTAGCCGCTTGCTAGCTGCCGAAAATCATCTGGCTGCAAACTTACAAACTTTTTTACACTCTCAAGTATAAAAAGTGTAAAAAACACTCGTTTCTAAACACCTATTCGTAAGTTATTTTTTTTCTCATTTGCACCACTATGTTTTTTCAAAGAATAGAGGTCTGGAATATCAAAAATGCTGCGCTGCGATTCAAAGATATTAACCCTGAACAATTATTTTTTTACAGAAGTTCACAATCTGGGTGCTAGCTCCTAGCTGAGATTCAAAAAAAGAGAGGCTTCTGCTTTGAATGTCGTTGAGCTTTGGCTTGTCTTGACAGACCTCAAGCCAGCTTGCTGCTGCTCTAGGCGTGCTTAGGCTGCTTGCTATGCCCAGTTCTACAAGCCTAACAGCTTCAAAGAACTTTTTATAAAGTGGCCCAAATGACACGGGTATGCCCCAAACAGCCGCCTCAAGAGTGTTATGAATGCCCACACCAAAGCCCCCGCCCACGTAGGCCAGATCTGCAAATTGATATACCCGTGAGAGCATGCCTATGGTGTCTAAAAACAGGACATCTGAGCTTTCTAGAACCTCTTGGCTTGGCTTCTGCGTGTAAAACAGGCTTTTTAGACCCGCTTTTTTGTTCAACAAGTTGTTCATTTCTGCCATTTGCTGACCTTTTAACTCGTGAGGGGCTATCAAAAGCTTAAAATCAAACTTTTGGGAAGCAAAAACCTCTGCCCAAAGCGCAATATCGGGTAGCCACGCGCTGCCCAAGACCAAGAGTGGTTTATTGGACTTGAAATATTTTATCGGTTTATAGTCTGGCATTTGAGGCTGTGCTTCTTGTTTAATTTGCCACACGCGGTCAAAACGTGTGTCGCCTAAAACCGTGGTTTGCTCCACCTTAATTTGTGCCAATAACTGTTTGCTTTCGTCATTTTGAACAAAAAAATGCGTGATGTTCTGCAAAGTTGGCCTAGCCCAAGCTCCATAGAATTTAAAAAAAAATTGCTTGGGTCGGAATATCGCCGAAAAAACAACAGTAGGAACTTCAGCCTCCTTAAGCGCATCCAATAGATTGAACCAAAGCTCATATTTGACAAAAAGCGCGAGTGAAGGTTTCAATAACTGGACAAAATGATGGGCATTTTTAGGAGTGTCTAGTGGTAAATAGCACACTAAATCAGCTTTAGGATAGTTTTTGAGCACCTCAAAGCCGCTAGGAGAAAAGAAAGACAGCACAATAAGATTTTCTGGAAAGGCTTCGCGAAGAGCCTCCAAAACAGGTCTGCCCTGCTCAAACTCCCCCAATGAAGCCGAATGAAGCCATATCAGTTTGTTTTCTTGGGCGTGCGCACGCAAATGAGCTAGTTGCTGGGACAGCTTATCAGCCCAAGCCTCCCGACCTTCCACAAAAAGCTTAGCTTTAGGACTAAAAAGCGCGAAAATTCTTGCTAAAAGTGCATAAAAATAAATGCCTAGATTGTAAAAAAAGCGCATAAAAAGTTTTTCTAAATGCTATAAGTCTACCAGCAACTCAGGTCTGTACTCAAAATGCATGGTGTCGTAATGGTACCATTTGCCGCCCCAAATGAAGCCGTGCTTCTCGAATATCTCTACAATTTCTAGCGGAATGCTATTTTTATAGCTTAAATTAAAATTCTCGTTAGCCGAACCTGCTTCGTTCTGCCAGTAATGAGAATGTGCCACATTGATGTCAATGGTCATCCCAAAGCTATGTGCGCTGAGTCTTTTGGTGCCAGCAATGTTGCGCCAGTTGAAAGTGCCTCCTGGTGCTTTTAGATACTTGTGCAAATGTGGCAGGGCATCTAGTTCTTCAGAAACAGCCTTTAGTTTGAGATGTACATCGTTGATTTTGGTAACACTCAAGCGCACTTTTAATGTCTTTGGCAGCCAAATAACAGTGGTTAGATTTTTTTGCACCTCTATAGCACTCTGACCATACATTTTCTTTAAAAAAGCCTCGTAGCGAATACGTCCAGGATCATGGTTTTTGGCGGGCTTATCGTATTTGGAGCTCTTAGGATAAACTTGACTCAATTGATCTTCTAAGTCGGGCGAGTCCAAGAGTTCTTGATGGGTTTTGTTTTTTTTGCCGTCATCAAAAACCATAGTGCTGCCGTCTTGCCAAACTAGCTCGTTTTCGGAGGCAGATTTGAACTGATTTGGATAGGCTTTAAGCAGTCTTTGCAATCCCTCTGGGATAGTTTTAGGCGACTCAGTTGCTTTAATTGGCTGACTTATAGCTTTAGCCAACTGGACAGGTGAAGAGGCAGCCTTCTGAGAGGAGTTTTGGCAGGAAGTCAAAGCCAAACCTATATAGAGAAAAAAAAAGGAGATATAGTGCATGAAAATGAGTGAGTTGTATTTTTTGAGAGCCACAAAAATAAATATTTATTTTGCCTAATCATAAACTACTTGATGAGTTTCAGCGAAATCTATACGTACAGTACATCTTTTGTATCGTGAAATCTTTTGATAGTTCTGAGCTTTAGAATAAAAAAACGCATAAAGGTATCTCTATTAAAAAAAACAAGACGTTATTTACATGTTTAAAACCTATCCCTAAAACTTCGTTGTCTAAAATGCGTTCCGCCGCCCACATATTTTGCACTTGGCTACTTTATACAAGTGTAATTTATTCACTATTCTTGTCTGAAGCTCAGGCAGAAAGCCCTGATAGTCTGCTCAGGATACTTTCTGAGACCAAAAATCCTCAAGAAAAGGCCAAGTTAGAAAATAGGCTGTCTTTTATTTATATTCAAGCCAACAATGACAAAGGGCTTAAACATGCGCTCAATGCTCTAGAACTGGCGCAAAACCACCATCTAGACGATGCTAAAGCCGATGCGTTAGACAATATTGGGTTTTATTACGCTCAAAAAGGATATTTAGAAAAAGCTTACGAGCATTATCTCCAAGCTAAAAATATCAACATCAATCTAGCGCGTGAAAGGCCACTTATGAGTCAGTTTTATGCTTTGGCTGATATTCACTACAAAAAAAACCAATATAATCCAGCCTTACAACTGGGTCTAGAGGCACTCAAAAGAGCTGAAAAATACAAAGATGAGGGCTATGTGGGTGCAGTGTCCAATCTGCTCGGCTTAGTGTATGCCGACCTTAGCCAGTATCCTCAGGCTATCAAATATCTTAAAAAAGCCATTGAAATAGAGACCAAATATGGCAGGCATGTCAATGTAGCTTTTTTAATGTCCAATATTGCAGGCATACACTTGGATTTAGACCAAGTAGACTCAGCCATTTCTCTTTACAAAAAAGCTATTCAGCTGGTTTATGCAGATGATGTCTCTAGTCAAGAGGCCCGTTTTTTGCATGAAGGCATGGCCGAAACCTACCTCAAACGCAACCTGCCTGAGCGCGCGCTTGAACAAATCAACATCTCTATTAGACAAAACGCTGAGGTGCAAGATCAAGAAGGATTAGCACGTAACAAGGCTATGGCTGCACGCATTTATTTGGCTCTGGGACAGAACCCTAAGGCTTTATCAGAAGCCACTCAGGCTGAGGCTATAGCCGAAAAGGTGGGACTCAAGCACGTTCTCTGCGATACCTACGTGGTGCTTGCAGAGGTTTATCAAGAGCAAAATAATTTGCAAAAAGTGATAGAGTATCAAAAGTACATCATGGAAATTCGCGAAAGCATTTATAAAGAAACCAATGCCAAAGGCTTGGCAGAGGCTAATGCGATTTATCAACTTGACAAAAAAGAAAAGGAATTGCGTGTGATGAGCCAAGAAGCTGATTTGTTAGCTCAGAAAGCCGAAAATGAAAGCCTTTGGAAGCGTTCTTTTATCGCTATCTCTTTGCTTGTCCTCATTATAGCGGTTGTTATCTGGACGCGCTACAACGACAAACAAAAATCCAACAGACTCTTGGAGAGCAAGAATGCTGAAATCAATCAAAAAAATACAGATTTGGAAGCTAAAAATACTCACATCTTGCAACAAAGCGAAGAAATCAAATCGCAGCGCGACAACATCAACCAGCAAAACCAGCAATTGGAAACGGCTTTTGCCAAGCTTTCGCAAGCCAACGAGCTACTCAAGAAAAACCACCATCAAATTACTGCTAGCATCAATTATGCCCGACGCATACAAGAAGCCATGCTGCCCGACATTGCTGACATCAAAGAGGCTATTCCAGACTTGTTTGTTTTGCACAGAGCAAGAGATATTGTTTCGGGTGATTTTTATTGGTTTACCCAAAAAAGCGTTCAGCTCTATCTCAATGAGCCAAAAGGACAAGGGATTAACCTGCGCGACGAAGACGGCAAACCTTTAGAAAAAGTCATTCAACTTCCTCATAGCTTAGAATCTGTCAATCAAACAGATACATTTTCTGTTCTGGTGGTAGCAGACTGCACAGGACACGGCGTTCCGGGCGCGTTTATGTCCATGGCGGGCGAGGCTTTCCTTAATCAGATAGTGAACGTTCAGGGCGTGATTTCGCCTGCCCAAATACTCACACTACTGCATCAAAACATTTTTAAGGCTCTGCGTCAAAACGAAAGCGAAAATAAAGACGGCATGGATATTACCATTGTTTTGATAGATTCACGAAGCCGTATTTTGAAATTTGCTGGTGCAAAAAATTCTCTTTTTTACGTATCTGCTCAGCAGCCTGAGGGCGTACATATCAAAGGTGACAAACAATCGGTGGGTGGAAAAAGTACAGCTCTCGATGCCAATTTTACTGAGCACGCCATTCAGATTCAGGAGCCTACCATGTTTTATATGTTTACAGATGGGTTTCAAGACCAGTTTGGCGGCGGTGAGCCTCCTCGTAAATTTTTAGGTAAAAACATGCGAGCTTTGATGTCTAAAAATGCCTTTGAGAGCGTTCAAACACAGCAATTAGCTTTAGAAAAAGCTCTAGACGACTGGCAAACCGATAGCCAAAGCCATATCAAACAAAGTCAACTGGACGACATTCTGATTGTAGGTTTCAGGTTGTCTTGAGCATCTTAAACTCAAAAAGACTAATGACTTACTTACCATCAAGGTAATTATTGAGGTCTGTCTTGCTTGATTCATACTGTAGCCCCTGATTAACAATAAAATAATTCTGAGGATCGCAGGCATAATCAAAGGCAAATTTGGCAAAATCAAGCTTAGCTCCCTCAAAACTAAATAAATTCATCACTTCTAGTACTTGGGCAGAAGTGACATTGGCACGCTTGATAGCAGATTTGGCAATATTCGTGCGGCTGTTATCAAAAGAGTTGTCTTTAATGGTTTTAAGAAGCGAGTTCCAAGATTCTGGCGAAAAATAACCATTTTTGAAATGAGCTCTACAGTCCATCATACTATTGTTCTGGCTGTTATTTGGATTAAAGTTATTGTTGTTAGGATTAAAATTGTTGTTATTGGGATTAGAAGAGTTTTGAAGATTCATCACATTGGCAATATGAAGCTCTACGGGCTGTCGCCACTCATTGGGATTGACCGTTAAAAAATAGTTGGTTTCAGTGCCTTGTACGGGTCTAAGTGTCACAAAATGTCGTGCTGTTTGAGATTGGCCGTTGTTGTCGGTATAGTTGACAACCAAGCTGATTCTACATTCACTATCCCGAACCATATCATAACGGAGGTAGTTGGGGCGCGGCTGTGTGGGCGAGTAGCCACTCACGCTAGCGTTTATAGACCAGCCCTCACGCACCGCAAAAGAAATATTGGCTTGAGAATAAGCCCAGAATGAGCAGGTGCTTAACCATAAGATTAGAACTATTGAGACAAAGTTTTTCATATTTCATAGAATTTTTGAAGTGATATTTTTTACTGCCGCAATAATTGTGCATAAGCCGTGCTGTTTACAAAATATTAAGAAAAGCCTATTTTTATTCAAAGCACACAATTAAATGGCAAAAAAAAGACTCTCGCAGCGCGAAAGTCCTTTCTCTATCCTACTTTAAACTTATGCTCATTATTAATTTTTCTTGTAGGTTTCCTCATCTTTATTATAGAAAAATGAAAAGTCCTTGTGCTTGGCAAAAAAATTCTTGAGATCATTAGAATTGGTAAATTGTTCGTCAATGTTGTCTGTTACTTCGTAAAGTTTGAGCTCTGAGCCGCTCATTTCAAGTTTGTAGAAGTAATATTTGCTATCAGAAAACATGTTCAAAAACATTGTGCCGCCTATTTCTGAAATATGCCCGATGTATTCTGTTTTGTTAGAATATGATTTTTTGTCAGAATCCCATTCATTTTTTGTTACATCGTATTTCGTATCATCTTTTTTGCTGAAGGTAAAGAATGGCGGGTTTTCACCAGAGTCTTTTGTCCACTTACCCAAAAGATCCTTCTTTATTTTCACACCTGTGGGCTCTATTGGATACTCTGAAGAATAAGGACAAGCCGTCAGGATTATCACACAACAAAGCATCAAACAGTATGAAAGAAACTTCAAATTTACAGATTTCATAAAATGGTATTTAGAGTTAAATTTAATCCAGAAAATACATAAACTACCCATTCATAACGCATAGGTAGAGACTTAGTTGTGTTAAAACAAGCTTGCTTGCTATCTTTTGCATGAAAGCATCGCTTTTCTTTGTGAGGAGCAAAACCAAGATAGATTGATACAAATTGATTTTCTTGGAATCTTTATTGCTTTTATGCAATTATTTAATGATAATAGTTAGCTGATTTGAATTTTAGGCTGTATTTTTGTAATCTCAGATTTATCAATCCTGTCAGCAAAATAAGACTGGTTTGGAGAAGTATTTTCATGTTGTTTTATGAAGTATTGCTTACTGGTTTTTGTATGCTTTGTATTGTCTTTGGATAAGAGCTTTGCTCAAAGTCTGAAAGATAGTACACGCGTGCGCCAGTACAATGCCAAATCTAAAGCATTTCTAGAAAACCGTCAGTTTGACTCTGCCCAAAGTTTGGCAGAAAAAGGGGCAGATTTAGCTCAAAAAATCCGTTTTAGGCGAGGTGAACTCGAATCTATGCTGACGCTTCATAGCATAGCAGACCTCTCAAAAAAAGTTACCCAAGGGCTACCCTATCTTATTCGTGCCAAGGCTCTGGCAGAGCAGCTCCGCGAGCAAAAACCTTTGAGTATCATTTATAGCAACATAGGCTATATTCACCTACAGAAAGGCAATTACGAGCTTGCCAAGGCTAATTACTTGCTGGCTCTCAAGGTTCGTGAAGCTATGAACGATAGAGCTGGTGTGGGTGGTATTTACAATTCTATTGGCAATATTCACAATTCAAAAAGCGAGTACAGTGAAGCACTAGAATACTACAATAAGTCTTTGGCTATTAAGCGAGAATTTGATGACAAAAATGGGATAAGTATTATTTGCAACAACTTAGGCAATTTGTATTATTCACTTAACGATTTCAAAAAAGCAGAAGCTGCTTATGAAGAATCGATTAAGTTAAAACGTGAACTCAAAGATTTTACGGGCTTAGGCGGTGCACTTGTCAATATGGCGAGCGTCCAGAGGCGTTTAGGCAACAGCGATAAGATGATTTCCTTTTTACTTGAGGCACTGAACCTGCTTGAGGATAGTAAAAACGATAAATACCTTACCTCCCTTCTCAACAATATTGCCGTTTACTACGCCGAACAAAACAGCTTTGAACTATCGCAGTATTACTACATACGTGCCTTGCATCTTCGCCTCAAACAGGAAGATGTGCGAGGAAAAGTAGTTACTTACCTAGGAATCAGCAATTTGTATATCAAAAGAAATATGCCTGACTCCGCCACTCACTTTGTCAATTTGGCCATAGAGCAGACCAAGATTTCTGGGCTGAGAAAAGAAGAAAGAGACGCTTACAGGCTCATGGCAGATGTTCAGTACATAAAAGGTGACTACAAAGCGGCTCTCGAAAGTTATAGACGTTATTCGGGTATCAAGGATACATTGCTGGATGATGAACGTGTTAAGCAGTTAGCCTTTGCGCAGACGCAATTTGAATCTTCTCAAAAAGAGCGTGAAAATGAGCTTCTCCGCAAGGAAAATATGCTCATAGAAGCCGAAGTAGCACGCAAAAGATTGCAACAAGAGCAAATGCTTTTGCAAGCAGACCAAGAAAGACAAAAATATATTGTGCTGAGCGCGGAAAATAAAGCTAAGGAAGTAGAACTAGAAAACTCTGAACTTGCCAAAGAAGCTAAAGTCTTAGAAAACATCCTGCTTAAACAAAAGCAAAATGCACAAACTATTGAAATAGAAAAATCTAAAAAGCTTGTAGAAACTCAGAAACAGCTCACATTGGCTTTTGTGGGCTTTCTGGGTTTGACCTTAGGTATCCTTTTTGTCATTTGGCGCAGCCGCAACAATCAGAAAAAGGCCAACTTGGCTCTACAACAAAAAAATACAGAGATAACCCAAAAAACAGAGGAGATAACCCGCCAGAAAGAGGAAATATCACTTAAAACAGTCCTTTTGCAAGAAAAAAACGAAAACCTAACAGCTTCTATCAATTACGCCAAGCGAATTCAGGCCGCCATCTTGCCAACTTTTGAAGTTTTGACACCTTTTCTTGCAGATTTTACCATTTTTTGGAAACCCAGAGACATTGTAAGCGGCGATTTTTATTGGTTTGGAGAGGTCAGAGAAGCTGGGGCCTTACCCAACCAAAAAAATCTACTCATTGCCATCATAGACTGCACTGGACACGGTGTACCAGGCGCATTTATGTCTATGATTGCCAACGACTTACTAAATGTCATTATTACAGAAAAACTCATTACCGAACCAGCACAAATTCTTGATGGTTTAGACAAAGAGATTAGAAAAGTTTTGCGCCAAGACGAAACTCACAACCAAGACGGTATGGATATTGGCTTAGTTAAAGTCTGTCCACACGAACACAAGCTGGTATATGCGGGCGCAAAAATTTCTTTGCTTTATGACTTTGACGTATCCAATAACACGGCTTTTGAAGTCCTTGAAGCCAATCGAAGCTCAATAGGTGGCATAAAAATGCCCTCAGACAAAGACGGCTACCGACAAACGGAGCTGGCTTATAGTGACAAAAGTCTAGTTTTTTATCTCGCTACAGATGGCTATCCCGACCAGTTTGGAGGCCCCGATCAAGGTAAATTTAAGACCAAAGCTTTTAGGCAGATGCTGTTCAAAAATCGCCATTTAGCGATGCCCAAACAACATCAGATATGGGACAGTACGCTCGTTGAATGGATGCAAACCTCACCTAAACAAACCGATGACATATCCGTTTTTGGCGCAAGAATAAGTTGTTGAATAGCCTAGGGACGTTAAAACGCTATCGCTGTATGTTTAGTATCAGTTTTTGAATTTTATTTCTTTAATCTCTTTTCAAAAGCTTGTTCTTTAGCGAATTATTGCATAAGTTTGCAAACACCACTATCAAACATCACGTTCTATTCTTAGTGTTTTCTGACCCCTACAATTTGTCAAAGATGAAAATCTTGATAGCTATTCTTGGACTTTGTTTAAGTGGCTTTGTGCTGCGCGCGCAGGAGTCGCCTCATTGCTCTCCATCTACATTTAAACAAGCCGCGAAGGACTACGTAGCAGGTGGTTCTATATTTGAAAAGCAACTTCTGACATACAAAACACGTGCTGCCAACAGTCGCCAGCAAGCACATGAAGTGCTCTATCTTCCCGTGGTGGTACATATCATACATTCAGGGGAAGCGTTAGGTAACGGTAAAAATATTTCTTACAGACAGATTCAGGGGCAAATTGATGAACTCAATAAAGATTTTGCAGGGAAAAACATCAATTTGAGCAGTACAGAGCCTCAGTTTTTGCATTTGGCAGAAAACGCCAACATTCAGTTTGTTCTGGCTAAAACAGACCCTAAGGGAGCTTTACTTACCGAACTAGGTGTGCATAGATTTCACGCCTCGGAGCAGTCATGGACACCCACCAGCTTCAATAACATCATCAAACCTCTCACACAATGGGATCCTAAACGATACATCAATATCTGGGTCACAGATATTGCCGAAGATACCGAAATTGGTTATGCCACATTGCCTTTTATCGAAATGGGCAGTGTGCTTCCTTATCAACCACACGAAGAGGGCATTGTTATTGATTATCAGCGTTTTGGCAGCAAAATGTACTTTGAATCCAGCCATTTGCTAAAGCCTGAAAGCTTAGGACGAGTGCTGACGCATGAAATGGGGCACTTTTTGGGCTTGCTGCATCTTTGGGGCGAAAATATTGGAGATTGCAATTCAGATTTTTGTGAGGATACACCACCAGTCAGTTCCTACCACACTGCTTGTGACGTAAGGCAAGAGGGGTGCACAGCATCTGCCCCGATGATACAAAATTTCATGGATTATGCGCCTGAAATCTGTAGAACTTTTTTTAGCAGCGATCAGGTCTGGCGAATGCGTGCTTGTTTAGAGTTTGTGCCACAAAGAGCCGCCTTGCTCAACAGTGGTTCTCAACAGGCAGCTTACATTGCCGACTTTACTGCTTCTGCTACAACTATTTGTGCGGGTGAGGGTGTATTTTTCCAGAACCAGTCTTACAGTAAGCTCGGCACTTTAATAAGCCAAGCGGAATGGTTTTTTGAGGGAGCTAGCGTGCAAACTAGCAAAGAATCAGAGCTTTGGGTACACTACCCCAGAGCAGGTACTTATGGTGTGAAGTTAGTTTCTAAAACTGGCTATGAGGAAGATAGTATCTATTTACCTAATTTTATAACGGTTTATGATCCAAGCACTTTCACCAATGTAGCCCAACTTCCGCCATCAAGCGAGTCAGAGTTACTGATGTGGCACAATACAGGCAATAGGCTTTTTACCCACACGACGGATGGGGTATTCTGTAGTAGCTTTTCAGACCTTAATAGAAATTCAGCAATACTAGAAAGCCCTAACATCAGCTTACTAGAGCCTAACGGATTTAAAATCAATTCTTTAAAAATAAGCTTTGAGTGGGCAGGTGCCACTGGTATCACAGCTCAAGACTCTTTTGTAATAGAAATAAGCGAAGATTGCGGCCAATCATACAAACCTATCTGGCTGCTGAGCGGCATGAATATGGCCTCATCACCACAATACAGAAGCATAAAACAGCCACTCCTCAACCCCATGAACAGCGATTTTTTGAGTGTGGAGCTGCTTTTTGAACCTAATTCAAAAGAAGTCAGCCACATAAAAGCACGTTTAGTTTTTGTGGGTCAAAACGGCAATGTGCTGCATATCAGAAATTTATCTATTCAAGATTCAGAGGGAAAAACTCCCGTGGCTTCTATTGAAGCTGAGCAAGTTTATGCACTCGTGGGTGAAAGAGTGCGATATTTTGATGTATCATCAGGTAGTCCTGTACGCTTGAGTTATACATTTGAAGCTGCCAATGAGCGATTTAGCAATGAACGCTCGCCAAGTACCAGTTTTCCTGCGGCAGGAATATTCAAAGTAGTACTAGAGGCTAGTAATGAGTGGGGCAAATCTACCACCTCCATCAATCAGCGGGTGCTTGATGCCAAAAAGCACTACGATACTGGGTTCAAAACTAATGGTTTTCAAGGTAATTGGGACTTACAAGCCATAAACGGGGCTGCTATGCGCTACGATCCTAAGCAGTTCAAGCTGGATAGTGTGTTTTTGGTAGGCGCGGATGTGTTTCTAGAGAATGCTGACACTGCAGCAGAGTTTATGCTAGAGTTCTATCAAGGTACTGATGCCGATTTAGGTAATTTATTTGAGCAGAAGTTTGTAAAAAAAGAACTTATACAAAGGCAGTTTAAAAAAGGCAGCTTTATAAGAGTTGTCTTAGACAACCCCACCTACATCAGCCACGAGAATAGCTTCTCACTGGGTGTACGCAAATTTGGCAATCTTGAAGTAAAGTCTTATAACAAGGCCCAAATGACTACTTGGCCTTATTTTATTGGCAATAATTCAAGCTACTGGCAACCTTACCGAGCCACCAGTAATAAGTTTTGGGCAGTGTTTCCTATTTTATCCTTTAGACAACCGCCCTCAGATAGCCCTCAAGACCAAGTCACAGTTTATCCCAACCCAAACAAAGGGGATTTTATATACTTTAAGTCTCAAGGAAAGGCCATTGTCAAAGTAGAAATTTATCACATTAATGGCCAACTGATTAAGAAAAATATCAATTTTAGTTCTAATGATTCGGTCAGTAATCGCTATTTTGCTTATACTCAACTCTCAGAACTGAATAACGGTTTCTACATCGCTCAAATATATACCGAGGACGGTATATATAGCGAAAAAATTGCTATCATACGTTGAAAATAAGCTCTAGTTTTTAAACCCTGATTTGCTCCTTACCGTAAAAGAACAATAAATTAATCAATTTTTTCATGGAAGTCAGTAATTTTAGTAACAGAGTTTACTACAAGGCGCGCTTTTTCAATGGTCGTTCATCAATGGCTATGCCAGCAGAAGTTTGGATTGAGAATATAGAATTGAAATTCCGATACATAGATCTCTCAGGCACAGCACTTGAAGAATATTGGCTTATGGATAAAATCACGCATAACATTCAGCCTGGTAATATCACCAATGTTCTCAATTACCAAGGTGATGAGTTGCTGCTCCCTTCGCTCGAGATAGAATCTGAAGACTTTTCCTATGCCTTTTTGAGGCGTGCCAAGCCTAAATCCTTAATTACACGTGTAGAAAACCTGATGGCACAACACAACAAACCATTTGTTTTTGTTCTCGCAGGCTTGGGTATAGCCGCTTATTTTGCATTTTTACTGTTTAAGCATTGGCTTATCTCCCTTTTCACAGTAGTGGGGTGAACCAAAAAAACTTGCCTTAAAAACTTATTTACACAAAATCTGTTTTATCTTTGCTCCAGATTTTTGTACCGCTTCAAGCTATCAAGATTGGCAGCTGTTTTATCCAAAAAATAAATTTCTTCACTTCTTTGTTTTAAGTCTAATGAGTACAGAAACGCTCAAAACCGTAGCACTGAACCATGTTCACGAGGCTCTTGGTGCAAAAATGATTCCGTTTGCAGGTTATAACATGCCTGTGCGCTATGTATCACAAATAGAAGAGCACCATACTGTGCGCCGTGGTGTGGGCGTATTTGACGTATCTCACATGGGTGAGTTTTTGCTAGAAGGTTCAGAAGCTTTGGCTCTTATTCAAGCCGTAACCTCCAATGATGCTGCTAAACTTGTAGACGGCAAAGTGCAATATTCTTGCCTACCAAATGAAACAGGCGGTATTGTGGACGATCTTTTGGTTTACCGCATGAACGAACAGAAGTATCTGCTTGTGGTAAATGCCTCAAATATAGATAAAGACTGGGCTTGGATAAGCCAAAAAAATACGTTTGGTGTAAAAATGACCAATATTTCTGACGACATGAGCTTACTGGCTGTACAAGGCCCTAAAGCAGCTGAAGCGTTACAAAGCCTGACCTCTGTAGTTTTAGCCGATATGGAGTATTATTCTTTCAAAGAAGGGCAGATGGCAGGCGTTGACACCATCATCTCTGCCACGGGCTATACAGGTGCAGGTGGTTTTGAACTTTATGTACGCAACGAGTTTGCCGAAAAGCTTTGGAATGCCGTTTTTGAAGCTGGTAAGCCTTATGATATTAAGCCAATTGGCTTGGCTGCCCGCGATACCCTCCGCCTTGAAATGGGCTTTTGCCTTTATGGCAACGACATTGACGACAGCACTTCGCCCTTAGAAGCGGGCTTGGGCTGGATTACGAAATTTACGAAAGACTTCACCAACTCTGCTGCTTTGCTCAAACAAAAAGAAAGCGGCGTAAGCGAAAAGTTGGTAGGCTTTGAAATGATAGAAAAAGGCATTCCTAGACAAGGATATGAACTTTTTGATGCCAATAACCAAAAAATAGGGCGTGTTACGAGTGGTACACAGTCACCTACGATGGATAAGGGCATAGGCATGGCTTATCTCCAAACCAGCCACAGCAAAGTGGGCACAGAAGTGTATGTAGACATCAGGGGCAAAAAGATAAAAGCCATTGTCGCAAAGCTTCCTTTTGTATCCAAAAAATAAAGCTTTGATTTTAAATAAATTAAAACCTTAGAGCTGATTTATCTCAGCTCGCTCAAAAAAATAATGACGTACAAAAAGTAATCCATTGCAGTTTTATTTACTTTTGTGCATTACCTTTTAAAAAACTTTAATTTTAATACAAAACTAGCTTCAAACCAACATGAAAAGACTTTGTAATTATTCCTTAGCTTGGTTGCTTTTGGCCTTTGTATGGGCTACAGCCTGTGGACCACAGGCTAGCGGCAGCGGAGAAGACGATCAAGCACGTCAAGAGCTAGAAGCCCTCAAAAAGAAAATTGAAGAGGATAGCCTCTATATGGTGGATATGCAAAAAGAAATGGAGGATGTGTATGGCAAACTTGACGAAATGCGCCAGCTTGAAGAGCGTGTGCGTGGACTTTCTTCGGATATGCGCGGAGGAAATATGGGAGGTGCCGAAGGTGGTATGAAAATAGACGAGAGTTTGGCCGCTATCGAACAAAAAATGGCAGACAGCCGTGGTAAAATCAAAAAACTTGAGGCTAAACTCAAAGAAGCCAATAAAGAAAATTCTCAAATGGGGCAAATGGTTGAAATGCTCAAAAAACAAATTGAGAGCCAAGAAGCCACCATCAAAGACTTGGAAGGACAAGTGGCGGCTTTACAAGGAGAAGTGGCGGGCTGGAAGTCTCAGTATCTGACCAAGTCAAACCAAGCCGATTCTCTTCAAACTTCTCTTTCTGGCACTACCGAACAGCTCAATACCGCTTACTACGTCATAGGCACAGAAAAAGAACTTAAAGAAAAAGACATTATCAAGTCTTCTAAAAAAGGCTTTGAGGCCAACCGCAATAAAAGAAACTTTAAAACAATCAATATCCAAAACCAAAAGACAATTTCTCTGGGCAGCGACCTCAAAATCAAGAACATCAAGCTTTTACCAGCCAGACCAGAAAATTCTTACCGTCTCTCTGAAAGCGGTAAAGTTGTCACACTCGAAATCACCGACGTAGATGCTTTCTGGCAAGATAAATATTTGGCAGTTATCACCAAAAGCTCAATTTTTTAAACCTTTGTTGAATTAGAAATCCTTTTACAAAAAGCACTCTCATAACTCTACATTTGAGAGTGCTTTTGTGTATCACACCTTAGCTCTTTTCTCATGTCTGCAATAAAAATAGCCAAACAGTATTACGAATACTTTAACAAACAAGATTGGCAAGGTATGCTTAGTCTTCTGGATGAGGACATTAGGCACGAACCCAATCAAGGCAATACCCGCATAGGCAAGCAGCAATTTGCTGAGTTTCTTAAAAGAATGGATGAGTGCTACCAAGAAAAACTGACCGATTTGGTCTTTTTGTCTCGCAAAAATTCCTACCTTGTTGCCATAGAATTTGTAGTGCATGGTGTATACAAAAAAGCTGAAACAGGTCTTCCTGAAGCCAAAAACCAACCGTATATTCTACCTGCTGCTGCTTTTTTAGAAGTACACGACCATAAAATAACCCGCATTAGTACCCACTATAATCTGCCTTTATGGATCAAGCTGGTATCTATGTAAAAAATTCATGATCAATCACTTATCAATAGTAACCAAGCAAGGCAAAGAGATTGCTGAAATTTCTCAAGACTTGGCTCAGCTTCGGATAGCGGTTTTTAGGGACTTTCCTTACCTCTATGAAGGCTCTTTGGAATATGAAAAAGACTATTTACAAGTGTATGAAGCGTCTGAGAACGCTCTAGTCTGGGCAATTTACAATCAAAACGGCATGGTGGGTGCCACCACTGCGCTGCCATTGAGCCACGAATCTAGCGAGTTGCAACGACCATTTTTACAAGCAGGGCTATCTATAGACTCTATTTTTTACTTTGGCGAAAGCATGCTTTTGAAGCCTTATCGCGGTTTAGGGTTTGGCAGTAAGTTTTTTGACGTGCGCGAAGCACATGCCCGCAGCTTTGGCACATACCAAACGGCCTGCTTTTGTGCTGTGCAACGCAGTGAACAGCATCCTCTCAAACCACCTCGCTATAGACCCAACGATAATTTTTGGAAAAGAAAAGGCTATGAACCTCTACAGGGTATTACTTGTAGTATGGCGTGGCCAGACCTGGGCGAAACCAACCCTACTTCCAAAGAAATGCAGTTTTGGAGTAAATCACTTTGAATTAATCTACTCAACATGAATGCTGCCGCCGCCCAGTATCCCATTTCTCAGTTTAAGAGCTTCCAAGCATGGCAAACTCACATCACTCAGTGGGTGAGGGCTGCAACAAACCAAAAAGCTCAGCTACTACTCTTTCCAGAATATGGCTCTTTGGAGCTGATAAGCCTTTTTTCGCCCACCATACAGGCCTGTATACATCAGCAGATAGAGGCTCTGAACGACCTTAAAGATGATTTTTGTGATGTTTTCGCCCAGCTTGCGAAGCGTTTTGGAGTGGTGATTGTTGCCCCCAGCTTGCCTTTTACCGTTTCTGATGAGGTCTTTAACAGATCTTTTGTATTTTCTGCCAAAGGTTTGGTAGGGTATCAAGACAAGTTTTTTATGACACGCTTTGAAGACGAGAGCTGGCAAATCAAAAGTGCACCCAAAATTTTGACAGTTTTTGAAGCGGATTGGGGACGTTTTGGTATTCAAATTTGCTATGATGCCGAGTTTGCATTAGGCTCAGCCCTTCTAGCTCAGCATGGAGCAGAAATGATCTTGGTACCTAGTTGTACCGAAACGGCTCAAGGGGCTGCACGCGTACATACAGGCGCACGCGCAAGAGCACTCGAAAACCAAGCTTATGTTTTGGTGTCCCAAACGGTGGGCAAGGCTATCTGGTCACCAGTGGTGGACATTAACTATGGCTATGCGGCAGCTTACAGCACACCGGATAAAGGCTTTCCTGTGATGGGTGTTCTAAAGTATAAACGCGCACAAAAGATTGGTTGGCTAGTTGTTGACTTAGATTTTTTACTCATTCAAAGTGTTAGAGCTGAGGGAAATGTGCTAAACTGGAAAAGTCATCAAGCTCTTAAACTTGGTTTTGAGCAAGAGTCCATTCAAATCATTCAGAATATGGTTTAAACCATAAGATATTCACATTTAATAATTCAATATTAGATTCCTGCCCCCGATGAGTGTATAAATGCAGCCTTCTGCCCATTAAATCACTTGCATTTGTTAATACATAAAAAAAGATTCCAATCCTTGCAACCTTTCAGAGCAAGGCTTTTGATATGAAAGTGTCCGTTTTATCAATAAAAATGTGTCCGAAAGTGAACAATTTCTAATCACAAAAAAACGGAATTTCAGTATAAATTATTGAAAATCAATTATTTAAAAATATTGGCACGTGTTTGGCATAAAGTATAGTGTCTACGGACAACACAAACACACATTAACAACTACCAAATTACATCTCGTAAACAAAACAAACAAAGTCATGAAACCAACTGTTAAAACTCTCATCTTTTCTGCTATTTTAGGTATTTTTGTCGTAAGTAGCAGCTTTGCTACCGACCGCCAAGGCGAAGTTTCAAAAACTTTCAACATGGTGAGCTTGGTAGAAAACAACGCGAAGAGCGCGGAATGCCTTGCAGAAAGTCAAGAGCTGGCATTGGCGCAAATGGCGAAAGACCTTACAAGCGACATGGAGCAAAACGCCGTATTAGAAATGTACGAGCCTTCTAGCTTTATGAAAAAAGCTGCTTTCAGCATAGTAGAAACTTCTGAAAGAAATGCTTTGGCTGATGCTAACACGCACCTTGAAGAAGAACTGATTGCAAAAGCCATCGTGAGCATGGTAGAAGAAAATGCGGCTGCTGATGCCGAATAACTGCCAAAATCAAAGATAAAGTAGTACTTTTTGAAATTAGAAAAAATAGAACACAGAAAACATCGACAAAAGAGCCTGCATTTTGCAGGCTCTTTTGTCGATGTTAAGTTTTCAAAAAATATGTGGATGAGTTTGAGTTTATTTTTCTTATGCAAAGACTTACAGAAAAGCAGATTACACTAAACCCTGTCCCAACATCGCATTAGCTACTTTTACAAAACCAGCGATGTTTGCGCCACGTACGTAGTTTACAAAGCCTTTTTCTGTGCCGTACTTCACGCATGAAGTGTGTATACTACGCATGATATTCTGCAAACGTTGATCAACTTCTTCACGCGACCAAGACAAACGCAGAGAGTTCTGCGACATTTCAAGGCCAGAAGTAGCCACACCGCCAGCATTGGAAGCTTTTCCAGGTGCAAAAATGATTTTAGCTTTGATAAAAGCTTCAATAGCATCGGGTGTACTTGGCATGTTTGCGCCTTCAAAAACACCTTTACAACCGTTTTTGATCAGCTCTTTAGCGTCGTCGCCGTGCAGTTCGTTCTGTGTGGCAGAAGGATAGGCCAAATCGCATTTTACGCCCCAAGGAGTTTTACCTTCGGTGTATTTTGCTTTTTTATACTTCTTAGCATATTCACTAATACGTCCACGCTTCACATTTTTGAGATCCATAACGAAAGCCAGCTTATCGGAATCAAAGCCTTCTGGGTCATAGATAAAGCCACCTGAATCAGAAAGTGTGACAGGTTTTGCGCCCAACTCTATAAGTTTTTCTACAGTGTATTGCGCTACATTACCAGAACCAGACACGACACAGACTTGGCCTTTGATGTCCATTTTGTGAGCATTAAGAGCTTCTACAGAGAAATACACATTGCCGTAGCCAGTGGCTTCAGGACGAATCAAGCTACCGCCAAAATCTAAGCCCTTGCCTGTGAGGACGCCTGTGAACTCATTCTTCAAGCGTTTGTACTGGCCAAACATGTAGCCTACTTCGCGTCCACCCACACCAATATCCCCAGCAGGTACGTCGTTATCAGAATTAATATGCCTAAAAAGCTCACTCATAAAGCTTTGACAGAAGCGCATCACTTCATTGTCAGATTTGCCTTTAGGATCAAAGTCAGCTCCGCCTTTGCCACCGCCCATAGGCAAAGTGGTAAGGCTGTTTTTGAACACTTGCTCAAAAGCCAAAAACTTGAGGACACTTTGAGTTACCGAAGGGTGAAAGCGCAAACCGCCTTTATAAGGGCCGATAGCACTGTTCATTTGAATACGATAACCTCTATTGATTTGAAACTCCCCCTTATCGTCTATCCAAGGCACTCTAAACGAAATAATACGTTCAGGCTCGGCAATACGCTCTAAAATTTTGGCTTTTTGGTAGTGAGGGTTCTCAATGATGTAAGGACTTACTGTTTGAGCTACTTCTTCTACAGCCTGAAGAAATTCGGGTTCGTTTGGATTTTTGCGACGAATCTGCTCCATGAACTCGTTATAATAAGTTAGAGCCTTGCCGCTTAGCGATTTTACCATTGCTTAAATATTAGATTAAGAGAATGTTACGATAAACAATTGTTTGAATTTAAAATACTAGTTTGCAACAAACTACATTTTTTGATTTAAAATTAAGCAGAGTTTTGTAAACAGCAAACTAATCTGCATTTTTTTTAGAAAAAATAACCTCAGTATCTTGTCAAGATGTCAAAAGGCACGACAAATGAATATTGAAACAAGCACTCAAGTCATCTTTACTCTAGTCAAAACGATTGATAGAGATAAACAGCTGTTGTCTTGTCTGATGTCACACATGAGAGTTAGCTTTCGGCAACAATAATGGTTATTTTATACTAGAAACCAAAAAAAGCTGTAGCTTTTCATGTTAAGAATAAAATTTTAGTTACCTTTACGTGTATTTTCGACTGTTTTGTTATTCAAAAACTCAAAAAAGAGGCTCCTAGTTGGTTTTGGTCAGCAAAATGAGCCATACTTACTAACATGAAATCTACTTTTCGCTCTTTATTTAGTGTAGCTCTTTTGCTTTTTACAGCGGTTTTTTTAACCTCCTGCTTTGAGGTAAGAGAAGAATTTGACATCAAAAGCGATGGTTCTGGCTCTTACAAATTTGTGCTTGACATGAGCCAAATTGGTGCTATGATGAAGGGCATGCAAGAAAGCCTGCCAGATTCTGCCAAGCAAGAGGATCCTACTAGTCAGCTAGGAAACGTAAACGGTGTTAAATTTGAATCTGTGAATGAGATTAAAGGCATTTCTAATGCTGTAGAAATTAATGACAAAGACAACTATATTTTTGGTGGACAGTTTGATTTTGCCAATATTGAAGCACTCAATAAGGCTCTCTCTTTAATCAGCAAAGACTCTACCACAGGCGATATGCCTCCTGGCATTTATAGCTTCAGCAAAGGCACATTTGCAAGAAAGTGGCATGAACAGTATTTTGTTGATAAAGTCTTTGGCAACCGCGATGAAAATGTAGGCATGGGTGGCGGAGCCGAGATGGAACAAATCTTGAGCAAAGTTCAATACAAGTGTATCATCAGAACAGGTGGTAAAATAAAAAAATATGCCAAGAATAAAGTTAAGATGACCTCCCCTACAGAAGTTGTATACGAATACCAGCTTTTTGACATGAAAAAAAATGTGGAAGATTTGAAGTTTTTTGTAAAGTTTAAATAAACATTTGCATTTACTTCACAGTTTACGGGCTTGACTTTTCGTTACGAATTAACAAAAACATTTCAGTTAAAATAAGAGTATGTTTAATAAACAACTTGCTATGAAAAAGTTCAAATACAGTTTACTTTTGTCGTTTTTTGCTTTGCTTGCTTTTACCCAAGCAGCTTTGGGACAGGGTGTTTTGAAGTTTACCGAAGAAACCCATGACTTTGGTACCATAGAAGAAGGTGCTATTAGTGAACATCAGTTTGAGTTTACTAACACGGGCACAGAGCCTATTTTGATTAAAACAGTGCAAGCTTCTTGCGGCTGCACTACTCCCGACTGGACACGTGAAGCCATTCTACCTAACCAAAAAGGTGTTATTAAGGCCAGATTTGATAGCAGAGGCCGTCCTGGTAATTTTTTTAAAACAATAACCGTTACCTCCAATGCTTCTGAGCCTTCCAAACGACTCAATATCAAAGGTAACGTGGTAAGAGATCCAAGTAAGGATGCCAAAATTGTTTTAGACAAAACCGTTTTTAAGCTTGGCAAAGTGCAAAAAGGGAAGGAGATGACCTTTAAAATACCGTATAAAAATCTAGGTAAAATGGATTTGATGCTGACAGAAGTTAGTTCGCCTTGCAACTGCGTTAAGCGCGTAGGCTACATCAATCCGATTACACCAAACGGTCAAGGCATACTTGAAATAGCCTATACGCCTAGTAAAGTGGGCAAAATTACCGAGAAAATTATGCTCAAAACAAACAGCTTGACTACTCCGGCTGTAGAAATTATTGTAGAGAGCGAGTCTGTAGAAAATCTTTCAGGGGCTAGCCCTCTGCGCACCAATGGTGTAGATTTTTAAGGCTTTTACGCACAGGGCTTGAATTTGAGAAGTGACTTGTGTCTTTTAAAACCATTTATGTTCTTAGATTTTTTTAAAATTTATTTACTCTTTAACTACTCACAATTCCTCAATGGATAAACAAATTAGAAATAAGCCCAAATTTACGCAAGAGCTTGTCTTTTTAGCTGTGCACTTAGTGCCAGTTGCTGCTTTTTGGACAAAAGTTACTTGGTTTGACTGGACAGTCTGTGCGGCTTTGTATTTTATCAGAATGTTTTTTGTTACGGGTTCATACCATCGGTATTTCTCGCACAGAACCTACAAAACTTCACGCTGGTTTCAGTTCTTTTTAGCGTTTATGGCGCAAACCTCTGCTCAGAAAGGGGTTCTATGGTGGGCTGCTCATCACCGCGAACACCATCGCCACAGCGATACACCCGAAGATCCGCACTCTATGAAGCTTTACGGCTTTTGGTACTCTCACATTGGCTGGATAGCTGGCCCTGACTACAAAGAGACTCGCATTGGACTTATACAAGACTTTGCGCGCTTCAAAGAACTTGTCTGGCTCAATAAGTATCACTTTGTTCCAGCTTTGGTTATGGCCATACTTGTCACTATGCTTGGTGGCATCGTGAATGGCAATGGCATACAGGATATGTTTTCACATGGCCTTTCTACGTTATTTATAGGCTTTTTCTTGAGCACTGTAATTCTCTATAACGGCACTTTCTTGATTAACTCACTCATGCACTATATAGGCAAGGCGCGCTACAAAACAGGTGATGAGTCTAGAAATAGCCTTATTTTGGCTCTCATTACACTTGGCGAAGGCTGGCACAATAACCACCACTATTATCCAAGTGCCACAAGAAATGGCTTCTTTTGGTGGGAGATAGATATTACTTACTACGTTTTAAAGACTTTTTCTTGGCTTGGCTTGATATGGGACTTACACCCTGTACCTCATCACGTAAAATATCCTGACGACGAGATGCGAGCTACACCCAAAAATAAATCCGCCAAACAGAAGCAAGACGACCACAAGAGCGAATCTGTTCTGAAAGCTTAATAAGTAACATGAGGTAATTCTTAAAAAAGAGAGGCTGCTTTTCGCAAAGCAGCCTCTCTTTTTTGGGTGATTTCAATTTGACTAGATTTTGTACATTTTTTTCTTAGAATCCAAAACCTGCATAATGCGCCACCTCGCCTAACTCTTCTTCAATACGCAAAAGCTGGTTGTATTTTGCCATACGGTCAGAGCGCGATGCTGAACCTGTTTTTATTTGTCCAGTCTGTAAAGCCACCGCTAAGTCTGCTATTGTGCTGTCCTCTGTTTCGCCTGAACGGTGCGACATAACGCTTTTGTAGCCGTTTCGCTTGGCTAGATTAACGGCTTCTATGGTTTCAGTGAGTGTGCCTATTTGATTGACTTTTATCAAAATAGCATTGGCAATGTTCTCTTCTATGCCCTTCTGTAAACGTTTCGTGTTGGTTACAAAAAGATCGTCACCCACAATTTGTACCTTATCGCCAACAGCCTGAGTGAGCTGCGCCCAGCCATTCCAGTCATCTTCGTGCATACCATCTTCAATAGAAAGAATAGGATATTTATTGCACCAGTCTTTCCAGAGTCCCACCATATCGGCAGAGGAGTAAGTAGCACCCGTCGATTTTTTGAGATGATAAAGCCCTGTCTTGGTATCATAAAACTCAGAGCTAGCAGCGTCTATAGCGATAAAAACATCATGTCCTGGTTGGTAGCCTGCTTTTTCGATGGCTTTGAGCACAAATTCAATGGCCTCCACATTCGACTTGATGTTTGGTGCAAAACCACCCTCGTCGCCCACGTTTGTAGATAATCCCTTGTCTTTCAGCACTTTTTTAAGGTTGTGAAATATCTCAGTGCCCATACGCAACGCATCTGAAAAGCTTGGTGCGTTCAACGGCATAACCATAAACTCTTGAAAATCAACGCCATTATCAGCATGAGAGCCGCCATTCAAAATATTCATCATTGGCACAGGAAGCAAACAGGCATTCACACCGCCCACATACCTAAAAAGCGGCAATTTGGCCTCTTTTGCAGCTGCCTTGGCCACTGCCAAAGATACACCCAAGATAGCATTTGCACCTAGTATGCTTTTATTGGGAGTTCCGTCTAATTCAAGCAGAATTTTATCTATTAAGTTTTGCTCAAACACCGAGCAGCTCAATAACTCTGGCGTAATACGTTCATTAACATTCTGAACAGCTTTTAGAACGCCTTTTCCCATATACTTTGAGTCTTTGTCGCGAAGCTCTACCGCCTCGTGCGTACCTGTAGATGCGCCTGAAGGCACAGAAGCGCGCCCCATTTTCCCGTTTGTAGTCCATACATCTACTTCAACGGTAGGATTTCCTCTTGAATCTAAAATCTGTCGCGCAATGATATTTTGAATTTGGCTCATAAATTTTTGTAGGGAAATAACAGTGAACAAACTTGCGTCACAAAGCTACTATATTTCGCTTTTAGTTCCAAGTAAGTTCTCACTGAACCAAGATATGCCGCATTCAAACTTGTTGTAACAGGGCTTTTTTTAAGCACACTTTTTTAAAAAAAATTATTTTTTTAGCCTAGTAGCTGTTTTATGATAGCTGGCTGCGGCTCTGTTTATAATTTTATGAGTCAATAGCGCAAAAAAGAGCACTTTAAAATTGATATATATAGTTTCTTGTCTATTTTTGCTCATAACCAAGCTAAAACTTATGAGATGGATAGATATTTTTGCTGCCTGGGCCTACTACGCTAAGGCTATTTCCTTCACAACCAAACATCGCCTCTGGGGGAGCTTTGTTGTGCCTGTTCTGCTCAATCTATTGCTTTTTGTAAGTCTTTTGGCTTTTGTGGGTTTTGCAGCCTACAAATGGTCTCCTATTTTTGGTGATTACATAGCTCAGCGTCTTGATATTTCGGTTTTTTGGATCAGACTTGTGAGCGCACTGGCTGGTATGGTGATCATGTTGATGCTATACAAAAATATTATGCTCATCATGCTTGCACCCACTTTTGGCACGCTCGCCGAAAAAGTTCTAAAGGCTAGGCAACCAGAGTATTTTGAAGCAGAGTTTTCTATCCGAACTACTTGGCATAACTTGAAACGCGGCTTTTCGATGACGCTTCGCTATACGCCTCTTGAGCTGCTGCTGTCTTTTTTACTTTTTATGATAGGTTTGTTTTGGCCATTTATAAGCCCCATTACCACGCTTATGGTATTGCTAGTGCAAAGTTATTTTCTAGGTCTGGGATTTTTTGACTACACGCTTGAGGTAAAAGGCGTATCAGGTGTGGCAGTACGGCAATGGGCTTGGCAGCAAAAATATGCACAATTGGGTATTGGAAGTGGCTTTATACTTCTCTGCTTACTGCCTTTTATTGGTTTTATACTTGCACCTTGCTTAGCAGTGGTAGCTTCCTCATTGGCTTTAGAGGAATACGGCAAAGGGCTTGAGATGAAGGCCAATAGAACTTAAAACAAGAAACTATTCGGCTTTTGCTGATAGACCGTAGAGAGCTAGTTTTACTGTATCACTTTCCTGACAATCGGTTTCATAACGCATTCCTAGTTTTTCTATCAGCTTGATAGACTGACTATTTTCTTTGATTGCAATAGCAATTATCTTGCTATACAACTGCGATTTTATAATTTCTGAAAGGTACGCTTTGTTGGCCTCTAGGGCATATCCTTTGCCTTCATATTCAGGAAGCATTGCAAAGCCTAAATCAGGATATTGTTGTGTGTCCCGCTGAAGAAACGTGATGATACCAATTGCCTTTGGAATGGACTTTAGTTCAAAAATATGGCAGTAGGAGCTTGGTTTGTCTAATATATTTTGAATATACTCCTCTGCCTCAACCTTTCGCTTGATGTTCCGGTTGCCAATGAATTTTAGCCAGCCCTCTGAGTTGAGCAATTCAAGCATAAAATCGGCATCAGAAATATCTATAGGTCTTATCTGTAGCCTAGGTGTTTCAATTTTTAGATACATTGTAAAAATGCTTAGTTGTTACATTGAGCCATGAATCTTTGCAAAGGACTTTCTCACCTTTTGTAGCTATAATCGTATTTTAAGCGTTGAAAAAATTTGGAATAGCTAGCTTACCACAAAGCCCAATTGCCTTTGTTATAGTAGGTGTGTAAAATAGGGTTATGTATGGTATTGACCAGTATGCTGTCGTTGTGTGGTGCAAGGTCTTTGCCAAAAGAAGTAATGAGCTGCATGGCATCGTGGTTGAGCCAACGTGTGGGAATATCTTTAAAAGTCATTTGTTGGAGTATCGGCTTGAGTTGCTCTTTGGCAATACCTTTTGCTCCAATAATCCAGCCCCATTCGCCCATAGTTAGCACCTGATTGTGAATAGGTATGGTGTTGAAGCCCGCTGAAGCGATGGTTCTTTCTATGCACTTAAAAGCATCTGGCGCGTAGTAGGGGCTGCCCGACTGCGTAATGAGCACACCCTGTGGGCGTAGCTGTTTCTGACATAGTTTAAAAAATTCCAGAGAATAAAGTCGGCTCAAATCTGCGTTTTGAGGGTCTGGAAAATCTATAATCATAACATCAAAATAATCCAGCGATTTAGTTAAAAAAGTATAAGCATCTTGGTTCAAGATTTTTACTTTCGGGTTATGCAAAGCGTCTTTATTAGCCGCACGCATAACGGGGTGCTCTAAACCTAGTTTTGTCATTTCAGGATCCAAGTCTACGAGCGTAATGGTGCGTACTTGCGGATACTTGAGTACCTCACGTACAGCACAGCCATCACCGCCACCCAGCACAAGTACATCAAAAGGAGTTTTACTGAGACCCATCACAGGGTGTACGAGCGGTTCGTGATAAAGCCATTCGTCTACTGTGCTGAGTTGTTGATGGTTATTGAGGTAGAGCCAGTGTTTATTTTTCCACTCTGTGATAACTATTTGCTGATAACGCGTGAGCTTTTCGTATATCACTTTGTCGGTATAGCGTTTTTGTTCCCCATAAAGAATAATTTCTTTGGCCATAAAAACACCGCTACCTAGCAGTAACATGATAAATACAGCCAATCCTACAATTGGTTTGATCCATGTTCTACTCACTAGCTCGCGGAGCTGGTAAAGCAGCACGACTGCTACCAAAAAATTGACAATGCCAAGCACAAAAGGCGTGTAAGTAAGTCCCAAATAAGGTACGCCCACAAAGGCAAAAAATAAGCCACCAATCAAACTACCGTAATAGTCTTTTTCCATGACACTCGATATATTTACCTTGAGCGTTTCATAGGAATTGTTGATTCGCATGACTAGGGGAATTTCCATACCTATCAGTAGGCCAATGCCTATACTCGTGCTGTAAATCAAGATAAAAAGGTAGTCGGTGTAGGAGGCCGCCACATAAGTGAGCGAAGCACTAAAAGACGTAAGAATAGAAAGCGCGAACTCAGCAAGTATAAATTTTTCAAGTAAATTTGTGTCCATGTGCTTGCTCACTCGGCTGCCTAAGCCCATAGCAAAAAGCATCAAGGATAAGACCATAGTCCATTGAAAGACCGAATCACCCAAAAAATAGGTGGCCAAAGTGGACAAAATATACTCCGCTACAATACCTGCTAAACCTGTGGCAAAAAGAGCTATTTTGAGTATCTGAGAATGTCTTGCTCCTTTTGACGTTTGTATTTTTTCTGGCTCGGGGTGCGCTACTGCATCCATATATCTGACTTGTCTTTTTAGAAGCACAAAAATAGCAAAAAATAGCCTGCTTACCAATAAAGCTTGCTATTTGAGGACAGAAAAAGATAGCCAATAGGTATTAAGCATTACACCAAGCTAGTTTTCTCAAGAGCACCCACCGCATGAACAGCTTGTTCGTATTTGAACTTATAACCAGCTTTGAGCAGTTTATCTGCACTCACGTATTGACCGCCCAAAACAGACTCCGCAAACTCCCCCAGCATCAGCTTGAGTACAAAAGCAGGTACAGCAGGCATAAAAAATGGTTTTTTGAGTTGTTCAGCCACCAATCTTGTAAACATTCGGTTGGTAATACAGATGGGAGCAACGGCGTTGTAGATGCCCTCTATGGATTTTTGCTGCACAGCAAACAGAAAAATGTTGCACAAATCGTCGTTATGTATCCATGGAAACCACTGTAACCCACGCCCTAGCTCAGCCCCAACCCCCATACTGACAGGCTTACGTATAGAGATATATGCGCCACCTTTGGCAGAAAGCACAATACCTATGCGTAGAATCACAAGTCTTATGCCAAGTGAAAGCACAGGAGCAGCTTCGCGCTCCCAGCTTCCTACCACACGCGCCAAAAAATCGCTGCCTTGTGGAGAAGATTCTGTAACGGTTTGATTGCCTGTATCCGATCCGTAGTAGCCTACAGCAGAGGCATTGATAAATGTATGTACCTGCCCAGGTTGCTTTTTGAGTGTTTGATAGAGCAGGCGTGTAGAAAGTGTGCGGCTCTCCAAAATTTCTTTTTTGTAAGCTTCATTCCAACGCTTTTCACCCACATTTGCGCCAGCTAAATTGATGATTACTTGACAGCCTTCCAAAGCTGCTAAATCCAGTTTTTGCTGTTTAGGATTCCATTCATAACAGCGGAAACCCTCATAAAAACCATTCTCGCGACTCAAAAATACCACTTCATATCCTTCCGCCTTGAGTCTTCGCCCCAAAGCCAAGCCTACTAAGCCTCTACCACCACAAATCAGAACTCGTCCCAAAGACATAAATAAACGTTTACTTTCCTAAACACTCTTAAGAACAAAGATTGATCTGTTTTGTTTGTTAAAATAAGGCTAAAGATCGTTTTAAACTGAATTGTTTGGCTAGAAGTTCTGATTTTAATCTACTCATACGCTTCATTTTTCACAGGGCAACCAGCTTATTCCAACTACTTTTTGATGTCGTTTTTGCTCTATGATTTGTTTTATTTTCTGTTTGAGAATCTGCTTCTGAGTGTCTGTTTTGGCTGCAAGCACCCAAGCTGTCCAGAAATGTGGACTAATTTGGTAGTAAGCTGGTTCAAACACTTGGTACTTATGCTCATTCTCTAGCCTGTATTCTAAACAAATAGTGGCCACTTGCCTCTGGCTATTATCTGCAAACATAGAGAATTTGAGGAAAGGGTAAAAATCAAACTGGAGCAAAACGGGCAGCAATAAAAGTGCAAAAATCAGGATTGCAATAGCCGATGTCCATTTTTGGGCTTTCAACACAAATTGACACTAAAAATCTGCGCCCAAGTTAAACATAAATCCATCAAACTGCCCAAAGCTGTTCTTGACATATTCAAAACGCGCCACAAAGTTGTAGTAAGTCACAAAGTCAACGCCCACACCATAGCTCCAGAGCTTAGAGTTGGTAAAGTTATTGCGTTCAGCGTTTGGTGAAGTATTTTGCACATAGCCATAGTCTACAAAAACCTTGAGATAAGCCGCCAAAGGCACTAAATTAAACTGATCTATGTTCAAAAAATTGATTTTCTTTTCTGTGTTGAAAAGCTTCATCTTGACAGTATTCTTTTGTATTAAAAGGTTTTGTCCATCTATAACAAACTGATCAAAACCTCTCATTACAAAGTTGTTATAACCAAGTCCTCGTAGCTCGCTATAGGGTTGACGGCTTGGGAAGGAGGTCTTCAACAGCAAGCTAGTGGTTGCATAGAACCTGTCTTTGTAGTTAAAAAACTTCGCAACATGACTTGTCAGAATCATTGCATTTAGGTCATCTGTTGGCAAAAGCCCCTGCTTGAGAACATTAACGCTCACATAGCTACCCTTGAGTGGATAGGGCGCGCGATCGCGGCGGTCATAAGTGAGATTGTATTCAGCAGAAAAAAAACGTTGGTGCTTGCGTCCGTTTAGATAATAGTCTGGATTGAGCAGACTAATGGTATCCTTGATGTTATTTTCGTGAAATCTCCCAGATAGGGAATGGATGGTGTAGTATTTACTGCGCTTAGTAAACCCGATGGCAGCATGGAAGCGTGAACGCAGCGCGTAGTCGCTGTCCAAAAAGCGAAGCTTGTTAGAGTCTGTGGCAAAAGCCAAGTTTTTGTTTTCATTGTATGAAGTACTTAGCTTCATGCCAATAGTTTGCTTTTTGTTAATGTAAGGTACTTTATAGTCAAGAGCTACGCGCTTCGTAAACCCAAGTTGAAGCGTGAGCACAAGGTCTTCGTTGCGACCCCTAAAGTTTTTCTGTTGGAAAAACATACCATACTCCAGACGATCTAGACTAGCATTATGCTGCTTAATCCACTCGTTGATGTTACGGTCTGCAAAATCTATAAGCGGAATAGGAAACAAATACCACTGCTCCCTAACCACTACAATAACGTCTATGTGTCCTTTCTCGAACTCATCATACACGACATCTACTTTGACAAACAAGCCCGTATTGAACACCTTATTAGCTTCTTTGCTGAGTACAGATTCTAAATCTGCCCTAGCCACGCGCATACCAGTGTAGAGAGCCAACTCACGCAAAATAATGCGGTCTTTTGTTCTTTTATGGCAATCAACGTAGATATTGCGAACTTGAAGAGAGTCTGATTTGGGCTGCTCAGGTAGAGATGTATTACTTTGAGCAAGAGCCAACTGAGCACACCCCAAAGAGAATATACCTAAAAAAAACAAAATAAAGCGTGTCATACTTGGTTTATGCTGGCTAGTAAATTGGGGATTGTTGTTGTCACACACGCCTCACCTCTCGGGTTTTGGTTTTATTCTATCACAAAAATACTGACAAGAAGGGAAAGGCTAAAAAAATTTAACCTTTTTAACTTTTCCAAAACGCCCCAACTGCTGAAAATGATGACTAGCTTAGAGCTTTCTAAGAACTTAATCTACAGCCTGATAAACTTCTCTTGTAGGGATTCTGCCTCCATACTTATAGGTCAGAATTAGCTCGTCTTCAGTCAGCGATTCTATAAATTTATCGTCGCGCCCATTAGGAACACCCCAGCGAATTTTAGTGTCATCTTCTATCAGCTGCCAAACATTTGTCCCTACTGAGCCACCGCCACATTCGCTACTTTCGTAAATATCAATAGTCCCATTATAAATGAAGTCAAATGTGCGGCGATACACACAGCTTTCCAACTTACGACCATCAAAAAAGAAAGAGGTTTGAAGCCATTTTTTACCATTTTTGCCTGCAAGCTGCGAACGAAGGCTGCTTTCTACAACCACAGTTTGTTTGGTTTCTTGAGGATTTTCTATATAAATATCATTACGGCGATACCAATTATTCAAATCGTCCTTTTCTACACAAACCACCATATAGTCTATAGTTTCAGTAATAAAAAAGGTAGTTCTCCCCATTTTATCAGTCAGTTGCATTGGCTGAATAGGCGAAATGTCGTTCCGAAGATCTTCTTGGGTGCGATAGAGCCATACTTTAGCGTTTTCTATGAGCTGCCCCTCATTGTCCATGACTGTGAGAACTATTCTTTTGCCTGGTCGGAAATCGCCATCACGCGAACAACCGAAAAACAACAAGCTAGATAAACCTAAAATGAGAAAATGAAATAGTTTCATCAATTTCAATATTTTTGTAGTGAATGAATAAAATTGCAACCTAGTTTTTGGCGATGCAAAGTTAATGAACTGCAAGCAATTAGACTGTATTTGGTCAATATTTTTTTTAGAGAGCCTTTTGGGGCGAGATACAGAAAAATAGCGTGCCTTCGTTAAAAAGAGCACGCTAGATATCAAGTCGTTAAATTTAAATTATTGAAATTCAAAATATTATTTACCAGTACTATCCTTTTCAAACGTTAAAGATGCTGAGTTAATACAGTAGCGTAATCCGCCATGCTCCGAAGGGCCATCCTCAAATACATGCCCTAAATGTGCTCCGCAGTTGTCACACATGACCTCCACGCGCACCATGCCATAGGTGTTGTCGGTAGCCTCACGAATAATTTTATCGTCGGCTGGCGCATAAAAGCTAGGCCAACCGCAGCCAGAATCGTATTTAGTTTTAGACTTGAAAAGTTCTGATCCACAACAAACGCACTTGTAATTGCCTTTTTCTTTGTGATTCCAAAACTGTCCCGTAAAGGCTCTTTCTGTGCCCTTTTTACGCGTAACTTCATACTGTTCGGGGGTAAGAATTTTTTTCCACTCCGCCTCTGTTTTTTCCATAAAAGATTTGTTAGGCATTGGTGAGTCTAATAAAGTGTGAGAAACAGGTTGATTTGTAAAAGGTTTGCTATTCGTGCTACGAGGCGTACAAGCAAAGGATACCATCCAAACTAGGCATATATAAAAAAGGATTCTGGCTGGCATATTTAAAAAAATTTAGGAGAAGATAAGATGCTTTCTTTTGTCAAAAACCCAAGTAGAGCTTTTTTGTTTCACAAACACATAAAAAAACGGTGCAACGCACGAGGCTTTGCACCGATAACAGAGATTTAAAGATAGATTTTTAACAACGCTTAGCCTTGAATGACGTTCATAACAATTGGTATATCTATAATTTCTTGAAAATCTTCGCCAGACTCTTGCATGTCCTCGTCGTCTTCTTCATAAAACCAGTTAATCTGCACATCGTATCCACTGCTCTGAACTTTTTCTAGTTTTCTGAAAATTTCTACCAAACATTTGGAAGAACTGGTATTGAAATACTCAAGCTTCACTTCCAGCGTAGATTTTTGCTTTGGCGATAAAATATAAGCGTCAAGCCACTCAAAGAGTGGTTTATAGTACTCAACAGAGTTTTCGGGAATAGAACGGCCTTCAATTAAGAAAGAACCAGTTTCAGCATTGAACCTTAGCTCTGGCGTTTTTGTTGAGCCCTCTAAAAAGAAATTTTCCATTTCGCTTTGAGTCTATATGTTGATATTGTATTTACGTTATTCAATTAAGCAGAAATTTTTACTTTTAAATTAAAAAAAGAACTTCCATTATCGTAATCCTGAAACTCATAGTCTAGAGGCTGGCCAGAACGCCGAGCAATGTCTATAATACCTAGACCAGCTCCACCTTTGGCCGACATCTCACCATTGTCTAAAGTTTTACGATACAAGTCCTTGATTTGTTCTGGATTCAGTGAATTCACCGTATCAATTTGTGATTTTAGGGTACTAACATCTTCAGAACGCACAAAATTGCCAGTATGAATATAATATGTACCGTCAGTGTGCCGAGTAAGAACACATATTATTGGAGCTTCACTTTGAGCCAAAGTGTTGTCGTAATGATGATGTATGTTCTGAAGTACTTCCACCAAAATGTGATACACCTTTTTCCGGAGTTTAGACTGCGACTCTAAAACCGATAGCTTATCGTCGGCCACGGACAAGAGATCGTCTAAAAAACCTGACGAAGGCGCACCTTTATAAGACACTATGATGTCGTCAGGCTGCATATTCGTATTGTTAAAAGTCCAGGACTAGATTCTTTGTCAAGAACAGGTCACAAACAATTTTAAGTTTAAATACTAATTTTTTCAGTTCCCTTAAAACCAGTCAAACAGAACTGTGTACCGAAATCCTTCTTTTGAATGAAGTTAATCTGAACACATTGTGCCGTAAAGGTAAATAGAAAACACATATTCACAAACAAATTTGAAAATATTTTTTGAGGCAATACAAATATAATAAGGTCAAACTTTATACCAAAGCTATAGAAAAAATCATATTTAAATATGAACACTCTGTTTTTAAAGACGAATTCAATAGTAGAGCATATAAACAGTCCTTACGGACAGTTTAATCAATTCTTTCTATTTCGTAGAGTGCATTATTAAACATCCAATTGCTGTAAGGCAGCTTCTGCCACATCTGCTTTCCTATGGGCGACTCTGACGAAATGACAAATACTTTTTGTTGCTGAATCTCCACTGGGCCTATGCCTATAGCCAAGAAAAATAGCCCCTTGTTGGTTTTTACTAAGCTGCCTAAATTTACAGTTGCATTGCTTTTATTGATATCTATGAGAAAAAGCGTTTGAAGCAATTTTTGAGCCTCCAGTAAGCGAATTTGCTCTTTTTCTATTTCTATTTGCATCATAGCGCGGGTGGTTTCATACTTATCACCCGCCGAGCTTTTTGTTTCGTTATTGGCTGTTTGTTGAGCTTCTTCAATCTGCTGATTATGTAGTTTTATCTTGTTCTTGACAAAGTCAAGGCAGTAGGCATACACTTTTTCTTTAAAATCCTGCATTTTAGGCTTGCAATTTTGCAATGAAATCTTTGGATACAACAGAATTTGAATACTAAAGCTCTGTAAAAAATATGGTGATTTGCACCACAGGTAAATAGATAAAGGATGCAAACATCAAGGTAAGAGCCGCTTTGCGTGAACCATCTTTAATGAGCCAAATGGCAGGAATCAAAAATAAAACACTGCTCACAGCCAAAATAAATACAGAAGTTACGCTACAGAGACCATAACGCCAAGGCAAAAAGCTAGTAGGAATTAGTAAAAGTGTATAAATAGCAATTTGTATGGCAGCCAAGGTCGTCTTTTCACCACCAGGAAGGAGTCTAAAACCTGCTTTGCGATAATCTTCGTCACCCACCCATGCAATAGCCCAAAAATGAGGAAATTGCCAAATGAACTGGATTCCAAAGATTATCCAAATCTCCAAACTAAAGCTTTCGGTTGCTGCCACCCAGCCTATCAGCGGCGGAAAAGCACCTGGAAAAGCCCCCACAAATACTGCAATTGCATTTTTTTGTTTGAGCGGAGTATACACAAATCCATAAAGAAACAAAGAAAACAAGCCTAATAGCATAGCGGTTAAGTTGCTGGCCCAATATACCAAAGCAGAGCCTAGGATACTCATCAACAAGATAAATATCACAGCCTCTTGTACTTCCAAAAAGCTCATGGGCAGAGGACGCCCCTGAGTTCTGGTCATTAGCTTATCCAAATCTTTTTCTATGATTTGATTAATGCTGTTGGCTGCTGCCGTAATCATAAAGCTACCCAGACAGAAAACACTCATTTTGAGCCAGTCTATGGCTGTTGTTGCGCCTAAGGCATAGCCAAAAGCGGCCGAGAATATAACCAAACCAGAGAGTCGTGGTTTAGACATAATCCAGAACTGCTTGAGTTTGAACCACCAATCACTAGAGGTCTGTGCATTGGGGCTAAGGGACGGGTTAAGCATGAAATCAAGTTCTTAGAAAGGAATAACGAATAAATGTTAAAGCGTATGCTGAACAGAGGTTTCTAATGTTTTATGAGAATGGCTTGCATCGGGAGCCTGGGGTGCAATGTCTAAAACCAAGTCTTTGAGGGTTTTAATCCAAAGCGGATGGTTGTTAAGACTCTCCACAAGCTGCCAGTGTTCACCACCTTTTTCTATAAACTGCTCGCTATATGTTTCGCCTATTTCTATGACTGTTTCTAAGCAATCAGCTGTAAATGAAGGAGAAAACGCTAAAATTCTTTTTACACCCTTGGCCGCTAGTTCATCAATAACCAAATCTGTGTAAGGTTTTATCCATGGATTTTTGCCCAAACGCGATTGGAAAGAAACAGTATAGTCGCCTTCTTTAAGTCCCATCATTTTAACAAGCTTACGCGTAGTCGCGAAGCATTGTGCGCGATAGCACAATCGGTTACTGGGCGTGAGTTGTGCGCAGCAAGAACCGTATTCACAGGCATTGTTTTCTTTTTTTAGATGCCTTTCTGGCAAACCATGGTATGTAAAGAGCACATGATCATACTGTTTTGAAGCTAAATGGGCTTTTCCTATAGCAGCAAAAGCTTCTATGAAGGCAGGGTGCTCAGCATAACTATCTATGAAATGTACCTGAGGAATCAACAACCGCTTTTTGAGCAGGCGCATCACTTCTTCATTGGCGGAACCTGTAGTAGAGGACGCATATTGAGGAAACATAGGCAAAACCACCAAACGCTTAGGATTGTGGCTCATCAGCTCGTCTAGTGCACTTTCTATGCTGGGGCTTTGGTAGCGCATACCCAGCTTAACGGCATATTCATTTCCCAAGGCAGTTTGAAGCAAAGCTGCTGCATCTTGGCTATGAAAAAGCAAAGGCGAGCCGCGCTCAGTCCACAGTTTTTGGTATTCTTTGGCTGACTTTGGTGCTCTGAAAGGAGCGATGATACCCTTAACAAGCAAAAATCTCTGCCAATAAGGAACATCAATCACCCTGCCGTCCATCAAAAACTGGCGTAAATACTTCCGCACATCAGGCGTGCGAGGACTATCAGGAGTACCTAAATTGACAAGTAAAACTGCGGTATGAATCTGAGACATATCTGGTGTTCGTTTTTGCTTTTCAAAACAATATCTGAAGACAAAAGTTCCTTTTTATTTAAACTTCTTCTGTTTGAGAATTTTTCCAGTCTCTAAACCTTTGCCAAACAGCCATAAGTGTGCCTATGCCCATAAGCAATGTACCAATCCAAAGCACATTCACAAAAGGTTTGCTAAGAGCTTTGATGATGACCCAGTCTTTTTGGGTGCTTTGAACAGAAAATTTAAAACGGTTGGTGTTTGGATTGATGTTCTCAAAAACCATTTTGATACCCGCTGCCTCAATGATTTCGGGCGGCCTACTTACCATACTGCCTTTGAGTTTAAACTTAGGTTTTACTTCATAGTCTACCCCATTGTCCATGATACGCACTTTTGCGTAAATCAGGTAGTCTTCGTCTCCTTCGGGTGCGCCCTTGCTTACTTCCTCCAAAACCGCAATAAAATCATTGACAACAAAGGTATCACGCAGTGAAACTTCAAAAGTATCTGCTGGACTCCATTTAACTTCCTTATCTGGGTCTGGAATATTGGATAAGTGCGCGTAGAGATCACCATTCCAGAAATGCCTGATATCTGGGCTTGCTGCCGTGCCCATATCAGGGTTTAGCTGCACACGTGGGAAGAGCGTGAATTTTTTGCCTTCTTGATCCACCAAATCCACTTCGTAATAGGTATTTTCACCATAAACCTGCAAGGTATCACCTCTTTTTCCTATCAACGTACTATCCGAATCGTAAAGATCTTTTTTAGCAATCATTCGGGCGTTTTTGGGCAGTATCTGCACATCGTCGCGGTTGATATACTCACCCGCATCGCGCGAATCCACACGAGGGCCTTTGTAGGTAATCGTATAAGCCTGCATTTTTTGAGGCGTATTACGGAAGAGCAACAGATTATTGCGGTTAGTTTCCTCAGAAAACTCTTTGCTGTACAGCAAGCCTGTTGTGTTGAGAGAAATCACTTCAGAAAATGCCGACGAAATCAGAATGCCTATAAGCATGAGTGCCACACCAATATGCGCCACAGCACCGCCATTAATGCTTACACTGCTACGCGCCATGCGCCACAATACACTAACGTTAGAAAGCAAGGCATAAACAGACACCGTCAAGAGTACGATATGTTGCCAATCTTTGATGCTTTGACCGTAAATAATGCCTGCCGACACCAACATAGTCAGAATCAAAGGTACTGCAAAGGCATCTAAAATAGTCTTCATTTGAAGCCTATTCCACCAAAAAAACTGCGCCGTGGCGGATAGGAATGCGATAGCTATGCCAAACCACAACTGAAATTTGGTATAAAACTCTACTTGATCGGCGGGCGGAGCTAGGTTAGACTCCACACCCATGCTTTTCAACAAAGCATTGTATACAGGAATAGATGTGGGTACTAAAACCTGAAATGCTGCTAAGCACAATGCCAAAGCACCTAAAAAAACCCAAAACTCACCATGATAGGGCGATACCTCGCGCTCAGATTTTGGAAAACTTCGCCAAGCTGAGGCCAAATAATAAATAGCAACGCCTAAAAAGAACAGCAAATAAATTAGCAATTGACCAGAAAGCCCCAAATCTGTGAATGAGTGAACGGAGGCGTTTCCTAAAATACCACTGCGTGTTAAAAACGTAGAATAGAGAATCAAAATAAAAGATAAAGCGGTTAAAGCCGCTGCCCATTTGCTTGCTGAGCTTCTTCTGGTGTGGCTAAACATCAAGTGAACCGCACCCACTAATACTAGCCAAGGGACATAAACAGCATTTTCTACAGGATCCCAGTTCCAGTAGCCTTCAAAGTTAAGCGTTTCGTAAGCCCAATAAGCTCCCATCATGATGCCTATACCAAGCACCGCCACCCCTAAAAGTGCCCAAGGGAGAGCAGGTTTGATCCATTCAACTGGCTTGTTTTTTTGCATACCAGCTATCAAAAACGCAAAGGGTACAAGTGTAAGGGCAAAGCCTAAAAAAAGAGTAGGGGGGTGTATGACCATCCAGTAGTTTTGAAGCAGAGGATTCAATCCATTGCCATCTGTGGGCACAAAACTGGGGTTCATACTGAAAATAGGCGCGTTAGGCATGGCCTCCTTGAGCAAAAGAAAGGGAGAGCTACCTATTTTTAGATCCAGATAGGGTATAACTACGCCCAAAATCATGGAGCAAAGAAAAGCTTGTACAGCTGCAAATACACACATAGCACTGTGCTCCCACACGCCCGCCCTACGTGCCACAAAAAAAGCTAAGACAACGTGCCAGAATATCCAAAGCAGAAAACTCCCCTCTTGTCCTTCCCAAAAGCAGGAAATCATGTAATAAACAGGCAAATTATTGGAAGAATGACTCCAAACGTAGTGATATTGGTAGCTGTGCAAATAAATAAGCCCAAAAAGGGTAAAAATCGTACCTAAAACCGAAAATGCGTGTGTGCCAAATGCCAGACGAGCTATTTTCTGCCAAGAAAGAGCATTTACTCCTTCCGAGCTTTCAGCTTTGTAGTAGGCCACAGCCGAAAGTGCGGCACTTACAAACGCTACGATGATAAACAAATGGCCTAAAAAGCCAGCGAGAGTGTCCATTTTTAATGTTCAATGTGTAGCTTTGGCGCAAAACTCAAAAATGCTCAAGCCAGTATCTGCCTGTATTAAAACTTTGTGCAAACAGAAAGTTTTGAGAATACCCAAAATTGCGCCGCAAAACTAGCTATTTTTTTACGCAATACCAGAATCATTGTTTAAAAAACTTGATATTAAACCTTCAACCTCTTAATGCCCATTCAAACCAAGCCAAATCTTGCGTAAAGGCAGATTGTTTTATCTCTTGTACTGACACCTTGTCTTACTTACCGCTTTTTTGTCATAAGTAAGGCTTTTAAAGTGCAAATGGTGATTAGTTTGATAAAAATCAAACAGTCCTTTGTTTTTAATTAACAAAGGTTTTACATTGCACACGAATCACTTAAAAAAACGTTAAAAAATGATACCACACAACGAGTTTCAGAAGTTCGCCACCAAGCACCACGGCATCAACAGCATCACTTTTGACCAGTACACAAGCTATTTCAACGGTGGTGTTCAAAGCCAAATCACCCCCTACATCATAGAGGAGCGTCCGCTCAATATTACACAAATGGACGTGTTTTCACGCTTGATGATGGACAGAATTATCTTTTTGGGTGTGGGCGTAGACGACGTAGTGGCTAATATCATCACAGCCCAGTTACTCTTTTTGGAATCTTTGGATAATCAAAAAGATATTCTCATCTATATCAACAGCCCTGGTGGTTCAGTGTATGCTGGTTTGGGTATTTATGACACCATGCAGTATATAAAACCAGATGTGGCCACTATTTGTACAGGTATGGCGGCCTCTATGGGCGCAGTTCTTTTAGCAGCTGGTCATAATGGTAAACGTTCTGCCTTGCCACACTCCCGTGTGATGATTCACCAGCCTATGGGCGGCGCGCGCGGCCAAGCTTCTGATATAGAGATTACGGCTAAGCAAGTACAAATTCTCAAAAAGGAATTGTATGAAATATTAAGCCATCACTCTGGTAAGGATTATGATACCATTTGGCGAGACTCAGATCGCGACTATTGGATGATAGCTGACGAAGCCAAAGAGTATGGCCTTATCGACGAAGTGCTTCGCAAGAGATAAGCTCTGTCCTTCAATAAATAAAATAGGCTGTCCAAAAGGGCGGCCTATTTTGTTTAAGGGTACATAAAGAATCATTTTTTCCATTTTTAGCAGCAAATAGGGTTTGCAAACTCAAAAAATAGCTTTTATCTTTGCGGAATTCTTAAGCTTAATACTTTACAAACATCTGTTTATCAGTATATTATTTCGTTAGATTCTTATGGCTAACACTTCCGACATCCGCAAAGGGCTTTGTGTAGAACTCAGCAGCGACCTTTATTTTGTAGTAGATTTTCAGCACGTAAAGCCTGGTAAAGGCAACGCATTTGTAAGAACCAAATTGCGTAACGTTAAAAATGGACGTGTTCTTGAGCACACTTTTTCGGCTGGTCATAGCATTACCACAGCACGCATAGAGCGTCGCCCGTATCAGTTTCTTTACAAAGAAGAAAGTGGCTATACAATGATGCACAATCAGACTTACGAGCAAATCACGGTTCCTGAGTTTATGATAGAGCGTCCAGAATATATCAAAGATGGTATGGAAGTAGAGTTGGTGGTACACGCTGAAAATGAAACGGTTTTAGCTTGCGATCTGCCTCAGTTTGTAGAGTTAGAAATTGTTTACACAGAGCCTGGTATCAAGGGTGATACTGCAACAAGTGCATTCAAACCTGCTGATCTTGAGGGCGGTGGTCGTGTAATGGTTCCTCTTTTTGTACACCAAGGTGACAAAATTAAGGTAGATACACGTGCTAACGAGTACGTGGAGCGCGTTAAAAAATAAGTAATTTGCATTCCAGCTTTGCAGGTTTTTGTTATTGATGATTCGTACAAAGACCTGACAAGCTTGATGCTATGTTTTGAGGCCATCTTGTGTTTTGACTAACTATTTTTATGCGTTCATTTTGGCCTTCAATATCCACAATCAAACACCTTCGGATTCCGTTTTCGGTGTTTTTGATGCCTATTTTTTCTTTTGCAGCAGCCTGTAGCGAGCAAGTAAACTTGCTTAGCTATGTTGAGATGTTTGTCATTTTGCACGTTTTGGTATATCCTGCCAGCAATGGCTACAATAGCTACTATGACCGCGATGAGGGCAGTATTGGAGGTCTCAAGCATCCTCCAAAGGTCACAGAAGATCTTTTGTACTGGTCTTTAGCATTAGATGCTCTAGCCTTAGCTTATGGTTGGTTCAGATTTGGAACACTCTTCGCGCTCTTGCTGCTCGTTTATGGATTGGCTTCCAAAGCCTACAGTCACCCCAGCATACGTCTCAAAAAAAGAACTTGGATTTCGCTGTTTACTATTGGTTTTTTTCAAGGTAGCTGGACGTTCTTGATGGTTTGGCAGGGCTTAGACCAGCTGTCTCTGTCTGATATCACTCTCCCCAATGTTTGGTGGCCAGCCTTGCTCTGTTTTGCCTTTTTGAGCGGCTCTTACCCCATGACACAGATTTATCAACACAAGGAAGATGCTAGCAGGGGTGATCAAACCGTAAGTTTGCGCTTGGGTATTCTAGGTACTTTCGTGTTTACTGGGGTTTGCTTTTTGTTCACTATGGCTGGGTTCGCAGTTTACTTTTTGAAGTATTTCAGCATAAAAGAATTGATGCTTTTTCAAATTTTTCTCTCGCCCACACTCTTATTTTTTATGTATTGGTTCTGGTCTGCTTACCGTAATCCTAGCAAGGCCAATTTTCAAAATACCATGTGGCTTAACCTCCTATCCGCCTTAGGCATGATTGGCTTTTTTAGCTGGTTGATGTGGACTCAACAGCATTAGAAGACTGGTTTATCCTCTATGGTTTGTGACGTTATTTGATTTTTCTATTCCAGTTAAAGTAGGTTTCCTAAGAGTATCCCATTGGAATGGTTTGCTGATGAAATTCACTTAAATTCAAAAAGAGAGACCCACCAAGACAGTAGATTTCTCTTTTTGATTGATTAAGATTTTTTTTTGTTACTTTACGTATTGAATCATGGTTTTGTAGTTGCCTGTCAAGTCACAGCCATCTACAGCCAAGTTAAGGTTACCAGTACCGTTAAATGTGTAGTGCTTTTTGCTCCATTTGCCGTCTGATTTTTCCATAAACAGTGTAATTTCTACCTGACCACCTGTAGGCGAGTAAACATATCCTGATTCAAACTTCACGTTTTCGCCTTGCCCTGTGCTGCACTTCCCACGCGTGATTTTCAAAATCTTAAATTTAGGCGTTTGGTCTTTTTTATTGTGCATAGCTTCCACTTCGTGGTTTTCTGGTATGGCACACTGCTTATCGTCTTGATAACAAGCGTAAGCGTAGTAGTTGCCAGTATACTTGCAGTCTGAAAGACTAAGATTCATGTAACCAGGACCTTGCCTTTTAAACTCCTTGCGCTCCCAGTATCCACTCTGATTTTGGATATAGAGTACTACGTTTACCCATTTTTTTTCTTCGCAGCGCACAAAGCCTGACTTAAACATACAACCTCTATCCGCACATGCTTCAGGTCTGCCGCGTTCAGAAATTTTGAACTCGGGTTTGCTTAAATCTTGCCAACTTTTTAGCTTATAAGAGGCCAAAAAGCACATAAGTAGTGCTACGATACTTATTTTGAATAAAACTGAACTGTAAGGACGGCTCATGATGTTATTAGATACTTTTGTTAAGAATTAAATAGCAATTTTGAACAAAGTGTATGTGCTTAATTGTTTCTTTACTTAAAAACTCACAAATCTTTGTAATTATTGTTATAGCCTTGTTACAAAGTATAACAAAATCATGCCAAAAGCCTAATGGGGTCTTCTAAAAGTGATTTAAAAGTTTGCAAAAATGCAGAACCTACCGCTCCGTCCACCACACGGTGGTCACAGGAGAGGGTCACCTTCATCACATTGCCCACCACTATTTGTCCATTTTTAACAACAGGCACTTCATTGATGCCACCTACAGCCAAGATACAGGCATCAGGCGGGTTGATGATAGCCGTAAATTCTTCGATACCGAACATGCCCAAGTTAGAAACCGTGAAGGTACTTCCTTCCCAGTCGGCAGGCTGGAGCTTTTTATCTTTGGCACGCTTGGCAAACTCTTTCACCTCTGCACCTATTTGAGACAAGGACTTGGTATCCGTGAAGCGAATAACTGGCACAAGCAAGCCTTCGTCCACAGCCACAGCCACGCCTACATGCACATGTTCGTTGTAGCGTATGGTGTCTCCAAGCCATGAAGAATTGACTTTGGGGTGTTTTTTGAGAGCTGCTGCAACGGCCTTAATAACCATATCGTTAAAAGACACTTTTGTAGTGACTACTTCATTGATACTCTTACGAGCTTTGATGGCGTTGTCCATGTTAATAGACATCGTCAAATAGAAGTGTGGTGCAGTAAACAAGCTTTCACTCAAGCGACGCGCAATGGTTTTACGCATTTGCGAAACGCGTTCCGTGTGGAAAGACTCCTGATACGGAGAGCCAGAAGACAGTGCAGCAGGTGCAGAAACTGTTTTGGTTTCGGCTACAGCTGGTGTATAATTATCAATATCGCGTTTGATGATGCGACCAAACTCACCAGAGCCTTTCAAAAGATTGATATCTAAACCTTTTTCTTTGGCTAAACGTTTGGCCAGAGGCGATGCTACTATACGGCCTGTGGGCGTGGAAGCAGCAGTTGCATTGGGTTTGCTTGCTTCAACAGGAGCAGCTTCCTGTACACTAACTGCGGTTACCGTTGCAGATGGAGTACCCTTTTCAGCGTCTAGAATAGCTTGGTAGTTGGCCCCAGCCTCGCCCACAATCATATAAATGCCGTTCACTGGTACAGCTTGTCCAGCTTCAACAGCTATATAAAGCACTACGCCATCGCTGAAGCATTCTAGCTCCATAGTCGCTTTGTCGGTTTCTACTTCGCCTACAATGTCGCCTGATTTGACTTTTGAGCCTACCTGCACAAGCCATTTAGCGATGACTCCTTCGGTCATGGTGTCTGTTTTGAGCGGCATGCGTTCAGCTACGGCTTTGATGCTGCTGAGATCTACAGCAGGCGCAGCTGTTTTCGTGGGCTGTTCGGCAGGGGGAGTAGAGAAAGGAGCAGCAGTGGGAGCTTGATTGCCAAACTGGCTTTTGAGCGCGGCAATGTCCTCTCCCGCCTTGCCAACTATGGCTATTGGGGCATCAATCGGTACAGCATCGCCAGCTTTCACACCCACGTAGAGCATGACTCCGTCTTCAAAATTTTCAAATTCCATTGTAGATTTATCGGTTTCCACTTCTGCAATGATGTCGCCCGATTTCACATTGCTGCCTTCACCTTTAAGCCAGTTGGCTATTACGCCTTCGGTCATGGTGTCGGTCATCTTAGTCATTCTAATAATTACCGCCATACGTCTAAATCTGCCAAATATTTTTGTTTTGAGTGCGCCTTACTTGAGTACATAGTGGAGGTCTTTTTTTAAAAGAGTCACCGTGTAGCGCATTTAGTTTGCAATAAATAGAAACAATTCTAAAGTTCAAAATTCAATGCACTAAATTAAGCCTTAATAGAAAATATTTTTTCATTTTGGATAACCAGAAATCTCTCAAGGTTTATAGCAAATAAGAATAACACTCAAAAGCCCCAAAACAAGTATAAACTTGCATCTCACACTCCTACTAGGATAAATGCCGCCCAGTAGAAAGGCTCTGGATAATTTTTTCTAACGCGCCTTTGGGCAGTTTTCAAAGCCTTTTGCTTGTCTTTAGAAACCATCAGCTCCTCATAAAAATACTTGATAAAAACCTGCGTAACATGGTCATCTACACGCCAAAGCGACATCACCAAGCTTTTGGCTCCTGCTGCTAGGAAGGCTCTCTGCAAACCATACACGCCCTCACCGTATTGTATTTTGCCCATCGCTGTTTCGCAGCCAGAAAGAACCACCAGTTCAGTTTCGCTCAGGTTGAGGCTTGCTGCTTCAAAAGCTGTGAGTAGCCCGTCGTCTTCTTGGTCTGGGCTAAGGATAAGCGCAGAGTTAAGCATGGCAGACTTGGCATCGCTTTTGTTGTTTTGAAACAAACCGTGTGTGGCAAGATGCAGAATGTGGGGTGAGCCTACAAGCTTGAGAGCACTTTCGGCGGCTTCTTCTCTGCTCATAGTTAAGGCTTTAATCTTCTTTTTAGAGAGCAGTTCTCCTACCACCTCTATTTCTATTTGTGTGGCAGGAAGTTTGGTAGATTTATGCCACCAGCGGCTAGCTAACGTTGTATCAGAGGGCATAAAAGTAGGGTTACCCATTAGCACTGCGCTGTTGATGCGGGTAGGTCTGCCCCTGTTGACCAGCTCTCGAGTGCTAGTCAATCGGCAAATGCTTAACTCTTCGCCTAGATACTGCTTTGAGGTAGTATTGTAAAGACAGTCCAAGCTAATCTGATGATATACGCCGTCAGAAGCTAGAAAGACCTTCTTAATCCCCTCTAAAGCTTTTGAGATAGGTTCCCAGAACTTGGCGTAAGTAATGGTATCTTTAAGGGCGTAGTAGGAGGTGTTAAGATGGTAGTTTTTAAAATCGTTCTCGAGCATTAAGCCATTGTCTAGCAGCACAATGTCAAGATGTGGTCTATCATAGCGTACAATGAGTGCTGCATAAAAAGGCTGGCTTTCCACCAATAGATTTTTAGACTTTTCTACGTGATTGCGCTTGAGCTTGTCTATACGGACGATTTCAATAGCTGCTTCTCTTGGTTGAAGTGTTTTTTTTACGTCCAGAAGATTTACTTCCTTGTCCTGACTTAGTTCTGTAAAGTTTTTACAGCGCTTACTTATGCTCTTTTCTAGCTTACTGGCCTGCTCTTCTAGGCTATCTAAGAAAGCATTCTGCTCTAAACGCTGTTGGTCTCCTACATTCATTTTCCCAAGCTCCTGTTTGGTTAACAGCCAATTATTGTAGGCTTCTATAAGCTCTTGGTCTTGAGAACTGCTAATGATTTGTTTAACTTTGAGGGTTTCGTTGAGTAAAATGCTTTTATTAAGGAGTTGTAAGTTGTATATCTTCTCTAATATTTTGTAGTTAGAAGGCTCCCGTTGGTATTTGTTAATGAGGTGACTAATGTAGTTTTCAATGAAGGCTTTGATATTGGTTTCATAAAATCCTATTCTTTCGCTTTCGGACAAGTAAGGCAAATTTCTTTGAGAAAAGTCAATAACAGAGGCAAACAACTTTTCCATAACAGAGTCTGCACTATGGCTATAGCCCAATTCAGCCAACACATTGGCATAATTGGTTTGCCAGTAGAGTTCCGTTGTTACCTGATTATCTTTTAAATTAGCCTTAGCCACAATATCATAATACCAAAGCGCAGAATCATATTGTTTTTGAAGAGTTTTAGACACTGCATAGTTACAAAGCAAACCGCTGCCGTTATGGTCAGTAGACATACCACCATGCTGACTCATAGCGAATCTATACATAGAATCGGCTTCAGAGAACTTTCTCTGCGTTCGCAGCAGATTGGCCAAGTTGCTGATAGCTGACAGATAGAGTCTATGCTTGATACCCAATTGCTCTTTTCTAATACTGGCGCATTCACGGTATAGTTTTTCGGCTTCTACAAAACGCAATTGTTTGCGCAAAGAGACAGCATAATTATTCAAATAGGCAGCATAGCGTATGCTGCGAGTACCAGATGCTTCACCACGAATGGTGATAGCTTCTTTGTAGAATTTTTCTGATTTCGTAAATTGGCTCAACTCATCGTAGAGATTGGCTAAGTTAAAAACCGTTGCTGCATAATCAGAATGCTTTTTGCTCATGCTTTTTTCTTGAATGGCCAACGCTTCTAACCCGTAGGTTTCTGCTAGGTCATACTCGCCGATATCTAGGTAATAATTCGAAGCATTCATTAATAAATGTGTGTATTTTATGCTTTTGTTATTTTGATGTGCTTTACAAAGTTGCATCGCTTTTTTGAGAGCTTGTTCTATATCCTCTCGGCTGGCCTGAATGCTCTGTAGAATCAAGAATTGTGCGTTCAAGAGACTAAAATATTTGACTGGTCGTTTATGCTTATCTTCTTGCTTTTCAAACATTACCAACGCTTCGTTGATGAGAGCCGCACTTTTTTTAGGCTCATCACCCACCGACTGATTCGCATAGTAAACTGAACCTGAGTAAAGTATATCTATCAGCCTATACGTATCGTCAATAGACTTTCCTTTTTTTAGTTGCTGTCTTGCTTCTTCTATAATTGCTTTGACCTGAGGCTCAGAATAGCTCTTTTTGCTACTGCTTGCATAGACCATGATAAGATGTCGCTTGCATTCTAACTTTGATTTTGCGCTGATATTAGGGTTTTTCACAGCCGCCTCAACAATAGGCAAAAGAGTGCTATAGCGAGCTTCAACCAAGAGGCTATCCATAACATGCAAGAGACTATCTTCATTTATGTTTTGTGCGTGGCAGAAGGGCATAATAAGGCACATTGCCAAAGACAGCAAAGCGCATCTAATTGTAAAAAAAAGCATGGTGCATGTGTGTAGGTTTGAAATAGACTGAGCATAGTTAGAGGATTTTGTTGGGTGGTGATAAGGCAAAGCATAAAGATAAGAATAAAATTAAGTAGCTTGCGTTTGAAATTGCTTACTTAGCCAAATTATTTTAGAAATTTATCTGGTTATCTGTTATTGAGCAGCCAAATAAAAGTTGTAAATTTGTTATGACAAGTTTTTTTTTCAAAAAACACTACAAGCAGTGTCTTGTTTTGTTTTATTCAAAATCATTTTACCCGTGCTATTGCTTCGACTTTTTACGTTTATGATGCTTGCTCTCTCTTGCATATCTTTTGCTTTTGCACAAAAAGACAGCAGTCAAGTGAACAGTTTAGAAGGCGTAGTGGTATATGCACGGCTAGCCTTGGCAGGATTTAAAACAGAAAGCCTAGATAGTGTGGCTCTTCAGCGTTTTCAGAACCAAGAATTGAGTACAGTGCTCACCCTCCAAACACCAATTTTTATCAAGTCTTATGGTGCTGGCAGCTTAGCCACCTCTGCTTTTCGGGGTATGTCGTCCACACACACACAAGTTTACTGGAATCATCTGCCACTCAACTCTCCTATGCTTGGGCAAATAGATTTTTCTTTGATACCTATGGCTGCTACCGATAAAATAGAATTGCTTTATGGAGCGTCTGCTTTGCGCTTTGGCAATGGTGGTTTTGGTGGCGGTATTCATCTCCAAAACACGCCTTTGGGCAATGAAAACAAAGTTGAAGGCAGTGTACGAGTCTCTGCTGGCAGTTTTGGAAGTTATAAAACAGCTTTGCAATCATCTATCAGAGGCAAAAAATGGAGCTGGCAACAAAAGACTTTTTTTAGACAACTCCGAAATAATTTTCCATACCGATTCAATGGGGAGACCTTCCGCCAAACAAACGCTTCGGTCAAACAGGGCGGCACAGTCCAAGAGGTTTATTTCCAGCCTCAAAACAGACATTTGTTCGCTCTTAGACTTTGGCAACAAGGTGGCTTGAGAGAACTACCACCTTCCATTCTGGTAAATGAAAGCTCTGAGAAGCAAGAAGATAACAACCTAAAAATACATGCAGAATATCAGTACAAAGGTAAAGTATGGGAGCATAAATTTTGGCTGGCACACACACAGGATCAACTGCGTTATGAGAATTCTCTCATAGGGCAGGTCTCTAAAAGCCGCGTTTTTACGCAACAAGGACAGTTTTTGAGTGCCTACCAAAGCCCTAACCTAGACCTCAAGTGGGGAGTTGCCCTTGCACACGAACGCGTGCAGAGCAGTGCATATACGCGTGCTGTAACCCAAACACGCCCACAAGCTCATGCAGAGTTGAGTTGGCGCATAGGCGGTTTGACCTTATCCTCTATTTTAAGACAAGAAGTTGTAGATCAAACTTTTATGCCTATGACAGGTGGCTTGGGGGCACTTTACTTCCTCCATAATAGCCCTAAACAACACTTAAGCTTGAGCTTTCAGCTGGCAAGAAACAGCCGATTCCCCACACTCAATGATCGTTATTGGCCTATCTCGGGAAACTCTGAACTCAAAGCAGAGCGTGGGTGGAGTTCAGAAGGCCAAATGGCCTACGTCTTAAACAAAATTCAAGAACCAGAAAAACCTATTCTCAAACTCAGTTCCACGTTTTATTCGAGTCTAGTAGAAGATTGGATACAGTGGTTACCTACCGTGAGTGGCTATTGGAAACCTGAGAATGTACGCTTAGTTTGGGCAAGAGGTGTTGAGCTTAATACCAAGGTATTCACAGATTTATCCCAAAAGCAACAATTGCAATACTCTTTGATTTATGCACTAAATATCAGCCAGAATAGGAGGGCTTATGCTCAAGGAGACGAATCCGTTGGCAAGCAACTTATATACACCCCTTTGCATACTCTCAAGGCACAGCTTTCTTGGTTTTATGCTCAAAAAGTGAACACCTTCTTGCTGCTTCAGTACACAAGTCAGCGGCTGACCGCTTCTGACGGCTCCGCATTTTTACCAAGTTACACGCTCTTGGACTGGGGATTAGAGTGGCAAATGAGTTCAAATGTCAAATGGGTATGTCATCTTGAAAATTTCCTTGACTTTCAATACCAATCTATTGCTTTTTACCCTATGTACGGACGCAGGCTTGAGCTTATGTGCCTTGTTAAATTCTAAAAGCAGAGAAATATCAAAAAACCATTCTATTGAACTTTAAGAAACGTTTCAATTTCAGCAAAATAGCGATCAGGGCTATCCAACCAGCCATAATGGGCGGTATTGTTAAGCAACACTAACCTAGATTTGGAAAAACTTGCAGCTGTTTTTTGGGCAATGCGTACTTGAATCACATCTTGACGGCCATGCAGAACTAGCACAGGCTTTGTGAACTGCTTAAACTTCTCAGTATAGTCATAGTTCAGGGCGAGTAAGTCTTGGACGACCAGCTCGTTAATCTCATAATTGACGCGTGTTAGCCTTTCTGCTAAGGTTGGAATGTGCTCAGGATTCTGTAAGTAGGGCTTGGCCAATACCTTAGCGCGTTCAAAACGCGTTTGATAAGAAGTATCGCCTTTCTCCAGTTTATCAGTCCAATAGGCCAATTGTTTGCGCTCTTCTTTGCTGAGTTTTTTGTTAATTTCGCCGCCAATCGTTTGCATAAAAGCCATATCCATACCACCCGACGAAGATAAAATCAATTTCTTAATGCGTTCAGGATATAAGTGAGCATAATAGGTGGCCATGATACCCCCAAAAGAGTGCCCGAGTATATGCCAAGCTTCCAAACCCAAATGTTGGCGAAGCACCTCCATGTCTTGTGCCATTTGAGCCATATTGATGGTGTTTTTATCTGGGATAGCCACTTTAGAAAGCCCCATACCACGCTGATCGTAAATAATACACTGGTTGTGCTTGCTCAGCTTTTTAGCCAAATAGACAAACCCGTCGCTATCTAGCCCAGGCCCCCCATTGATAATCAACAGAGGCTCACCGCTTCCAAATACCCTATAGTGAATAGGTACACCCTGATTGTAAGCAAACTGGCTTTGCTGAGCCCAAAGTAGTGGCGCGATACCAATCAAGCAGAGAAGCAAAGCGATTTTGACTCCAAGAAATCTTTTTGAAAACATAAGAATGAATAAAATAACAGATATTTGAAATCAAATAACTAGAGTTTCTACTGAAAAGCCAAAAAATAAAGAACTACTAAGAGCATTTCAACAAAATTTTATGCTCAACACAAGACTTTAATATCTTTTAAATCAGATTATTAAGATCTTTTATACCCAATTGTCTGTTTTTGATAAATCCTTCACCAAAATCTGTACGTATAGCTTGCCCAAACTCTTTGGCACGAGCAAACAAAAAATCTAAAAACTGAGGCGTAGAGATAAATGTGGCCGGTTCTTGGGTATTGTCTGGGTCATAAAACTGTGTTTTAAAAGCCTTGACGGCCATCATTTTACGATGCCAAAACTCAGAAATATCCACCACAAAGTCAGGTTCTAAGTACTGACTCTGTATATAGTGATAAAGTGCTTGAGGCCGCCAAGGTAGTTGCGGCACATTGTTAAAATGTGTTTCAATTTTTGAAAGACCAGACCAAAAAAAGGCCTTTTCAGCTAATCTAGCAGCCTTGCCATGATCAGGGTGTCGATCTTTGGGCGCGTTAGCCAACAGAATTTTGGGCTGATAGTAGCGTATCCAACGCACAATTTCCAGCACATTGTCGTTGGATTCCTCAAAAAATACATCAGAAAAAGCCAAGTTTTGCCTTTCGTGCAAGCCCATAATGCGAGAGGCTTCCTCTGCCTCTGCTTTGCGAGTTTGCACAGTACCACGTGACCCCATTTCGCCTTGCGTAAGATCCAAAATACCCACGCGATATCCCATAGCAATATGCGCCATAAGCGTTCCCGAACAGCTCAACTCCACATCATCGGGGTGAGCGGCCAAGGCTAGAATATCTAACTTATTCATAAATTAGTTTCTACCTAACTTCTTTTGATAAGGTTCATAAGGTATTGTCCATAACCACTCTTCATAAGAGGCGTGGCAATTTTTTCTAGGCCGTCTGCATTAATAAATCCCTTTTGATAGGCAATTTCTTCAATACAACCCACTTTTAAGCCCTGTCTAGCCTCTATGACATGCACAAACTGGCTGGCGTGTGTCAGAGAGTCAAAAGTGCCAGTGTCAAGCCAAGCAATGCCCCTGTCCATAATTTCTACAGAAAGTTTCCCACGCTTCAAATACTCACGATTGACATCCGTAATTTCGTATTCGCCTCTTGCAGAAGGTTCTAGGTTTTCGGCTATGCTCACTACATCGTTGTCGTAGAAGTACAAACCAGGCACAGCAAAATTAGATTTGGGTTGCTTGGGTTTTTCTTCAATAGAAATAGCCTTGCGGTTTTGGTCAAAATCGACCACACCATAACGTTCAGGATCTGAAACGTGATAGGCAAAAATAACCCCGCCATCAGCATTATAGCTGCGTTGAAGCATGGCCTCCATGCCGTTACCATAAAAAATATTGTCGCCAAGAATCAAAGCTACTTTGTTTTGCCCAATAAAAGGCTTGCCCAACACAAAAGCCTGTGCTAAGCCATTGGGCACTTGCTGAACAGTATAAGTAAACTTGCAACCTATTTGAGAGCCATCTCCTAAAAGACGTTCAAAATGAGGTAAATCGTGGGGAGTAGAAATGATAAGAATGTCGTTTATACCCGCCTGCATAAGCACTGAAAGCGGATAATAAATCATCGGTTTGTCATAAACAGGCAGTAGCTGCTTGCTCATCACAAGCGTGAGGGGGTGCAGACGCGTACCCGAACCACCCGCTAAAATGATACCCTTCATATTGTATTGGTTTGATAAAAAATTCAAAATGAACAGTAAAGGCCATGATTCTATAAGTGATGAATGCTGTAAACATCTACTCGCCCATTTGAAAGCATGATTTAGGACGTAAAACTAAACAATAGCCCCTAAAAAAAAACTCAAGCTGATATATTTATTTTTTATCTACTAAGTTCAAGTTCAGATTGAATAGCTTATGAGTGATTTAGCACTTTCTTGGACTCTTTTTGTTTAATATTTTAGCCACTAACATTGAAAAAAGTTCCACAAAAATTTGTTTTAAAAAAACAATGCACTACTTTTGTTTTGTCATAATTTTAAGTGTTTGACCTGAGAAAGGGCCATGCTTTTGGTGTGGTTCTTTTTTTATTTCACACCCTTTCGTGGTGAGATTCCAAGCGCGGTTGCGTTCTAAGCAGCCTAATATCTTGCTTGTTAAACATTATAAATTTAAAAATTGTCTGGTACAAGTCAAATAGCCGAAAGCCTATCGATGAAATTATAGCTTTTGAGATTCTGCTCACTAAATCATATTACAAAAATCTTGTCTTAATAGCTAAAAAAATCTATTATAAAAATATACACATCCCACAGACTCATAGGCATGCAAAGTAGTACGCAGCCGATGAGGTAAAGATAGTTCAGCACCTATTAAAAATCATTACAAGCTGAATCAAAAAAACAGTCTTAATATGGCAAGAGATTGAAAGTTAAATCTACGTCTTCAGAGTACTCCTCTCCACTCTCTAGCATATCCACGTCGTCTTTCTGATAATACCAATTTACGGTAACTTTACCGCCTTTTTCATTTTGGTATTCTTCCAACAAATCAAAAATTTCTAAGAATCTCCTAGACGTACTCGTGTTATAGTAAGTCATGCGGAAGTTAAAAGTAATTGTTCTGTTGGGTTCTGATAAATAGGCATTCAACCAGTTAAATATGGGCTGATAGAACTCTATTGTATATTCGTGATAAGACTCGCCAGCAATTTCGAGTACACCCGTTGCTAAATCAAAATTTACCGCGGGTATGTAGTTTTCACCAGTAATATTTAAATTTTCCATATTTTTTTTTGCACACGTTTTATGCTAAAATCATTAGCGAGGTTTGTCTAATTTAACTGTGAGGGTGATAATAGAATTTTCGGAATCAACATCAAAAAACTGAACATCAAGAGGATTTCCAGATTTTCTAACCATTTCAATCAGGCCAATATTGGCACCTGGCGAGTCTGTGCGCTGCGGTGCGCGGCGTTGTTCTTTATAAAAAGCTTTGAGTCCTTCTTCATCTAAGCCATTAATATGGGCGCAACGTTGATTAACGTGGGTTACTTTTTCCTTTTTGATGAGATTTGAAGACGACACCCAGTAGCAGTCATCTGCTTCACTCACAAGCAAAAAACCGACACCAATAGGACGATCTTCGGCCAAAGAGTAGGATTTTTCAGCAGAATGCAAATGAACATTTTGTGAAAGCTCTATAAAAATGCCAAACACACGTCTGCCAATGTTAGGATCGTCTTTGATACTTTTCTTTTTAAGGCTACCCGCAAGCCTAGACAACAAATCCTGAGAAACAGCACCTTTAAAAGATAAGATGACGCTGTTTACCTGCATTTGCTTATAAAAGTTATATACTTTAAAGTCCTTGTCCATTGGGGATTCTGCTAAACAGATTATCAAATGAAAGAATATGTAACTTTAAATAAATATAAAGTTATCCTTGCCGAAACAATAACAATTTTCCAACAAAAGCTATGCCTAACTAGGAAGTGTGCAAGGTTTTTGAGATAAAATAATCATCATAAACTCTGCACGCGCGTTGTTTGGAGGTCTCAGTTATCAACTTTGACAAGGTCGTGCACAAAAGTAAACATTTTGTTTTTTCAGCAAACAAAAACCGATTTTTTTTTTATGTTTTTCTGAATGCGCTATAGTTAAACCAAAACAAATGCTCAAAATCTACGTTCAACGCTCAAGTAAGATGAGAAAAATATATCAGATAGCACCCTACACTATTTTTTTGCTGCTCCTAGGTATTGGCCTGGGCGCAAACGCTCAGCCCCACTATGTGCTTAGAGGTCTAGTAGAGAATACAGATAGTCGAGAACCCATACCCAATGCTTTGATAAAACTCTTGGCTGAGGATTTAAGCTTGATAGATACTGTCCGTACAGACGATGCAGGCATCTATGAGCTAGATTCGCTTGTCAATGAAAAAAAATATTTAATTCAAGCCAGCCACCCTGACTACTATAACCAGAAGCCACGAACAATAGTCTTCAAAAATGGTTCAGATCAAAGTTTCAAGCTTCAAGAGGTGGTGGAGGGTAGCAACATACGTGTGGAGGGCATTCACTTCTCGCCTAACGATGCCAGTATTTATGAATATACCCGTAGTGGCGACAAGATTTTAAAAAATGAAGTCAGAAAAGGAATTGATTCTATCAGAAATATATTGGCCGAAAATGAAGGTCTTTTTGTGGAAATAGCCTGCCACACAGATTCAAGAGGGGACGAAGGTTACAATCTTGAGCTAACCAAACGCCGCGCTCAAGCTATCAAATTAGAACTAGTAGAACGCGGTATACCTGCTCATCGCATTATTGCAAAGGGCTATGGAGAGTCACAGCTGATTAATAAATGCGAAAATGATGTCAAATGTTCAGGTGACGAGCATGCGCAGAACCGGCGTGTAGAGCTTGTGGTGCTTTACAATATGTTTTAAATAATTGTCTATAAATTTTGTATTTAAAAACTACAAATAAAAGACCTCAAAAATGAGTTTTTGTCATTAAATGTTTATTTTTGAAGAGAAGTTGTGTTCAAAAATCAAGCACATGTCAAATTATCCAAGTATCAGTATTGTCACACCCAACCTCAATCAAGTCAGATTTATAGAGGAAACCATAGATTCTGTGCTTTCTCAGGGCTATCCAAACCTAGAATATATCATTATAGATGGTGGTAGCACGGACGGTAGCCTTGATATCATCAAGAAATATGAGCGTCATCTCAAATACTGGGTAAGCGAGCCAGACAAAGGGCTTTACCATGCGGTTCAGAAAGGTTTTGCGCAAAGCCAAGGTGAGATTATGGCCTGGATCAACTCGGATGACCGTTACCATCGGAACGCTTTTTTTACGGTTGCTGAGCTTTTTGGAGAACATCCACAGGTGGAATGGCTCATGGGTACACCCTCGCTTATAGATGAAAAAGGGCGCATTGTTCAGGTAGATATCTTCAAGCGATGGTCCAAATACATGCTCTACATGGGTGATTTTAGGTGGCTGCAACAGGAGTCTATGTTTTGGCGACGCAGCCTCTGGCAGGAAGCTGGCAGTACATTAAACCTATCTAAAAAATATGCTGCAGACTTTGAGCTTTGGCTTAGGTATTTTCGCTACAAGCCTTTGTATTTATGCCGAGCACCCTTAGGTTGTTTTAGAGCACGCCAGAGCGGCAGTGTGAGTGTACAGCACTATGAAAGCTATATCTCAGAACTGACTCAAATGCTCGCCGAAGAACCGCTTACTCCCGCCCAAGAGCAAGACATTAAGCGAATAAAATTTTATCAATGGGTAGAACAGATTCCAGTCCTAAGACGATTCCTGAAAAGCGAAGGCAGATTGCGCAAACTTTATGGCTTCCCACCCTATTTTATTTTTCATCAGGCGAGCCAAAAATTTGGTTTTATAAACTAGAGTAATTAAAAGACTGGTTGATTAAGTATTCTTTAATCTACATTGTCATGCAAAAACTTATTGCCGCCAATCAGGTCGTTATTTTCGTCGATTTTAAGCCTAGATAAACCCTCATCGTATATATTTTTGGATACTGGCATAGGCAATTTCCTGCGCATATAGGCAGGCACGTCGCGAAGCTCCTTGAGATCATCGTCGTTCATTTCTGCTATAGTCTTACCCATATCTTTTTGAGGAGCTTTTTTATGGGCATACAAATCATCGTTCGTCAATGGCAGGGTAGTATTAATACCGCCCATCAAGGTCAGTCTTTTTTTTTTGTCTAATTCAGACTCTTGATAGGAATCATCTAGTCCATAGATGATTTTATCCACCGCATTTTTACTGGCCTGCTCTTTGTGTGTCTTATCAAAGAAGTCCTCATCATCGCTTGCGCTTGAGGCCAGTGAGGTATTGACAACTGGATTTTTGGGTATTACTGGTGGCGTGTAGGTATAAGAAGGTACGGTCTTCTTAACAACAGGGCCTAAATCAATAGTACGGTTATGATCAATAGTAAGGTGTGCCGTTTTATTTTCAAAGCCTGTGGCAATGATGGTGACGCTGATACTGTCGCCCAGATTCTCATCAATAGCCTGTCCGTAAATCACCTCCGCATTGTCGCCTGCTTGTTCTTGTACGTATGCTGTGATGATTTCTAGCTCTTCCATTTGGAAGTCCTCATCATTACCTACTACCACACATAGAAGAATATATTTAGCACCATAAATATTGGTATTATTGAGTAAAGGCGAAGAAATAGCCGCTTCAGCAGCACGACGCGCACGATTTTCTCCTTCGGCTACTGAAGAACCCATAACAGCGGCTCCAGCCTCTTTCATTACGGTTCTTACGTCTTCAAAGTCCACATTAATAGTGCCCGCTACAGTGATAATTTCGGCAATAGATTTAGCTGCACGTGCCAGCACGTTGTCTGCCTGACGGAACGCCTCTTTGATTGAAGCTTTGCCGTATACATCTCTTAAACGATCGTTCAAAATCACAATGACACAGTCGCAATATTTGCGAAGCTCATCAATACCGTCTTGTGCGCGGCTTTGTTTGGGCTTACCCTCAAACTCGAAAGGAGCTGTAACAATGCCTACAGTCAGAATGCCCAACTCGCGAGAAACTTCCGCTATCACGGGAGCTGCACCTGTACCTGTACCGCCGCCCATACCTGAGGTAATGAACAACATTTTGGTGTTGTGGCTCAAGATTTCGCGAAGCTCTTCTTTGCTTTCTAAGGCAGCATTTCTTCCTTTTTCAGGATTGGCACCTGCGCCCAAACCTTGGGTAAGGTTCCGCCCAATCTGAATTTTGTTAGGGATGGGGCTGAGTGCGAGGGCTTGGATATCGGTGTTGCAAATAAAAAAATCAACACCTCTGATGCCCATTTTGTACATATGATTAACGGCATTACCGCCACCACCGCCTACACCAATAACTTTTATGATAGAAGATATTTCGTTCATGTTGCTATACTTAGAAGAAAAACCTGAGCTGGTCATGTTCTTAAAACTTTGATTACTACACCTAAATTTGCTATAAATTTGAGATTAAAATTATTCTCCTGCAAAAAAAAAGCCATTTTTTTTTCAAAAAAGTGCTACTCTTGCGTAATTTGACTCAAAAGCGGCTAATAATTCGCTTTATTTTGCCCAAAACACTTAATAAATTATTATTTTTGACAAAAGTAATACAAAAAAAATACCGCAAGGATTCTCTAAAAGGCCATAAAAATTCAACGGTTTTAAAGATACGTCAATTTAGGCTTGCATCTTAGCCAAGTCTTCGTTCCAAGCTTCTATTAAATCTAGTTCTTTGGGATCCATCAAGCCTAGTTTTATGAACACTTCGTAGCAAGCCAAAAGATTGTTGTATAGGTGGCTATTGCCCTTGGGCAAATTCAAAGCCCAAAGCGCATCGCAAATACGAGAGTTATTCAGATACCCTTCCACTTCGTCTTTAAAGTCGCGCAGCAGACTGTGTTCGTTGCGATCTTGGCGAACCGTTGAAGACTCAAAAAGTACCTTCCAATCATTGGCGTATGCTAAACGCAAAGCCACATAGCTGCGCCAAATATCTGTCATGCGAAAACTGCAATAGGATGGCAAATAGAGCAGTGGAAAAGCTTCTGGAAACCACACGGTGTTTTGGCTATTAAAGGGGTGTAGGGTATTAGCCCCCAAAGCTATTCTGATATTTGGTTCAAAATAAATAGGCAACTTAGCCGTGAGCCTATACACCGCGTCTACATCTGGGTTTTCATCGGCCAAACCTTGTTGTATCGGGCAGTAAGCAGGGCTTTGGTCTAGGGTACTGAGACTGGGCAGAGGACTCGTATGTATGCGCTCAAGCGGAAACCCCCTTGCCCATGTTTTTTCTTCAGAATAATAGGCATAAAGGTTCACCCAGCCATTTTCAGAAAGATTGTAGGCTGTCACAGAGCTCTTTTTTTCCGACCAAAAGCTTTCTAGAGGCCAGTTATCATCATCCGTTTCCTGAATGAGATTAGCACCTTGCTTTATCGCTTGCAAATAGCCTAAGTTCTTGCGGGCGTAGTGGCGGGTAGGCAGGATTTTTGGTAAGGCAAAAGGAAGAGCGTTTTGTTTGGCTATATCATAAAAATCACAGCCCTCCAAACTAAAATCTTTGGGCGAAATGACATCTCCCATAACCACAAAATAAATATTTCTCTTTTTGCATTCACGAGCATAGTGCTGCAAGACCTCATGCGTGTGGGCTGCAATAGAAGTAATAACAAGGGCACGCTTTAATTCTGTGTGATGAGTGTTTGGCATAAGGGTTTAGGCTTGGGAAGTAGTCAATACAAGCTTTTATTGCTGTGCTTACTTTTTATAAAAGAGCAAATTCAGAACGGCGGTTAATTTATCCTTAAGATCCCTTCTGTCCACAATAAAGTCTACAAAACCATGCTCGAGCAAGAACTCAGCAGTTTGAAAGCCCTTTGGCAATTCCTTGCCTATACTCTCTCGAACCACGCGTGGGCCTGCAAAGCCAATAAGTGCCTGAGGTTCTGCAATGTTAAGGTCACCCAACATGGCATACGAGGCCGTAACACCACCAGTTGTAGGGTTGGTGAGCAGTGAAATATAAGGCACGCCAGCCTCTGAAAGGAGAGCCAGTTTGGCTGAGGTTTTGGCCATTTGCATCAGAGAAAAACTAGCCTCCATCATCCGTGCACCACCTGACTGTGAAATAATCATAAGTGGTTTGCGTGTGGCAATAGCATGATCTATAGCCAAAGAAATTTTTTGACCCACAACCGACCCCATGGATCCTCCAATAAAGCCAAAGTCCATAGCTACCACCACCAAATCTAAGCCATTAATTTGGCCATAAGCTGTTCGAGCAGCTTCTTTGATGCCTTTTTTGCGCTCTTGTTCCAACACACGATCTGAATAGGCTTTAGTGTCTACAAACTTGAGAGGGTCGCCCGCTCGCATATCTGCATTCAACTCTGTGTATTGGTCGTCATCAAAAAGAATTCTGAAATATTTATCAGGTGAAATGGTAACATGATATTGGTCGTCCACGCATACATAACAGTTTTGCTCGAGTTCTTTTTTAAGAATTATCTTGCCACTGCGCGGATTTTTAAACCACATATCATCTGGTGACTCCCTTTTTTCAGTGGTAGGTGTGGTAATATTTTTTTCGGTGCGCGTAAACCAAGTCATAATGACAAACAGCTTTGGATTGTAAAAGAATATTTTAGTGCTTAATAAGGCTAATATTAACAAGTTTGGCCTCTTTCAGAACAGGAATGTTATTGTAAACGTCATATTTGAGACAAAACTCAATATCTTCTTTGATATTGAGCCTAGAGAGACGTTTGTAATGTGAGGATTGCTTCAAAAAGCCAAGCATATCTGCTTCAGCAGCTTTGAAAAGGTATTGAGCGGCTAATGCAGAATCAGAAGCCAATCCGAAATGAGGGGTTAGTAAAGTGACTAAAGCTCCTGCAAAAAGAGTGTCCTCTAAATTAAAGTTTCCTTTCCAGCCTGCACAGACAATTAAGACCTCATTGTGAACAGAACTTTTGAGGTATTCTGCCAAAGCTGAAATATTCAAAAAAGCTCCTATAAGCACTTCGGCAGCGGCCTTAGATTTTTCTATAGCCAATGTGCCATTGGTGGTTGTGAGGGCTATGGCAGCCCCTGAAAGTGCAAATTTTTGGTAATCAAAAGGCGAGTTGCCCAAATCAAAACCTGCCACAATTTCGCCATTGCGTTCCGCAGCAGCCACATAGCCTTGTTTTTGAAGAGTTTTACAGGCTTCTATGCTGCTCACTGGTATCAAATACTCAGCTCCGTGCGCCAAACCCGTCACCATACAGGAGGTTGCACGTAGAATATCTACAATCACAACCGCTTTTTGTTCAAGGTTATAGAGATGTAGTAACTCTGGAGTAAAACAGATGTCTAGGGTTCTCACAAAACGTTTATTTTTTGTTCAAAAAGAAACTGAAAGTGTCGCCACGCAAGCCCAAACGAATAGTTTCCAAAGGAATCACTTCGTTTGTAGGGATATTACCCAAATTAACGTTTGAACCTAAAAGTTTGATAAACCAAACTTGTTGAGACTTTTGAGGTGCCTCCCAGATGATTTTTTCCCAAGAAATCTTAGTTAAAATTTCTTGTACCAAGCCCTGGCGCACTTCACCAGTGGCACGAAAAAGACCCACATTACCAGCTTCCCTGGATTCACCTATTACTTTCCAAGAGCCAGCATCTAACTCAGCCTGCATAAGTTCAATCCACTGGTAGGGTGCATAAATCTTATCCGCATCTTTGGAGCCCACTTCTGAGAGCACCGTTACGTGCTGTGCTAAATCTCTGATATATTCACACTTAACAGGATGAGGCAAATCTATAGAACCATCCGACACCTCTGCAAAGCGGAGTTGGTATTTATCTAACAGTCTTTTATAGTCCTCATACTGGTCGCGTGCCACAAAAGCCTCAAAAAGCGTTCCTCCAAAATAGACAGGAATGTTAGCGGAGGTATAAAGTGCTATTTTTTCCTCCAGTTTTGGAAACACGTAAGAAGTAGCCCAGCCAAGTTTAACAATATCTATAAAACTCTGGCTTGTGCTAAGCATGTCTTCGGTTTCACGCAGGCTCAGCCCTTTGTCCATGACCATGGTAAGGCCAGACTGGCGCGGCTGAACGGTGCGTTCTGGAATTTGATTGAGATGATAATTCATTCGAGAAAGAAACTGCGGTTTTTATTTGCTCATTATCAGTATCTTATGACAAGATATTCTAATTTTAGAACATTTCGGGCGCAAGTTAATCAAAAAAAACATTCTGCTCTAATTCTCCAACTGTTCTTTTTTTATACGATGTCTATGGCTAAAAAAAGCCTTTTATTTTAACCACCATAAAAGAAAAAAAGCCATTCAAAAATTGAAGGCTTTTTGTTTAAAGGTTTAATTGTTGAGTTTTTATCATTGACGCAAATAAATAATGTGTAAACTTTCTTAACTAAAAAATATCTACACATACTCTAAAGACGTTCGAACAAGAGATAAATGATATTTTTTATTGAAAATTTGTTATTTTATTTTTGAGTTACTTACAAAAACACTGCTTTTGCCTTTCTATCAATAACAAAAACCCCGTGATTTAAGTAGATATGATTCAAAATTATTAAAATGAAACAACGATGCGCTTGACTGGTTTTATCATAGTTTGGCCGAGACTTTTTAGATTGCCTTATCTAAAAGGCATGGCAGCTTTGGCTATCCTTCCTATTATCTTTTTACAAAATAATGCTTATCGTTATAATCAAAAACTGCTCAACCATGAGCGCATACACTTTGCGCAAACTTTAGAGCTGTTCATTCTGCCTTTTTATGTGTGGTATTTGTATGAATATTTTAAGTTGAGATTTAAGGGGAACTCACATCAAGAGGCTTATAGACAAAATCGTTTTGAGAAGGAAGCTTACGCCAATGAGCATGATATGAACTACCTAAAAAAGAGACCTTTTCTAAACTTCCTGCAATACTGATATAAAAACTGCAAAAAATATTTTACCATATTTTAGTGTTATCAAACAAAATGATTTTGTTTTGCAAAAATAAAATCCTATGAAACCCTTCTGCAAACACTACCCGTTCTTTTTTGTCCTGTTTTTTTGGTTGTGCTTTGGTCTGGGACATGTCTATTCGCAACAGCGTGAACTGCTTTTCGTCAGTGAGTTGCAAGAACCTGTCCCCTTTGTGTCGGTTCAAATTCAAGAACTTAAGCAGCAATTTTTGGCAGACAGTTCTGGTCGTGTGCTCATTGGTGGACTGAAAGCAGGCAACTATACTCTCAAAGCTCAGCAAGTGGGCTATGAACCATTTAAGACAAGTTTCCAAGTATTTGACAGCCAAAAAACCTATGTTTTTATACTCACTAGCCTTCTTCAGGATATAGAAGAGGTGGTAGTTTCTGGTACGCTCAAAGAAGTCAGCAAGTTGGAAAGCCCTGTGCCTGTGGAAATTTATACCTCACAGTTTTTTAAAGCTAACCCCACACCCTCTGTTTTTGAGTCTTTACAAAATATCAATGGCGTGCGGCCTCAACTCAATTGTAATGTGTGCAATACAGGCGACATCCACATCAATGGTTTAGAGGGGCCTTATACTATGGTTTTGTTGGACGGTATGCCTATTGTCAGTGGCCTCTCAACCGTATATGGCCTAACGGGCATTCCTCAAGCTCTAATAGAGCGCGTAGAAATCGTTAAAGGACCAGCTTCTACACTTTACGGTTCTGAAGCAGTGGGTGGACTTATCAACATTATCACCAAAAAGCCCACACACGCGCCTGTGCTGTCTTTTGATGCTTTTAGTTCCAATTGGGCAGATTTTAATGCAGATTTGGGGATAAAATTTAAACTCAGCAAGCAGGTGCATTCACTTCTTGGAATCAATTACTTCAATTACCAAAATCCTTTGGATAATAACCGCGATGGCTTTACAGATGTCACGCTTCAACATAGAGTGTCTGTTTTCAATAAGATAAATGTTCAGCGAGCCGAAGACCGACTGTTTAACGTGGCTGTACGCTACAACTACGAAGACCGCTGGGGTGGGGATATGCGCTGGAATAACAGTTTTAGGGGCGGCGATAGCATTTATGGTGAAAGTATCATGACTAAACGATGGGAAATGGTGGGCACTTATCAACTACCAATGCGTGAACACGTGGTCTTTCAATGGAGCGCAAATAGCCATCATCAAAACAGCGTTTATGGCAACATGCCTTATATTGCTACCCAAAACATTGCGTTCGGACAGTTGCTTTGGAGCAAAACCTTACGCAGGCAACAGCTTATAGCAGGAGTGGCCTACCGCTATGTATGGTATGATGACAATACGCCTGCTACCTCTCTGACAGATAGCCTAAGCACTCCCTTGAATAATCCTTCTGTGACTAACCTTCCAGGCGTTTTTGTGCAGAACGAGATTCATTTAACTCCAATTAGCAAGCTGCTTGTGGGCTTACGAGCTGATTATAATGATAAGCACGGCTATATTTTTTCACCGCGTATGAATTACAAACTCAGTTCTACGAATAAAAAAAATATTCTTCGCTTAAGTCTGGGCAATGGTTATCGTGTAGCGAATGTTTTTACCGAAGATCATGCTGCTCTTACAGGTGCGCGGACGGTGGTGTTTGAAGGTGAATTAAGACCAGAAACCTCTTGGAACGGCAACTTGAATTTTGTTAAAAAAATATACAATAAGCATGGCAGTTCTATCAACATAGACGCTACGGCCTTTTATACACACTTTAAAAACCGCATTGTTCCAGATTATCTTACAGACCCTAATAAAATTATCTATGCCAATCTGGAGGGCTTTGCCACCTCCCAAGGTGTGAGCATCAATTTAGATGCGGCTTTTGACAATGGTCTTAGCGTAGCTGCTGGTGCCACGCTTATGGACGTGAATTTAGTAGAAAATGGCATTAAACAAAGGCAGTTACTCACAGAGCGGTTTTCTGCGGTTTGGTCACTAGGATATGAATGGCATCAAATAGGACTTAGTATAGATTATACGGGGAATCTCTACGGCCCTATGCTGTTGCCTCTGCTTGGGGAACTAGACAACCGTCCTGCCAAGTCCCCTTTTTGGAGCTTGCAAAACATACAAGTCACTAAAAAACTAGGCTACTGCTTTGAGGTATATGGGGGAATCAAAAACCTGCTCAACTATACTCCCCCCGCCAATAGCATTGCACGTGCTTTTGACCCCTTTGATAGAGATGTACAATTTGATAGCAACGGACAAGTATTAGCCACTCCCAGCAATCCTAATGCACTTACTTTTGACCCCACTTATGTTTTTGCACCAAATCAGGGCATTAGAGGCTTTTTGGGACTACGCTACACGCTTAGATAGTTTTCTTGAGATTTACTTTGAGGTATTTTTTTTAAACTTCCTGCACTTTATTAAAAAAACAGGACATATTTTAGTAAATGCGTAGCAAAACGGTATCTCAAAGCAGAAATATGTTCTTCAAAGATTTAAGATAACAACCACTTTCGGGCAGAGTCTATATCTGAAAAATAAGCTTCATTAATTCCTTTGCTATTATTTTCGTCTGTAAGCTGCTCTATTCCCAAGCTAGAGACAAATTCTATGGGCGTAACAAATGCGTGTTTGCGAAAACTAAAGTTTTTGAATAATGGTTCAGTGATATTTTCTACTATCCAATTCTGTATCTCGGGAGTCAGCGGAAAGTTAAAATGCAAAGTATCGGTAAGAGAATACTTAACTTGATTTTCTTGCATTAAGTCGCGCCATACATACATAATCTGTTTAAAAGCTTCTTCGCTCATTGCACATGCGCCAAATATCCACCAAAACACTGTTTTCTGCATCAAGAGACACAAAAACATATGGGTTTTCAAATACTAGTTTCATAAGACTAATTATTTATTGTGTTGTTTTAAAATTGCCACCAACGGAAAAGGTTTGACAAAGGCGAAATAGATAGCACTTTCTCTTACCCAACAAAGCACTTAACCAAAAAGAAAGTATAAATACTCTCTTTTGCAAAACCTATGTAAATTTATTTGACTTTATACCGTTTCGTGACAAATCTATCAATTAAGTCTCTAAGTACCAATAAAAAAAATTAAAAAGCCTTTTTATATTTTTTTATCTTTGAAAAGCAAGTTATTTAACGAGCAAGATTGCGTTTGTAATAGGCGGCGAAGTACTGCTTTGAAATTTTGGTGCAAGATTCAACGTTAGTAGTTTTAGTAAATTTTTGTGGTAAAATTCCTCACCTTCGCAAAGTAGATAATCCTTATTGTAGAGTGATGTCCAAAAACAGCACAACAAGTTAAAATATAAAGAACATCCTAATTGACTTGTTATCGGAAGACAAAAACAAAACTAGAGGTCATGAAAATAGGGCTAGAGTACTCGCGGTAGGGTGTACGAGCAAGTTGTTGGCGTATAGCCTCTGTTTCAGGGTGTTTTGGCTTTTTCTTGAGCATTATTGGAAGGGGGATAATTGATTTGAGGCCGCTGAGAAATATCATCATTTTGCAGCAAAGTTAATAACTTTTGAGAGCTTTGAGCCAGAATCAGCCAATATTTAGGGGCAGGTTATTTCATAAATGATAATAAAAAAGATAAAGAAAAATGAAATTTCTTTCTTCTTCTCATTTCCAAAAAATTTACGTGAAGCAATTGTTTCAAGATAGACTTTTTGGCTTCCGCTACCTGAGTTTTGAGGATTTTTGGTGCATAGGGAAAAAGTGTTGTGCAGGAGGAGATTGAAAGCACCCTAGCCCCAATTACGCACTTCTGCCCATTTTTTACAAATGTAATATTGGTGCAGTTTTTACTCTTTTTTATTGCGTAGTTGCTCTATTTGTTCAACTGTTAGGCCTGTTATATCTGCAATAATTTGATTATTATAACCTTTTAAGATAGCATTTCTAGCAATTTCAATTTTCTCATCTTTCCTAACTTTCTCTTCTGCTTCTGCTTGCAGCGAAAGTACTTCGCTTGCTTTGAGGTGTAAATAGTCCAA
>RDZD01000009.1 GCA_004293815.1 Cytophagales bacterium | reverse complement strand
GGATATCAAGGCAGGCGAAGGGGTCTATGGTTTGCAGCGGGCTTTCCGTGTGGCGGGGGCTAAGAGCCTCATTATGTCGCTTTGGAAAGTGGACGATGCCGTTACTCAAAAGCTCATGACAAGCTTTTATAGCCGTTATGCCCAGCACGGGCAGGCGCGTCGCGCATTTCAAGAAGCTCAACTAGACATCAAAAAGCAACATCCTGAGCCGTATTTCTGGGGTGCTTTTGTGATGAGTGGGGAATAATTACTGATTCAGAAAAGCCACAGGCATTTTTCAGGGTGAATTTTACCAATATTTTAGCTCAAAGAAAAAATCTTCTTTGAAAAGCATTGGATTTTTGCATTATTGTGCTGTTATTAGTGGCAAATATTAAGGATTCACACCAATTCAATAGTTCTCATGTCAAATTTTGATGTTTTAGTAATTGGAGCTGGGCCTGGTGGCTATGTAGCGGCCATTAGAGCTTCTCAGCTCGGTATGAAAGTAGGCGTAGTAGAGCGTGAAGCACTAGGCGGCATTTGCTTGAACTGGGGCTGTATTCCTACAAAAGCACTTCTTAAAAGCGCACAAGTTTATGATTACGTCAAACACGCTGCCGACTATGGTATTAAAGTGAGTGGCGTTGAAGCTGACTTCGGTGGTGTAATTAAGCGAAGCCGCGATGTGGCTAACGGCATGAGCAAGGGCATAGAATTTTTGTTTCGCAAAAACAAGATTGAAAAAATATTTGGAACGGCTAAGCTCCTTTCAAAAGAAAGTGTTGAGGTAACAGAGGCTAGTGGCCAGAAACAAACGATTACTGCCAAGCATATTATTTTAGCTACAGGTGGTCGCTCACGCGAACTGCCAACCATGCCCATAGATGGCAAAAAAATAATAGGTTATCGTCAGGCAATGGTACCTGAAGTTATGCCTAAATCTATTGTCATTGTCGGCTCTGGTGCAATTGGCGTTGAATTCGCGTATTTTTATAACGCGATGGGCAGCAAAGTGACCATTGTAGAGTTTATGCCGCGTATTGTTCCTGTAGAAGACGCTGATATATCTAAAGAGCTTGAAAAGAACTTCAAGAAGTCTGGCATACAGATATTCACCAATACAGAGGTTACGTCTGTGGATACCTCAGGTGCAGGTTGCAAAGTTCATATTAAGGGAGCTAGCGGTGCATCTGTTCTTGAGTGCGATATAGTGCTCTCGGCAGTGGGCGTAGTAACCAACCTCGAAAACCTAGGTTTAGAGCAAGTAGGTATAAAAACCGATAAGGGTAAAGTACTTGTGGACGACTTCTATCGCACAAACGTTGCAGGTGTCTATGCCATTGGCGATATTGTGCGTGGGCCTGCACTTGCGCACGTGGCTTCCGCCGAAGGAATTATTTGCGTAGAAAATATTGCAGGGCATCACCCAGAACCTTTAAACTACGGCAATATTCCTGGTTGTACCTACTGCTCGCCTGAAGTGGCTTCGGTAGGCATGACAGAAGAACAAGCCAAAGCGGCTGGTTATGAAGTAAAAGTAGGAAAGTTTCCATTTTCTGCTTCAGGCAAAGCCAGTGCAGCTGGTGCAAAAGATGGATTTGTTAAAGTCATCTTTGATGCCAAATATGGCGAGTGGTTGGGCGCACACATGATAGGCGCGAATGTAACCGAAATGATTGCGGAGGTTGTGGTAGCACGTAAGTTGGAGACCACCGGCCCTGATATCATCAAGGCTGTTCACCCACACCCCACCATGTCAGAGGCTATTATGGAAGCTGCCGCGGCTGCTTATGGTGAGGTGATTCATATTTAGGGAGTGTGATGACAGACTAAAGACAAATAAGGCCGCTAAAAGCGGCCTTATTTGTCTTTAGAACTAACTATGGCTATAAAATTTTCACCCCCAATAAAAAAAACATGAACTCTAAAAACTGTCGTTAAATGCACAATTTCTGATGAGAAAGTGCCTATTTGATTTATTTTGTGTATTGAGTTGTATTTGGTTTAAAAGATAATCAGCTGTCAAAAGGGCTTTTGCAAGCCCTTTTGTGCCTAAATTATAGTAGAGTTGTTGTAAGTTGCAAGGCGGAATGAAATGCTCGTCTTTGACAATACACCCAATATACTTGCTTTATGGCCCACCTCTGTAGGCTTTCATAATAATGACCCACTGTATGGTAAGAAGGTTGGAATGTGTTCAATAAAAAATGCACAAGAACTAAAAAACGACTTCTGTAAAAAGTAAGGACAGTGCTTCACAGGGCTAAATGAGTCATTTAACAGAATGTAAAATGTACTTTTGACTCTGAATCAACTAACTACCAAGTCCATAAACCTTAATCCGCACCATAAAAAAAGGTCTTTGCAGTCTAAAAAGACGAGTGCAAAGACCTTTTTGAAATTCAACAATCAAAAAAAGGAGATGTTATTTATTCAATAAAACATCAACGGCTTTGTCTATTTGCTCATCTATGCCCTGACCAATTTTATCGGGACTTTGTGCTACTTTCACATCTGGCTCAAGTTGCACATTTTCTAAGCATTTACCATCGTTTCCGCGGAAGCCCACTTGTGGAATGCCAAATACGAGCTGGCCATTCATGAGTGTTTCCCACCAAACCGCTGTGCCAGTTCCAGGTACAGGCATACCAACTAACTTGCCAATTTTGAGTTCTTTGTACACGTAAGGGAAAATATGTGCATCAGAATAGTTTCCTTCACTCATAAGCACTAGAGAGGGTTTACACCATTTGTCTTCAGGCTCATTGCCAATTTTTTGGTCGCGTGGCACCAATTCCGCATAGCGTTTGCCGCTCAAGAAAGTAGCCAAGTCGTCGTGTAGCCAACCGCCGCCGTTGAAACGCGTATCTACAATCAGTGCTTCTTTGTCTGTATAACGGCCAAGTACTTCAGAGTAGACGTGACGGAAGCTTTCTTCGTCCATGCCCTGCACGTGGACATAGCCCAGTCGGCCATTTGAGCGTTTTTCTACCATGTTTCTCATAATTTTGAGCCAACGCTGATAGAGTAATTGTCCCTCCTGATAACCATAAATGGCCTTGATGCTTACGTCACGACGGCTGTTTGTTTTTGGGTCAAAAATACTCAAAAGAACCTTTTTGTCTGCTTTATGATTGAGAAGCGTGTATACATTTACAGATGGGCTGATACTTTCTCCATCTATCTTTTCTATCACCATACCAGCCGTTATGTTGAGTCCTGCTTTGCTAAGCGGACCTTTTTCTAGAACTTCTTCTATTTTCAAGCCATTACCGCTATAGCTATGGTCGTAGAATGCGCCCAAAGAAGCCGTATTGTCACCGTTTGGACTACCGCCACCAAAATAGAAGCAGCCTGTGTGTGAGGCGTTCAGCTCACCTAGTAGCTCGCTTGCCATCTCTGCAAAGTCATATTGGTTATTGATGTGCGGCAAAAAGCGAGCATATTCTTTTTTCATAAAATCCCATTCTACGCCATGCAGATTTTTTACATAAAACTTTTTCTCTACTTGTCTCCACATGTGTTCAAAGAAATACGCTCTCTCTGCATCCGCCTTAAGTTCCATTTGGGCGTTGTACATAACAGGTTTCTGCTCGCTAGAAGCCACGTCAATGCGAGTGATATTGCCGCCGCTCATCAAGAAAAGATATTTGCCCTCTTTATCCATGGCCAATTGCCCACCATACGACTCCAACTTGGCAACAATTCGGGTTCGTTGTTCTTTGAATTCATGTACCCAGAGGTCATAACCCTTCTCAAAAGCACTCAAATAGTAGAGCTTGTCGCCAGACGGAGTCAGTATTGCGTCGCTGAGCGAGGAAGAGTGTATTGTAAGTCTTTTGATACGGTCTTGTAAGCCATCAAGCTCAATTTCTATAGGTTTTGTGCTCTCTTCTTTAGAGGAAGATACGGCCTTATCGTCTTTCTTGTCATCTTTTTTGTCTGCGCTTTCTTTTGCTTTTTGTTCGTCGCGTAGCTTTTGGCTTTCAGCTGCAAGTTCTGCTTCGGCCTTACTCATCAAAAAGGTATCCATGGCGGCTTGTGTAAAGAACATGCCGTATACGTCACCTTGCGAGCCCCAGCTTCCGTGGGAGCGCATACCTCTACGATCCGAAAACCAGATCATCATTTTTCCATTCATCATCCAACGAGCGTAGTCATCGTTGTAACCGCTCAAGGTGAGGTTAATAGGCTTTTTACCGCCAGCATCATCAATTAGGCCTATCTCTGAACGCCAACGCGATTTATCTAAGAATGTAGCCAAGATCCATTTGCTGTCAGGCGACCAGTCAAAAAACTGATCTCCATCGGCATACGAGTACTGATAAGTACCTGCCATAACTTCACGGCTTTTCTTAGACTCTAGATTGAGCACTTTTATAGTGGTGCGTTCTTCTAAGTATGCAACTTCTTTGCCATCAGGCGAGTAGCGCGGTTGGAAAGTTTCTTCTGGACCATCCAAGAGGCTTGTTTCGGCAATGATTGAGGCTGCGTAAAAATAAGGCTCGGCTTTATTTACAATTTTAGACTCATACAAATTCCAGCTTCCATTTCTTTCTGCGGCATACAATAAGCTGCGGCCATCGGGGCTAAAGCTTACAGAACGCTCCTGCTCAGGTGTGTTGGTAATGCGCTTGGTGGTGCTAAACTCAACAGAAGTTACAAACACCTCACCACGAACCACAAGAGCTATCTCCTTGCCAGATGCTGAAACAGCCATTTCCGAAGCCATAGCAGGGTTTATTTCGTTATCGTAAGCGTTGTAGCGGTCGTCAGAGACGATACTTACGTTTAATTTTTGGGATTCTGCACCCATTTTTTTAGTGTACAATTCGCCATTGAAGCTATAGCAGATGGTACCGTCAGTTGCTATACTCAAAAAGCGAACAGGATGCTTGCTGTGCTTAGTAATTTGTTCAGTATCACTGGGCTTATCTAAGGCGAACTTCCATACGTTAAATGTTCCGCTTTTTTCACTCAGGTAGTATACTTCTTTTTCATCAGGGCTCCACACTGGGTCGCGGTCTTCGCCTTCAAATGAGCTAATTTTTGCATACTTATTTTCATTTTTTGTCCAAAGCCACAAATCACGTGTCACGGATGAGGTATGATGTTTGCGCCATTCGTCCTCATAGCCCTTGCGATCAAAGTAGAGCCAGCGGTTACCCGTTTTGTCTGGATACACACGCTCCATGGAATTGGTATTCTCAAATTTTTCTGTTCCTCCAGCAAGTGCCACGCTAAATACCTGTGTATAACCGCCATCAGGGTGTGCTACGTTTTTAGCATCTACAAACCTTGAGCTTTGAAAGAGAATGCGCTTGCCGTCAGGAGTAAAAGCATTTGGGATATCTTTGGCAGAGTGAAAGGTCCGTCTTGTGGGCTTGCCTCCTTCGGCAGGAATTGTAAAAATATCATTATTGCCGTAGCGGTTTGACGCAAAAGCAATCGTTTTGCTGTCAGGCGACCATACTGGTTTAAAGTCTCGTGCCTCATGCAAAGTGAGAGCAGTGGCTTTACCGCCTTGCACTGGTACTGTATAAATATCACCTTTGTAACAAAAGGCAATTGTTTTGCCATCGGGAGAAATAGCAGGATAGCGCAGCCATAGAGGGGAGTCGTCGGACTGTGCCGATACTTGTCCGCACAGAGCCATGACCAAAAAAAGTAAACTTACACAATGAATTTTCATAAACACACAATGAAATTAGGATTAAGAATGAGTCAAATTAATAGGGGTTGTGTGGGGCTTGCTTGGCCAAGCAGTTTTAGTGCTGCTGGTATTGGAGGAGTGGTAGCATTGTCTTTGGCTAAAAGAGCATCAAAGCTAGAAATTGTTCATAAAAAAAGGCTCTGACTTAAAGCCAAAGCCTTTTTTTATGAACACAGAATTTTATTCAAAGCTGATAATTTCAAGTTTTGGCATCGCTTTTTTGAGCGCGTTTATATCTGCTTCTGTTAAACCATCAGGAATCCAAAGCTCCTTCAATTTTGGCATTTTCTTTATCTTATCCATATCAGCCATGAAATTTGTAAGCTTGATAGAGCGTAGGTCTAGCTTGGTTAGGGATTTCATCTTTGACAGAACCTCTGGAAGCTCTTTTATAGGGTTATTAGCCAGAACCAACTCATTTAAATTGCTTAACTCTCCCATAGCTTCTGGGAGGGTGGCAAGCTGATTATTAGTAAGATCCAGTATTGCCAAGTTTTTGAGTCCCGCTATTTCGTTGGGTATCAAAGTAATGTTATTGTCTGCCAAATTAATTTTTGTGAGCTTGGGGTTTTGAGCCAAAAGCTTGAAGTTCTCTTTGAGATCTAAGCCCTGTCCACTCGCGTCCATTTCATCAATAAAAGTGCTGTTACCATTCAAAGCCAAATCTTTAAGCTTAGCAAGCTTAGTGATTTCGGCAGGTAGTACTTTGATTTGATTGCCGCTTAGGTTAAGTGTTTGCAATACAGGTAACTTGACAAGTGTATTGATTGCATCTTTTAAATCCAAGCTTGGGTTATCATTCAACCAAATTTCTTGAATGGTTTTTATTTTGGCCACCTCTGTTGAAAGTGTGGTGCGATTTTCTTCCCAAAGATAAAGCTTAAAAACAGTATCTGAGGACGAAAGAGCTTCTTCGATGGAAAGAAAAGGGTGAGCCTGTGCTAGCTCTGCATCAGATAATAAACGAACTTGTGCGGAAAGCTCAAAAGAAAACAACAAACCGCAGAAAAGCAGCAAATACTTAGTCATAGCTGTTCCCAAAATATATTTTGGATAAAGAAAAAAAACGTTGTACAAAAAGACTGCTTGATACTACTCTAATATTTGGTTTTGAAAAACAAACGTAGTGTAATTATTTGGCAGCTCCAAACTTTCATATAATTTTATTGGCATGATTGATTAATAGCACAAAACTTGCCAAAGTCTGCAAAAAAGCATCGTCTAAAGAAGTGTTAAAAAACTTTAACAAGCCATTGACAGATTATTTGCCTGTTGCGCATCTAAAACTATGCCTACAAAAAAATCTTACAAATAGCTTACCATTTGGGTGGCTTTTATGTAAGATTTTTGTTTTTAATGTTTCATGATTTTAATCATTACTAGTCATTGTCAATCAAAAAGGGCGCATTCCCATTCGTAATAATGACTTTAGCATTTCCAGATTGAGAGAGTTTTTCAAATACTTCTAAACTTTTATACTTAATGATTAAGTCGCTAAGACCTTCAGCAATGATTTTATTGGCATTTCTGATACCTTCCGCTTCAATGCGTAGCCTTTCGGCTTCTTGGGTTTCGCGTTGCAAAACAAATTGCATGGTTTGAGCTTCTTGTTCTGCTTGCAGCTTCCTTTCTATAGCTCTTGATAGATTTTCTGGCAGTTGAATGCTTTTGAGTAAGATGGCTTCTACCACAAAACCCCGATCGCCAAGTATGGAGGTCATTTTCTCAGAGATGGCCTTCTCAATATTCTCGCGCTCAAAGGTGTGCATATCTTTGGCAAAATACTGAGCAGTAACATCGGCAGCAGCTGAGCGTAAGCTACTTAAAATGATGCTTTCCCCATAGCGTACACCAACTGTTTCTACAATTTTAATGGCTGATGAAGGCTCTATATGAAACAACACTGCTAATTCACAATCTATGCTCACACCTTCTTTAGAAGGCAGGGCGGTCAGATTGACAGGCAGGTTAATGGTGCGTGTCGGTACTTTAACCACGCGAGTGGTAAAGGGACAAATACCATAAACACCTGGTTTAAGTGCCTGTTTGCTTTTGATTCTACCCAAACGCTGCTTTACACCCACCTGCCCAGGACGTACAATGGCACACGAAGAGAGCAAGGTGATACCCACTAAGCAGAACAAAACAAAAAGAAGGCGAAATGTTATCATAAGTTAGAAACGTCTATGTTTAAACACAATTAGAAACAAACTAGAAACCTGTTTTGTTCTGCTATAAGAACAAAAAATACAATTTTATTGCTTGTCTTTCAACGAACTATTTCTGAAGCAGGATATCATCAGTATAGACTGGCGATATATTGCCTGCCTCATCTTTAAATTTGATATAAACCGTTCTTTTACCCATACCTGGCTCTAAACGCCAGTTTGTTACAAGGTCTTCAAAATAAGTCCAATAAGCACCTCTAAAATCTTTGTAGTTGCTGATAAGTACTTGATGTTCCTCCGAAGCCTTGAGTGAAAGCTCTACAATGCCATCGGGTTGACGCGTCACCTCATCACCCTCGTTGATAACAATAGAACATTTTTGTGGTGGGGTAGTGTCTACAATGATGCTATCCATACCTTTGGACTGGTTGTTGGAGGCATCTTTGAAAATGGCATAAACCACAGCAGCACCATCTCCTTTAGGCAATTGCCAAGGAATTTGCTTCTTGAAAGGCTGCCATTGAGTAGAAGAAAAATCATTGGTATTAGAGAGCTTTATCTGCGTTACTCCTGTACCCACTGCTGTAATAATCACTTTGCCTGTGCTATCTGCCGTAAATTCCTCGTCGTTATTGATAAGAATTTTAGTTCTGAAAGGCCCCTGTGTGTCAATAATGATTTTATCCATGGCAATCTCAGAAATGTTTCCAGCCTTGTCTCTATACTTAGCAAAAATCATTTTTTCGCCATCTGCGCTATTGCTCAGTACCCAGTCTTTGAAATCTGGTTTGTATGTTTGCCACCTTTTACGAAAAAAAGAGCGCGAGTTACTCAAAATCATGTAAGCTGCATCCGTGCAGTTTAGCTTCAAATCTACGGTTTGAATGCTATCTACTTGGTTGAGTGTACCATCTGGGACATCAATCTTTATGCTGCCGTTGGTGGGTGCTGTGGCATCGAGCGTGATGGCATCGCTGATAGGATCCGACACTTTGCCCATATCTTTAGATTTGAACTTGACATAGACCGTTTGTTCGCCAGGTGTGCTGTTGAGAGACCACCCATAAATTTTGGGTGTGTAAGACAGCCAGTGTGCATCTCTAAAATCGCTGTGGTTACTAATCATCATTTTATCCACATTGAAGCCTGCCAAGTTAAGCGTAACGATGTGGGTGCGAGTATATCTGCTACCTCTGTTAATTTGAACTTTACCAACATCTTGAGCCAGTGTTTTGTAGAAGAAGCTTAACCCTACAATGCTCAAAAAAAGTATCTTCTTTACCATACTTATTGCTAGAATGTTATTGTTTTGGTGCTAATATTTTTATCAAACAATCAAAAAAACGTCCAAAGTATTTGGCTTGAACTTTTTTATTATAACGCAAAAAAAAGAGACTTGTGCGATAAACCTAGTATTTGATTGTTATTTTTTTGCAAATGCGTGCTCAAGAGCCTCAGATAGCATAAAAATCTTTAAGCGGGTTCAGAAATTTTGTTTTTTGGGTTCTAAAATCAAAGTGATGTGTCCAGAAAGAGTAAAAAACAATGAAAGTACAACCATTTGAGTCTAGTTTGCATCAAAAGCAAAAACTCTGAGAAAGTTGATGCTAACAGAAGAGATTTAGCCTTCGGCTTTTTTTTGCAGTAGAGGGTTGCTCGTATCGTTTTTCTTAAAGGTTTCGGTTTGAATATTGATAGAGGTTTCGTGAATGAGCAGGAAAATTTTTTGGACAATCTCTTGTTCAAGGCCAAGTTCTTTAGCCCATTGTGGGCGGGTCTGAAAAATTTCCGTCCAGCGTTCACGCTGGAAAATGGCCAGATTATGAGACTTCTTGAACAATCCTATATCCTCAACAAGCCTCATTCGCATGGCCAAACTTTCTATCATTTCTCGATCTAGAGCATCTATTCTGCTGCGCAGTTCTTCAAGATAGGAGCTGTCTTCTCTGTCTGGCGTGCTTTCCTGCCTGATACAGAGCTTTTGCAAAATATTTTGTAATTCTCTAGGCGTAACTTGTTGAGCAGCATCACTCCAGGCTTCGTCTGGACTTCTGTGGCTTTCTATCATTAAGCCGTCATAGTTCAAATTAAGTGCCTTTTGTGAAAGCGAATAAATAAAAGCGCGTTTGCCTGCGGTGTGGCTAGGGTCAAAAAACAAAGGAATTTGAGGTAGTTGGCTTTTGAAGTTAAGAGCCAACTGCCATTGAGGCGGATTGCGATATTTCTGTTCACCTAAGGCAGAAAAACCTCTATGAATGGCTGCAAGCTGGCGTAAACCACTTTTGTAAAGTCTTTCAAGAGCACCCACCCAGAGCGCGAGATCAGGATTTATGGGGTTTTTGACCATTACTGGTATAGTCACGCCTCTAAGGGCTTCAGCTATTTCCTGTACCGTAAATGGATTCACGGTACTTCGCGCACCCACCCAAAGAATATCTACCCCATGCTTGAGGGCGGTTTCCACGTGTTTAGCAGTAGCTACCTCTACAGTAATGGGCAATCCTGTGAGCTGGCTAGCCTTTTTGAGCCAAGGCAAGGCCGCCTCTCCTATCCCCTCAAAATGGCCAGGGCGTGTTCGGGGCTTCCAAACCCCAGCTCGTAAAACCGATACCTTATGACTGGCTGCTATGGCCAAACACGTTTCAAGCACCTGTTCCTCGGTTTCTGCGCTGCAAGGCCCTGCGATGATATAAGGAAGACCTGTATATGCAGGCCAAGAAGTGAGCGGGACTATGTCTTGCATTATTCTTAAGTGTTCGTTTCTTGTTCGATGTTTAACGGATAATGTCTTGTTTGGGGTTGATATTTTTCAATTTTTCTTTTGAGTGTTTGCACCAAATACACAACATAAAAAGAACAGATTGCGATTGTAAGCTTAGGTTATGTTATAAAAGGTAAGCGATGCTCAATTTTAGTAATGTCCTAGGAATAGACAATCCCAACTAAAATTTTTCATAAAATCAAAAAAAAAGTTGCAAAACCGAAAAGTTGCATACTAATTTGAAGCTAGTTGGTTTTGTAAATAAGCAAGCAAGAAGAAATATTTCTTCTCGTGATGGCATATCCAAGAAGATGAGCTACAGTCCTCGTGATTACAAAGAAACTGATAGAGCCATTCCGAAAATATGGAAAATGCCATTCAACCAATTGGATAACTTATGATTAATCATAAAAAAAGTAGCAATGAACAACAAAATCACGGTTGCTGCAACCATTAATGCAGATTTAAAAAAGGTTTGGGACTACTACACACAACCAGAGCATATTGTTAACTGGAATTTTGCAAATTCTTCTTGGCATTGTCCTAAAGCCGAAAACAACATGAGTGTCGGTGGACGATATTTTGCGAGAATGGAAGCCAAAGATGGTAGCTTCGGATTTGATTTTGAAGCAATTTATTCTGAAATTATTGATGGGCAGGAATTTACGTATGAGTTTGGTGGACGAACTGCAAATGTCAAACTGAAAAAAGCGAACAATCAAACCGAAATAATAGTAACGTTTGATCCTGAGCACGAAAATCCAATGGACATGCAAAAGAGCGGCTGGCAAGCAATTCTCGATAACTTCAGAGTCTATACCGAGAATAATTAAAAATCAAAAACAACGAATATTTTGCTATTTGCTTGCACTATATGGTCTTGGATTCATTATCAACACAGGAATGCTATTCCCCTCAAAAAACTAACCAAATTATTACTAACATTTAGAAAGTAAAAATATGAAAAAAGACAAAATCATTTATTGGATAGCCACAATCATCATTGCATTGATGGAGGCAGTTATGCCAGTTGGGACTTGGATATTTGCACCAGAGTATATGACTTTTGGCACAAGAGCATTAAACTATCCTGACTACTTTGCCTATTCACTTGTGATTGCAAAAGTTCTTGGCGTTATAGCCATAGTTTATCCTAAAACATCTTCAATGCTGAAAGAATGGGCATATGCAGGACTCTCCTTCACACTTGTTTTTGCCTTCATCAGTCATGCTTGTGTAGATAAGAACATCGGGTATATGATGATGCCTTTAGTATTCTTGGCCATACTTTTTGTTTCATACATCTATAATCAAAGAATTATAAAAAATAGCTAAGACAAACTCCAATTCAACAGAGAAATAGCACGAGTGTTTGGTGCTGATAGACCAAAACACATGGAAGCAATCAGGGCGTTAGTACACAGAGTGCATACAAAAAACGCAGCACAAAGTCACTAGTTTGAAACAGCGTTTTCTAGCATACTGGTTATCTTAGCCCCTCTCAAACCGCCTTTAGCCAGAATTTTGCCTTCGGGGTTGATGAAATAGCCAAAAAAGTAACCGTTTTGTGGCTTTACAGCATAAGACTCCATGCAGTTAGAAAGGCTGTCGGCACGATCTATAACCTGTGGCCATTTGCAACCCGTTGTATTAAGCTTGAAGGGTTCATCTGCATCTTTATCCATGTAAATACTCACAAACTCCACGCCCTTAGGCTGATAGGTGGCATAAAGCCCCTGTAGCTGCTGCATGGACTGCAAGGCTTGAGGCATGGAAGAGCTCCAAAAATCTAAATATACAAATTTACCTTTAAGCGCGCTTAGGCTTGTGGTTCTGCCATCTTGGGTTTTAAACTTAATGTCAGGTGCAGGCTGACCTACCATCAGAGACTTTGCCAGCTCTAAGTTTTTGATATAATTTTTAACGTAACTTGAGCGAGGATAAACTTTTGTCAGTTTTTGGCCAATATCTTCCATTTTGTCTAGATCTTCTTCAGGAATGAGTAAGTTAGAGGCCATAATACTCACTATAGATGTGCCAGCGTCTTCCAAAAACGTCTCCACTTTTTCGCGTCGGTACTCGATGTGTTCTTCGGCTTTCATTTGCTGCATCTGAGCGGCAATATCATCACTCAGAGCTTTAAATTTACGGAGTAAATCGTTGTCGCGACAGCCAGATATCTGAAAATAACTCTCCTGATTGACTGCTTCAGCTGTAATGTTGACATCGCTTTTGTAGAGCCAAAAACCTTCTTGTTGGCGATTATAAAAATTGAGTGCATAGAAAGTAGGCTCTGTGACGGTTACCGTAAATTCAAAACGGTTATCGCGGCCAGAGGGATATTGTGCTGCTACCAGCTCAAGGTCGCCAGTAGCGTCCATTTTGAAAAGATAAATTTGCTCACCTGCACGCACTGCTGTCGTTGTGCCACGTATCACAAGCGTACTGTCGGGTCTGTTTGGGATAGTGTAACCTTCGTACTCTGCGTTGTTGTTGCTATTTCCGCAAGCTAAAAACAAGCAAGCCAGAAGCATTTTGGCCAATAAAAGGAAGTATATGCGCATGATAAATAGCTATTTTCTCAGGTCTATGACAAAATTTGGCTGCAAAAGTACCATAAAAAACAACATGAAGCAATATTTTGAAATGTTTGCTCACCGGCTAGCTATTCTGGTCTATATTTGGCCTCTTCAAACAGTTTGCGAGCATCGCTCCATTCCATGAGTTGTTTGAGCGATGTTTCCGGATGGTTTTCCATATAGGCGTTAACAATCTGCCAACCAAGCCATGCACCAACGCGGCCTGGACATTTTTCTGAAATATCAGAAGTAAAAGGTCGCTCACCAATAAAGCGTATTTTGGCATCGCGGCTCTGGTCAAAAAATAGATTTTTTTCTACAAAATAACCCCAAACGACTTCCTGCGAAAGACTAATATTCTTCCACTCTTCGGCGGTGTAGCCTATAATGACTGAGTCAGGAAGAGTAGGGTTGGTTTTTTGACAAAAATAAAGTGTTTTGCCCCAGTCTATCATGCTGGCTAAAAGGGTTTTATCTTTTGGGTCGCCTTTCGCAAATTTCGTAGAAAGCTGCATGGCAAAATGCAAAGGCAGTGTATTGGGCGCAAAACGCCGCCACATGTACTGAGGGACATCTTCTATACGCGGGCGGTAGGGCGAGTGTTTGGCTCCCAGATAGAAATCTAAGCCCACAATGGCCAAGCTATCTCCCAAAATCAAATCATTACCAGGTGAGTAGCCCGATACCACTGTGTAAACCACAGGCTCTTTAAATTCTGGAAAATAGTATTTGGTATGCTTGAAAAGATCCAGCAACGATTTTTCTACATTTTCTAGATTTGCGCCATGTACCTTGTCTATTTTCTGACAAATAGTGTCCACAAATGGACTCTGGGCAACTTTAAAAAGCTCTTCTACCAAAATATATTCAGATGGATATTGCTGGATTCTTAAACCGCGTTCAGCAAATCTAATATTGGCCTTTAAGTAGTCGATGATTTCATCACGGCTTTTGGCTTGCGTCATGATGCGGTCTGCACGATTGAAGGTAACCTTCGCTTGTACTTTAGACACATCTACGATGTGTTTGTTTTCCGTGGCTCCGCCACAGCCCAAGAGCATCAGAAAACAAAAGGCCAAATAAGCCCAAACATTACATTTGATATTCATAAAAAACATTTGGGTTTATTCCATATATTCCAAAACATGAATCAAACGTATGAAGAGCCTTGATTAGTGCTTTTTGAACCATGCTTTACAATATTTTTGGCTGTAAAATTTTAATAGTCGCTTGATGAGAAGGGGCAGGATACAAATGAATCCGAGGTTTTTTATTTGTTGTATGATGAGTGATATTGAAAGCAGCGTTCTAAATTCTCACACATTTTTTTTAAGTAATGCCTTTTTATGGCTGTTTTTCACTATTTTTGCACCACCCAATCGCGTAGTTTACGTTTGTAAATATTGACAAAATTATAAAAAGAGCTGCTCTTTTTATAAGCCGCCACAGCATTAGAAGCTATAAACCACCGCAATTTTAAGAAAATCCGCACTATGTTGAACTCTATTTTAGCCTTGGGCTTGCTATTTCAAATTCATAATCAGGATACATTGGCCAGTAAGTCAAAGGTTGCTTACTACGAAGACCTAAGCAAGTACAGAATAAAAGCAAACAGCATTACTGCCACTGAAACCGTAGTGGCTATTAACCCTGCTCAAAGCAGTATAGGCGAAGGCATTATTCCTCAGCGCGATGACAACGATGAGATAGATGCGGCTTTAGTGCTCATTGCTCAAGCGAATGAGCATTTAGAGACGATTCAGGGACACCGAATTTTGGTACACTCTGGTATAGATAAAGCCACCGCTGAGCTAGTTATGGCTGAAGCACAAAAAGCAGCCTATGGCAAAGTGGGCGATAGAGTGCGCATGGATTATGAAGTACCCAACTATAAAGTAGTTCTGGGGTGGTTTTTGAATAAAGTCAAAGCTTATCAGGCTCTTAAAGTGATACTCCCGAGATGTCCTGATGCTATTGTAACCACAGAGTCATTAAGGCTTAAGTCTGTGGTCAGCTCTTACAAAAAAAATGGCCGTTTCTAAGTCTTCAGAGGACATGAGCTGGACTTTTTGGGGATAGGTTAATCTCATCAGGTATTTCAGAAGCTCAAGGTTTATGAGATAATGCATTCAAGAGCTTTTCTAAATCCGAAATCCGTTTTTCTAGAAGTTTGCTGGTTTCAGCCAAAAACTGATTTTGCATTTTCAAAATTTCATTTTCATGCAATAACTTTTGGTCTGCATGAAAGTGTAAATTCTGGTTGTTTTTTAGATGATAATTAGTATTGTAGTTGCCACTGCTGTTAAAAAAATCACTACCTTCACTAAAGCCAATAAGTGTTTCAGGCATTATTCCTAGCTCTTTACAAATGTGCTCTATGCGAGAATAGGATACATCTGTCTCACCTCGTTCTATGTTGCCATAGCCCTGAACGGACATACCCAAACGTTCAGACATTTGTGCCTGCGATAGGCTCTTTCTTTCACGAAAAAAGCGTATTTTTTCTCCAATGTTCATTGTTAATTAGTAAAACTTGTTGTTTGTACAGTACTGGTTTATTGACAGTGAAAATTGTTTTTATTTCCTTTGCAAAGTAAATTCAAATTTCGGAACTTAAGTGTAGAAACCACCATTATTTTTCCATTTCTAAGGTTTGAGATTCAAGTTGCTCTATACCTGTTAAACATTGAACAATATAATACACTACAATCATGACTCCCAACTCTATACCGACTGTCCAAGAGAGAATTGACAATATTCTTAATAAGTATGCTAATGGTGACCCTCTTGTAGAACAGCTCATTCGCACCAAATTTTTTCTGCGCGGCATATATCTTGAAAAGCTGGGGCCGCACGCGCCCTATGATCCCGTACTGCTTACAAGAATAGAGGCAGTAGACAAAGAGCTTGAAAAGATATTTGGGTAAGCTTGGTCTATGTAAGACAAGAAAATACTACTTTTCTTTATTCATTATGGTTTTTAATGTTTACTTTCGCACTTGATAAATCAGTGCGGCATATGTTAGTGCCTTTTAAACCACCTGCGCTTACTTTCTACATAGGCTAAAAAATAAACTAAATACTAGTTCACCATGTTTCGCTTTTATAGTTTGTTATTGATATTTTTAAGCATCGTAGAAGCTGCTAAGGGGCAGGGCTTAATCTTTGATAGCTTAGAGTATCAGAGTACTCCTTTAAAGGCGGAGTTGATGAACAGAGACTACAGCGGTTTACCCAAGTCGGTGTCCCTCAAAGCCTACTGTCCCAGTGCAAACAACCAAGGAGATTATGGAACTTGTGTTGGCTGGGCCACGGCTTGGGCTGCCAGAACGATGATTGAAGCCATACAGAACCAGTGGCGAGGACAGGAATACATTACAAAAAACTCCTTCGCACCAGGTTTTTGCTTCCTTCCAAGTGAGCAAGATACTGATCCGTGCAAGTCGGGTACAATCATGACCAAAGCATTAAATCTGCTGCGTGAAACGGGTGTACCCAAGTACAGCGATTTTTCGGAGGTCTGTCCTAAGAATGTAACAGAAGATGTACTTAAAAAAGCACAAAAAAATAAGATAAAAGATTATACTAAACTTTTTGCCCATGACGCGCCAGGTTTTCAAAAGATTCAAAGTATTAAAAAGACTCTTTCTCAAAACTTGCCTGTCTTGGTAGCATTGCGCACACCGCCCTCTTTCAAGGAAGCTGGCGCATGTTGGCTGCCTGATGAGGTATACAGTGAAAACTATACGGGGCATGCGGTTTGTGTGGTTGGCTACGATGATGCTAAATGGGGCGGCGCGTTTGAAATACAAAACAGCTGGGGCGAAAGCTGGGGCGAAAAGGGCTTTACCTATGTGCGGTATAAAGATGCAGTCGATTGGTTTTTAGGTGCTTATGAAATTACTCCCTACCCTAAGGTACTTAATCCCTCAGACATTAATATGGAAGGCAGCTTGTCTTTTATATTGGCAGATGGTAGAGAGCCACTCTCTGCTCGCAAGCTCCCAAACAGCAATTTTTTACATTATAAGCTCGATAAGACAATGTATTCTGGAAGTCGCTACAGAATGCATCTAGCTAATAAGGGGCAGGCCTACGTGTACGTCTTTGCCACCGATGAATACAATAATGTCTCCTTGCTTTTTCCATCGTCAGGCACAAGTGCAATTTTGCCATATACTGAAAATAACGTAGCACTGCCCTCCGAAAGACATTGGATACAACTAGATAATACCGTAGGCACTGACTTCGTCTATGTGCTATATTGCAAAGAAAGCATAGATTTTACCCAAGTGAAGCGTGAACTCATGAAGCCCAGCAGTAATCCTAGAGAGCGTCTAAATGCGTTTTTACAAGATAAGCTCATCAGTCCACATTCTATTATTGCCGAGTCTCATCAAGCGTCTTTTAAGGCGGCTTCAGGCCAACAGAGCATTTTGCTCATGCTCATAGAAATGACGCACCGTTAATTTTCTTTCTGTATCAGCTCAAAACTCTCATATTTTGACTAAAAAGCGACTAATTTTTATTGCGAACCCTATTTCAGGCACACAGCAAAAACAAAAAATACTGCTTCTCATCAAAAAATTGATAAACGAAGACCTGTTTGAATACACAATTGTTTATACAGAGGCTGCTGGCCATGCCACAGTGCTGGCTGCCGATGCGGTAAAAATGGGCTACGATGTGGTTGTTGCCATTGGTGGAGACGGAACAGTCAATGAAGTGGGGCAGTCTTTACTAAACACTCCTGTTGCGCTGGGTATTATTCCTGCGGGTTCTGGGAATGGTTTTGCTCGACATTTAGGCATTTCTACAGACCCCAAAAAGGCTATCAAACAGCTGATGAATATGCAGATTGAAACTGTAGACAATGCGATTTTGAACGAACAAGCATTCTTCTGTACTGCAGGTGTGGGTTTTGATGCGGCAGTCAGCCATGCTTTTGCCCAGCAAGCCAAACGTGGACTCTGGACTTATGTTCAAACCTGTTTAAGCGTTTATTCAAACTATCGGCCAGAGCTTTACGAAATAAAAATTGACAAAAATAGCGTTGTGTCTAAAGAAGCCTTTTTGATAACTGTCGCTAATGCAGCTCAGTTTGGTAACAACGCCCATATAGCCCCACAAGCAAGCGTTCAAGACGGTTATTTGGATATTTGTTTGATTAAGCCCTTTAAGCCTTCACAACGCTTTTTGTTGGGTATAGCCTTGTTTAACAAAACCTTACATAAATTGCCTTTTGTAGAGTTTTATAAAGCCAAACAAATAAGCATCAAAACCCAGAACGATGCGGCGATACATATTGATGGCGAGCCTATAGGCAAAAACCAAGTTTTGAATTTCAGTATTCAACCCAGCTCGCTCAAGGTGGTTATTGGCAAAAGGGATAAACAGAGCATTTAAAGGATTTTTTTTGAAAATCTTGACAAGAGTTCAAAAAAAATAATACCTTTACCGCAATAGACCTACTATCCGAAATAGAGACCATGCTAAAACTTAAAGAAGCCAAATACTTGATTCTGGAACGCTGGATTGCATGGATTGCTGTTTTTGTTTTACTAGTTTCAGGCTGGTATGGTTTACGCGCTGTTAGGGCTCCTGCTGATGTATTTGAAGCGGCAGAAACCTCTGATTTCCAATACCAAAAGGCATTAACGCATTTGCAAACTATTTGTAAAGAGCCTCACCCTATGGGTTCCTCAGAGCATTTGAAAGTACGGGAATACATGCTGAGCTATTTGAAATCATTGGGCGTAGAGGTAGAAGTACAAGCCCTACCTTTGGTAGAAAAAATGAAGTACTCCAAGAGTGAAGCTGCGGTTCTGCATGTGTTCAAAACGCACAATATTGTCGTTCGCTTGCGTGGAACAGACAAAAATGCTAAGGCAATCCTTGTAGCAGCACATTACGACTCGGTAGAAAACGGGCCAGGTGCCTCAGACGATGGCGCAGCTGTAGCTTGTATGCTGGAGGTTATTAGGCTGCTCAAAGCAGCGCGTACACCCTTCAAAAACGATTTTGTATTTTTGTTCTCAGATGGTGAAGAAATTAATCTTTTGGGTGCAAAAACGTTTCTGCAACACAAATGGGCCAAAGATATTGGCTTTGTTTTGAATTTTGAAGCCCGAGGTTCTGGTGGTGCACCCATTTTATTTGAAACCACCGCTAAAAATTTAGCCACTGTAGAAGCGTATGCGCAGGCCGCCCCTTATCCTTTGGGCACATCAGCGGCTGTGGAAGTATACAAGATGATGCCAAACAATACTGATTTTACAGTTTTTAATGAACTACAGGCACCTGGATTAAACTTTGCATACATCGGAAACCACCCCCATTACCACACTGCGCTGGATAATGTGCAGAACTTAGATAAAAAAACCTTGGCCACTTACGGGCTCAATATGTTGGCTTTAGCCCGAGATTTGGGCAACAAAGATCTTGCAAGCCTCTCGAGTAATGAAGATGCTATATTTTTTCATGATGCTTTTGGCAATTTCTGGCATTGGCCAGCTTCTCAGGCACTGTTATCTTGGCTAGTGGTGGCGTGTACGCTGGGCGGTTTGATTTTATTGGGTCGTATTCGTGGTTATATCTACCTTACAAGTGTGGGCTTGTGGGCTTTTCTAACGTTGTTTTATGCCTTGGTGGTGGGAGGCTGTGCATGGGCTTTCTGGGAGTTTGGTCTCAAGCTCACACATACACATCTCAAAGAAGCCATACACGGTGCAGTGTATGCTAGCGAATGGTTTTTACTTGCCTTTGTGCTTTTAGCAGAAGGCATTCTGGTAATTTTCCTGCGCCTTTTCCATGACAAAGCGCGATTTGCAGACGCACAAGCGGGAAGTTTGGTATTCTGGTTGCTCCTGTCTGGCTTTTGTACATGGCGATTCGTGGGTATCTCCTACATTTTTATGTTGCCTACAAGCGTAGCTTTACTTGGTCTGCTGGTGAGCATCTGGTTTGAAGAAATGCCCAAGATGAGTTGGTTTTCAGGTCTTTGGCTTACAGTGTGCGCTTGTATGATTGCTACGCTTGTTTCGCCTTTTGTGTTATTCGTATCTCAAGCACTTACTATTGGCAAAATAGGGATCTTTATTATCTTTTTTGGTGTGATATCAGGCTTGCTAATTGGTTTCAGAATCTGGGTGGCTCAGCGTTTGGGCTGGGGCTTTGTGTGGTTGATGCTACTTTTGGGGAGCAGCGCCTTGCTTTGGGCGAGTTTGAACTCTGGCTATAGCTTCGAGCAGCGTAAAGTGAATACGCTTTTTTTTAGAGCAGATATAGACAGCATTCACTACGCATGGTGCAGTAGCGACAGAACTACAGATGAATTCACTAAACAATTTCTAGGCGAAACTCCAGAAACAGGTAATTTGATAAGTATTTTTCCTGATATGAGCCGTCCCTTGTGGTATCAAAAAGCTGACACCGCAATCATGGACTCGCTTACACGTCAGCTTTTTGCGCCCGAAATTAAAGTTAGGCGAATTATAAAAGCCGAAAATGGAACGGTGGAAGTAGAATTTGACTTGCTTTCGGCGCGTGCGGCTGAGCAAACTCATATTTACTTACAGGAGGGCTTCCTTCCCGAATCTATCAAGGTAGCCGACACAACAGTGTGGCGAATGGAAGATAGAAAAAGCCTACATCTGGCCATTCTTAATTTTGAAGGAAGCGAGCGTTTTGTTTGGAAACTCGCCAGAGGACAAAAAATTAAATTTAGGCTTGTGGAAAGCAAAAAAGGCTTTGATGAGGTATGGGCTAGCTACAAAGTGCGCCGCCGCTACATGATGCCAGACCCTCAAAGTATGATGACGGACTATGTTTGCATCATCAAGGCCTACGACTTAGACACCAATACGCTCAAAAATGCTGAAAAACTGGGTTATCAGCCTGAAAAGGACACAAAGTAAAACAGAGCTTTGGCATGAGGGTAAAATAAACTATGCAAAAAAATAAATCAAATAATAGCTTTTCAAAAGTATATAACTTAAACTTGTATCATCTCTATCAAAATATCCTTACTGTAACTGTATTATGGCACAAAAGATAAAGCGCAATGACGCGCTCGACTACCACGCCAAGGGAAAACCTGGCAAAATAGAAGTGATTCCTACCAAAGATACAAAAACACAACGCGACTTAGCACTGGCCTATTCTCCAGGCGTGGCAGAGCCTTGCAAAGAAATAGCGCAAGATGTAGAAAATGTGTATAAATATACTGCCAAAGGCAATTTGGTAGCTGTTATATCTAATGGAACAGCTGTGCTTGGTTTGGGCAATCTTGGGCCAGAAGCTTCTAAGCCAGTCATGGAAGGAAAAGGTATTTTATTTAAAATTTTTGCTGGGATAGATGTTTTTGACCTAGAAATCAATACTACCGACATAGACGACTTTGTAAAAGTTGTCAAACTGTTAGAACCTACATTTGGTGGGATCAATCTGGAGGACATCAAGGCTCCTGATTGTTTTGAAATAGAAGAGCGTCTCAAACGAGAAATGAATATTCCACTCATGCACGACGACCAGCACGGTACGGCCATCATTACAGGTGCTGCCATGCTGAATGCTCTCGAGTGTGTCAATAAAAAAGTAGAGAGCGTACGAGTGGTAGTATCAGGAGCGGGTGCTTCTGCGCTGTCTTCTATCAAAATTTTTATGGACTTGGGTGTCCAGCTCGAAAATATTGTCGTTTGTGACAGTAAAGGTGTGGTAAGAGCCGATAACCCTAATTTAGATAAAACCAAAAAACGTTTTGCCACTCATCGCGATTTACACACATTAGCTGATGCGCTCAAAGATGCAGATGTCTTTCTTGGACTTTCCAAAGCGAATGTACTCACGCCAGAGATGTTGCTGTCCATGGCTGCCAACCCCGTTGTATTTGCTTTGGCTAACCCTGACCCCGAAATTAATGTAGAGCTGGCCAAAGCTACGCGTCAAGACCTCATTATAGCCACGGGTCGTTCTGACTATAACAATCAAGTAAACAATGTACTAGGGTTTCCTTTTATTTTTAGAGGTGCTTTAGATGTACGTGCTACAGAAATCAACGAAAAAATGAAACTGGCTGCTGTTTACGCCTTAGCTGAGCTAGCCAAACAACCTGTACCAGATGTGGTAAAGCTCGCCTACAACGATAAAAAACTGCAATTTGGTCGCGAATACATTATTCCAAAACCTCTAGATCCACGTTTGCTTACAACTGTGGCACCAGCCGTAGCCAAAGCAGCTATGGACAGCGGAGTGGCACGCTATCCCATCACTGACTGGCAACTTTATGAGCGAGAACTCATGTCACGCATGGGGCATGATGACAGCCTTATTCGTCGTCTTTGGGTGAAAGCACGTCAAGAGCCTCAGAAAGTTGTTTTTGCTGAAGCAGATACCCTGAAAATATTACAGGCCGCCGAAGAGGTCATGGATGATAAAATTGCCATACCTATTTTGCTTGGAGACAAACAAAAAATTCAAAGCCTTATTGCCGAACACAATTTGCATTTAGAAGGTGCTGTTATCATTGATCCCCGAAGCGAGGAGGCCAAAGCGCAGCGCACACTTTATGCTGAAAAGTTTTTCGAGAAGCGTCAGAGACGTGGCTACAATCACCACGAAGCTCAAAAAATTATGCGCGAACGCAACTATTTTGGTGCTATGATGGTAGAAATGGGCGATGCAGACGTACTCATTTCTGGCCTCACACGGAAATACTCCGACACCATAAAACCAGCTCTCGAAACCATTGGTACGTATAAAGCCAATCGCAAAGTGGCAGGTATGTATCTGATGCTCACCAAACAAGGCCCTATTTTCTTTGCCGACACTACCATGATACCCAACCCAACTTCAGACGAGTTGGTTAATATCGCCTCTATGGCTGCACACAGTGCAAAAGAGTTTGGTGTAACACCGCGCGTGGCTATGCTTTCTTACTCTAATTACGGTTCTTCTAATGACCCCGAGCCAAAAATTGTGCGTGAAGCGGTGGCCAAACTCAAACAGAGGCACCCTGACATGATTGTGGACGGTGAAATTCAAGCCAATATAGCCTTTAATCACGATTTGCTGGAAGAAAACTATCCCTTTTCAACATTGCGAGAAGAGTCGCCCAACGTTCTCATATTCCCTAACTTAGCGGCAGGAAACATTGCCTACAAGCTCATGCAATCTATTGGTTCTGCTGAGGCTATAGGTCCAATTCTCTTAGGTATGAAAAAAGCAGTTCATATCTTGCAGTTGGGAAGCTCTGTCCGTGAAATTGTAAACATGGTTACGATTGCGGTTGTGGACGCTCAGCTCAAGAAAAAGCATAGTGCGAGCAATATCTCTTCCAACTCATGATTTTTTATCAAAATTACATTCAAAAAAACCTATGAGCTTTGGCTCATAGGTTTTTTTGTGCTCTCATCAAACCTGTCTAAAAATCAAATGGGCTTCGCTAAAAGTATAACGAAACCCATTCATTGACTTTTTGTAAAAACAGAATAATATCAATCCTATAGAACGTGGTCGTTAGGCATGAGTTTTTCGTTATCTGCATCAGCAATTTGAACTGCCAAGTCAAATGTTTTTTGGAAAGCCACCTCAAACTCACCTATGGTCATGCCCGCTTTGATATCAAGACCATTCTCGCTCGATAATGCACCACGTTCATCCGAAAGTGTGCCCAAACGGTCGCCATCATCAGCTAAACGTGCGCCACGACCTGCGTTGTTGCCTATGTACACACGAAGTGAAAGGCCAAAGGTGTTTTTGAATTTCTCTTTAAGAGTGCGAACGCTCATGCGCCCATCTACGTTGAATTCAGACATAGTCTTTGTCTTTTTTTTGTTTTTATTATCGGTTTGAGAACATGCGCAATTTTGTAAGCAAATGCACATGAATGCAAGCAATACGACTTTGGTGACAATTACAAATTTTTGACCCATTTTTTTTTAAGATTCTGTTACACAACAAGGCACGGTCGAAAACTGATTTTCAGCGAAAAAGTAGATAACCTAGTCGCCTATGGCTCACAGGTTCAATGTTGTTATTCACTATGCTATCAGCTCTTTGGAAACAAAATTAAAATATTCTATAATAGGAATGTTTAATTTCGCTGCAATTTTTTTGTTTCCGCACAAAGACAAATACCAACGGTCAGCTAAAAAGTATTTGTTTCTTAAGGTGTTTTGAGGTTCTGTTTAGAGATTTTTTATAGGCGTTTTTTTGATAAAAAAGCAAACTCTTATTTTTTTTAGTAAAAAATATCACATATTTGCGTTTCAAGAGAGTTTTATAGTCATTTTATGAGAACCGTAGAAGATATTTGTGCCTATTATGAGGAAAAGATAGCCCCCGAAATGACCATTGTGGAAGAGTACTTCGAGTCTATACGTCGTCTTAAACAGCGCATTTTACTCACTGGTATTGGTATTTTTCCTGTTTTGGCTGTGTTGGTGTTTCTAAATATGTTGCATTGGCTGGTTATGGCAATCTCTATTCCTGTTATAGCTCTAGCCTGCGTTTGGGTTTACAAGGGGATATTCGCTAGCGATAGTGAAGCAGAAAAGCCTGTCTTTTTTCAACAAAAGGTATTCCCTATCTACGGTGTGTTTGTTTTAGCTATCATTTTGGTTTACAGCGCGGTCATTGGCTGGGTTCATTGGCTGACTTTGCTGGTAGTATTGCCTTTGGGCTATTTCAGTATCTGGCTATTTCAAAATATGGGAACTATTTCTGATGACTCAGACGCACTCAAAGGCTCTATTATTAAAAAGCTTATCAACTATCTAAATCCTACCCACGGTCATAAAACCACTTCTTTTGTAGACTCAACCCTCAAAAAGTTAGTAGAAAAAGATTATAATTTCAGATTGATGAGTATAGGCTCATTAGGCTATGAAGAGTTTGAAGCCAGCAGACTGTTTCCGTTGAGAGCAGATTTGTGTGATTCGTTTTTTTACACGACAGGTAAACTTCAAGGGCGTGGTATTAAGTTTGCAGAAATGCATGTGGCTCAAGAAAATGGCAGTGATATTTTCAAAGGCTTGTTTTTTGTAGGACAGATGCCTTCACCTGCCCTTGCCAGCATGGTTTGTATGCCTAGCAATACCCAGCAAGTTTTTAGTAAGCTAGGCAAAAATATTATGCAACACAACTTTTTACGTGGTGAAATGGTGGAGATTCCCAATGAAGCTCTAGCCCGAAAGTATGTGATTTATGCGGATAGTCCTGATTTGACGGGCAGCATGTTGCCTATTTCTTTGATTGCGCTTTGTGATGAAACTTCCAAAAAAATTGGGCTGCCAATTATGTTTTCCTTGGTAGGCGAAAAACTTTATGTAGCTATCCAGACCGACGACTTACTAAAATATGCCGACATGGAAACACTCAAATCAGAGTCGCCCGAAAATCCTAATACGGTAATCAAAGACTTCTTTATCCATGTAACTTCGGGTGTACAGATACTCACATCCCAACTAGTTGTTTAGCAGGCTTTAAGTTCGAATTCAATTTGTCGGATTGACAAGTAGCATAGCGAAAAACATTCTGCTATTACCTCAAAGATTAAATCCATACTTTTTTGTTTTTTTTGATAGGTTTGCAGTTGCAAGATTGAATTTATTGTTACATTTGAACAATCATTCAATTACAAAACCTTACGTGTTTATGACTTTTTCAAAATATCTCTACGCAACAGCAATAACGGGTATGTTAATCGCTTCAGGCGCGCCCAATGCCTTATGTGGTGGTTATCAAGTAAATTTGCAAGGACAAAGACAAATTGGTATGGGCAACACGGGTGTTGCTTTCACCAACGATGCCTCGTCTATATTTTTTAATCCTGGTGCTATGGCACGCATGCCCAAAAGCGGCGTGGTACTTGGTGGGAGCTTTATTTTCTCGAAAGTAAAATATCTCTCTGCCACCACCAACACAGTACATGAAACAGAGTCGCCCATGGGCACGCCTTTTGCCGTTTATGCTGCCTACAAAATCAACGACAAAATAACGGCAGGTCTGGGCGTTTATACGCCTTTTGGCTCTTCTGTTAAATGGGCTGACGATTGGGAAGGACGCTTTGCTCTGGAAAGCATTAAGCTGCAAACTATTAGCGTTCAGCCTACTATCAGCTACAAAATCAACGACATGATATCCGTAGGCGCAGGCTTTACGTATAGCTTTGGTTCGGTATCGCTTACTCGCGGTGTACCTCTTACAGACTCTGATGGCAATCCGAGCAGGGGGACGCTTAGTGGTAGAGCCAGCGGGATTGGGTTTAATTTAGGCACCTCTATTGCTGTCAACGAAAAGCTCATGATTGGCGCATCTTTCCGTTCAGCTTCTGCAATGGCTGTAAAAAATGGTGAAACCAGTTTTACAGTACCTGGTAGCGCAGCTTCAAACTTTCCAACGACAAACTTTCAGGCTAGCCTGCCTCTGCCCTACGTATTGTCTTTGGGTGCCTCTTATCAACCCACTGAAAAATTATTGCTTTCGGCAGAAGTCAATTACGTGGGCTGGAGTGCTTACAAAGAGCTGAAGTTTGAGTATGACACGCTTGTGGCTGGCAGCAATGAAACCGTATCAAAGCGCAACTATAAAAATTCTTTCATCTTTAAAGTAGGTGGTGAGTACTACATAACCGAAAACTTTGCGTTGAGAGGTGGTGTTTATTTTGATCAAAGCCCTGTTCAAGATGGTTATATGACCGCTGAAACGCCTGATTCAAACACTCTTGGCTACTCCATTGGTTTGGGATACAGAATAGGCGAAGCTGTCAATATTGATGCCTCTCTTTTGTTTGTGGACAGAGCCAAGCGCGAAAACGTAGCAGCACCTGATGCCAATACTCTTTCTGGTACTTTCCATGCGGGTGCTGTAATTCCTGGCATCTCAATTGGCATTAACTTCTAGTCTTGTGTTGAACTTTAGATAAAAAAAACTCCTTTAAAAATCAATTTAAAATTGTATGAAAACTTCATATATCAATCAAAAACTCAGACAATGGAAGCTTGCAGCAGGCTTTTGCGCCGTTCTCGCGGTGGGGGTTGCGGGCTGCGAACCCAAGCTGGACGAGCCTACGCCTTCGGCTGGCACGGCTGACTTTTCAAAATATGTGGCCATAGGTAACTCCCTTACGGCTGGCTTTTCCGACGGTGCACTTTATTTGGAAGGACAACAAACATCTTATGCGGTGTTATTAGCTGAACAAATGAAGCTTGCGGGTGGTGGAGAGTTCACAGTACCCTTTGTTCCTGCTGGTAATGGTGCTGGTGGCGGCGGCAACGGCAAGCTGGTGCTTGGCAGAGTGGCAGGCAGCCTTGTACCCATTCCCACTCCTGGCGACTCGTCAGTATTCCGCTATATTGGTGACAAAGGTCCTTACAATAACATGGCCGTACCTGGTGCAAAAGCCATACACTTGCCAGTAAATGGCTACGGTTCTGCACTTGGCAACCCTTTCTTCCGCCGTTTTGCTTCGCGACCTACAGCCAGCATTATAGATGATGCAGCAGCTCAAAAACCTACCTTCTTTACGCTTTGGATAGGCAATAATGACGTTTTAGGCTACGCCTCTACGGGTGGTGCTAATGATGAAGTGACTGCCTCCGCCATTTTTGATCGTGCCATTGATGCTTCAATTGCAGGCTTGAAAGCTGGAAATTCTAATTTAAAGGGTGCTATTGCCAATATTCCAAATATTCTCAAAGCCCCTTATTTTACGACAATTCCTTATAACGCTGTGGAGCTAAACGCGACGCAAGCTGACGCGTTGAATGCGGGTTTAAAAGCAGGTGTTACGGCTAGTGCCAAGCCTAGAGTGGAAACTGCTGTAAAAGCTGCCGTAGAAGTTGGTGTAAGGGCTAAAGTTACAGAAGCCGTAAAAGCACAAGTGACAGCTACTGTTACCGAAGCGGTGAAAGCAGAAGTAAAAAGCAGAGCCATCGCTGCTGGACAAAGCGAAGCTGCTGCTGAAGCTACAGCAGATGCCTTTGTTAAAAGCAGAGAAGGTCAGAAAACTATTGAGGACGAGGTAGAGAAGCAAATGAAGAGCGCGGAAGTAAAGGCTCTGATTGACTCTAACGTAGCTGCTCAAATGGCGACACCTGAGGTTAAAGCCTTAGTAGATGCCAAAGTCAAAGAAGAGCTTGACAAGCTCTTAGTTGGTTTGCCTACTTTTGCTGCGGGTAAAAATCCATTCCTGATTGAAGATAAAAGAAGTCCACTTGGTTTCCGTCAGGCCAAAGCAGGAGAACTCATTCTCTTGCCTGCGCTGGTAACTATACGTGATCCAAGGTTTGTGCCTGCTACTCCACTTGCCAACAACTTGGTACTTTCAGAAGATGAGGTTGCCTTAGTAAACAATGGGATTACAGCATATAATGCTAAGCTCAAGAAAACAGCAGAAGATAATAACTATGCGTTTGTAGACATTAACGCTTTCCTTGATCAAGTAAGTACAGGATTTAGTTTTAATGGTGTTACGTATGGCACAACGTTTGTCACTGGTGGCGCATTTAGTTTAGACGGTCTTCACCTCACAGATCGCGGTGCAGCCCTCATTACCAATGAGTTTGTGAAAGCTATCAACAGCAAATACAAGTCCTCTTTGAACGCCGTAGATGCAAACAGTTATAAAGGAATAAAATTTCCTAAATAATTTTTTGTATTTATACAACAAAATAGCGGTAACAAACGTTATAGCTATGGAATGTAATCTTTTTTTGGCATAACACATAAATATCCACTCCCTTTTAGGTAGTGGATATTTTTTTGTGCCTATGTCAACCAGCTGTTTGTCAATACTTTTTGACAAACATTTTAAACATTGAAAATTTATTGCGAACTTTGCACTTCTGATTTCGCGATTCCCCAACCGCACTTTTTATCAATACCAAAGAGCAGTAAGTATTCTCTTTGCCTTTGGTTTCACAAACAAGTTTTTTACTTTTAAAAAACCTATCATGTTTAAGTATTCTTCTGTAGTTCTTTTTTGTTCATTTTTACTGTGTTTTACGGGTATCTCTGTGAAGATACAGGCACAAGACCAGTGGACAATAAGCGGCAGTGCGGTGGAACAAAGTTCCAAAAAGGGGATTGAGCTGATGACCATTGCACTTTTTAGCAGCAAAGACTCAATTTACAAAGCCAATACAAGCAGTCGGGAGGACGGTTCTTTTGTATTCGAAAAGATAGCTGCAGGCAACTATTATCTCATTTTTCAGCTTGTAGGGTATAAATCCAAAAAAGTAAGTAATATAGATCTTCGCGCTGATCTGAATCTTGGAGAGGTGATTATAGAAGAGGCTTCTCAAAAGCTAGACGAAGTAACAGTTTCTACGCGCAGAAGCGATATTGAATACCAAGCAGAAAAAAAAGTGATTAATGTGAGTAAAAACCTTGTAAGCGCAGGCGGAACAGCTGTAGATGTACTCAAAAACGTATCTTCTATGACCGAGGATGTAGATGGTAATCTCACGCTTCGCGGCGGCAGCGGTATGAATATTCTTATCAACGGAAAGCCCACAGGACTTGGGGGAGGCGGCAATAGAATGGCAATTTTGAACCAAATACCTGCTAGCCAAATAGAAACTATTGAAATTATCACAAATCCCTCAGCTAAGTATGATGCGGAAGGCTCTACGGGAACTATCAATATTGTTTTGAAGAAAAATGCGGATGAAGGCTGGAACGGCATGTTGTCAGGCAACGTGGGCACACGCGACAAATATACTACCTCATTACAACTCAACTATAAGAAAAAAGCATTCAATAACTTTTTCTCTTATGATTACCGCAAAGATCCACGCTACAATAGAGGCACAATTTATCGCAGAACCTACTTTGGCGGGGACACGGTAGTGTTAGACCAGCAAAATGATGGTAACAGAAATAATCTATCTCATAACTTTAGGTTAGGCACAGATGTTTCTATATCTAAACGCGCCACTTTGAGCGTATCTGGTCAGTTAAGAATCAATTTAGATGATTCGGACGAAATCACAAACTATTTAGAAACCAACAATATAGGTATCTTTAAGAACAGATACCGTCAAAGTGGTTTAGCAGACAAAGACGGTCAAAACTACGAAGGTTCTATTTTTTATCGACAGCTTTTTAAGCAGAAAGGACAGTATTTGAATGTAGATTTTAACTACTCTCAAAACACCAACTTAGAAGATGGAGTATATCGCTGGAACTATTTTGACCAATTGTTTAATCCGAATTTAGACTCAGTAGAGCGTCGCCAAAACTTAATCAATGATGATAAAGTTCGTTTGATTACCACACAGGCAGACTTCTCGCGCCCTTTGAATGCCAAAACCAAAATAGAATTAGGAGCTAAAGCCATTATTAGGCGTATAGATTCCGACTTTCAGTTTTTGAACGGCATTAACGAAGAGTGGACGCTAAATCCTCTGGCTAGTAACCGATTTGTGTTTGACGAAAATGTGCTGAGCCTTTATGCCACCTATAGTGGCGATTTACAAGGGTTTAAATACCAGATTGGCCTAAGGGCGGAGCAAACCCTCACCACCTCAAACCAGAAAACCACGGATTTGAGTTATGTGAATAACTACCTCAATTTCTTTCCTTCAGCCTTTATCACGCGCAAGCTAGATGACAAAAACAGTCTTCAGCTCTCCTATAGCCGCCGCATTAATAGACCTGGCGTAGGGCAGCTAAATCCTTTTGTGGACTACACAGATCCTCTCAACGTCCGATTCGGCAATCCAAAACTAAATCCTGAGTTCACCAATGCCTTTGAAATGGGCTATATCCGCAACACACAAGCCTTTACTTTTAACGCCACAGCGTTTTACAGACCCACCAATAACCTCATTTTTCGCTTTCAGCAGCCCTTTGATACAGGTATTTTGGCCGTTACTTTCAAAAACTTTGCTCTATCCACATCCTACGGATTGGAGTTTGCAATCAATGGGGATTTAGCCAAATGGTGGAAATTGAACGCCGATTGGTCTTATTTTCGCACCGTTATTGATGCTGGCAATGTGGAAGCAGGACTCAATAACAGCAATTATAGTTGGACATTCAAACTGAACTCTAGTTTTACTTTGCCAGGTAAGCTAGTAGTACAGCTCATTGGTAATTACACAGCGCCGCGCCCCACAGCACAGGGCAGAATCAGTTCCATTTATTTCATGGAAATAGGCGCGCGCAAAGATATTCTCAAGGGCCGTGCCAATGTCAATATGCGCCTGAGCGATATGTTTGACACCCAGCAGTTTTCTGTGCTTGCGCAAACGCCTTCTTTTGACCGCGATTTTATGCGAAAGCGTGAAACCCGCATTCTGTTTTTAGGCTTTACCTATAAACTCAAAAATAACTTTAAATCTAAAGAACCACGGCGTAATCCTGATGCCGGATCGTTTGATGGCGGTTATTAGTTATAAGAATTTGCACAGGAGTATTTTGTTAAGCTTAGATGATTGCTACTTCCCAAAAAATAGCGCAATCCTCAAAATAGTTCTTTTCTTAGAAGATATTCTTTATATCTTTGCACAATGTTTTTTTGATGTATCACAAAAACTCAACTCTTGCCATGATAACCCTCCACGAATATAATTTTGCTAACCAAAGAGCTTTGATTCGCGTAGATTTTAATGTTCCGCTGAATGCAAGCCTAGAAATAACCGATTCTACCAGAATAGATGCCGCGCTACCTACATTGCGCAAAATCCTGAACGATGGAGGCTCGCTGGTCATTATGTCGCATTTGGGCAGACCCAAAAACGGCCCAGAGGATAAGTTTTCGCTCAAGCATCTGGTTCCTTATCTGAGCAAGGCACTTCAGAAAGAGATTCTGTTTAGTGATGATTGTATAGGACATGATGCGCAGGAGCTAAGTGAAGGCTTGCGCCCTGGCCAAGTTATGCTATTAGAAAATGTGCGTTTTTATAAAGAGGAAACAAAAGGCGACATAGACTTTGCGCAGCAATTGGCCATACACGGCGACGTGTACGTCAATGATGCTTTCGGCACTGCTCACCGCGCTCATGCCTCTACTACCCAAGTAGCTTCTTTTTTTGAAACCAAAGTAGCAGGCTTCCTGATGCAAGCTGAGCTTGAAAACGCTCAAAAAGTATTGTATAAAGCCACGCAACCCTTTGTAGCCATTATGGGTGGGGCAAAAATTTCTGATAAAATTCAAGTCATTGAAAATCTGCTCCCAAAAGTGAGTAGTATTCTCATTGGCGGGGCTATGACCTATACTTTTCTGAAAGCCACAGGTTGTGAGGTGGGTAAATCACTAGTTGAAGAAGATAAACTAGAGCTTGCTCTTAGTCTTATTCAGAAGGCCCAAGAGCTTGGTGTAAAGCTTCTGATTCCTATAGACTCTGTTGTAGCGGAGAGCTTTCATAACGATGCTGCTCATAAGGTGGTAGCCAGTACAGAGATTCCCAAAGATACCATGGGACTAGATATAGGCCCTAAAACCGTAAAGCTCTTCCGAGATGTCATTTTAGAGGCTCACACCATTCTTTGGAATGGCCCTATGGGAGTCTTTGAGATGCCTAATTTTGCCAATGGCACACAAGAAATAGGACGCGCTATAGTAGAAGCCACCCAGAAAGGGGCTTATTCCCTCATTGGCGGCGGCGACTCGGCAGCAGCCATTAACCAAATGGGTATGGCTAAATCAGTTTCTTACCTCTCTACAGGCGGCGGCGCACTGCTTGAGTACATAGAAGGTAAAGCTTTACCAGGCGTTTTGGCCTTGAGAAGTTAAAAGAAGCGGCTAAAAAGACGCTCTCATTTTTTGTTTAAAGCCAGTCATGCAACCCGAGCACTTAGAGGAAAAATCCACTAACAAATACTTGAACGATAGCACCTTTGATGATGTGGTATTTGCCTATCGTCATAAGGAGTATGGTGCGTTCGAGCTCCGAAGACGCTATACAAAGCATCTGCTTTGGGCTTTGTGTGCAGGAGCCGCATTGGCGACATTGTTTCTGGGAGTTACCTTTTGGCGTTTGCAGAGCAAAGAAGACTTGATTGACTTGGACGAAGTCATGATTGAGGTTGATATTTTTGACGCAAGCAAAATTTCCACGCTTGAAACACCACCAGAGTCGCCTCCTCCACCGCCACCCAGTTTAGATATTCCAGCTGAACCCACAATGGTGCAAGATCAAACTCAGAGTCCAAGTGAGACCGCGGTTGATCCAGCCTCTAACCCAGATGATGCCAAGAAGCAAGCTGATTCCGTCAAAAACAATCCCGTGCCAGTACAAGATAACAATAACAACAGTAACACCAATACAAACCCAAACAATACCAATATTTCAGCAGATGAAAACCGTGTGGGCGGCATAGAAGAGTTCAAGAAGTGGGTAAATCAGAATGTGCAATATCCAGCCGAAGCTCTGGCAGCCAAGAAAGAAGGCCGTATTTTTGTTGAATTTTGGGTGAATGAGGACGGCAGTATTTCTGATGTAAAAATTCTCAAGGGTTTTGCTTTTGGCATGGATCAGGCTGCTGTGGATGTGGTGATGAAAGCTCCCAAATGGAGGCCTCAACCCACACGTAAACGCTTAACTGTGCCAGTGGAATTTCGCCTGAGCAATGTGAACAAATAGCAGCAGGAATCTATTTCGTGCCAATCTCCAATTGAGCAAGAGTTTTTTTATAAGCTTCTGCACCGTGAGCACATTGCTTATGAACTCTCAGGCAGTTTAAAGCAACTTTTGACTGGTTTGTGATTTTATTGCGCTACACAATTCAAAAAAGTGCATTTTGTTTTTTGTTAAGAGCTGTTTATTTTTGCAGCCTCAAAAAAGCCTTATGCTATGATGTCTCCTAAAGCTATTCGCCAACAATATCTTGATTTTTTTGCCTCCAAAGGGCATTTAATAGTCCCTTCTGCTCCTTTAGTGCCCAAAAATGATCCAACGTTGATGTTCATCAACTCAGGTATGGCGCAGTTTAAGGATTTCTTTTTGGGCAATGGTGCACCTACGGCTTCGCGAATAGCTGATACCCAAAAGTGCTTGCGTGTATCAGGTAAGCACAACGACCTTGAAGAAGTGGGGATAGACACCTATCATCACACCCTGTTTGAGATGCTTGGAAACTGGTCTTTTGGCGATTATTTCAAAGCTGAAGCCATTCCTTGGGCTTGGGAACTGCTCACCGACGTATTTAAGTTGAGCAAAGACCGTCTTTATGTGACTGTTTTTGGTGGCGATGAGAAAGATCAGCTGCCCAAAGATGACGATGCGTTTAACATCTGGGCAAACTTGATTGACAGAGACCGAATTCTCTATGGTTCAAAGAAGGATAACTTCTGGGAAATGGGAGATACTGGCCCTTGTGGTCCCTGCTCTGAAATACATGTAGATTTGCGCCCTGACTCTGAAAGAATGGCTTTGGACGGAAAAGGTCTTGTCAACAATGATCACCCGCAAGTTATAGAAATTTGGAACATTGTTTTTATGGAGTTTGAACGCAGAGCTAATGGCTCGCTCGTCAAGCTACCAGCCAAGCACGTGGACACAGGGATGGGTTTTGAGCGTTTGGTACGTGCCATAGAAGGCAAATCATCTAACTACGATACAGAAATTTTTGGCCCGCTGATTAGGCAAATGTCCCAAATCAGTGGCGTGCCTTATGGCAAAGCTGAGCACTCTGATATCGCTATGCGTGTAGTAGCAGATCATATCCGTGCGATAGCTTTTACAATTGCAGACGGTCAGATGCCTTCCAACGCCAAGCAAGGCTACGTTATTAGACGAATTTTGAGACGTGCTGTACGTTATGGTTACTCTGTTCTAGGACTACGAAAACCGTTTCTGTGTGAGCTTGTGCCCACTTTGGCCGAACAGTTTAATGATGTATTTCCTGAACTTGACCGCCAGCAACACTTTGTCAGCAAAGTGATTATGGAGGAAGAAGCAGCCTTTTTGCGCACCCTTGAAAACGGTCTCAAACGCTTTGATACGCTTAAAAGCAACCTCAAAAGCAAGGTAATAGATGGAAAAGATGTATTCGAGCTTTATGATACGTTTGGTTTTCCTCTGGATCTGACTGCGCTTATAGCCCGTGAGAATAATCTGGAGATAGACGAGGAAGGGTTCAAGACTGAAATGAGTATTCAAAAGAATCGCTCCAGAGCAGCCTCAGAGTCTGAAAAAAGTGACTGGGTGTGGATAGACGAAGAGGAAGAGTCCCAGTTTGTGGGCTATGATCTTACCGAATGCCATACACAGGTGCTACGTTACAGAAAAGTGAGCGACAAGAAAAGTTCTTTTTATCAGCTGGTACTTAGCCAGTCGCCTTTTTATGCAGAAAGCGGTGGACAGGTGGGCGATACGGGCGTATTGGAGTTTGCCTCGCAAAAGCTTGAAATCTTTGATACCAAAAAGGAAAACAATCTAAGTATTCTCTATGCCAAACCTACTCAAGCCTTTAAAGAGCTGGTAAAGACACCCGCCAAAGCTAAAATTGATGTAGAAAAACGCCGTCTTACAGAAAACAACCACTCTGGTACGCACTTGTTGCATGCAGCTCTGCGCCGCGTGCTGGGTACGCACGTAGAGCAAAAAGGGTCTTTGGTGAATCCCAATCTATTGCGTTTTGATTTTTCTCATTTCGCTAAAATGACCGACGAGGAGATAGAAAACGTGGAGAGTCTGGTTAATGAAAAAATCAGAGAAAATATTGTCCTTCAGGAGCTACGCAGTATTCCCATAGAAGAAGCCAAAGCTATGGGGGCAATGGCTCTTTTTGGTGAAAAGTATGGCGATATGGTTCGTACCATTGTTTTTGATCGCAATTTTTCGGTTGAGCTTTGTGGCGGTACGCATGTGCCAGCCACAGGTAAAATTGGCTTTTTTAAGATTATTTCTGAAAGTTCTGTAGCAGCAGGCGTGAGAAGAATTGAGGCCATTACGGCTCAAAAGGCAGAAGATTTTGTCAAGGAGCAGCTCGAGCTGCTAGCCAAAGCCAAAGAAGCACTCAAACAACCCAAAGATTTACTCAAGGCCATATCGGACTTGCAAGAAGAAAAATCTGCGCTTCAAAAAGAAGTAGATCGTTTACAAGCCAAAGAGTTATTAGTTATTAAAGCTGAACTCTTGACGAAAGTAGAAGTTAAAAACGGCCTGAATTTTATCATACAAAAAGTGGAAGTGCCTAACATAGACGCACTCAAGACTTTAAGCTTTCAGCTTAGACAACAAACGGATAATCTAGTGTCGGTACTGGCAAGCGAAATAGATGGAAAAGTTCATTTAGCCCTTATGATTGCGGACAAGCTCGTAGAAGAACGCTCTCTTGATGCCTCCAAAATCATCAAGGATTTAGCTAAAGAAATCCAAGGCGGTGGTGGTGGTCAGAAGTTTTTTGCTACTGCGGCAGGTAAGCATACGCAAGGTTTGGAAAAAGCTCTTCAAGAGGCTAAAGCTATTTGGTAAACTAGATTCCGTTTCTTGACAAGTTCCAGAATCATAACAATCACGCGTCTTTTTGAAATAAATAACCATTAGAAGCGTCGGCAAAAATTGATTCAATGTTATAAAAGCACTTAGCCTGCTAGGTTTGTACCCAACAGGCTAAGTGTTAATTTTTGGTATGTAATCCCAATTTGACGATAGTTGGCACTAATTTTTGATTTGTATGCTGTTGCTTTTTACCCACACCTTATGCTCGTGCGTGTAGTAGAGAAAAGCCGATGAGGCTGCTGCTTCATAAGAACCCGCCACCTCAACTTTGAGGTCTAGGTTGATTTCGCGCACTTCCGAAGGCTTCATTTGGCGGTAGTAAAAGACCACAAAATTGTCACGCACTTCATAAAAGTCTACAATCTTCTTCTCCTGAAGCTCTTTGAGTTGCCACGGTTGTGGGCTCAAACCTCCTGGAATGCCTACCATTGCAAGCGTCATAGGCAAACCTTCTTTGGTGATGTTGGTTAATTTTGTGCTGAGTCTTACCACCTCACCTACTTGGGTTTGTGTTTTGGCTAGAGTTGTTTCCAAGCTAACTTTGCAGTTTTTTGAACTCTGCGGCAACGAGGAAGCCCAGTCTATGCGCACATTGTAAGGCAAGGCGTTTTTTACACCCACAAACTGTATCTTGATGCGGTTTTTACCTTCTCTAAGGTATTTTTCAAGCCCTTCTATTAAAATAGCTTGCTCTCTACCCGCTTCAAAGTTCATAGCAGCCACTTTTTTACCATCAACGCTCACCTCGAGTGTGCCTGCTTCAGCGGTACGCTTAGAGTAGTTGGCAAACATTGTGAGTGCTTTCAGAGCCAAAACGGTGCTTTGCGTGTTGCCAAAGCCGCCATAAGGCGAGCGAGAGCCCATCAAAAACTTAACAGCTGAGTTAATAGCCATGCCATTAGGGCTTTGTGCTCTAAGGTTGGCTAAAATGGCGAGTGCGGTGGTTTCTATTTCAAGCCCTTGTCCTGTAGAGCAGGTAATAGAGTGTCTTTTACCCACAAAAGCTCCATTCTCTTTTTGGCTTTTGTTGAGGGCTTGCAAAGCAGTATTGGCCATTTCCATGTACTGAACGTGCTTTTTGTTCGCTTCGGTTTTGTAGCGGTCTGCCATCAAATAGAATGTATTGGCCACCATAGATAAGCAATAAGGATCTAAGGTTTTAAGGGCTTGCTTATGAGCGGCTTCTGCCTCCATCTCCATATTGAAGCTACCAGCCTCAGCCATAGCGTACACGATATAGGCATTGGTGATGTCTGCTTCAGCACGTCCAAACGCGTCCAGAGCTTGTGCGCTGCGCTTAAAGCCACCTTGTCCGTCTCGGCGGCTCAAGAGCCAGTCGGCTGTGCGCTGTATCATCTTGTCATCTACAATGTTGTGAGCTTTTTGCATGTCTTTGAACTCCATCAAGCCGTACGCTGTGAGGGCTTCGTGAGCTGGCGTACTGCCAAACCACTCATAGCCTTTCTCGGAAGTTTCAAAGCTTGTTAAACGCTTGTATCCTTCATCAATGAGACCTTTAGCTTTAGTCAGAATGGCTTGATTTTTAGAGCCAAAGGTATTCATATACTCCAGAACCATGATGTTGGGATAGGTGCTAGAAGAGGTTTGTTCAAAGCAGCCATAGGGCTGTTGCAGGATAGACTCTATACCAGCCATCATGTCTGAGAGCACAGTAGGATAGGCTGTAACAGAGGCGGTGATAGAGCCTTTAACAGGCGTAGTAATCTCAAAGGCAAATTCTTTCTCAAGCTCTTGTCCAGATACGTTAATACTCGCAGGAAATCCCTTTGGACTGGTTTCAATTTCTTGTTTGAAGTTGTCGCCGCCTCCGCTATATTTGAAGCTTACTTGCAAGAAGTCCTTACCCACAATATTTTGTACATTGCAGTTAAGCAAAACCGTTTTACTGGTGTTGGCCGCAATACTCATCTGTGGTGCTGGTGGGGCTGCCCATGCCCAAGACTTGGGTAGTGTGCAGGTGAGAGTTCCTTCTATGGCTTTATCCGTGTTGTTGGTGAGGGTAAGCGGCACAGCTATTTGGTCTCCCATACAAGTAAATAGCGGTGCTTTTACGTTCATGCTGAAAGGCAGAATGGTGTTGTAAACATGGTCTGCTCTGCCTGCCAAGCCTGTGCTGCTCATGCCTTCTACTACCGCACGAAAAGCTGTGATGTCATCAGAGTTATAAAACTCTACTACAGCTTTGCCTTTTCTGTCCACTGATACTGCTTGCCAGAAAATAGTACTGCGGAAGTCAGTGCGTTGGTCTGTTTCGGTAGTTTTGTATTCTACTTTTGGAAAAACTCTTGTTCGGTAATAGAACTCTTGCACCTCTTCAGGTCTTATTTCGTCACCAAAGGCATCTAAATCAATCTCATCTGCTTCTGCAAGATCGTCAGCTGCTCCTTCAATGTTTTCCTTCATCTTTCTTCCTTCTGCCCTTTTTGCTTCTTTGAGTGCAACAATGGGTTCCATAAGCGGGATATCTTCTTTTACAGGCAAATCTTTCCGCGCTTCTTCCTGATCAAGTATTTTTGCAGGCTCTTGCACCATTTTGTCCACCACCACGTTAGCCATCTCTACTACTTCGTTTGGAGCTGCGGGGACATCGATAGCCATTTGTACTTCTTCCTGAATAGCACCTTCTTCTGCGCCCGCACCCATCATTTCACCGCCAGCAACTTCCAGCCGCTTGCCTTTTTTGAATGCGCGGCCTGGCGCGCCTCTGCCTGTAACGGATTTGTTTACATAGGCTTGATAAAGGTAGATATTGGCGTTTTTAGCATAAGCATTGACAGCACTTTGGTGTGGCATGAGGTTACTTGTGCCTTCTACGAGAACCGTTGTACCTGCTTCATGAAGCGGAAACCCTCTGAATTCAAAGTAGCCATCTGAGTTCGTGTTTTGTTGCTGAATGATTTTGGTGTCCTTGTCTAGGAGTTTAACCGCAATGCCGCTCATAGGTTTGCCATCACTGTTATAAACTGTACCGCTATACTGCTGCTTTTCAGGATTGTGACTTGCTGTAAAGCCTTTTTTGGCACGAACCTCTTCCCAAGTGAAGGTACGCCAGCCTTGTGTAAGCATAAGAAGATCTAATGCTTCGGTGGCTTTGGCTTCTTTAGGGTCAAAGTAAAACTGTGGTTCTTCTACCTCACCTGCAAGATCTGGCTCCAGAAGCATTTTTGAAAGCAAGTGACCTGATTTGTCATCAGCAAAAGAGAGCAATTTATCATCTACTACGGCTAATGAAAGTTGAGCAGGCATAGGTATACCGCGGTCGTCCGTAACGCTGATTGTCATTTGCACCTTCTCGCGCGGTTTGTAGGTGCTTTTGTCAGTAGATACTTTGATGTTGAGTTGTTTGTTTTTGTTTACAAAAGCAAGTCTTTCTGCACGTTCCACTTTCTGGTTATCAAAAAGTGTGATTTGAAGTACACCAGCTGGCATCTGCTCTGTATTGATAGAGAGCATGTTGCTGCCTTTTTGAAGAGGTATAGTTTTAGAAAAGTATGGCACGCCGCGTATGTGGGCTATCAGATAACTTTCTTCTGCTACTGAGCTTTGTACTTGTAAATCTATGGTAGAGCTTGTTTGATTTTTTACTTGCATGGCAAAACCAGCAGGCAGTGCCTCAGGTAGATTGTAGACGGTTTGAACATTAAGCGGCTTAGTGATGCGCGCTTTGTAAGTTTGATTGGCTTCAGGCGTAAAACTAAACGCCCCCATACCCTTATGAAAACTGGCAAACTTGGCCTTTACTTGGCCGTTTTGGTCTATAATTTCTCCTTCTACGTCTGAGGCTTTACCAAACTCATCTTTGGCTGAAAAAGCGACCTTGGCCGTTGAACCTGCCAGCATTTCTCCTCCTTCTGGAAAGAAACTGAGCGCAATGTTTTGAAGCGTGATGGGCACACTGCGTGAAATGGATTCGCGTTGGTTATTGAAGCTAAACAGGACGTTTAGCATGCCATCAGCCGAAGCAAGATTTTTTGGGAGTTGGAACGTGAGATTGCATTTGCCATCAGCACCAGTTTGGGATTTTTCGCTCAAAATTTCTTGTCCTTGGATGCTGAGCTTGTAGTTAAGAGCTTGGTTGGCTATAGCTTTGTTTTCAAGAGAGCTAATTTCCAGTTTTGCAGTTACTTCATCGCCAGGCCCGTAGCCGTCTTTTTCAAAATCAAGCTTCATTTTAAGACGCGGTAAGATGACTTTTTGTACCTGTATCTGCTTTTCAAAAACAAGTGCTTGAGGATGGTTTTTTTGCCAGTTGGTGTAAGCTTTGAGGGTATAGAGGCCGCCCGCTACATCACTAGCAAGCTCAAAGTCTCCACCTCCTACACCGTCTGCGAGGAGTATTTTGATAGTTTTCTCTACATTGCCTTTGGGAGATATAAATTCTACCCACAAAATTTCGCTTTGGGAAGAGGCCTGAAGGTCAGTTTCGTTACGTGCGTAAGCCTGAAACCAAATGGTTTCGCCAGGTTTATAGAGCGTTTTATCTAAATGTAAATGCACGCGTTCGTATCCGTGTGATTTGCTAAAGTCTGCAAGCAAAAGCTTGAGCTCTTTGATGAACGGGCTATCGCTCATGTTCTCGGCCAATACTGCTCCCACCAGGAGTACAGTAGAAAGGGTAAGAAGGACTACTAAAGACATGGTTTTCTGATGGAGTCGTTTCATTTTTTTTATGAGATTAAGATTTAAAAGTACAGTTTTCTTGGATAGTTTAAAAGTTTTGAAGCTGCTTTCTGAAGAGTAGATGTTTGAGAGGTAGGATTTCCACAAAAACGTTTGAAAAAATACAAAAGAAATTTTAATGGAACTACTGAAACCTGAAGCAGCTCACTAAGAATAAGGAAATTTAGCCCAAGAGTTAGCAAAGACATAATATTTTGTCTAAATTTGAGTTTTTAATGTCCGTATTGGGGCAGTCATTATCAAAAGTCACGCTCTAAAATCTACATGACATCGTAAGTAGTTTGTAGTGTGCTAATTTTGTTGGAAGGGTATTTTAATGGAGAACGTAACTATTGCAGTGATTGGATTGGGCTATGTAGGTCTACCCTTAGCCGTAGAATTTGGTAAGCACTTCAAAACTATAGGATTCGATATTCAGCAGCAGCGCATTCAAGAACTGAAAAAAGGTTATGACCGTACCCGAGAGGTAGAGGCTGAAGCCATACTAGAGTCTAAGAATTTGCTGCTTACCACACACGAAACCGATCTTAAGGCAGCCAATGTATTCATTATCACGGTACCAACTCCTGTTAATGCTTCCAAGAACCCCGATTTAACACCTCTAAGATTGGCGAGCCAAACCGTAGGCCGCGTTTTGAAGCCTCAAGATATTGTAGTTTACGAATCTACTGTTTTTCCAGGCTGCACAGAGGAAGAGTGTGTACCCATTCTTGAGAATATGAGTGGTTTAAAGTTTAATGAAGATTTTTTTGCAGGCTACTCACCCGAGCGCGTGAACCCTGGTGATAAAAACCGCACCCTAACCAAAATACGAAAGGTGGTGAGTGGCAGTGATATACCAACTACTCAGACCTTGGAGAGGATCTACAACACCATTATAGAGGCTGGCACTTACACCGTCTCGAGTATACGTGTGGCCGAAGCCTGTAAAGTAATAGAAAACGCGCAAAGGGATCTTAATATTGCATTTGTCAACGAACTGGCTCTCATTTTTGACCGCATGGGGCTAGATACAGTGGAAGTCCTAGAGGCTGCTGGTACAAAATGGAATTTTTTGCCTTTCCGTCCTGGTCTGGTGGGCGGGCACTGTATTGGTGTAGATCCTTATTATCTCACGTATAAAGCAGAAAGTCTAGGGTATCATCCTCAGGTGATTTTGGCTGGTCGGCGGATTAATGACAATATGGGAGCTTTCGTAGCGGGCAAGGTGGTCAAAATGATGATTAATCGTAACTGCAACATCAAAGGGGCACGTGTATTGATTTTAGGTATTACATTCAAAGAAAACTGCCCTGATATCAGAAACACCAAAGTAGTAGATGTGGTTAGAGAGCTTCAGGAGTTTGGTACAAATATTTCTGTTTATGACCCCTGTGCCGATAATGCAGAACTTGAACATGAGTATGGATTAAGCTTAGTTCATCAGCCAGAGGGCAAATATGACGCTGTGATTCTGGCAGTGTCTCATGAACAGTTTAGGCATTTAGATCTCTCAGCACTTGTGTACGATCACTCAGTAGTATTTGATATCAAAGCTTTTTGGACACATACACGCGTAGACGCGCGCTTGTAACGCCATTTTGTAGCTTCTTTATCACGTGTTATACAGCGTTTGCGTAGAACAAATAAATTAAGGCTTACTATGTATCATCTGTTCATACAGTGCCAGCCTTTTGTCTTCTTCCAGCCGCATTTGAGCCTCTGTTTCGTCGCTAAGATCATCGTAGCCTAGTAAATGCAGCAGACCATGTACCATGACGCGGTGCAATTCATGCTCAAATGCCTGATTTAAGAGCTGAGCATTTTCTGCCACACGATCCACACTGATATAAATTTCACCCTCTATACAGGTAGAATCCTCACTCTCATCAAAAGTGACGACATCCGTATACTCATCATGGTTTAGATAGGTTTGGTTGATACCGAGCAGATAGTTGTCGGAGCAAAAAATATAAGTTAGAGAGTTGAGCCGATAATTTTCTGCTGAAACAACGGTTTTGAGCCAGTTTTTAATTGAACGGCTATTTCTAAGCTTAAATGTGGTATCTTCTGTATAAAAATGAATGGCCATAAAGAAATATTTGAGCAGTAAGAAATAGAAAAACTGCGAGGCAGGCACGCCTAGTCATCTTTTCTTCGCATTCGACGGAGACGTTTTTCGTAGGTTTCTATCAGTTTCCAATACACTACAGGAATAGAAACAATAGATTCGGCATTAATAGTGTAGAGTATCGTGTCTTTGGTTGCCATAAACCTGCACACGCTTTGCGTACCAAACAGAATAGTGTCGGTGCCAAAGAAATCAGTTTTTTTGAGCTTCGCAATGCGCTTTTCCTCATAAATGACCTCTACCTCACCCCTGACTATCAGATACAAGCATTCTTCTTGGTTCATAGGCACATACTGACCGCTTCGAACTTCTAACTGCTTCATCTTTTGGGCAATGGCAGAAAGAATAGGGAAGGAAACTACTTCACCAAAAAGCCATGTGGTTTCTAAAAACACAATATTTGACTCCAGTAAACGCAGCTGATCATAGAGACCATTGCGTGCCACAAAGTCGTGGTAAGCTTCAGAAGGCAGTTCTAAAGCAGCAATGTTGCTAGCCGCCCAGTAAGTTTCTAGCGCGTCCATACCCAAGAAGCCTGAATAAAAACCAATCAGCGATCCAGCAGAAAATGTGTGCATACCGCCTGACTGTGAGTCGGTAAACTCCACAGAACCTGTGAGAAGTAAATAAACTAATTTGTTTACCTGCCCCTTGCGATAAATCATGGAGCCTGCATTGATGAAACGGATGGGGTGATTGAGCAAATAGCTGATTTCGTATTCAGGTGCGTCAGGAAAATAAAAATTGAGATGAGCACGCGCAAAATCTACCAAATGATCGCGTGTGGCAGGAATAAGCACATCTGTCATGCCGAAGGCAGATGAAGAGCCTATTTCACGCTGCGACATGGTGAGCGGTTTGTGAGTATGTGCCAGTATGATTTTCTGCGAGCGATCATATCTAAAATCTTCATGGTCGCCATGAATCAACCCTCCGCCAATATCTATTTTTTTGAGATCTGCGGGCTGTAAATAAGCCTCTTTGACCTTTTTAAAACGCTCTATGCTAATGCCCACATCATTGGCCACCATTTTATTGAATACATTCAAAGCCACAATATCAGCCAAATGTGAATAAGTTTTATACTCACCATCCCAGAGAACCCTAAAAGAGAAAATGCTAGTCTCCACAGGGTGAGGCGAATAAGAAGGCATGACTTCTAAGCCCTCCACATGGTTCCATTTGTCAAATTCAAGGTCTTGAATATCAAAAAAACTGGCAAAATGCTCTTCTTTGATAGACATCAAAGCACATAGCTTTTTGGTTACTGCGCTACGCACCAGTGGTGTGGCAAAATACTTAAACTTACGGTCGGTACGAATCAGGGTGGTGAGCCCAGCAAAATGGTCGTCGTGCGCATGTGTATGAAAAATACCCTCTATTTCGTTCATGCTTATACCCAAATAATTGAGCGTAGCAGAAATATTGGGGCCAGCATCTATCAAATAAACTTTGCCCTGAAAAATGAGCACGGCTGCCATACAAGGTCTGTGAATGTCCCAGCCATCGCCTTCGCCAGAGTGTACCACCGCCAGATACTCGCGCTTAACAGTGTGAAAGCCCAGCTGGTAAGGAGCTTCGTACTTTTCATTGGGCTGGAGGCTTAAATCAACCTCCGCTGTTTCGTTTTGGTAGTTTATTTCGTATTTGTTCAAGCCTAAACGCTTTACAAACACACCATTACGCAGTTCTACGGGTTTGTTATTCACAAAACGTTTATCCAAAAGCACATCAGAGGGCGAAATCTTGCCAAAAGCAAAATTGAGTTTGATGCGCATCATTTCTTCGGCCATCTGCTCATTTACCCCAGTAGCCATAATCTCTTCTTTGCTCACCAAACCATAGTTACCCCTAAAGATGTACTCCATTTGGGCTCTAACCTGCTCCTCAAGCCCTATGAGCATAGGTTTTATGCCAGTATTGTTGGGGTGGTTGGGAATAATCATGCCCTGCAAATAAAGCATCTGCAATACTGGAAATTCCGTAAGGTTAGAGAAACTACCATTCTGTATCAATACATCAGACAATAGAATAGCATTAGGTCCCGACTCATACGTTACCCCATTGCTAACTTGACCTTCTACTAAGCCTCTCTTTTTCAAGTGTTTGACAGTGTCGGCAGGACAGCCACACAGGAGATAAATATGCGCTTCAGGTATTTCTATCCAAAAAATACCGTTGCTCACTTTGATCTTTCTAATTTTAGAATTCACCAAAGGGGCAGGTAGAATAGTCTTTTTGTTATTATCGCTCATAAAAAAAAACCTATGAGTTGTAAAATGACCGTTTATATATTTTGGCTCAAAAACAACTCTTCGTGTTATGCAGAGGGAATTGTTTGAACAGAATAAGTACAAAATTAATTTTGTCAAATATACATGGCAAGTTTTAAATACACTACAAAACCGCTTAAAAAGTTATCAAAAAACATTTCAGATTCAAATCAGTTTTAAACGCATCTGTTACATATCAATCTTTTGAAAATGAATATTTGGATTATTGGGGCTAGTTCTGGTATAGGCGCAGCTCTCCACGAACAGCTTCTTCAGGCAGGACATCAGGTTTATACAGCCAGCCGTCGCCCCGCCTTGTTGCAGTCTGCTGGACACCTCAGATGGGACGCTGCCAGTGGCCAGACACCAGACACCTCTTTTTTGCCCGCTGTTTTACACGGTCTGGTCTACTGTCCAGGCTCTATTAACTTAAAACCTTTTATACGACTCAGTGCCGAAGATTTTCTCAAGGATTACAGAGTAAACGTACTTGGCGCAGTGGCAAGCTTGCAAGCTGCTCACAGACACCTCAAGGCGGCACAGTCCGAGGGCGGTGCTTCTGTGGTTCTGTATAGCACGGTGGCTGTGGGCATGGGTATGAGTGCGCACGCTTCTGTGGCGGCAGCTAAAGGCGGCGTAGAGGGACTTTGTCGCTCTGTGGCGGCTGAATGGGCTTCCAGTAATATTCGTGTGAACGCTATTGCTCCCTCCCTCACCGATACTCCACTGGCAGGTAATCTGCTGGCAACACCCGAAAAGCGAGAGGCTTCAAGCAAAAGGCATCCTCTTGGCCGTGTGGGAACAGCACAGGAGTTGGCATCTATAACCAAGTTTTTGCTCTCGCCAGAGGCTTCTTGGATGAGTGGCCAGATTTTACATGCTGATGGCGGAATGAGCAGCCTTAAAATGCTTTAAATCTGTTTGTCTAATCAGATGCTTTAGGATTGCTAACAATTGCTCGCTTAATACGTCTCACTTTCTGATCTTGGTCTTGCGTGGGCAAGTAGTTGTACAGTTTAAAATCCACGTTAGAAAGGGCGTGTGCGTTCAAAAAACTTCTGAAAGCTATTTGAATAGCCGCTAGAGCTTTTTCTGATGTATCTGCAACAAAAACGTCAATGTGACGATGAGAAGTTTGTATCAGGCGATAATCTTGAGGTGCTTCGTTGAGTGCGTACACGAACTGCCGCAAAGTGTCGGGAAATAGTTTTTTTTGATTTTCAAACTCAAAAACATCGTCTGCTCGCCCTTCTATATGACTTATCCTCAAGAAAATACTACCGCATGAGCAGGGTTCTGGGTTGATAACTATCAAGTCGTTAAGCAAGTAACGCAAAATAGGCTGAGTAAACCGCTCAAAATCTGTGACTACTGGATAAAAACGCGTGTTAGAGCTATCTGTGTATTGTTTTTCTACTTGGATAATATCTTCATGAAAGTGCAAGCTGCCTTCAGAGCAGGTAGAGGCTAAAAAACCTTCTGTGCATTGATAGGCTTGGTAAACAGGCAAGCTGAAAGCTTTAGAGATATAGTCTTCATCAGGCTTTTCAAGCACTTCTGCAACCGAAATGATGCGTTTAGGCGATATCTGGAGCATACTCGCCTCTCGTCTTTGCGCCAAATGAAGCAAAATAGAGGCTGGAGCTACCAATACATCAGGCTGAAAGAACTGTAAGTCAGTTATAAGACTCTGAATATTGTTTTTAATATCAAAAAATTTAAAATTAAAGAACGAAGATTTAACAGACTCGTATAAATTGCTGTTGGCGCGCAAAAAAAAGGCTACTTTCTGACGTTTAGGCTTGAGCGGTAAAAGGGTGGCAAGCACATAAACTACCCATTGTGCTCGCTCGCGTAGCGATACCACAAACAAACCGCGTTCTCCACTTGTTCCAGAAGACAAGCCAACAGTAAGCCCTTTGAGAGTGGGCGCAAAGTTTCGGCTCTGTTCGGCGGCAAGTGCCAAGGCGATAGCTTCTTCGCGGTCTAGCTGTGCGGTATTCAACTGATTAAAATACTGCATCATTTGCCTCTTGTCCATAGTAGGCCAGCCAGTGATAGAAGTAGACTGCTGGATACTTTGTTTAACAAATGCTGATTTTTTGCTCAAGCGTTTTAAGTGACGAGCAATTTTTTTTTGTTGCCACTTGAGTAAGGCATCTCTGCTCTTAAAACGTGGCTTGAGCAGCCTTTTGAGTGCATACCACAGAATCCACGCCAAAAAAAGGGGTCTTTCAAACATAAGAACAGCAATAATTTGGACTTAGTCTGCCGCGCTCTCTGTTTGGAGTTGCTTCTCGTAAAGTTCTTGATACATGCCATTTAAGGACATGAGTTCTTCGTGTGTGCCTTGTTCCACCACACGTCCTCCATCAAGTACCACAATTTTGTCGGCAATTTTAGCCGAAGACACTCGGTGAGAAATGATAACAGAAGTTTTATTGAGCATAAATCGCTTCAGGTTTGTGAGAATAACATTCTCAGTTTTGGTGTCAACCGCGCTCAGACAGTCGTCTAAGAGAAGGATTTTAGGACTTCTTATAATGGCTCTGGCGATGCTAATACGCTGTTTTTGACCACCCGAGAGCGTAATACCGCGTTCACCTACCACTGTGTCAAAACCTTTCTCAAAACTTGTAATGTTGTTGAGCAAATCAGCATCCTTGGCTGCTTGAATGACATCTTCTTCTGAATATTCACCTTCATTAAAGCCAAAAGCAATATTGTTGCGGATAGTTTCCGAAAACAAAAACACATCTTGCGGCACATAGCCTATCTTTGAGCGCAAATAAGTGATGTTGTATTCTGGTAGAGGCGACTCGTCTATCAAGATCTGACCCTCTGTAGGGTCATAAGCTCTACAAATCAAGTTAGCCAGCGTACTTTTTCCAGAACCAGTAGTACCCAAAATCGCCAAAATTTTGCCATCTTCTATTTCAAAAGAGACCTCTTCCAAAGCCTTGATGCCCGACTCAGGATAAACAAAAGATACGTTTTTGAATTGTATATGCCCTTTTATGGGTTTCTCAAGATGCTTCGTAGAGACAATATCTGATTCCAATTTCATAAACTCATTGATGCGTTGCTGTGACACAATGGCGCGTTGCACGATGCTAGTCGTCCAGCCCAGAGAAGTTACAGGCCAAGTAAGCATGGTTACATAGATGAGAAACTCTGCAATATTGCCTGCTGTAATGCTGCCGTTCATCACCTCTAAGCCGCCTACATAGACCGTTATGATGCTGCTCAGACTAATCAAGCCCATAATAAGCGGTGTAAACATAGAATTGACTTGAATCAAGCCCATGGATTTATTCATGTAGTTCTCTGAGGCATGTTCAAATTTTCGGGCTACATCGGTCTCTTTGACAAAAGCTTTGATGACGCGAATACCAGAAAAAGCTTCTTGCACATAGGTGGTAATGGCAGAAAGGCTCTTTTGAATATCTGAAGAGCGTTGGTTCATGTGATTATGCACCCAGTAAATGCTCAGCGAAAGAATGGGTAATGGCAAAACCGAATACAAGGTAAGCTTGACATTTACCGTAAGCATGTATGCTACCACCATGACAAAAGTGCCTATCATGTTAATGAAGTACATGATGCCAGGCCCCACGTACATGCGAACGTGTCCCACGTCTTCGGATATACGCGCCATGAGGTCGCCAGTGTTGTGCTTGCGGTAAAAACTCATGGGTAAGCTCTGATACTTTTTATAAATATCGCTTTTGAGTCTGTACTCTATCTTTCGCGACATCACAATGATAGTTTGGCGCATAAAAAACAAAAACACGCCTCTTATTAAAGCCATCAAGACAATTAGCCCTCCATACAATAATACCGAGAAGGCCAGCATGTCGTCGATTTCTGCACCAGCTTGCATACCGTCGTATAACCGATGCAAACCGATGCTTTCACTCACTAAGTCAAAAGCGTGCCTCACCACCTGCGCTGGTACAATGGCAAATACATTGGAGAGTAATACGAAAAAAATGCCGCCTAGGAGATACCAGATGTATCGATAGAAATATTTATTTAAAAATTTTAATTCTTTCATTCAGTTTTGAGTACAGGACACAAGTTTTTGTTTTTTTGATAAAGCCGAACTTTTTACAAAGATAGGGCTTTTGAATGTGGCATAAAAACCAAGCCTACAGAAAAGCAAAATTATTGTTAGAAGTTTAGGGTCTAAGCCTCTAGGCAATAAGGACTATTTTAAAACCCCAGACACTCGCGTACCCTTGTCAAGGTTTTGCTAGCAATTTCTCTGGCTTTCTGCTCACCATTTATAAGTTCTTTTTCTAGAGCCTGTTCATCGCTCATGTAGTGATTGAAAGCTTCAGCTTCTTTTTCATATTTGGCTACCAAAACATCTAAAAGTGCATTTTTGGCGTGCCCGTAGCCAAAGTTTCCTGCTAAGTATTTTTGGCGCAAAGTCTCTGTATCGTTTGGCTCTGCCACTAGTTCAAAGAGTTTGAATACATTGCAAGTATCGGGGTTTTTTGGCTCTTCGAGTGGTAAACTGTCCGTTACAATACTCATTACCTGCTTTTTGAGCTGGTTTTTAGGCAAGAAAATATCAATTGTATTTTGATATGACTTGCTCATTTTGCGCCCATCTGTGCCCATAATGAGAGGAGTGGCTTCGCTGATTTTAGGTTCAGGGACTACAAAAATAGGTTTTTGGTAGTGGTTGTTGAAGGCGTTGGCTATATCTTTGGTAATTTCTAAGTGTTGTTTTTGGTCTTTGCCCACTGGCACAAAATGCGCGTCGTAGAGCAAAATATCTGCTGCCATTAACACTGGATAGGTAAAAAGTCCAGCATTGACCATAGCCAAATTTTCTGATTTATCCTTAAAGGAGTGGGCGTTGGCCAGCATGGGAAAAGGGGTAAAGCAGCTTAAGTACCAAGCCAGTTCGCAGACTTCTGGAATTTGAGACTGTCTATAAAATACATTGCGTTGGGTGTCGAAGCCAAAAGCCAGCCAAGCCGCCGCTACTGCCTTTACGCTCTCAAGGCGTGTGCCAGCGTCACGCATACTCGTAAGAGAGTGTAAATCAGCAATAAAAACAAAGGCATTATTTTGTTCAGAACGCGAAAGCGCGACGGCTGGTTGAATTGCGCCTAAAATATTGCCTAAATGTGGTCTTCCACTGCTTTGGATTCCTGTAAGAATGCGAGCCATACTGATACAGAGTTTGGTTTTGGGTTGCAATAATAGTAAAGATATGGCGGTGCAGCAAACAAGTCCTACGTTTTTATGAGGCTTTTAACAGGCAAATCACGACCCCAAAAAAGTAATCACGGATATAAGTAGGTCAAAATCTGAATTTTGTTCAGTAAAAAAACGAGATGATTAAAAAGTGCAAAACAGTTAATCTTCAATTTGTACCAGCTTAAAACCTGTTCCGTGAACGTTAATCAGTTTGATATTTTCATCAGCCTTGAGATATTTCCGCAATTTGGTAATGTACACGTCCATACTTCTGGCATTAAAGTAGTTGTCGTCCAACCAAATGGTTTTGAGCGCGATAGCTCGTTCTAGCGTTTGATTTTTATTGTCGCAAAGCATTTTGAGCAATTCAGCTTCTTTTGAGGTAAGCTTAATGTCTTTGTCAGCGGTTTTGAGTGTTTGGATATCGTAATCAAAAGCCAATTTACCAATGTTATATTTATTGGGTATGACGTTGGTACTGGCAGGGGTGGTACGTCTTAAAACAGCCTTGATGCGCATGAGCAGCTCTTCCATGCTAAAGGGTTTTGCGATATAGTCATCAGCACCTATCTCAAATCCTTGAAGCTTATCCTCTTTCATGGATTTGGCGGTAATAAAAATAATAGGGATAGTTTTATTTTTTCGCCTGATATGTTCGGCCAGAGTGAAGCCGTCCATGATGGGCATCATCACGTCGAGCAAACAAATATCAAAACTTTGTTTGTCATAGGTTTTGAGAGCCTCTTGTCCGTTTTGGCAGAGTGTCACGTCGTAGCCCTTCATGCCCAAATAGTCCTTGAGGAGTATCCCTAAATTATCGTCATCTTCGGTGAGCAAAATAGACGGACTGATGCTGTTTTCCATGATTTTTAGAAAAGTTTGATTAACATTCTGCAAAATACGCTATTTTCCCTAGCCTAGTTACGTGCCGCCCTTAAGAACCATATTTTTTAGTTTTTTTTAACGTTTAGATAAGCTTCAAGCAGTTCTAAACAGAGATGATTCGGGTTTGAGCTGCTTGATATTTATCTTTAAAATCTGCCACACTTCCCACAAATGATAAATAATCTTGCGGAACAAGGAAACGTCTTGAGGGTAGTCGGAGGGAACAGACACAAACTCAAGGTTATACTTGGTAAAATGCAGGTGTGCGCGGCGAAGGTGATAAGGCGAGGTGACGATTACAGCAGACTTCCAAAGCCTTTCGCGAAGGATTTTGGTAGTAAAAAATGCGTTCTGACCAGTATTTCGGGCTTTGGTTTCTAGTACAATGGCCTCTTGGGGCACACCCATTTCCATGGCTAAGTTTGCCATAACGACGGCCTCTGTGTGTTGGTTATACACCGCAGAACCTGAGAATATGAGCCTTGGCGCGTAATTTTTGCGATACAACTCTACTCCTCGCTCCACACGTGCACGCAGGAGCGTGCTAGGCTGGCCATTGCGTTGCGCAGGGCAGCCCAAAACGATGATGGCATCGAATTTATAAGGTGTATGAGTTGCTGTTAACATAGCAGTTACACGAAAACGCGAAGTCTAACACTATGTTAAACGGATTTGGAAAAAAAAAGTCGTGATATTTAACAGTTTTTTCTGGCCTTTTGTAAAAGTATGTTGCTTTATTACAATGTTATTGTCATCACATGTCGTCTTTGTCCGGCCATGTGTTTAAACTCAAAATCTTGTTTCTCAAACATTGGTTTAAAGCCCATAAACCTAAAACTCGGCGATTCTGGATCCACGGGGTAGGCTTCTACATATTTTGCTCCATTCTCTTTTGCATACGCAATGGCTTGTTTGATAAGCTCTTCTGTAATTCCTTTGTGTCGGTATTCTTTCTTGATGTAAAAGCATACCAAGGACCAGACATTTGTCAGTGTGCTGTCGCCCGATAATTCGCGATAACTTTCTCTTGGCGCAATGGAACACCACGCAATGGCTTCTGAATGGTCATAACCAATTAGTCCAATAGGTTTTTGGCTCACGACATAGTTCTTCAAAGACTCTTTTTTGTCTGCTTTTTGGGTTCGGTCAGCTCCTTTGTTCATACTTCGCCATACCATACACCAACAGTTGTGTGGCCCCCACTTGCTTTCAAAAAGCTTTTCTAAGTCTGTCCAGTTAGATTCATCAACAGGCGTGTAACTTAACTTTGTCATAAGATGTGCAGGGCTTAGTTGTGTGAAAAGCATTCAATAAAATGAGTAACAAACACAAGATAGGTTCACCTCGGCCTGTAAAAAAAATCTATAACTTTTAGGAACTTAGCGTGGCTTTTAGCTCAGGTTAGCTATTGTGCTTCTTGGTTGCCACAATTGCATAAATCATAGGAATTTTGTTATCGAGATGCTTTATTCTATACTTCTTTGGTTCAAATTCTATAGTATCTCTAAAACAATTGTAAGGTGAGTAATCAAATTCGTCAAATGAATTAATTTCGAGCCCATTTTTTATTAAGCTATTTAGCACTTCACCTATTCCGTGATTCCACATGACATACTCCTGAGTAATAGGTGCTTCTCTGTCAGCGTAAGTTCCGGTTTCTGTTTCTATGATTGGGCCTGTGTTGAAATAGTTGTACCCAATTTTGTTAAAATTGTCGTCAAACATCCACACAACTGAGTGGAATTCTACAAATATCAGTTTTCCTCCAGGTCTTAAATATTTTGAAATGATTTCAGCCCATTTTTCTAGGTCGGGAAGCCAACCTATAGTGCCGTAACTTGTAAATACAAAGTCAAACTCTTTGTCTAAATGTTGTGGTAAATCATAAATATCGCAGCAAATAAAGTCTGCTTTTGTGCGTGTTTTTTCGGCGAGCAAGTTCGCTTTATCAATGGCATTGTCTGATAAGTCTACCCCTGTAACCTTTGCGCCAAGTCTTGCTAATGAGATTGTGTCCTGTCCAAAGTGACATTGAAGATGCAAAATATTTTTGCCAGTGATGTTGCCAAGTAATTTTAATTCAATCTCGTTAAGTGAAGTATTTCCATTTAGGAAACCTTGAAGGTCGTAAAAATCAGATTTAAGATGGATATCTGTCTTTTTATTCCAAGATTGTTTATTGATTTCTAGGTAGTTTTTGTGTATCATTGTTAGTGGTGTCTATCTGGCTATGAGATGAAAGCTTTTCGAGAATATTGGCTTGTGATGGGTTTAATAATGCTTTGCTCGCCCAAGTCAAATAGTCATTACAAAGCACAACTTGGTATTTCTGCTCAAATACTGTAAAGCAGTGTTGAGGGAGTTATTATATGACTCTGCTTATCAGTTTGTTTTTTCTTAAAAAGTGGCTCATAGCGCAGGATATTGCAATTCCAAGAATACTTACAAAGAAGAATTTTAAGTTAGTGTTTATTGGCAAGTCTTTGAAAATCAATTGTAAACCAATCACAATAAGCACATGAAACAAGTAGATGCCGTATGAATTATCTGATAACATTTTTGTAATAATATTCATTTTATTAAAATACTTTTTAAAAATAACAATAAACCCTAAACATAAGCCAACACATAAAAATGATTCAACCAAGGATTCTCCCCAAAGTTTTGGTAATAGGTTGTATATAAAACTTTTAGATAAAAATATTGCCAAAGCCAAGCCAAGATAAATAAGACCAGTGGATATTTTAATGTTTTCTAACCATTTATTTTTATTAAAAATAATTCCTAACAAAAACAAACTAAAATATTGAGGAAGATGTGCAACTTCTATCGGTATTCCCCAAGTTACCCATTTGTCAATCGGATAATACTGCCTAACAAAAACATTGACAGGAATTAAAAACGCTAGATAAATGAAAGGATGCCAGTTTTTTAAAGGGATTTGATTACTATTTTTACTCAGTAAAGGTTCTAATAAAAGATAAACAAAAGAGTACATTAACAACGAAGCAACGAACCACAAGTGCCCCAGCGAAAGAGGTGGTTGATTAAAGTATAAATCAAAAGCAAAGCTTATATAATCTGTATCTTTGTCACTTAAAAGAAAGTGTAGTGGGGTAAAAATAATGACCACAAAAACTAACAAAGGAATCCCTAATTTTATTAATCTCTCTTGAATAAATATGGTTTTTGATTTTCGTTTTAAAGAGAAATACATAAAATAACCTGATATAAAAAAGTAAAAACCCATCATATAGGCTGCATTGAAAAAGAAAAATGTCGGCAAATAGTCTAGTTGTTGATTTTCGCTAAATATCCACACGCCACCTGTGTTTCCATAAGGCTGTCCTGCGTGATGAATTACCACCAAGCAAGTCAGGAAAACTTTAATCAAGTCTATGTATACGAGTCTATTGTTTGGGTTGTTCATTATTGCTACAAGGTTTGCAACTTTAGCGATATCACAAGCACAAGAGCGCACTATAGCTAGAAAACACCAGGTTGGCTCATAGCTCTTGTATTGCCAAAACAGTGTTATGGTCTCTCTTATTCGTTTCCTTTTATTGAATACATCGTTTTAAATGCATTAGAAACGGCTTGGTGCAGAATTGTAGCATGATTTTCTTGCGGCAAATAGTCAAAAAATACTTTTGTGTTTTTGCTATTTATTCCTTTGATTTTTTCGGCTAAAAGATTGGCATCCACTTCCATAACTCTTGGTATTTCTGTTGGTGTTAGTCCTTCTTTCCCAACTCCAATATAGACTGCCGTCTGTTGCGCAAGATTCGTTGTTGATAAATTCGCTGTTTGATTTAATAGTGAGCCGTTGTCCCACCACAAGCTTGGGCTAACGATAATGTATTTATTGAAAAGTGTTGGTTTCTTTAACAATACTTCTGTAGCCAATAGTCCCCCTAAAGATTGTCCGATGATGGTTTTGTCTACGTTTGTTCTGTATTTTGTTTCTATATAGGGTTGCAAGTCTTTTTCAATGAATGAAATAAATTTATCTGAGTGTCCTGTTGTGGGAAAATTCTTCTTCTGAGCCTGAACTGTTGTAGGAAAAGTAAAATCCCTTCTTCTGTCTACTGTTGCAATACCAACTACAATTGATTTGGGAACTTGATTAATCCATTCAAAACTGTTGAATTGAACGAGTCCAACTATGTGAATAAAATCTTCGTCTGCTGAACCATCAAGTAAGTATATCACAGGATATTTTGTTGTGTCATTTTGATTATAGCCATCTGGTAGATAGATGTTTAATACTCTTTTTTCTGCAAGTTCTTTTGAATAAACTTCGTCAATTGCTCCAAGTATAAACGGTTTAGAGTCTTTTTTGGGATTAGACTTTGTTTTCTGCCCAAAAGCAAAAGTTGTCAAAAATGTAAAAATCAATACTAAAAATAAGTTTTTCATTTCTATACCAGATTTTGTCAGTTATTAGGTTTGTTTTAATTGTAGACAACAGTCAGATCCTTAATATATTACGTGCTAAGCGAATAACTGCCGTAAGACATGCGGCCTACCTGTATGACTGCAAGGATAGCGAATGTTTTTCTAAAACACCAATCAGTTTAAAGTATTTATAAATTTTATTAAGAGGCTTTTGATAAAAGACTTAGTAAATACCTGTACACTTTAATTAAAATACTAGCCCTACCTCACGAGTTAAGACTCGTGATAATTAGCTAGGTCATTTCAATATCAGGCATCTATGAAGAAGATACGGCGAATGTATAAAGATAATCTAGTTAAAAGCTTAATTTTTTTGCTATTTTGAGTTAAAAAAACAAAAGAGGGGATTTCCAGCCCAAAAACTCATCAGGAAAAAGCAGCTTTTTGAAGAATACTAGAACACACCCCCCCGCAGCGTTAAATTTAAGCACTGCTTGAGAGGCGACATTTTTGATTAGATCATACCATTCTCTCGAATGTAATATTTAGCAAATATGGAGATTTCGTATGATTTCTTTGAGAGTACAAAACAGTAACTCAGGTATCAACAACGCTAAATAATTTCTTTTTAGAGTGAATTCTGCATTTTTTTGTGTTATTTTGCATCCCAATACAAAAATAGTTAAAATGAAGCGGTTATTTGATGTTTTATACGAGGACAATCACCTCTTGGTGGTCAATAAACGGGCGGGCGTGCCCTCACAACCCGACGAGAGTGGTGATTTGTCGCTTGTTGATGCCGCTAGGCAGTATCTCAAAGACACTTACGACAAGCCTGGCAATGTGTTTTGTGGTCTTATTCACCGTCTTGATAGGCCAGTAAGTGGTCTGGTGTTGCTAGCCAAGACCTCCAAGTGTTTGGAACGCATGAACAAGCTCTTCAAAGACCGAAAAGTACACAAAGTGTATTGGGCTATCACCAACCGCCGCCCTCAAGAACGTGAAGGAAAACTCACGCACTGGCTTGTGAAAGACACCCAGCGCAATCGAGTGGAAGCTTACGATTACCCACACCCCGACGCGCAAAAAGCTGAGCTGCGTTATCGCTACATAGGTGAGGTAAACAAACATTTTCTCATTGAAGTGACCCCTCTCACTGGCCGCCCCCATCAAATACGGGTTCAATTGGCTTCTATGGGTTGCCCTATTCGCGGTGATGTAAAATATGGCTATAGCCGACCCAATAAAGACGGCCAAATTAACCTTCACGCACGCCGCGTAGATTTTATTCACCCCATCAAAAAAGAGCCTTTCAAATGTGTGGCTGGCTTGCCCCAAGATTATTTCTGGGAAGAATTTCTGACCTTAGAAGACTATAAAATCTCAGATAAAAACCTTGATTTTCTTCACTAAACTTAACACTCAATTCCCTAGTTAATAAGCTTTATAGCTTAAAGCTCAACAGAAATATTGTATTGAAACATGGAAAAAATCCTGATTATCATCAAACGCGAGTACTGGACACGTGTCCGTAAGCCTTCCTTTATTATCATGTCTTTTTTGGGGCCTCTTCTTTTTGGAGCTTTGCTCATTGTTCCCACATGGCTCACAACACTAGAAGGCGATCAGAAAAAACTGCAAGTGATTGATGAAAGCGGTTTTTTTAAAGATAAATTGATTCCCTACGAAAACCTGACCTTTGTACCTGTTGAGAAAAGCCTAGAGGCGGCCAAAGACCAAGTCGTCAAAGGAGTTTATGATGGACTTCTGCATGTTCCCAAATTTTCGCTGGACGCACCCGAGGGCATCAAGCTTTACTCTGAAAAAAGCATTTCAGCCTTTATGCAAACACAAATAGAGGGGATGCTCAAAAAAGAAATAGAAAAACAAAAATTGATACGCTCTGGACTCACACAGGCCACTCTTGATTCTGTAAGTACCAAACTCAGTCTCAGCACCATTAGCCTCAGCGAAAAGGGCGAGTCCAATAGCAACAGCATGGCGGCGAGTGTCATTGGCTACTTTTCGGCGTTTATGATTTATTTCTTTATCTTCTTGTTTGGTATGCAGGTTTTTAGAGGCGTGATGGAGGAAAAGACCAACCGCATCGTAGAAATTATCATCTCTTCTGTTAAGCCTTTTCAATTGATGATGGGCAAGATTATTGGCATTGCGGGTGTGGCTCTCACGCAGTTTTTGCTTTGGGTGGTTTTGTCTTTTGCGGTCAGTACGGTGGCTACTTCCTTGTTTCAAATTGACCGTTTTTCTAATGCACAGCTGGACCAGACGCTCAAGCAAATGAAAAACCCTGAAGAAATACAGAATGCTATGGAGATTAATGAGGTGCTTTCAGCCATTGAGTCGGTAAATGTGCCCTTGGTGGTAGGTTGTTTGCTCTTCTATTTTTTGTTTTCTTACTTGCTTTATGGTGCTTTGTTCGGTGCCATTGGCTCAGCTGTGGACAGCGAAACGGACAGTCAGCAGTTTATGATGCCCATCACGATGCCTATATTGGCCTCGATTATGATTTCTATGGCCGTTATTAAAGAGCCAGATAGCAGTTTGGCTTTTTGGACTTCTATTTTCCCGCTCAGCTCGCCTATTGTGATGATGGTTCGGATTCCTTTTGGAGTGCCTGTCTGGGAGCTTGTTTTGTCTATGGTGCTGCTTGTGTTGGGTTTTATTGGCTCGGTTTGGGTGGCTTCACGCATTTACCGCATAGGTATTTTGATGTATGGCAAGAAAGTTACTTTCAAAGAAATAGGCCGTTGGATATTTTTTAAAGGCTAAAATAAACTTTTTGGGTGGTCTTGCGTTTGTTTAAGCAGTAGTTATTTTATCAAAAAAAACAAACTTTTATGACAATCCAAGAAGCTCAGCGCGTTGTGGACGAGTGGATACGAACCAAAGGCATCCGTTATTATGGCGAACTAACCAATACCGCTATTTTGATGGAGGAAGTGGGCGAAGTGGCCAGAATTATGGCCAGACAATACGGTGAGCAATCTTTTAAGGATACAGACGAAGCCCCAGATTTGGCCGATGAAATGGCAGATGTTCTTTTTGTACTTATTTGCTTAGCCAATCAGACTGGTATTGACTTGACAGAGGCTTTGGTCAAAAACTTGGACAAAAAAACAAAACGCGACACACAAAGACACGCTAACAATCCTAAGCTCAAGTGATGCATACTGAGTACGATTATATCATGCTGGGCGGGGGTGCAGCGGCACTTATGCTAGCCTATGCCATTACTCAAAGTAATGAGCTAAAGGATAAGCGTTTACTTATCATAGATCCAGTTGTCAAAAACCAAAATGACCGCACTTGGTGCTATTGGCATGCCTCCACCACACCTTTTGACCATTTGGCCGCTAAGAAATGGCCGCAAGTGAGTTTCAAAGCCCCTAAGTTTGAAGCCAAATTAAGCACTTTGCCACTGCACTACTACATGCTCAAAGGCATTGATTTTTATGAGTTTATTCAAAAAAAGCTACAAGAAAGTGGGCAAGTAGAGTTTTTACAGGATAGAGTATCGCATACCAGTGAGCAGAATGGATATGCACAGGTGCATACACAAAGCCAAAAACAGTTTTCTTGTGCCTACTGCTTCGATTCCCGCTTTCAGCTCTCAGATTTTGAAGGGGATGAACGCTGCATATCACTTTTACAACATTTTAAAGGCTATTTGATACAAACACCTCACGATGTCTTTGATATTGAATGTCCAACGCTGTTCGATTTTAATATTCCGCAGCACAATGAGGTGCGTTTTGTTTACACGCTTCCACTCGCACCCAACAAAGCGTTGATTGAATTTACGATATTTTCGTCCGCGCTGCTGCCACAAATGATTGACTACGACATTGCCTTAAAATCATACATAGAGGAGAATTTAAAAATTGATAGTTACCAGATTTTAGAAAAAGAAAAAGGCGTTATCCCTATGAGTAATAAGCCAATAACACGTAAGACTGGCAAGTATTCACTCAAAATAGGAACCGCGGCTGGTATGGCCAAAGCCTCGACTGGTTATGTCTTTTTGAGATGTTGGCGTGATGCTCAACAGATTACAGCAAGCTTAAAAAAACAAAACCACCCTTTTCAGATTACGCCAACTGCTCCTCGCTTCAATGTATATGACAGCACCATCATGAACCTCATGCTTACGCGTGGCGGACAGATACAAGATTATTTCACAGATTTATTTTCAAAAAACCCAACCGAAAGACTTTTGCGTTTTCTTGACGACCAGACCTCTCTGCCCGAAGAGCTACTGCTAATGAGTACAGTGCCCACCAGAACTTTTGCCTCCTCTATGACAAAAATACTGGTCAACAAAATTTAAAAAGGGTAGGTCATTTATCATTCAGTTTTGATGAAGATGATTAGATAATCTAGAATTGAATTTTATATAATTATTTGAAGTTTGTTTTGCAACTTCCTATTTTATTTTTGCTTTTATTTACACTCTTGTTTATTTTTGGGATATAGCAAATACTTTTGCCTTCTAAAAACTTATAATGACTACAGATAACTCACAGATAATCAAAGCAACAGCTTTTGCAGAGGCAGTCTATGGGCTCAAAGAAGCCAGTTTAGAGTCTTGGAAGAACTATGCTTTTTCTTTGATGGTGATTGCGGGTGCAGATGGGCTTTCTGTTGATGAATTCAATTGGCTCTTGCGTGATATTGGTCTTAAACTAACCGAGCCAGATCCTGTTATAGCCGCCATGCGCGATTTTGATTATAAAAAAGCAGATCTTAGAGCCCTTATTTCAAAGATTTATTTCTTTGCACCGCTTAACTTGAGGCGTGCTTTGCTCTATGACGCTGTCCGTATGTCTAAAGCTGATCTTAAGTATTCAGATGAAGAACAGTTGGCTGTAGAAAAAGCCGCCAAATTTTTAAACCTCAAGAATGATATTGCACTGGAGGTTGAGGGCTTAATTGACATGGAGGTACAGGTGCACCGCACTAAAATTCAGCTTTTTGAAGCAGATCCACATGCGCCTTTTCCTTTGGTTGTAGAGTTGGTATCTAGCGACATGATTTTAGATTATGGCAAGGCTTTGCTCATCATAGCTGGTGCAGATGGCGATGTTTCAGAAGAGGAACTGCTTTGGTTTATTCACGACTTTGCTATAGAAAAAGGTGTTGAACAGCGTTTCATTCAAGACCTACGCAACTACGATTATCATTCTGAGGCTTTTGAAGATGTTATTGCAAGGATTAAACTCAAATCAATGCTCAATTTGCATCGGATTTTGTTGTATGACTCTATAAAACTGGCACGCTCTGACAACAATTATGCTTTTGAAGAAGAAGCCGCTGTCAAAAAAGCTGCTAGAACAATGAATATTGATATGAATCTGGCTATTTCTCTGGAACGCTTGGTAGAGACAGAAAACATGATTATCAAAAAGCGCAAAAAAATTCTTGAAAACTAATGTCTTTGTGTTTTTTATTTGTCCAATATTGATATAATCTATGCTACATCTTTACAAGATTTCAACTAGAAAAACATCATCTCCAACACACTGTCAGTAACACGAGTTGCTGCTGAAAGTCGCATGCAAAGACCTAGAATTACAATTGTTACACCTTCTCTGAATCAAGCTCAATACATAGAACAGACCATAGACTCTGTACTCAGTCAAAACTATCCTAACCTAGAGTATATTGTGATAGATGGAGGATCCAAAGATGAAAGTGTACAAGTTATCAAAAAATACGAAAAACATCTCACCTACTGGGAAAGCCAAAAGGACAGGGGACAGAGCCACGCCATTAACAAGGGCATATTTAGGGCAACAGGTCAGCTCTTTAATTGGCTTAACAGCGATGACTGGCTCGCACCTTATGCGCTGGCAACGGTAGCAGAGGCTTTTGCTAATCCAGAGGTCACACTTTATAGCGGCAACATTCAATATTTTGAACAAGAACAACAAAAGTTGCACCCGCCAGAAGGGGCGCGTATGGATGAAGATTTAGCGAAATTTATAGCTTACGGTGCGCAGGTGCAGCCTTGCACTTTTTATAAGCTCTCATTTGTTCAGCGCGTGGGCGGCCTCAACGAACAGCTGCATTTTTGCATGGATAAAGAATTGTACCTCAAATACTTACTACTTAACGGTACAAAAGGCATTTATACCAATCAAGAAGTAATAGCCTATTTTAGACAACATCAAGAAGCTAAATCAGCCAATCACATTCCGTTTTTGGAAGAAACTGCCTTAATTTATTGGGGACTGGCGAATTTTTTAAGCTTAGGAAAAAAAGCCAAGATTCTAGCTAAGCTTGTAGAAGATAAAAGCAGCCTCAAAAATTACCAGTTTTCTGTGCCTGGTCTCTCAGACCAAATAAAATCCGAAGACTACGACAGCATTTTTGCGCATTTTATCTACGCTTTGGCAGAGGGCTGGTACTACACAAAACACTACTACAAAGCTCGCAAAGTATTTATGAAAATAGATACCAAGCATCTGCCGCCAGAAACAGCACGACTGGCACGCATTTATAAACGAGACTCACTGTTGGGAATGCTTGGTTTTCTTAACAAATAAAAGCTCTAGCCCAATACTTTAGCTACCACAACACAAGAGCAATGGCTCTCGTGCTGTGATAAGCTGAAAAGTACTCTAAAAAAAAGGGATATAAAAAAATACAAAATCATTACTTAGGCTTAACAACTTGTATTTCTGCGTTCAATTTAACTTCTTCGCCAAGCATCACGCCACCAGCCTCTATAGGCGCATTCCAGCTCAAGCCAAAATCTTTGCGATTAATGACCGTGTTGAGGCTAAAACCCATTTTCTCGTTGCCCCAAGGGTCGGTTTGAGTACCTTCATGTATCGCTTTCAGCGTTACATTTTTGCTCACACCTTTGAGAGTGAGTGTACCATTCACAACTAGTCTTGGCCGCCCGCTGGCTCAAAAGATGTAGATACAAAGCTTAATTCAGGAAACTTATCTGCATCAAAAAACTCAGGGCTGAGCAAATGAGAGTCTCTTTGTTTGTTGTTGGTGTTGATAGAGGCAATTTTTGCCAAAAACTGCACATTGGCATCTTTCAAAGAGTGACCTTGGGTTTCAATAGAACCAGTAAAGTCTACAAAACTACCCGTAACGTTAGTAATCATGAGATGCTTTACTTTAAAGCTCACCTCGCTGTGTGTGGGATCTATTGACCACTTAATGTTAGACATATTTTTTTTTGTTTATGTGATGATAATATTTCTTACAAAGGTAAATTATACATCAGTGATTATACATAACCTAGATTAAGTTTTTGATGATTGCTCAACTTATTTTGGATTCAATACCGTATGGGCATTGTTCATATCCTGCGCAACAAATTGTATCTGAATTATGTTTGTTTAATATATTGATTATAAGGTTTAAAAGTGCTAATTGACACAAACCCATTTCCCTGTACGTTTACATAATTGAAAGTATTTCTTATTAGGCTATTGTGTTTAATTTTACGTTATTTGCAGCCAAATTTAAACAGTTTGTTTGGATTTTGGTTTCAATTTAAAACTTTACTCACCTTATTCATGAAAAAATTCGCATTCGTTTTCTTCATTTGCCTTTGGGCAACTACCTTCAGTATGGCTCAAAAAACTATGCTTCTCTCTTATAATATGCCTGTTGGGTATAGCTTTAAGCTAACACAAGTTTCTAAGATGGACGTGGTTCAGAATATGGCTGGCATGGAAATCAAGACTTTGCAAAACACCGAAGGCACTAACACCCTCAAAGTGGTGGAGTCTAGCAATGACGCTATTAAGTTTGAAGTGACCTATGCAAGTTTCAAAACTAGTGTGCAAAATATGCAAGTCAACCAAACCATAGATGCTGCCAATCCTCAGGACGCTACAAGCAAATTTTTAGCTGCATTGCTGGGAAAGCCCTTTTTTATGAGCATAGACAAACAGGGCAAAATCATCAGCACAGAAGGCTTAGAGAAAGCCGTAGAAGACGCTAAGGCCAGCATGGGTAACTTAGAGCCTGCTGATGCTGCTGCTGTTGAGCAAATGGTTAACTCAATGGGCAACACAGAAAATTTTAATAAGAATATGCAAGTTGTATTTTTGATATACGGCAAAGAGGCTACAGGTAAAAATGCGACATGGTCTTACGAAACTGAAAGCCCTGCACCTCTCAACTTGGCTCAAAAGCACAACGTCAAAGTGCTTAAACTGGGTAAAAAAGGTGGTGCTTTTACGGTTGATGTAAATATGATGCCTGTATCTACGCCTGACTATGTGTTGGGGCCTGGTAACATGGAAATCAAAACCGAAATTACTGGTAAGAATATCTGCAATGTTGTAACAACTAAAACAGGACTCTTATCCACAATGACCACCAACGCCGTGTTGAATGGAACGATTAGCATCAAAGCTAACGCACAAATTCCTCAGGATATGGTTATTCCGTGCAACTATACCATCAGCAATTCCTTTACTATCAAGTAGTTTTTGCATAAATAATTACCCCAAGTTTCATAGTGTTGCAAAAATTTTTGCAACACTATGAAACTTGGGGTTTGGTGGGGCGGTGTCTTATAGCTGCTTCAAAGTCGGGCTGTTCAAATGTCAGAGGACGTGATTTGAGTATAAGACCATGTTTTGTATGAAAGCCAATTTAAAAAACCGAACCGCTACTCTTCAAATATAAAATTGACCTTTATGAGACCTTGATTTCTTTGCTGCTTTTTTTAGGTTATTTACTTCTTGGAAATAAACAACTTTCAGAAACAGCAATGTTAAAGAAAAATACTAGAACCCTTCCTATTACAAAATTAGGCTTATCATAGGATTATGTAACATACCCCCTCTGGTCAGTTGAGCACCATCAACTACTTTTTGCAATACCAAGTGTCTCTTTTTTTAACGGCACTCCCCCAATTTTTATCACTGACCCCGTTTTTCTGACCAGCATTTCCCTCTCTGTGCATACTTCTTGTATTTACCAAATCTTAACAAATTTTTAACAAAAAAAATAATTTTTATTAACACGCAGATACATTGTTTATGCACAATTTTGTAGTGAAAATATTGTTACATTTTCACTTCAATTCATACTTTCTATATTCTAATATTAAAAAAACATGAAAAAATTTATTTGCGATTTGCGATTTTCATTGCATTGACAATCTTATTTTCTTGTAAAAGCGAGCAAGAAAGAGAAATACAGACATCGTCTCAGCAAGCATTTAGCACACAGAATACACAGTCAAACTGTTCATTGAGCCCACATCAATATGGCCAATTGCACAATGCTATCATTGACCAGTACAGAGTTTTACTTCTAAACTATATGACTAGCAATAACATTTCAGGTATGGCCAACGTACCTTCTTCCGTAAGAAAACAGCTATTTACAGATGCCTCAATCATAGAGATACATACGGTCTGTAGTAGTGCTGATACCGTTGGTTTGCGAAGTGAGTTGCAAAGTTCTTTTGAGAATATTTATATGCCTAACCACGGCACAATTTTGGCTGGAAAATCTGAAGCCTTCATTGATTTTTTTAACGCATTTCTTGCTTGTGAGAACAGTACGCAAACTGCGGCTCTGGAAGTAAATGTGATGCACTCTACCGCTCTCTCTGCCAGCGAAAAGCTATTGTTTCAAAATGCGATAGGCATTTTTGATGCTTCGGCCGTTTACTGGCCATCGGCTATCACCAATTGGCAAATTTTGATAGGAACTACGTCTTATCCGTATGTTCAGGATATCGTTGATATTGCCCTCATTGACGCAGAAGCTTTCATGGAATCACATGAGGCTTGTTGGTATTGCCCTAATTGGGTTCATGGCGCATATGCCGCATATGTCTCTGCTGAGGCAGCACTGTAAAAACAAAACACATTTTAAAACTTAAAAAAACATTATGTCCACAGAAAAATCTTTTAAAGATAATTTTACCAAAGAGCAACAAAATATTTTGGCAGATGGTGCCAGAGAATTGTTTGTTGGTTCGAGTGGCTTATTAGCCCTTGTGGTGTCGGTCTGCTTTTTTAGTATTACGTTCTTTGATGCGGCCTTTATCTTTGTGTTCAGTTTGTGTATGGGTGGTGCTCTTGGCTTGAGTGCGTCTTATCTCATGCGTATGTCACAACTGGAGGAAAAACTTCCACCATACGGAGTACGTTTTATAAGAAACATCATCAGCTTATTTAGCAAAGTTACTGCACTTAGAGTGGCTATGTTATGGTTTATTACTTCGCAAGAGGCCATAACCATTTTTATCATTGATGTGCTCATATTCATAGCACTCAAAATTGTTTTACGAATGTATCTCAAAGCCAAAAAAGTATAGTTTTAACGGCTTTAGGTTTTCAAGAAGCTAAACCATAGCTAAGGGTTTTAATCATGGGCTGTAGTTTAGTTTTTTGTTTGGCGGTGGCCCAATAGACTTGCCACGGCCAGCAAAAAGGTAGCAAAAAAGTTATAATCCCAGCACAAACAAGGCCACAACTCACACCAGCCACTCTTAGCCTTTGTGGCGGAACTAAATTTCTCTTGCGTATAAATTTCACGTTATTTGCATCAAAATTCACACAGTTCTGCTGCTGGGATTTTGGTTTAAAATCAAACATTACTCCCCTCATTTATGAAAAAATTCGCATTCATTTTATTCATCTGCCTTTGGGCAGCAACAGTCAGTATGGCCCAAAAAACTATGCCGCTCACTTACAATCTGCCTGTGGGACACAGCTTTACGCTCACGCAAGTTTCCAAAATGGGCGTGATGCAAAATATCTCTGGCATGGAACTAGAAACCCTACAAACCACCGAAGGCACGAACACGCTCAAAGTGGTGGAGTCCAACAATGACGCTATCAAGTTTGAAGTAGCTCACACAAGCTTTAAAAGAAGTATTCAGACCATGCATATGAACCAAACCACAGACGCAGCCAATCCACAAGATGCGCACAGTAAGTTTTTGGCAGCTCTGCTTGGCAAAACCTTTTTTATGAGCATAGACAAATACGGCAAAATTATGAGTACCGAAGGTTTGGAAAAAGCTGTGGAAGCTGCCAAAGTCAGTATGGGCGATTTATCTCCAGCCGATGCGGCAGCAGCAGAGCAAACAGCGGTGGCTATGGGCAACGCAGAAATCTTTACCAAAAACATGCAAGCGGTGTTTTTGATATACAGCAAAGATAAGGTGGGCAAAAACTCTGAATGGTCTTATGTAACCGAAAGTGCTGAACCACTCAGTTTGGCGCAACAGCACAACATTAAAGTCCTTAAATTGGGCAAAAAAGGCGGTGTCTTCACGGCATACATAGACATGTCGCCCACCACAACTTCTGACTATGTGTTGGGGACAGGCAATCTGGAAGTCAAAAACGAAGTTGCAGGCAAAAATATTTGCAGTATCATAACCCAAAAAAACGGTCTATTGTCCAGCATGACCAGCAATGCTAATTTGAGCGGAACTATCAGTATCAAAGCCAATGCGCAAATTCCTCAAGATATGGTTATTCCATGCAGCTACACAATCAGCAATACTTTCTCAGTCAAATAAAGTTCTTTTCCTGATTAGTTGCAAAACGCTCGCCCTGTTATACGATTGCTGTAACAGGGCGAGCGTCAATTTTTTAAAGAGAACAGAAGCCTTTAGGCTAGTCCTTTCTGGGTTGTAGAAAAACGAATACCCATTTTCTTGGCCTCATCATAAATCGGTGTGCCTAAATGGCCTAGTCCTGTCACGTCCGACATCGCATCTTCCAAGATAACAATTTTTTCGGCCAATGCAGGGGCATAACGCATGGCCTGTCTCAAACTGGTAGCCACACAATGCGACTTGGCTTCGCCTGCCAAATAAACGTTCTTATAACGCTCCAGTGTGCGTAAAAGCCCTTGGTTCAACTGTGTTTCTGGTCTGTCTGCCACTGGAATTTGCGCCATAAAAATCCCAAAATGCTCTGTGAGTGGGTATGTGCCTTTAGTGACTGCCTGATAATACTTGCCTGCTCGCGTCCAAACGCGCAACGCGTCCATGAGATGCTCGTCCAAAGAGGCTCCTTGCGAGCCAATGAGGCAGTGTTCTGGCCAGATAAAATGCGGAAACTCGCCCTGAGATTCAAGTTGCTCCAAGTATTTGATAGCCTCCTGCGGAAAAAAACGCGGTGTCCATTCTCCTGCCTTGACTTCACGGAGCGTGATTTGCGTAAATGGCGCAGGATAATTACCGTTTTTGTCCATCCAAAACGCGGGGTGCGAAATGTCGTTTACAGGGTGAGAGTCCAAAGTGACACAAATGTGATCTATGCCCGTGGCATTATTGGTGATGAAAGCCTGCAAGCGTTTCATATCCTGATCTGCTCCTTGCACAAAAAGAGAACCTTTGGGGTTACAAAAGTCATATTGTGCATCAATAATGAGCATCGCATTTTGATAATTCATATTCCTAGAGTTTTGAGTGAAAAATTATTGTGATAAGAACATTTATACTAACATAACGTAAAAAGTACACAAAGGTTAGTGTTTTTTGTACACGTTTTAAAATTTATTTTGCTAATAGCATCAAAACGGCCTCGCTCATGGTGCGAATACCTGTTTCTAGTGTGGGGCTAATTTGCGGTGCATACTTAGATGAGTGCAAAGAAGGCAGTTTCCTTTCGCCTTTCAAGAACTCTTGGTAGTGCGTTTCGTTCACAGTGCCCAGCCAGTAGAGACAAATGGGTACTTTGTGCTCGCTGTCTCTTCCAAAAAGCCCGAAATCTTCCGCACCCAAAACAGGAGGGCTTTTAACGGTATGGGTAGTGCCAAGCAGTTTTCCAAACAGGGTTTCTAGCTCTTTGGTTAGTGTAGGGTCGTTGTAGAGCGAGGGCAAGGCTTCCGACTCATTGACCACCACTTTGGGATATTTACTGGCCAGTAAACCAGCCGCTTGTGCCATACCTGCACAAATGCGGTTAATTTGCTGTATCATATTTTGGCGCACCTCGGCAGAGTACGAGCGCAAAGTAAGCTTTAAATGGGCCTCGTTGGGGATCACGTTGTGCTTTGTGCCAGCATGAAAAGCCCCAACGGTAAGTACTGCTGGCTCTATGGGGTTGGTTTCGCGGCTCACCACCGTTTGCAGTGCCACCACAATTTGAGAAGCCAAAACAATAGGATCTTTTGTGAGGTGAGGGTAGGCCCCGTGTCCGCCTTCGCCATACACCCAAATGTCCACCATGTCCACATTCGCCAGAGCGTACTCGCTACATAGCCCCACGCTGCCAGCAGGCAGGGACGCGCTCGTATGTAGAGCCAGAGCGTAGTCAGGCTTGGGAAACTTGGTATAAAGCCCTTCTTTAAGCATTGCTTTTGCTCCACTGCCTCTTTCTTCGGCAGGCTGCGCCACCAAGACCACTGTTCCGCGCCAATCTTTCTTGCTGGCAGCCAGTACTTTGGCAGTTCCTATCAAGACTGTCATGTGTATGTCGTGTCCGCAGCCGTGCATGGCAGGTACTGGCTGGCCGCTGTCGTCCTTGCCAAAAGCTTTGCTGGCATATTCTAAGTTGGTTTCCTCCAGCATGGGCAGTGCGTCCATGTCGGCTCTTACCAAAATGGTTTTGCCTGTGCCATTGCGTAAAACAGCCACCAAGCCATAACCGCCCACACCTTCTGTCACTTCAAAACCCAACTTTTTAAGCTCTTTGGCCAGCTTTGCAGCGGTTTCTTTTTCTTGAAAAGAAATTTCAGGGTTTTGGTGTAAATCTTTATACAGAGCCACCAAGCCATCATATTCTTTGGCAATCAAAGGCAGTACCGCCACTTTTTGCGCCATTGCCAAACATGGCAAAAACAACATAGCAAGCAGGATAAGAAATATTTTTTTCATACAAAATAAAAAATAGTGTTGAGCAAATGTACTAAAAATAAAGTACTGGCAATGATTTGAATGCAAAATTTTTATGAGTCCGATTTATTTTGCTCAAAGGCCATCAAGTTGATTCAGATGCAGCAAATTCATATCGGCTTTGGATTTTTTGCAAGAGTCTTGTATCTTTACAAGCCAACTTTAGACAATGCTAAAAATGACGATTCAAGAGTATATCAACAATCTCAACCAACGATACAAATTAGGCAACGCCACCGAACATACCTTCCGCGGCGACCTGCAACAACTTTTAGAAAGCTTAGTGCCAGAAATCAGAGCCACTAACGAACCTAAAAGACAGTCTTGTGGTGCGCCTGACTATATCTTGACTCAAAAAGAGATTCCTGTTGGCTTTATAGAGGCCAAGGATATTGGTGACAAAGACCTTGAAGGAGCAAAGAAAACGGGTAACAAAGAACAGTTTGACCGTTACAAAGCGTCATTAAACAATCTAATTTTCACCGACTATGTGGATTTTCATCTTTACAGAGACGGCGAATTGATAACCAAAATTGCCATTGCAGAGCTTACTGCCAAAGGCATAACCGCATTGCCTCAAAACTTTGCCGCTTTCGAAAACCTCATCAAAGATTTTTGTACCCACGTGGGGCAGACCATCAAAAGCTCTAAAAAACTGGCGGAGATGATGGCGGGTAAAGCGCGTTTGCTTTCGGATATCATTGGCAAGGCACTCACCAGCGATGAACAAAAGCAAGAAGACAGCACGCTCAAAGACCAAATGGTGGCCTTCAAAGAAATATTGATTCACGACATTACACCACAAGGTTTTGCCGATGTATACGCACAGACCATTGCTTACGGCATGTTTGCTGCACGTCTGCACGACCCAACGCTGCCCACTTTTAGCCGACAAGAAGCCGCTGAACTCATTCCAAAGTCTAACCCATTTTTACGCAAACTCTTTGGCTACATTGCGGGGCCAGATATTGACGATCGGATTAAATGGGTGGTAGATGGTTTGGTAGACATATTTTTGGCTTGTAACGTAGAGGAAATCCTGAAAAACTACGGCAAGACAACCAAAATGGAAGATCCAATTATCCATTTTTACGAAACGTTTCTGAGCGAGTACGACCCCAAATTGCGAAAGGCTCGTGGAGTTTGGTACACCCCTGCCCCAGTGGTCAACTTTATTGTCCGTGCAGTAGACGAGATTTTAAAAACGGAGTTTGATTTGCCCCAAGGGCTTGCAGATAGCAGCAAGATAAAGGTAAAAACAAACAAACTGGGCAAACAAGTGGAGGAAGAAGTGCACCGAGTGCAGATACTAGACCCAGCCACAGGAACAGGTACTTTTCTGGCGGAAGTGGTCAAGCACATACACAAAAAGTTTGCAGGACAGCAAGGCATTTGGAGCAGGTATATAGAAACGCACCTGTTGCCGCGTCTCAATGGCTTTGAGTTATTGATGGCAAGCTATGCCATGGCACATTTGCAGTTAGATTTGCTGCTTACCGAAACAGGTTTTAAGCCCTCAAGCAACCAGAGATTGAGGATTTACCTCACCAACAGCCTTGAAGAAAGCCACCCCGACACAGGAACGCTTTTTGCCAACTGGCTTAGCCAAGAAGCCAATGAGGCCAACCACATCAAAAGAGATGCACCTGTCATGTGTGTGATTGGAAATCCGCCTTATAGCGTAAGTAGCAGTAATAAAAGTGAGTGGATAGAAAAACTGACAGCTGATTACAAAAAGAATATGAATGAGAGAAACATTCAACCTTTATCAGACTATTATATAAAATTCATTCGTTTTGGTCAGCATTTTATAGATAAAAACGAAAGTGGTGTATTGGCATATATTTCAAACAATAGCTTTATTGATGGGATTATCCATCGTCAAATGCGAAAAAACCTGCTAGAAAGTTTTGATAAAATTTACATTTTGGATTTGCATGGAAACGCAAGAAAAAAAGAAGTTTGCCCTGATGGTTCAGCCGATCAAAATGTATTTGATATTATGCAAGGCGTTTCAATCAATGTTTTTGTAAAAACAGGGAAGAAAAAACACAACGAATTAGGAAAAGTTTTTCACTTCGATTTACAAGGCAAGAGAGAGTTTAAATACGAATACCTTGCTGAAAATACACTAGAGAGTATAAATTGGGAAAAGCTAAATTGTATCAATCCAAACTATTTTTTTGTAGACAAAAATAATAATGATTTAAAATTATTTGGAAGTTATATAGATTTAAGGTTATTATTTATAATCAATTCTATGGGAATTGCAACAGGTAACGATGACCAACTTGTTTCGTTTGATAGAATAAATATTGAGAATAAGTATTCAAAAGCTACAGAATTCTATTATCGCCCTTTTGATGTAAGATACACAATATTTGACAATGATATTTTACAAAGAGCAAGACTTAAACTGATGAATAATTATATTTTAGGTGAAAATTTAGGTTTAAATATTGTTCGACAATCAAAGCAAAAAGGAATTGAAGTATTGATTTCAAACAATTTATCTAATAGAGATCTTATTACAAACCACACTTATAACTTCCCCCTCTACCTCTATCCCGAAACAAACGGACAACAAAGCATCGGGCAAAAATACGAACTAGATGAACTGCAACTTTTAGAGCTGCGTAAAGAAGAGTTGCTCACATTAATTGACAGTTCAGAAAAATCTTTTCAGATTATTCAAAAAATGTATGATAACGTTCAAAATCCAGATAAGGAAATTCAAAAATTGTATGATACCCAAGTGAAAAGCCTCCGGAATTTGAAACTTGAGTTAAAAACATTACAAGACAAACTCAAAAATAATAGCACAAAGACCCAAACAGTTGTTCCATTCATTGGACAGCAAGAAAGAATCCCAAACCTAAATAAAGAAATAGTCAAGCAAATAGCCGAAAAATTAGGTTTAACTTTTACCAACGAAAAAGAAACAAGCAAAGATACCTTTGCGCCCATAGATATTTTAGATTACATCTATGCGGTTTTGCATTCGCCTACCTACCGCGAAACGTACAAAGAGTTTCTGAAAATAGATTTTCCACGTGTGCCTTATCCAAAAGACCAAGATACGTTTTGGCAATTGGTAAAGCTAGGCGGAGAAATACGACAAATACATTTATTGGAAAGCCCCGTGGTGGAGAACTACATCACCCAATACCCCGAAGACGGCAACAATGTGGTCACAAAAATAAAATACCAAGACGGAAAAGTCTACATCAACGACACGCAGTATTTCGACAATGTACCGCAAGTAGCTTGGGAGTTTTACATCGGTGGCTATCAACCCGCCCAAAAGTGGCTCAAAGACCGCAAAGAAAGAACACTAGAATTTGATGATATTTTGCACTATCAAAAAATCATTGTGGCCTTAACCGAAACAGACAGATTGATGAAGGCCATTGATAGAATAGAAATAGCCTAATCCAGATTTAGCCTATTTCAAAACCAATCACTAAAATATCGTCTGTTTGTTTGTGGTTCTGTTTCCACGCGCTTATTTCGCGGTCTAGTGTGCTCATTTGTTCGCTGTGGGGCAGCTGATGAACCTGCTCAAAAATGCCCTTCATGCGCTTGATCATAAATTTACGGCCTTCTTTCCCACCAAACTGATCTTGAAAACCATCAGAAAAAATATAAAATGAGGTGGGTGAAGTGAGGTCTATGCGCGTGGCTTCGTATTCTACCACCACGTTTGGCAGAGTGCGCCCTCCAATGGACAAGTTACTGCCTTTGATTTGCTGCAAAGTGCCGTTTTGAATATAAACAAGCGGGTTATGCGCTCCCGCAAAAACCAAATGGCTATAAGTGCTACTTTTGGGCGATTGACGATGTATGACGCAAAGCGCAATATCCATGCCGTCGCGGTTGTCTGTTTCGCGCTGGCGGAGCGAAGCCGTAACGCCTTTGTGAAGCTCTTTAAGAATTTGGTTAGGTTCTATTATCCGCCTAGAAACCACAATTTCATGCAATAAGTCATTGCCTATAAGCGACATAAACGCACCCGGTACGCCGTGCCCAGTACAGTCTACGGCCGCAATCAAACAGAGATCTTCCAAGTCCTGAAACCAGTAAAAATCTCCGCTGACGATATCTCGCGGACGGAAATAAACAAAGTTTTTAGGCAAAGCAGCATTGATTTCGTCCATATTAGGCAACATGGCCTCTTGAATGCGTTTTGCGTAGTTGATACTCGCCGTGATGTTATGATTTTGTTTTTCTAGTTCTGCTCTTTGTTGTTCTATTTCGCTTTTTTGCTTCATCACTTCTATCGTTCTGGCCTTGACTTTTTCTTCTAGGTTTTCGTATAGCAGTGCGTTTTCCAGAGAAATGGCTATTTGTGTAGAGAGCATATTTAAAAGCTCCACGCGCGAGTCCGTAAAAAAGTCTGTAGAAAGATTGTTTTCTAAATACAAAACCCCCGATACCTTCCCTTGATTGACGAGGGGCATACAAAGTACCGATTTGGGTTTGTTTTGTTTGATGTAGCTCAAAGAAGTAAACTGTCCTTTGTAGGCGGCATCGCCCAAAAGTACAGTTTGTTGGCTTCTAAAGGTGTAATTGATGAGAGCTTCAGGCACTTTGGCCTCAGGCGAAGCATCTCCAATAGTGCTGAGTGTGCTGTCTTTGAAAAGTTCTGTGCCTTTGAGTGTAGACTCAGCCTCTACGGTAAGCGTGCCTTCCTGATTCAAAAACAAAAGGCCGCGTTCTGCTCCTGCGTTTTCTATCACCAACTGCATCAGCTTTTCTATCAGGCGCGAACGCATCACCTCGCCCGAAAGAATTTCAGAGGCTTTGATGATGGTGTTAATGTCTAAGGCCGACGAGCCTCCTCCTGCCATAATGGTTCCCGCTCTCGTGATAGTGCCCATACGTGGCGTAATGGCAGCCTCTCCGCGCCTCATACTCAAAAGCGAAGGGTAGGCATTGGCTAAAGCATTTACCTTGCCCAATATGCCAAGATTTTGATAAAGTTCAAAGGCTTTTTGGAGGTGAAACTCTCCTGTTTCGGTTTGCTTTCGGTTCAGGAGCAGTTCTGCGAGACGCTCTCTAATTTTGCACTCAAAAAAGGGATATTGATTTTTAGCCGCAAGCTCTATGGCTTTGCTATAAAGACGGAGGGCAGAGGCGGCATCGCCTTGTGTACGTGCGAGTTCTGCTTCAGCCGAAAAGCGCAAATGCTCGTAATTCATAGGCGCGTTTTTTTCTACGCCTTTGAGTAGCTTAATGTTTTTCTTGATGCTGGATACGGCTTTTGCTTGGTTTATCTTACCAGCCTCTAACAGGCTTGTCATGAGCATAGTTTCCAGCCAACAGTGCAACTCATAAAAGAACAAGCCCAGAGAACCTTCTCTGTACTTGTGGGTGAGCTGGAAGAGAGGGGCAGCTTTTTCAAATTGGTTGTAATACACCAAAAGCATCTCATAAAGCATGTAATAACCGCTTTTGAGCGCGTCGTTCTTGCTGCCTTCTATGGTTTTGCTGGCTTCCTGAGAGGCAAAATAAGTACCTTGAAACAGCACCTCATCAGCTTGCGGCTTGACCAATAACTCAAGAAAGGTATGATAGATATTCAAAAAAAGCAAAGGGCTTTCTTGCTTGGTACTTTCCAAAAACAACCGATGTTGTTGTGCTTTTTCTAACAATTCTTGAAGATTTGTAGAAGCAAAAATGCTGTAGTAAATGTCTGAAATAGCGGCCAAAGAAGCAAACTCCAAGTCTCCTGTGGTGCGTCCCGTTTGCATGGCTGCTTCCAAATAAGGCAGTGCGTCCAGTATGTGCAGCTTCCAGTGCAAGGTGAGCACCGAGGCAGAGTAGTAGGTCATGGCTTTGACTTCGTTGCCTTCCACCACGTCAAGCAGCTTGAGGGCGGTGTTTGCCAGCTTGTAACCTTCGTCTATTTGCTTGAGTGCGCCGCAGAGAATCCCTCCAAAAGTGGCATAAGCCATAGGCGAGTAAGCGGAGTTGCCATACTTGAGCGATATTTGGAGTTGTAGCATGATATGTATGGGAAACAACTCTTTTTGTGAGGCATACACCGCATAATCTATACTCGTCATAATGCGCATGGCGGCAAGCTTTTTCGGGTCGCTCATGCGTGGCAAGCCCAGAATATCTTCGCTGGATTTACCCCAAAGTGCTAGCTTGGTAGCCAGCAAAGTGAGTCCCACTTTGATCAAACTTGGATTATTGGGCAGACTCACCCCCAAGCTTTGGAGCACAGGACGAGCATATTCCACAGCCTTTCCAAGCTTGTTTTGTGCAATGTACGCTTTGATTTGTATCTCATGAAAGGCTATTTTGTCTTCTAGGTTTTGCGTTTTGCTCAAACCTTCTTGAATGTGTGCCTCCGACTGAGTAAACTTTGTTTTTAGCAGCAAAATCTCTGCAATAAGCTGCTTGGTTTTAAGAGCAGTCTGATAGTCTTTTTGCCAAGCATCGCTGGGCAAGAGTGACTCCGCCATCAAAGAGTAGTTGAGGGCGGCTTTGTAAGCATTGGCCGTTTTGGCACGTTGCGAAGCCACAAGGTTCAGCTTAGCCAACCATATTTTTTTATCAGCAGGCAAAAAGCCTACGGCTTTGTTGAGATGATCTATGTAGTCAAAAATACGCGCTTCTCTGAGTTCTGGCGCGAGCTGTTCATAGATGAAAAGCCCAATTTTTGCATGCGTTTGGAGGCGGTACTCCTCGTGACTTATCTCATAGAAAGCTTGTTGAATACGGTCATGCGCAAATTTAACGCTATTGTTGTTGATGAAAATAAGTTGTTCTTGCAAGGCCCAGCCTAGTGATTCTTCCAACTCTTGGACATTGAACTGGAGCATTTGTGCCAAAGCATTCAAATCAAATCGGTTGCCAAAGCAAGCCCCAGCAGACAGTGTCTCAAGGGCTTTTGGGTTCATTTTATTTATTTTCTGAATCAGTAAGTCTACCACATTGTCTGTGATATCCAGTTTCAAAATGTCTTGAATATGCCATTGCCACTTTTTAGTTTGGTGGTCGAGATAAAGCAAGTCACACTCATCTAGTGTTTTAAGAAACTGCGTTACAAAAAACGCATTGCCTTGGGTTTTTTGTAGAATAATCTCGCAAAGGCCATCAATATCAGAGGCATTTGGGCGCAACGCATCTTCCAACAACTCTTTGACATGTGGCGCTTTAAGATTTTGGAGATCAAGCTCGTGCGTCTCCACACCGTTTTTCTTGAGATCTGCAAAGAGGTTGTTAAGTGGATGCTCGGGTGTAATCTCGTTACTTCTAAAAGCCACCAAAAGTAGTAAATGTGTGCAGTCTTTATTACTAAGAATAGCTTTTATGAGATTTAAAGACGCATTATCTGCCCATTGCACATCGTCTATAAACACGACCAAAGGGTGTTCAGCACTGGCCACAACTTGCAAAAACTGCGTCATTGTGCGGCTAAAGGCACTCTGAAACTCCACGATGTTCATGGTGGGCAGCTCGGTTTGCTTACCTATAAGCAGCTCAAGCTGAGGCACTAAGTCGGTGAGCATCTTGCCATAGGGCTTCACCGCTTCTTTGATTTTGGTCTGCCATACCATGAGCTGAGCATCTTTTTCGGAAAGCAGCCAATTGCTTAGCTCTCTAAAGGCTTGCTGCCAAGCATAGTAAGGAATATCGCGTTTGAATTGGTCAAATTTGCCTTCAATAAAATAACCATTAGACTCTGTGACAGGCTTATGTATCTCGTGCACCAAAGAAGATTTGCCTGCACCAGAATAACCTCCAATGGTCAGAAATCGGGCTTGGCCGTTACAGACATCGGTGTAGGCACTCAGCAATTTTCTTAGTTCGTCCTCGCGCCCATAGAGCTTTTGTTTGAGTGCAAAGGTGCTGTTAAAATCATCTTGCGCTAACTCAAAATCCGCGATAGGGTTTTGCTTGATTTTTTTGAGGTCTTCTAAAACCCCAAATGCAGATTGATAACGCTCTTCGGCACTCTTGGCCAAAAGCTTGATAACCAGTTTTGAAAGCATGTTAGGGACTTGACTCACCAGCTTGTGGGGCGGTATGGGCACTTGGGCGAGGTGGGCGTGTACCAGCTCCGAGGGATCATTACTGAAGAAAGGCAGCTTGGAAGTGAGCAGTTCGTAAAAAGTAACGCCTAGGGAATAAAGGTCGCTTCTTTGGTCTATAATTCGGTTGATGCGCCCAGTTTGTTCGGGAGCCATGTAGGCAAGCGTGCCTTCTAGTGCGTCGGCGCGTACATTTCGGCTGCTTTTTGATGAAAATGTAGAAGCTATGCCAAAATCAATGATATAGGGTTGTTTTTGAGCCTCATTGATAAGAATATTGTTTGGATTGAGATCTTTGTGAATAACACTTTTTTGGTGCATTTCTACAACCACTTGCATGATAGCGCAGGCAATATCTAAAAAATCAGCAATAGAAACTCCTCTTTTGAAGTATGTGTTTAAGGAAATACCGTCCACATACTCGAGTACGAGGGTGGTACGCCCTCCGCTTTTGGTAAAGGATAAAGCTTTACGAAGTCCCTTTATTTGAAGGTCTTTTGTGATTTTATACTCATTGGTCAGCTGGGCAGCCTGCGTTTGCGCAGCGTATTCCTGACGGAGTACCTTGCGTATCTGGCGGTTTCCTGACTCATCTTCTATGAGGATAACATCTGTAAACTGCCCCCTATCTATGATTGTTTCTTTGCTCATTTGCACAAAACTAATGCTATGGAACTGGATACACAATTATTAAACCAAAAAACACAATCTTTGTTAAAAATCATAAGAGGCTGTTTTTATGCCGTTTTTTAGGAATAAATGTTGTATTTTTGCAAGGCAATGCCGCTGTTGTGGAGCGGATTGATTTTGATGGAAATTTGTGTAATAATAATCAGAAAAAATGATTACTTGGCAGAAAGTTGGTTTTTTTTATGTCCTTTTGATGTCTTTAGGGCTTATGTTTTCGTGTGGTAACCCCGAAAACAAAACTGCTAACCCTGAAACGCCAATTGTTCCACTACCCAAAAAATTGTTACCAGAACAAAAATTTGTGAGTATCTTGGCAGACTTTCACATGGTAGAGGCCGTAGTGTCACAGCTGGGTGTTCGCGACAGCCTAAGTAAAATACAGCGTTTTGAACGCTATGAATACAACGTATTTCGCCGTCAGGGTGTAGATTCCACTACCTACCACGCCAATTACCGCTACTACATGAGCCATAACGACAAGGCCAAAGAGCTGCTCAAGGCCCTGCTAGACACCCTTAAAATGCGAGAAAAGAAAGGAGTTTTGGAGTAAATGGAATCGCTTTTTAGCGTATAAACTGGCTCACGTTGTTGTAAATGAACTGCGTACATTGCTCCACGTTCAACTCGTCGGTTCTTACCTCTAATACGGCTTGTTGAGGTAGCTCAAAAGGGCTGCTGATACCCGTAAAGTCTTGAATTTCACCACGCCTAGCTTTTGCATAAAGTCCTTTTACGTCGCGTGCTTCGCAGGTTTTTAGGCTAGCGTTCACAAAGACAAAACAGGTGTCGTCTGCGCCTACAATGCGCTGTACGAGCTGTCGCGTGGCTTCTGTGGGGCTAATGAATGCCGCTATGACAATGACACCCGTTTCCAGAAATAATTTAGCGACTTCTGCTGCGCGGCGTAAATTTTCAGTTCGCTGCTCTGCCGTAAAGCCTAAGCCTTGATTTAGGCCAGCCCTTAGCTCATCACCATCTAGTATTTTCGTTAAAAAGCCCTCCGCAAATAAGCGAGCCTCGAGGCTTTGTGCCAAGGTACTTTTACCTGAAGAGGGCAGGCCAAAAAGCCAAATCATTTTAGCTTTCTGGTTTAAAAGAGTTTGTTTTTGGGCGCGTAGAACAGTAGACATAATTAAATAAACATCGACTCAGAGCTTACTGGCATAAACCTACACCTAGAGCCGCTTCTCAGGAGGTATTCGGGGCGCAAAGATAGCACTAATTTTATATTCTCAACTATTTTGACTGGCTTCTCGATTTCATAAAGAGAACTCTCTAGAAGCCAATTTTATCTTCTATGACAAAAAAAGATTTGCGGTTAAATTCACGAAGATAATAGGCATCGTACCTGAATACAGGAATGATAGACAAAAAGCATATCAACGTGCAGATATTGAGATAGATACCAAAAATAAAGCTAAACAAAGAGCCTTCTACCAAGCGCACAAAAATAAATGAAAAAATGAATAAAAAAGACGTAACAAATAGCCAAACTTGCTTGAGTTTGGGCACAGAAAGAATACCAAAACGCACCAGTGTATTCATAAAAAGAGTAATCTTTTTGGTAGAAGTCCACTGAGACTTGCCTTTACGCCTTTTGAGGCGGTCATATGCCACCTCCTCGAATTGAGGAGAAATGTATAAAAACTCATACAAGAAGTGCGTGAGTTGTGGCTTGATACCATACAGTGGCTCAGCGAGAGACTTCTCAAACAAAACGGTATCAAAGCCATATTGAGGGGCAGATTTAAACACAAACTGCTTAATAAACCAGTGAAAGAGATTGGACATAAGCTTAGACATAAAAGAGTCTTGGCGGGTACGACGGCTGGCAAGCACCAAACGCGCTCCATTCTTCCATTTATCCAACATCTGCAAAAGCGTGTCAATGTTCATTTGTAGGTCGGCAGCCATAAAAGCTACCACATCACCTTCAGCATGCTTCATGCCCACATAGGCAGCTGTGTGAGATCCTTCGTTGAAGATAAGCCTAATTAAGCGCACCGGATAAGGCGCGATTTGATGCCAAGCCCTGAGTAACTGAAAACTTTTGTCAGAAGAAAAGTCATCTACCACTATCAACTCAAACCTAAACTCAGACTTGATTTTCTCATAAAAGCGGAGAATTTCAGTCTCTAGTTCAGGAATATTCTTTTCGTTGTTGTAGCAAGGTATAACAAGTGAAAATATTTTGGGTAAAGTGTTTTCCAATTTTGCGGCTTATTTTTGTCCTACAATGGTCGTGTCGGTCAGTATAATGTTACTTTTGTTAAGCTTTTGATCGGCTATCTGCACTTCAAAGCGCAGGGTGTCTCCCTTTCGGACGGGCGAGCCAAATGCTCCATAAATGAGCGCAAACTGATAACGAAGTGTACCCTCAAGCGCAGTGGGCTTATTGAGCGTATTGAGGCGTGGAAAACGCCCGTTGAGCGTTACGAAAGGATCGCCAAAATCTAAGGTTCTGAAAGTTCCCTTTTCAAGGCGTTGTATGTTTAAAAAGAAATTATTATAAAACAAATTGGGTTTGGTGGGGCTTTCCAAACGCTGAAAAGGGGGCAGCGAGTCTTCGGTTGCTAAGCCTAAATCGCCATCGCCATCTTTGAAAGCCAGCGTGATGTACACGCTGTCCAAACGGTTGTTGGTGCTGGAAGGCACACGCGTCAAATCTACAAACTCAATAGCGGGTACATCTGGATAATCTGGCTCAGGCATACAGCCATAGCACGTCCACAACACAAAACAAATGCTAGCCAGCCAATATTTGTTTTTTAGAAAACACTTCATACAAAATTATCAATTGTAGTATATGAGACTCAGCCCTCTATTCTTTGGCCAACGAGTATTTATACGTAATAGAGCCCGCAAAAGATAGAGATTTTGCGCTCTATTTTTAGTAAAAAGAATTATCGTGCTGATAGAGAGACCTGAAAATTAAGATATCAAATACTTGACTCCTCTCTGTGCGTGCTCTCTAAGCTAAAATACCTAGCTCTTGAGAGCCTGATACGCCAAAATGCCACCCAGCATATTGCGTACATGAGTAAAACCCTGCGTGAGCATAAATTTTTTGGCTGTTTCGCTGCGCTTGCCCGAACGGCAATGAACAATCACCTCTTGATTGCGATAAGCGTCCAACTCTTCCAAGCGGTCGCGAAGTTCACCAAGCGGAATTAAAATGCCATTTAGATTGGCTTCATCAAACTCCCACTCCTCACGCACATCAACTACAACCAGTTTTTCGCCTGCCTCTAATCTTTTGTTAAACTCTTCTATTGTGATATCTTCCATCGCATTTGCGTTTTTTTAGTTAAATAACGAGCCACAAAGTTAGACAAAAAGCAATAAAAAAAATGATAACAAAACAGAAAATCTTATTGATTAGTGCAAACAGAAAATTTATAGACAGTATCAGAGAAAGCCTAATGACTTATATCTTTCGTATTTCCATGCGTTCATAATTTTAGGCATTTTAGATATAAAAAAAGTGCAACGCCTAAAATTGACTTTTAAAATGATGAACCATCTGAAGCCTTCTAAAAAACTTTGATACATTAAACAAATGGTATTAAAATTCAAATATAAACATTATTTTTGCATAAAACTTTGATGTTTTGAAAATCACACATCACTTTTACGGCCTTGCGCCTTTAAACAATTAACAAAATGGCAGAAAGAAGCAGCATTTTTGATATGATAGGCCCCGTTATGATAGGACCATCTAGCTCACACACCGCAGGCGTGGTGCGCATAGCACGAGCTGCCGTTAAAATAATGGGCGGTATTCCCGAAAATGCCGACATTACTTTCTACAACTCTTTTGCGCGAACCTATGAAGGGCACGGCAGCGACCGCGCTATCATAGCGGGTTTGCTGGATTTTGCCACAGACGACACGCGCATCAAAAACGCCTTTGAACACGCCGAAAAACAGGCTCTGATTTATGCCTTCAAGTCTATTGGCAATGCCTCAACGCATCATCCCAACACGATTCGCTTAATGCTCTCGCGTCTGGGCGTAAAGCGTGAGATAGTGGGCATCAGTAAGGGTGGCGGTGTGATTGAAATTGAAGAAATTGATGGCTTTAAAGCGGGTTTTTCGGGTCAGCTACACACCCTCATTATCATGGCCGAAGATCGTAAGGGCAGTATTTCATTCATTGCCAGTGTGCTTTCACACGATGATTGCAATATCGCCACAATGACTGTTTCGAGAATGGGCAAAAACGACCGCGCTTGTTTGGTGATAGAGATGGACTCACCCTTGCGCCCTGTTAGCTTGAATTATTTGCGTGAACTGTCGTGGGTCAAAGAAGTTACTTATTTGCCCGCTGAGCAATAAAACAATCACAGCAAAGTTTCTAACCAAAACAAACGCTAAAGAAATGTGCCAAAATAAGCCTTACTTTCTTATCAAATCACTATTTGGCCTACTGTTCTGCTTTCTTTGGCTGAGCGGCTGCCAGTTTTATCACGATACCACTTCGCGTTTTAATGCTTATTTTTTGGCGCAAGAAAAATTATTGTTAGTAGAAGAAAACTTGTTTGGAAATCCCAAGAATGACTTCAATCGAGTTATTGATGTATTTCCAGCCTTGGACTCGTCCTTTTCAGGCAGTGAGCAGGCCAATATACAGTACTGTATTGATAAAGCAACCATTCCCATTCAGTACCACAAAAGTAGCCACTACGTAGACGATTGCTGGTTGGTTATTGGCAAAGCATTGCTTTATGGTGGCAGTATGGAAAAGGCACTACAAACCTTCAAGTACATCAACTCTATTTCTGACAACCCCAATCTCAAACACAGTGCGCTCATTTACATGATGCGCGCCTATACTGAAACCCAAAACTATGAAAATGTTGAGTTTGTACTGAGTGTTATACAGACTCAAAACGAGGTGTTTAACACCGAAAATGCCCGTGCATTTTATTTGAACGCCGCTCATTATTACCGCAAAATAGAGAATTGGCCCACTGCCACCGCCTACCTCGAAAAAGTGGTGTCTGATATCACGCCCAAACGCAAACAAGCTCGGTATTACTATCTGCTCGCGCAAATGTACGAGGAAATGAATTTGCCCAACCAAGCCAACTCTTATTACAAGCTTTGTTTAAACTCTCTTCCTGACTACGATTTAGAGTTTAACGCAAGCCTGAACGCATCTAAAACGTTTAATGCGAGCAACTCTAAGCCAGAAGAGACGGAACGGTATTTTAAAAAACTGCTTTTTGACCAGAAAAATGTAGATTTTCATGACCGTATATACTACGAAATGGCCAACTTTGAGGTTAAGCGAAAGGCTTATGATTTAGCCTTGCAATACCTCAATACGTCTGTAATGAAAAACAAAAATAATCCTACGCAGAAAGCCTATAGCTATTTGAGGGCAGGTGAGGTGAATTTTGAATATAAAGAAAATTTTACAGCCGCTGCCGACTACTACGACAGTGCGCTTACGCTGATGAATAGCACATTCAAAAACTATAGCAAAATAAAACGCCGAAACGAAGTGCTGGAAGAGTTCATTACGGCTTACCGCAATGTTAAAAAGCAAGATCGCCTTTTGGCACTTTCCAAAAAAACACCAGCTGAACTCAAGCTTGCTTTTGAGCAAGAAATACAAGCCGAAAAAGACTCTATAGACCGACAAATAGAGTTAGCTAAGAAGCGGGAAAAAGCCATGGCAGCTATGGCAGCGGCTAGTCTAGACAGCAAGGATAACAAAAACGAATGGTATTTTTATAACACAGTAGCTCTCAATTTTGGAAAAGCCTATTTCCAAAGAGAGTGGAACAATCGTCCACTAGCGGATAACTGGCGACGTTCCAACAGGGTAGCCAACAGAGGCGCTGATGAGGGAAATGAGGCAATAGATGAAAAAGAAGAGGAAAAAGACCCTTACGCCAGTATCAAATCGTTAGAGAGTAGACTTAAAGAAGTACCGAAAACAGATGCGGAGGGCTTGGCAGCCAGACAGATTTTAGAAGAAAATTTGTTTGCGCTGGGTAAAATTTATCACCAAAAACTAGAGGATGACGACAAAGCATTGGTAATTTTTAAACGCTATGTGGATGAGTTTAGAAAGTCTGACAACACCCCAGAAGTGTATTATTTGTTGCATACGATTTGTGCCAAACGCAACGACTGCAACCCCAACAACTGGGCGGAGCGCATCAAAAAAGAGTATCCCAACTCACTTTTTGCGAAGTCTTTAGAAAACCCAACCCTAATTGCCGCCATCACCACAGAAGACCCAAAAGCCAACGCGAATTACAAGGCTGCTTATGAGCTTTATAGGCAAGAAAAGTATGCCGAGAGTGCGCAAATGGTGCAAAATGCCTTAGAGGAACAGCCCAATTCCAGCGTCACTGACAAGCTACAGCTTTTGCGAATCATGCTCATACCCAAAAACGGTGGCAGCAAAGAGACTTTTAAAAATGAGCTGGATAAGTTTATTGCCACTTATACACAAAGTAATTTGCAGGACTTTGCCAAAAGCATGCTGGCAGCTGTACAATAAATACCAGATAAAGAACACAGGACATGAACGGTTTTTGGGTAGTGATAATCGGAGCTTTGGTGGCCGCCAGTTGTAGCATTTTAGGCAGTTTTTTGGTGCTGCGGCGTATGGCTATGTTGGGCGATGCCATCTCTCACGCGGTTTTACCTGGTATCGTTATGGCATACTTCTACACTGGCGACAGAAATCCACTGGCCATGCTGGTGGGTGCAGTCTTGATTGGCCTACTAACAACGTTCTTGATACAGACTTTACAGAGTAGTCTGAAAGTACAAGCAGATGCCGCCATTGGGCTTATCTTTACGGCATTCTTTTCGGTAGGTGTGTTGTTGATTTCTCGTTTTGGACACAACCTTGACCTAGATATGGATTGTGTGCTTTTTGGAGAAATTGCCTACACGCCTTTCAACCGTTGGACTTTAGAAAACGGCCTTTATTTAGGCCCCAAGGCTGTATGGACGATGGGTAGTGCTTTGTTACTAATTGTTTTGTTTGTTTGGTTTGGCTATAGAGCCTTGTTAGTGAGTTCCTTTGACGAAAAGTTTGCGGCTGTAGCAGGTTTGTCAGTTTATTTTTGGCACTACGCGCTTATGGCTATGGTCTCTGTGAGCACAGTGGCCGCGTTCGAGTCTGTGGGTGCCATCTTGGTTTTGGTTTTCTTGATTTCGCCAGCGGCATCAGCTTATTTGTTTACCAAAAATTTATTGCAGATGATCTTTTTAGGATGCTTTTTTGGAGTATTGGCATCGCCTTTGGGTTATTGGTTGGCTTTAGTCATAGATGCGTCGGTTTCTGGCTGTATGGCTTTGGTTTCAGGTACAATCTTTATGCTCTGCTTGCTCTTCAAAAGCTATAAAACTAAATTCCTCAAATCTAAATTATCAGCGAAAGGAACAAGGGTGGAAGTAACTAAAGTATAGAGAAAACCTCTTACAATTACTTCAAAAGCAGGACTAACGCCAATTTGAATGTATCAAAAACATACGATTGCAAGCCTCGCAATAAAAAAACTACATGCCATACTTATTATAGTTGCTTTTAACTACATTTGCGTGGTGATAAAATGTAAATCGTATAGCCTGTTTTTACATAAAGCAATACTGAGCACTGCATAACCCAATATCCCTCAATCTTGTCCTTTCGAAAACAACATATCCCTTTCTTTGACTATGATTTGCAATTACTTGAAAACTGCCGCGCTTTTTGTATCGCTTTTTGCTCTTTCGGCTTGCGGCGCGATAGTTAGTAACAATGAAACATCGCAAGATTCTTTAAATCAAGAACAAACAAGCGAGTCTGATGGTGAAAATCCCACCTCAGAAGGAGAAGGGCAAAGTGGCGAGCTATCTACAGAAGATGCGCTGGCGGGTGCAAGCGCATCAGATATACAAACTTTTGTAGGTAGTGTAAAGTCTGGCACTGCCGAACCTCAAGACCAAGAAATGGACTGCCAAGCTTTAGGTTTACAAAGTGCACAAGTGAAACTGGCCAAGGTGGCTGCCTACTGCGAAGTAGATGGTGGCTATGCCGTATATTTGATTGGCAAAGACGCAACAACGGGACGCAGCGTGTATGAAGAAGAAATTTTAGTGTTCCTCACTCCCAACCACGAACTCGTGGACTACAAAATTATGCGTTGCGGCTATCAGTCAGCGTCTATAGACAGCAAACGAGTATCTGTTAAAGATTTAGCTTATGATACCGAAGGCAAACGCTTTATTTTTGCAATAAGAGAGGGCGAAACCAGCTATAAAGAAAATTATGACCGTGGTGAGTTGAATTCTTATCAGATTCAACTCCCACTCAGTGCCAGCACAAAGCTTGAGAAGGTCAATTCTACTCCCTACGACGAAAAATTGATTCTGAAATAGGAATATCACAAAAAGTATAAACCGGCGATGGCTTTTGCAATTTTGAGCCAAAGTTTTTTTATTTACGTGTTGTTACTAAAATGCTGCCCCAAATAGCATTTTGAAAAGACTAGATTTACCTAAGAAACGACCTATTCTCAACCGCAAGCATGATATTTTTGCATAGTCTCTATCTCTGGGGGCTTTTGGCCTTGAGCGTGCCTATCATTATTCACTTCTTTAACTTTCAGCGGCCTAAGCGCATATTGTTTAGCAATGTGGCTTTTTTGCAGAGCGTCAAGCAAACTGCCAACGCCAAAGACAAAATCAAGAATTGGTTGGTGTTGCTCATGCGCATTGCTTTTGTGGTTTGTTTGGTGTTAGCCTTTGCTCGGCCTGTTATTCCCTCCCAAAAAGCTGTGCAGGGTAGCGGTGGTCTCTACGTAAGCATATACTTGGATAACTCTTTTAGTTCACAAAACGAAAGAGATGGCAAACATATCTTGGATTTAGGTGCGGGTTTTGTGCAAAATATCCTTTCGGTGTTTTCTCAAAGCACCCTTTTTCAGTTTATAGACAATAGTTTTGATGGTAACTATAATTATTTTTACGACCGCGCTAAAACAGAAGAAAATTTAAGTAAAATTAATTATAGCCCAAGCGGCCGCGCACTTGCGGAGGTGGCAAGAAAGCAAGAAGCAGCTTTGCTCAATAACGCAGCGGGTTCGGGCAACCATTTGTTTTGGGTTTCAGATTTTCAAAAAAGCTCTATTGGGGACTTGCAGAAGCTTAAAATGGATACGATTAACAATTTGTATTTGCTGCCCATTTCGCCTACCAATATGGCTAATTTGTATGTAGATTCTATTTGGCTAGAAAAGACCTTCATAAGGGCAGGCGAAACCAACAGTGCCATGGTGCGTCTAAAAAATGCGGGTGCACAGGCTGTAGAAAATAAAGACATCAAACTTTTTATAGGCCAAACACAAGCCTCAGCAGCCACGGTGAGCCTAGTGGGAAATGCCTCACAGACAATCAAAATGAACTTTACACTGACCACAAACAGCGATCAAGCTTGCAAAATTAGCTTGGACGACAGTCCCATGATATTTGACAATAACTACTTTTTTACGCTTTCTGTAGCACCAAAAATCAAGATACAGACCATAACGGGCGGCGGCCAAAGTCCAGAAAGCAGTTTCGCTGCCAAAGTTTTTGACAATGAAGATTTTTTTGATGTTAAAAAGAATGCTCAAAATAGCCTAGACTATAGCAGTTTGCTTCAGGCCGACTTGATTGTGTTAGAAAATATCAATGCTATAGACAATAGTCTAGAAGAAAGTTTGAAAAAGTTTATGCTACAGGGTGGTAGTATTGCTGTATTTCCAGCTTCTAAGCCAGATTTAAATGGATTTAGGCGCACTTTTGGGATAGAAAGCAACACCCTGAGTGCTGCCCTAGGCGCACCGCTTGTGGCAATGGAAGTGCCCGACCGCAATAACCCGTTTTTTGAAGGGGTTTTTGAGCGCATTACGCCCGATATGAGCGTACCAGAGGCACTACCTCTCGTGCGCTGGCGTGCGGGGCAGAGCCTCTTGCGTACCCGCGCGGGTGAGGTTTTCTTGAGCGAGTTACTTTTGGGCAAAAGTCGCCTTTATTTGGCTGCCTCACCCTTGCAAGATGAATTCACTAACTTTCACAAACACGCTCTTTTTGTGCCCATCATGTACAAAATGGCTTTGCTTAGTAAGCTCAAAACAGAGCGTCTGGCTTGGTCATTGGCTGAAAATACCGCTGCTTTGGAAATAGACAGCTTAGCACAATCCGACTTATTTATTCTGCGAAAACTAGACGGAAAGTTGGAGCTTATTCCACCACAGCGCACACTAGGAACACAGCTCATTTTAGAAATACCCAAAGACAATATTGAAGCTGGGAACTACGAACTCATCCGCAAAGCAGATAATAAGTTAATGGGCTTATTGGCTTTCAACTATGACAAAACAGAGTCTATGCTGAGCTATTATAGTCTAGACGAGCTTAAAACGCTATTTTCTGGACAAAAAAACGTCAAAGTGATAGAAAATTTGAATAGCGAGTCTTTTAAGTCTGATTTCATCAAAGACAATGTCGCGATACCTCTTTGGCGTTATTTTGTGCTTTTAGCTTTGATTTTTTTATTGGCAGAAGTACTACTTTTACGCTTTGCCTACCGTAGCTACACACAAAAAAGTGCAGGATAAAACCTACTCCTTACTTTTTAAAAAATTAAGGGTCTAAGTTGTATATACGCTTTAGGACTTTCTATAGCTGTAGATGAGCAATAAGCATATTGCACAGCAAAAGCAAGACTAGAAAATATATAAAAATCAATCTTTTCTAAAAGATGTCTATAAGCCACGTTTGCGATAGAGTTTTTCCGCTCTCATAACAAGCAATAAAGCCGACACAAACAAGCCCAAACACAAGCCCCACCATACGCCTTCTATGCCGCCATTTAGCACAAAGGCAAATACATAAGCACTAGGTATGCCAATCACCCAGTAGGCAAACAAGACCAAGTAAGTAGGCATACGTACGTCCTGCAAACCCCTTAAGATGCCCATCAAAAGCACCTGCGCACCGTCTGCAATCTGATAAAGAGCCACAATAAACATCAACCCAGCTGCCATGAGCCGAATCGTTTCAAAGTTTGGATCGTCTGTGCTGAGGTAGAGCAATGGTACCCATGTTTTAAAAACCATAATCAAAACACCAAAGACAAGCATCAAAAACAAGACCCATGCCAACGCGATACGCCCCGCTTGGTGTACAGTCTGAGACTGAGCCGCCAAACGCGCCAGAACAATGGTACTGCTCTGGCCAAAGCTAGCCGCTACAAGGTATGTCAGAATACTGATATTGAGAACTATTTGATGTGCGGCAAGTTCTATTTTACCAATATTACCCGACATCAACATACATGCAGTAAAGGCAGTTACTTCAAAAAACATTTGCAAAGCAATGGGTAAGCCCAAGCTGAGCAGCAGTTTAAAGTAAGAAGTATCCAAGCGAAAAGACTTTCTGATGATTCCGACATATATCGAAAGATCTTTGTCCCATACAATATAAAGAAGAAATGTAAGAAAAATAACAAAGCGCGACACAAGCGTACTCACGCCCGCGCCCACCAAACCAAGTTCTGGAAAACCCCAATGCCCAAAAATAAGCAAATAGTTAAGCGCAAAGTGCACCACATTACCAATCACATTGGCCACCATGGAAATTTTGGTACGCGACAGCCCTTCCACAAACTGTTCTAGACAATGGTACATGATATGTGGTACGCAAGACCAAGCCAGCCACATCATGTAAGGCTTGGCTTCTGCTATCACATCAGGGGGCTGCATAAAAAGGATGTATTCTAAGTTGGATACAAAAACTTTAAAAAACAGCAAAGTTATCAGGCAGAGACCAGAGAAAAATAACAACCCATGAGCCAGCAAATCTGCCACCCTCTCGGGCTTATTTTGAGCGTCTGCCTCCGCCACGGGCGGCTTAAGCCCAAACGTAAAGCCGTTTAAGGCGAACAAAACACCATAAAAAATGCCGTTGCCAAGAGCAGAGGCTGCCAAAGCCAAACTGCTAAAATGCCCTACCATGACAACATCAGTTAAAACTATCAGCATTACCCCCAGCTGACCCACCAAAATAGGATAGCCAAGCTTTAAGATGTGTAAAATATGAGGGCGGTAATCACCCCACGAAAAGGAATAAGATTTTGACACCGACAGAGGGGGCTAGAAATACGGAATAACTAATTAAAAACTGTTAGAACATTAGAATTATTGAACTAAGGCAAATAAAAAAAATTGCATCGCTACACGTTTGTATGAAGCACTTGTTCTTTTGGGCATTATCTCGTAGTTTTGCGCGCCAAAGTTCAGCCTTGAGTGCAAAATTAGGGTCTCTCAAAACAACCTAATACAATTATTGGTTTCTTACGTAATAACAAAATTTATAAAGCATCTAAATGACCACTCTTACATCTGATAAACAAACCGACCGCCGCATAGTTTGGCTCATAGGAATTCTTTCTATAGCTGTTCCTTTGGTTGTGGCAGTTCTTCTTTTTATGCCAAAAAGCAGTCAAGTGAGCGAAGCATGGGTGCTTTGGTTACCTCACCTTAACGCCACCTTAAACTCTGCCACGGCTGTATGCCTTATGGGCGGTTACTGGGCTGTGAAAAGCAAAAATATAGAGCTGCACCGCACTTTTATGTTTTCTGCATTTACTTTATCTTCTTTATTTTTGATTAGCTATGTACTTTTTCATTATGCAGGCCCCAAGACCTTTTTTGGTGACATCAACAACGACGACATAGTAGATGCAGCAGAAAAAGCGGCTGTGGGTGCGTGGCGATATATTTATTTGGTAATTCTCATTACCCACATCATTCTTGCGGCTATCATTGTTCCTCTCGTACTCTTTACGGTTTACTACGCAGTATCGGGACAGCTGGACAAGCACCGCCGTTTGGCGAAATGGACTTTTCCAACGTGGCTTTACGTAGCTGTTACGGGTGTAGTAGTTTATGCTCTCATCAGCTCTTACTACGCCTAGCTGAGTTGTGGTATTCTTATTGCACTACCAAGCAAAACAGCCTCTATTTAAACGCTGTTTTTAAAAGAAATAAGACGTTATTGCTCTGATAAACAGGTATATAACGATTCTCTTTGATTTCATTAAAGATAGTCTTAAAACTGTCGGTTTGTAAAAATATTTAGACAATTTGTCAATGTCTGCAATACGCATAAGACAATTTGTCATACATTATTCTTTAACGATTAAGATGCGAAAGAAAAAAAAGCTTTCAGATGAAACCATACTTGCAAGTATTCTAGACTCAGAACACAATTTGCGTGACTTGGTGCGATTGGGCGAGGAGCCAGAAGATACTGATGCTCAGATGGAGCTTCCTAAACAATTAACTATTTTACCGCTTCGCAACACAGTGCTTTTCAGAAGTGTGGTGGTTCCTGTTACGGTGGGTAGACTAAAGTCTCTCAACACCATCAAACAGCTTGTGAAAAATGGACAAAAATATATAGGTGTCTGTGCTCAAAAAAATATAAAGACAGAAGAACCACAATATGATGACTTATATGAAGTAGGTACTTTAGCCAAGATTATAAAAGTCATTACAGGGCATGATGGCAGCACCACAATCATCATACAAGGCAAAAATCGCTTCAGAATGACCAAGTCTGTTCAGGAGAACCCGTATTTGGTGGCTGAGGTAGAGTACTTGACTGACATTATGCCTACTACTGCGGAAGCGAAAAGAGCCAAGGTGATTTTGAAAACTATCAGGGAAAATGCTCAGCAAATGATCAAGTTAAACCCTGACATTCCAGATGATGCGCATGTGGCTCTTGACAACATTACAAGCTTGCGCTTCATGGTAGATTTTTTATCTTCTAACATCATTCACATAGATCACGAAGAGCGTCAGGCGTTACTCACAATAGATTCAGTCATTGATAAAGCTGTCAAACTTTTGGAATTTATTTTCAGAGAACTTGATATGCTTGAAATCAAAAGTGATATTACCAACAAAACGCACCACGACATAGAGCAGCAGCAGCGCGATTACTTTTTGCGCCAGCAAATAAAGGTATTACAAGATGAACTGGGCGATGATACTCCCGAGTCAGATTTGCGAAAATTCAAAGAACGCGCTGCCAAGAAAAAATGGCCAGAGCCTGTGGCTAAGCACTTCAAAAAAGAAGCCGACAGACTTGGACGTACCAATAGCATGGCTCCTGATTATGCCATTGGCCTAAATTATCTAGAATTTATGCTGGATTTGCCTTGGCAGGAGTTAACCAAAGACAATTTAGACCTTGAACGAGCTCGCAAAGTTCTGGATAAAGATCACTTTGGGCTGGAGAAAGTTAAAGACCGTATCATTGAGTTTTTAGCTGTTCTAAAGCTCACTAACAGCATGAAAGGGCCTATTTTATGTCTTTTGGGACCGCCTGGTGTGGGTAAAACATCTCTAGGGAAGTCTATAGCCAAAGCTCTTGGCCGAAAATACGTTCGCATGTCTTTGGGCGGTGTGCGTGATGAAGCAGAAATTCGTGGACATAGACGCACTTATATAGGAGCTATGCCTGGCCGAATTGTTCAGAATATCAAAAAAGCAGGTGCTGCCAATCCCGTATTTATTCTGGATGAGCTAGATAAAGTAGGGGCTGATTTTAGGGGTGATCCTGCCTCTGCCCTTCTGGAAGTACTAGATCCGGAGCAAAACAATACTTTCAACGATCATTATTTAGAGGTAGATTATGACCTTTCTAAGGTGTTATTTATCGCTACTGCCAATAGTTTAGATAGCGTACATCCTGCTCTACGCGATCGTATGGAAGTTGTTCAGCTCTCGGGCTATACCCAAGAAGAAAAACTACAAATCGCCAAAAACCACTTGGTGAGTAAGATACGTAAAGAGCATGGTCTCACAGCCAAGCAATTCAACATGGAGGACTCTGCCATAGAAGCCCTCATTCAAAACTACACGCTTGAGGCTGGTGTTCGCAAGCTCTCTCAGCAAATAGCTGCACTGGCACGCAAGACAGCCATTCAGGTAGCCAAAGAGCCTAGTTACGCTAAAAAAATAACCGCTCAAGATCTCAAAACAAAACTTGGTGTACCTGTTTTTGAGATGGAAAATTATGAAGATACGGATGTGGCAGGCGTGGTTACGGGCTTAGCTTGGACACCGCTTGGCGGCGACGTGCTACATATCGAGTCAAGTTTAAGTAAAGGAAAAGGAAAACTCATCCTCTCGGGTTATTTGGGCAATGTCATGAAAGAGTCTGCCACTACGGCTCTTTCATACCTTAAAGCACACGATGAGCAAATCGGCATTGATTCAAGGCTTTTTAACCACTACGATCTCCACATACATGTGCCCTCTGGTGCTGTGCCTAAAGATGGCCCTTCGGCAGGTATTACCATGCTGACCTCTATGGCTTCTACCTATACTCAGCGCAAAATCAAACCAAGGCTCGCCATGACGGGAGAGATAACGCTTACTGGGCGTGTTCTGCCAGTGGGTGGCATCAAGGAGAAAATATTGGCTGCAAAGCGCGCTGGGATATGGGAAATCATTCTCTGCTATAAAAACCAGAAGGATTTGGAAGACATTGAAGAGGTGTACCGCAGCGGTCTCACGATATATTATGTGAAAAGTATTGAAGAGGTGCTTCAAATAGCTCTTTTGGAAGAAAAGGTGCTCAAGCCTCTTAACTTGGTGATATCGCCTCAGGCTGGCGGCGGAATGAATGGCGCAGCTGACTAGCTAACCGTGAATTTCTAAAATAAAAATAGCCCTTGGTTTTATACCCTGGGCTATTTTTATTTAGAGGATAACTACTGGTTTGATTTGAGGCTCTACAAAAAACTAGAGATGTTTTTACACCAGTTAACGAATCATCTGGCCTATAGTAAAGTGGAACTGACTACCGCTGGCTCTTGTCGTACCTGGCAAAGCATCAAAACCATAAGCCCAGTCCACGCCAAGCATACCAAAAGCTGGCATAAAGATACGTGCACCCACCCCAGCAGAGCGTTTGATGTCAAAGGGGTTGAAGTCTTTGAAAGCAGCCCAGTTGTTGCCGCCTTCGGCAAAAGCCAATACGTAAATAGAGGTTGCTTGGCTCATGGTGAGCGGATAACGCAGTTCTATCACCATTTTGTTGAAGATAGTACCACCCTCATTTTTGCTTTGCGCGTTGATTGATGGCACAATAGAGTTGTTTTCATAACCTCTCAAGCCCACAATGTCCTGACCTAGAACCATATTGCCGAATGATAAACCATCACCGCCTACAATAAAGCGTTCAAAAGGTGTCACCTCTGTTCTAGGCGTGTAGGTACCTATATAGCCAAAGTGCATACGTGTCATCAAGACAAAATTCTGAACAAGCTTGAGATACCACCAGTTGTCAAACATCCATTTATGATACTCAATCCACTGAAATTGCTGTTCAAGAGGCTTGCCTTCCACCTCTCGGCCAAGCATGGAGTAAGGTGGCGATAGGTTCACACTCAAGGAAATATTAGAGCCTTCTCGTGGGTAAATGGGGTTATCTATACTGTTTCGGCTAAATGTAGTGTTGAATACAAAGTTATTGAATTTGCCCGTTGTGATGTCTCTGAATCCTAGGTTGCCAAAGTTATCTAAGTTATAACGCAAATAGCTGAGTGTGTAATTTACAGCAAAGTAGTCATCAGGAAAGGTGAGACGCTTACCTATGCTCAGTGAGGCACTGGTAACTTGAAAGCTACCCGTTGCCTGCGTTCTTTGTGTATTGAAAGATCTTTGTACAGAATGCTGCAAATTGACACTAAAGAAGGTAGGTTTTTTGCCGCCAAGCCAAGGCTCAGAAAAAGTGGCAGAATAAGTTTGAAAAGCTCGTCCGTTGGCTTGTAAGCGCAAAGACATTCTTTGTCCGTCGCCTTGCGGCAGAGGCTGCCATTCTTTGAACTTTAAGAGCTTACGGGCTGAAAAATTGCCTAAATTTAGTCCTAAAGTGCCCACAAATCCCAAAAAGCCGCCCCAGCCACCCGAAAGTTCTATTTGGTTGTTGGAACGCTCCACTACTTTATAGCCGATATCTACCGTACCGTCACTCATGTTTGGTTTAGGCAATGCATTGAGTCCTTCGGGGTCAAAATAGCCCAAGTTCATGAGTTCGCGCTGCGAACGCACCAACAATGAACGGTTAAATTTTTGGCCAGGCATTGTTCTGATTTCTCTCATCACCACGTGGTCGCTGGTGGTGGTGTTGCCTGCGAGCGACACGCGATTGATGCTGGCTTGATCGCCCTCAAAAATACGCATTTCTATATCTACCGAGTCGTTTTCTATACGTACTTCCACGGGATCCACACCAAAAAAGAGGTGACCTCTGTCCATGTACATAGCTGATACATCTAGCCCGCTAGGGTTATAGTTAAGTCTCTTCTGAAGCTCGGTGGGATTATAAGGGTCGCCTCGCTTGATGCCGAGCACGCTTTGCAAAGCAGAGTCAGGATAGAGATAGTTGCCTTCCCATGTGATGTTTCTGAAATAATATCTGTTGCCTTCGTGGAGCGTCATTTTGATGCTCATGCGGTTGTCAGATACGTCATAAACCGTATCGTAAGTAATAGCGGCATCTCTATAGCCATTTTTATTGTAGAATTCAATCACTCTTTCTTTGTCTTTTTCATACTCCTTAGCCAAAAAACGCGAAGGCGTAAAAATTCGCCAAGGTGCAGTGGCTTTTGTCTTCTTCATCTTGCGAAGCACTTTGCCCTCCTTGAACTGCGTGATACCTGTAACAGCTATTTCTTCTATTTTGACGCGATTACCTCTATCTACACTTATGGTTAGTAAAGTGCTGTTGTTCAGTAAAGTATCTTTCTTTTGAATAATTTCTACTTTAGTATTTTTAAACCCCTTATCCACAAAATGCTTTTTGATGGTGCTTTCGGTATTCTTAAGCATCACATCGGTTACAATTTTGCCTCTGATGAGTTTGATTTTTTCCGTGAGAGCATCGGCCTGTCCGCGTCTGATACCCTCAAATACAAAGCGACTTAAACGAGGTCTTTCTTGTATAGTCATCAACAAAAAGACCTTTTCGCCTTCAAATTTTTCTACGGCAATCTGGACATCGCCCAACAGACCTTGTTTCCACAAAAGTCTGATCGCGTTGCTTATTTCGTCGCCTGGGATGTTGATTTTACGACCTACCCTGAGGTCAGTCATAGAAATTAGGGTATTTGGGTCTGCAAAAGCCGCTCCTACTACTTTCACGCCGCCTATTTCGTATTGCTTAGGAGCTGCGTAGTCTATGGCATCGCCAGTGGTATACGTTTTTTTGCGGTTAATGCCCAGTTGTGCATGAGCACTGACCATCCAGCAAGACAAAAAAGTAATGAGCAGAGTTCTAAAAACAATAGTAGGCATAATCTTGATTGGGCTAAAATCAGGGGTTTGTAGCGAAATGAAACCGCACAAAGGTAAGAGTTATAAATTTGGTACACAACAAAGGAACTCACATCCATTTGCAGCATAGACCCAAATGGATGTGAGAAGTAGCACAAAGACTATTTAAGCGGCGTGACGGTGTAGCCTTGTTTGCGAAGCAAATTAATAACTCCTTGCTCACCACCCAAATGAGCCGCGCCCACCGCATAAAACATAGATTTTTCTTTTGACATGGCCTCCATTTCAGGAATCCACTTAACGTTGCGATTAATCAGGAAGGCTTTCTCATCCATTTTCTTGCCTACAACGGGTTTTTGGGTAAATTCATAGAGTGCTGTTACATCTTCAGACTTATACAAGCTAACCATCTTAGCAAGCATTTCTGAATATTTTTTTTGTTCTTCTACCATGGCCAAAAGAGATTCTGCCTGTTCTTTTACTGGCATAGCATTAACGGCAGCCATTTGATCCTCTATTTTTTCTACGCCTACAATGTTTTTAGATTGCTCCTTGGCCATCCCCATAAAGGTCATTTCGTAGCCGCCCACTTGGCAAGACAACATATTTTTCATAATGATAGCCTGAATAAAAAAGGGCTTTTGCTTCTCAAAAAGCGACAAATCCATTTTAAGTTCTTTGGCAAAATAATCACTTAATTTCTTATGTTTTTTCTTACCGAGTAAGGTCAGCAAAGTTTGGCCTTGCGGTAAAGCCATGTCCTTGAGCATACCCATAGCCATTTGAGGGTCATCCATGTCCAGTTCCAGACAAATTTCTTCGCTCTCCGCAAAAGCCTTCTTGAGAGGCTCGCTGATAACCATATCCTTTTCACAAATCAAATGGATTGTACCAAAAAGATAAGAGGGTTTGGTGAGGCCGTTACCGCTTATTTGCCATAAAAGCGATTTGCCATCTTCATTTTTTGGCGTATCTTTGCAAACAAACGAAAATAAACTTACAGCCAGACCGAATGTAAGCCAAAACTTGATTGAACTAATTCTAAGCATTGTTTTAAAAAGATATTTTGAGATTTTGATACAAAAATAAAGCTTTTATCTTAAGCAAAAGCCTTATTTAACATTTTTAACAGTAAAAAAATATTGAGTCTACCTTATTCAGTCATCAAAACCACTGTCTAATCCTTCTATGGCTAAAAGCTTTTCAAACTTGCGTTTAAGATTAGGAATGTCTCTTTTAGCAGAAGTCCAGACCAACTCATAATTGATGCCGTAAGCTTCGTGTACTAAGTTTCTGCTAAAGTTCAAAAATACAGGCCAAGGCACTTCTGGGTGTTTGCTTTTGATGAACGGCGATACTTTCTGAGCAGCATTGGCCATGATTTCCATTTGTTTGACGGTAGCAGCACGCATCATGGAGTTGTTTAAGAACTCCTCGTTAGTGGTATGGTTCAGATAACTTTCCACTTCGTAGATGGCATCTATGATGTGAAGCAAATGTAGTTTATCGTTAGCACTCAGCGACATTTATTTTTTCTTTAAACTAAAAAACACAGTCTCAATCGTTTTTGCATAGTAAAGTTTTTACAAACCTAATTGACAAAGATACAAAAATTAAATTTGGCGCGATTAAAAATGTAGCTTTTTTTGAAATTTTTATTCCTTTTTAGAGGATGCTAGGCTGAAGCGGCTTTTGATTGGAAAATGGTCAGAATAGTTGACCTGACGGTCTAAAAGGAAGTCATTGCAAATCAAAGAAGGGCTATAGAAAATGTTGTCGATGCGTAAAAAAAATAAAACCCAGCTGTTGAAAGTAAAGCCTAAGCCCAAGCCTTTGCTCTCGAAGCTGTTTTCAAGGTGATTTTTGAGTGTGATGTAAGAAAAACTATAAGGTAAATCGTTAAGATCGCCGCAAAGGACTATATTTTGATACGGGCACTGTAAAATATGTCTTTCTATGGCTCGTATTTGCTCTGTACGGCGCATGGCTCCTTCTTCAAAACGCTCTAAAATAGCCCAGAAAACTTTCTTAAAGATATTCTCAGTCTTGATAACTTCCTGATCTATGTGCATAGATTGCAGGTGTACGTTATAGACACGCACCGTATCACGATTGACAATTGCATCTATAAAAATAGCCCTATTGGGTGTTCTTTCATTAAACATGATTTCACCTTTTCTCAGAACAGGATGCTTGCTAAATATGGCCATACCAAATTCTGCTCCAATGTTATCGGTAGACACCACTTCAAAATAAGGTTCATAGCTTTTGTCGCTGCTCAGCTGCTCTAGGGTGTTGTAAACCTCTGAGTTTTTGTCATTATAGAACTCTTGTAAACATTTAAAATCTGAATCATCGGCCATGACCCAGTCTATCATGCGTTTGGAAGAGCTTTTGTCTGTTTTTTGATAGTTTTCGTACACGTCAAAAATATGTACATTGTAACTCAACACACTAAACTGTCCTTGCTCACCGCCAAAGCTAATGGCAAATGTATAAAACAAGAATTTATAGCCCAAAGCCAAGCAAATCAGAGAGTAAGTTGTGAGTTGAAAGCGTTTGCGTTGCACCCAAAGAACCACAAAAAAAAGCAAGAAAACCTGCCAAACAGGAATGCTCAAAGCCAAAAGACTCACCCAGCTGATGATAGTGGGCGGAACAAAAGCCGCACAGTAAGAAAGGAGTGCTGCAATACAAACAAAGCGATTTACAAACAATATAAACCTCACCCATGCACGTCTGTGATAAGTTTTTTTCTTGTCTTTTTGTGTAATGCTTTGTAATTTTTTACGCTCCATGCGGCTGTTTACTTGCAAAATCTATCTTCTAGTGCAGCAAATATACGTTTTTAACGGTAGCATTTCCAAAAAAGGGATAAGTTCTATTTCTTATTTTGAGTTTTGGCAGCAATGTTTTGTAGTCCGCAGACAATTTCATCATCTTGAAAGCCATCTTTATCCCAATCTACAAAGCCTCTAAACTCACCGATTGCGCCTTTAATGTATACTCTGTAGCGCAACATGGTGCGCAGAGGGGTGTTTTCTATCAAAAATAAAGAGTCGCCGCGCAAAGACCAGTTAGCAGTGCCCTCGCCAATAATCTTGCCATTAAGATCTTTGGTTTCAGTATAAACCACGCCATTATTCTTAAACGTGGTGACTATGGGTTGGATTTTCATCACCTCCGCCCAATTGCTGGGGTCTGCATAAATATACGAAACAGTATCTTTAGTGCCAGCAGGCGTTTTGATTTTCACAACCAGAACACTGCTTAACCAAGTGCCTAGAAGTGCTTGATAAAGTGTTTTTTCTTTGGCTTTTAGCTGCGTAGTGTCTTGTGCTACGGCCTTTAGCTCAGGAATTTTTATTTTGGGGCTATCTTGGTCAGATGTGATTTTTTCTTCAGTTCTGCTGGGTCTGTCACAGGCAAAGGTGAACAGGCAGAACAAAAAGACTATAAAAAACGGGTAAGATTTCAACATACAGAGAGGAAAAAAGCTTGAAACATATAATGGCTATTCTCTTGAGCCAAAGGCTCTTAATTTGGGGTAGGCTAATAAATTTGCTTGCGTTTAAGAAGCCTATTATGAACACGAAGTCCTATCTAAGCCAACATTTGATATGCATTTCGTGCTTGCCACTAGAATATGCACTTTGGCCTAGAAGATTGCTTGATTAAAAAAGTCAGCTTGATGCTAAAACTTGAGACGCAGTAGTACACTGGCAGGCGATATTCGCCTATAAACAAGCAAAATAAAGAATACAACAAATACGCTCACGGGAAAACATATAGTTCAAGGCGCGTGACATTCACATGTTCTGAGATCAAAAAACTACTTGTCTTTTGTGGTATCTGCTGGCTTTTTTGGGTCTTCTTTTGGAGTTGTTTTAGGCTCTTCTGGTTTTAAATCGGGCTTCCAAGTAATGCCTCGTCGGTGGCGAGAAGGTGCGGACATGATATACTGATTAGTTTACTATGAGTTGATAAAAAGTTAAGGCAAGATAGGCTTAAAGCTATCGTCTTCGGGGTTCTGACGGCTTTTGATTTCTTTTTTGAGCTGAAGCAATGCGTTTGAAGGTTTTTCTGAGCTGCTAGACATGCCCAAGAGCGCATTTATTTCAGCATCTAAGCTACTGGTTTCGTGCGTAGTAGAAGAAGGCGTGCCAAGGTTTTGTGTTTCGTTATATATCTCAAGCTCCTCGACGTTTTGTTTCATGCGCTCTATGTGATGCAAAGCACCCGAACTGTTGAGTTTAGACATTTGTTCATTGAGCCTTTTGGTAGCTTCGCCCACCCTTGAACGAGCCTTGAGTGTCCTCACTTCTTGTTCGATGTTAGTAATTTGCGACTTGAGAGTTTGTACGTTGTGTTCTAGTTTTTCCACCAACTCACTATAGTTTTTGAGGTTAGCTTCTTGTTGTGTGGCGTTCTCGTCTAGTTTTCTTTTGTGTGCCAAAGCTTGCTCAGCAAGCCTGTCGGCATCGGCTTCAGGTATCTCACCCGTGCTAGCCTTGTTGAGCAGTATGATGGCTTTTTGTTCATATTCCAGAGCTCCTCGCTTATTGAGTTCTGCCTCGCGCTTGGCACTAATGGCAATGGTTTTGACCTCTGCTAAGGCCCTAAGACTTTCAGCAAGTTCTTTTTTGAGGTCACGCACGAGCAGGTCAGACATTTTGATAGGGTCTTCCTTTTTGTCTAAATAGTCATTTGCTTCAGATTTACCAAAAGTCAATAATTTTTTGAGGAAGCTAAACATAGTTTTGTTGGAAAAATTGCTATTCTGGCTGGTTAGTAAAGGTGAAAAGGTCTTGTTTAAAGAGCTGAACAGAAGCAACATCATGACATCTTGTGCTAACCTTTGTTAAACTTATTTTTAAAGTAGGTATAAGCTATATTAATGCGCTGGGTCTGTTCTTGTGCTTGTTTGAGTTTGTCTGGTTGATTTTGAAATTTATCGGGATGGTATTGTTTCATAAGCCCTTTATAGGCTGCCTTTATTTTTTCAAAATCAGCTCCATACATCAAACCAAGAGCCGCATAATGCTTTCTTTCTTCTGCCTCTGCCGGATTAGGCTTGGGCGTGTAAGAGTCGCCGCTTGCTTGGTATTTATGTGTACTCTGCTGCTTTTTGACAAGATTTTCATATTCTGCGTCTATGCTATCTAGCTCTTCGTTTGAGTAATTAAACTCATTCACATTGGCTCTGATGATATTCTTGAGGCGGTCGAAAATAGACATAATGTTAGGGGCTTGGGAGTTGGAGACGCAATTTGACAGTTTTTAAGAAATAAACGAAAAATAGCGGTAAGAGTTAAGCTCTGCTGCATTTTTTTCTGATTCTCAGTGGTATCGCGTTGTTAAGTAAGGGGAATTGTCTTATCTCAAATGCTAGTAACCAACTTGTTTAAAGTTTTTTAGTAAAAAAACAACTCAAAAAGACATCACAATTTAGTTTGAACATCAAAAATTGGTTGTAAAATGAGCTATTGACGTGCAAATATAGTAAAAGACCAATTAAGCCAAGCAGTTTTGTCCTTTATTCCAAAAAATTAAGCGAAGATTTACCACCTGACGAATTGTTTATAGTTTGCTAAACCTTCTCATGTTTAACTAAAGAAAACAGCCTTACCATTGACATAGAATAAACAGTTTATTGTTTGATATAGAGCCGATCAGAAACAAAAAAATATGCATTGACACAAAGAGCTAAGGAAATTGAGCTGTTATTTGTAGGGTGCTAGGAATTTTAAACTATATTTGCCGCATCATAAGGTTTTAAGAAGATGCGTCAATTTAGAAGGCTATTTTTTTGTTTGCTGTGGTTTTTTCCCTCCGCATTGTGGGCACAAAATGCACCACTTCAGACTACCACTTGGGAAAGTAAAGTCTCTACAACCAAAGCCAAAGTGGGAGACGAGATAGAATTGGTTTTTCTAGCCAGTATTATAGATGACTGGTATTTGTACTCCACTGATTTTGATCCAAATCTGGGACCAACCATCACTACTTTTGAATTCCAAAAAGATCCCTCCTACAAACTTGTGGGTAAAATTAAACCCATTAAACCTAAAAAGAAATTTGACGACACTTGGGGCGGCGAGTATACTTACTTTATCAAAAAGGCAGAATTCAGACAAAAAATAAAAATACTCAGTCCTAATTTGAAGGTAAAAACCAATGTGGTGTATCAAACCTGTACAGATATAGATGGCAAATGTATTCAATACGAAGAAGATTTTTATTTTGACAAAAAAAGTTTGAGTATAGAAGGCGACGTGATGGCTAGTACATCTGATACTGCTCAAGCTATGCCTGATACAGCTGCTGATACTTCTGCCAGTGAAGTTCAGCCCACAGAGCCTCAAAAAGTAGAACCTATCAATCAAAATTTTGGCGAAGAGGAAACCAAAAGCTCCAGCCTTTGGGGACTTGGTTTGGTGGCTTTTTTGAGTGGTTTGGCGGCTTTACTTACACCTTGTGTATTTCCTATGATTCCTATGACGGTTTCTTTCTTTACAAGTCGCAGCAGTAGCCGTTTGACAGCCATTCTTCAAGCTTTGACGTATGGATTTTCTATAATTTTGATTTACACACTTATAGGTGTTGTCGTATCGCGTTTTGCAGGGCCAGAGTTTGCCAATGAATTGGCTACCAATCCCATTCCCAACGCTATTTTCTTTATCATCTTTTTGGTGTTTGCCATTTCGTTTTTTGGCGCATTTGACATTACTCTACCCTCAAACTTTGTTAATGCGGTTGATAAACAGTCTGATAGAGGTGGCTATCTTGGTGCTTTCTTTATGGCTTTTACGTTGGTTTTGGTGTCTTTTTCATGCACTGGCCCCATCGCTAGCACTGTTTTGATAGAGTCTGCCAACGGAGAGTTTTGGCGGCCAGTAGTCGCTATGCTAGGCTTTTCCTTGGCTTTTGCTCTGCCGTTTACGCTTTTTGCTATTTTCCCTTCTATGCTTCAGTCTTTGCCTAAGTCTGGGGGCTGGCTTAATACGGTTAAGGTTGTTTTGGGTTTTGTGGAGTTGGCCTTGGCTTTCAAGTTTTTGAGTATGATAGACAGGGTCTTGCACTGGGAGCTCCTTAACCGAGATATCTATTTGGCTATTTGGATTGCGATATTTTTCTGCATGGGCATTTATCTGTTTGGTTTTATACGTCTCCCACACGACAGCAAAACCGAAACTCTCAGCGTGGGGCGTTTATTGATGGCTATTTCTGCTTGGGTTGCGGTAGTTTATATGGTTCCTGGCCTTTTTGGTGCGCCCCTAAACATGCTTTCTGGATATTTACCGCCCATGTCGTCGCAGGAGTTCACGCTTTCGGCTTCAGGAAGCACTACCGATAGCGGCAAGTCTAACACCATCTCGAACGTTAAGTATGGCGATCTTTTTGAAATGCCGCATGGCTTAACTGGATATTATGAGTACAACGAAGCCTTGAAAGCCGCCAAAGCTGCCAATAAACCACTTTTAATAGACTTTACGGGTCACGGTTGTGTAAACTGTCAGAAAATGGAGGAAACGGTATGGTCTGTACCTCAAGTGCTCAATATTCTCAAAAATGACTACATCATTGTGTCTTTGTATGTAGATGCACGCAATGAGCTTCCTGAAAAAGAATGGGTTACAGGAAAAGACGGAAAGATTAAGAACACTATAGGACGCGTAAATGCTGCTCTACAGCTAGAGAAGTTCAATCAAAATGCCCAGCCTTATTACGTGCTTTTAGATCCACGTAATGAAGGGTTGCTTGTAACTCCTCCTATTGGCTCGCAATTTAACCCTAGCATTTATGCTGCTTATCTCAAAGCTGGTGTTGATGCCTACAAATCGCGTTAATTTTTCTTTTTAATTCTAAGCACACACTGATACAAAGCTATGGTTTCAGTTATTTACTTAGCAGGCGATCATGCTGGCTATACTTACAAAGCCCGTTTGACAGTCTTTTTACAAGAAAGAGGCTATAAAACCGTTGATTTAGGACCTTTTAGTGAGGCTTCGGTAGACTATCCCGACTTTGCACACCCATTGGCCAACTCCATCGCAAACGACTCTGACAGTTTAGGGATATTGGTCTGTGGAAGCGGAAATGGCGTGGCTATGACAGCTAATAAACATCCTAAAGTACGTGCCGCTCTTTGTTGGCAGCCAGAAATTGCTGCGCTTGCACGCCAACACAACAACGCCAATGTACTTTGTCTTCCTGCGCGCTTTATGGATATAGAAATGGCTTTATCTACTTTGCAAACTTTTTTGAGTACTGCTTTTGAAGGCGGTAGACATCAGACGCGCGTCAATAAAATTGGCTAAATCCTTGTTTTTTCTCTAAATAATATTCTTTTATGGCTCTTAATGTTCTCATCATAGGTGCTGGTATGTATGTGAGTGGACGACATGGCACAGGTAACGGCACGGTCTTGTCTGCCTTGGCGCAAGTGTCTAAAAAACATCCCATAGGTAAAGTTTGTGTAACAAGTCCCTCAGCAAGTAATGACGTAAGTATTAAGGAGGCCACAGCTCGCATCAATGCGCTATTGGGGACTTCGCTTGCTGTAGAATTTAGAGTACTCGAAGAGTCAATTCCTGACATCAGGAGTTACCATCTCGCCATTGTATGTGTGCCAGATCATTTACATTTCAAATATGGCAAAATGGTTATAGAGAATGGTTTACATTGTTTAATGGTCAAGCCGCTTACCCCAACACTCCAAGAAGCTTTAGAGCTCGAGGCATTGCGCCAAAAGCACCAAGTTTATGCCGCTGTAGAGTTTCATAAACGCTTTGATGAGGGTAACTTACTTGCCAAACGCATGATTGCGGAAGACAGACTGGGCACCGTTTCTTATATTGGCGTTGATTATAGTCAAAGGATAACTATTCCTACCGAAATATTTCAGAACTGGGCAGCTCAGAGCAATATTTTTCAGTATTTAGGTATCCACTATGTAGACCAAATTTATTTTCTAACAGACTACTTGCCTAAGCGCGTGTGTGCGATAGGGTCGCAAAACGCGCTCAAAGAGCTTGGCGTAGCTGGCTATGATTCGGTACATGTTATGAGTGAATGGTATCATCCGCAAACCCTTCAAAAGCTAGTGGCAGTATTCAATACCAATTGGATTGACCCTCGAACAAGTACCTCTATGTCAGATCAAAAATACAGAATTATAGGCAGTAAAGGTCGTTTAGACCTAGACCAAAAAAACAGAGGTGTAGAATTTGCAAGTCATACAGAAGGTGTTTTGAGTATTAACCCATACTTTTCTGAATATATGCCATCCTTGGACGGACATTATGATTTTGGTGGCTATGGCTATAAAAGCATCGCGCAGTTTGTGGTTGACGTGGAAGATTTGGTGCTCAAAAAGCAACAGCTCGCGGATATGGAGGGTTGGCGCGCTACCTTCAAAAGTTGCTTACCTGCTACAAAACTTGTAGAAGGCGCTAATTTAAGCTTAGCACAAAACGGTAAATGGCATGAAATTGGATAGAACAGAAAGCAATATTTCTGTACGTTTTCATAATATTTATTATCTAGCACAAAAAAATTAGCACCAAATGTGTGAGTGTACAAGAAATGCTTTATATTTGCATGTTGTAAAAAGCTGATTAAATGGCAGATTATTCCTCTTTGTATCACTACTATTTGGCTATGAGTACAACTCAAAACGTGCTTCTGTCCTACAAGGGTCCTGTTACGCCTCCGTTAATGGCGGAAATCAGTCGTGATATTGCTCAAAAGATTTCTGACCATCCTAAAACAGGAAAAAGGGTTTTTGCCATATTTATAGAGCTCGCCCAAAATATTTTATATTATTCAGCTGAAAAAACCTTTGTTGTTAGTAGGCAAGAAAGTATTGGCTGCTTCATGATTACACGCCAAGAGGATGGCATTTTATGTGAATTTGGCAATCTGGTAGAAAATGAATACCTTGATGATTTAGTTGAAAGTTGTAATACCATTAATTCTCTTGATAAAGATGGCTTAAGGGAGTATAAAAGGCAACAGCGAAACTCTGATATGCCCAGTGATAGAAGCAAAGGTGCTGGTATAGGTCTTATACAAGTGGCTATCACTGCCGAAACCCCTTTGATTATTCGTTATGAGAGTGTTAGTGAAAATTTATCTTTCTTTTCCTTGTCTGTAACTGTTAAATTTTAAATATATCATTCGTATGTCTTCTTCAGAAGTACTTCAAAACTTAGAGATAGAGGGCCGCGCTGGTTCTTTTTTCATTCCAACTGTAAGTTTTAATGCAAATACAGGTGTTTGCTCTATAGAAGGTGAGTCTTATCTTGAAAACACATGGGAGTTCTACAGCAACTTGGTAAACTGGTTGAAAAGGTATAGTGAACAAGAACCCAAAAGACCCGTTACATTAAATTTTAAGCTGCTGTACTTCAATACAAGTTCATCGAAGGGAATATTAGATGTTTTGAAGTGTCTTAAAGCTCACAAGGCTTCAGGCGGCGAGCTAACTATTAATTGGTTCTATCCCGAAGATGACGATGATAACGTAGCTGAAGCAGAAGATTTTATGGCTGATACAGATTTACCCATGACACTCATACCTTACTAGGTGTTTCGGTAACTTGTAGTTCTGAAAGTCAATTTCGTATTTGTATTTGCGAAGATGAATCACAGAGTGATTCGAGTACAAAAAATCTACAAATAAACAGTATATTATCCTTTTTTTGAAGATGACAATTTAAAATTCAAAAGTGCAAATTTCTAAACAATACAGATAATAGCTCAAAGGTTGTTTTGAATGAATTTTATTTCAAATTTCTATCACGTTTAAGTATTTTATGTGCGTTTTTGATGTTCTTTGATACGCTTTAGAGGTCTATATTTTTTGTAACACTTAAAATACTATTTATTTGCGGTAAGAGTTTTTCTTACTAGAGAAAGGTTAGTGTAACAGTTTTTTCTTCTTTCTGCTTTTTTACAATGCTTATGTATGAGGTCTTCCGTTTGGTGGTTTTTTTACTTCTTCGTTTGGACTTGTCCCGCTTGGGCACAGGTTCAATACACGCATGAGTATTGGAATGACGAACAAGGATTGCCTGAGAATACAGTGAATGACATTTTGCAGTCGCAAGATGGATATATTTGGATCGCCACCTACGAGGGCTTTTGCCGATTTGATGGCTTAAACTTCCATAATTATAGCAAAAATAACCTACCAGAGCTTAAAGTAAATTTAGCTTATTGTTTAGCAGAAGACCAAGACGGCAAACTATGGGTGGGAACAAATGGGGGTGGTTTGGTAAGTTTTGAAAATGGAAAAGGCAAAAGCTATTCCATGAAAACGGGTGAACTGCCTTCGGATGTAGTTCGCGATGTGATTGTAGATAAGAAAAATCAAGTATGGGCTACTACAGATGGCGGACTGGTGTGCATTAAGCCAGACAAAACCATTATCAGACTCTCACAGAGCAGTGTAGGTGCTAATAGGCTTTTCGAGGACAGTAAAGGACGCATCTGGGTGAGTAACCGAGCTGGCGGACTGCTAGTTTTAGAAAATGAAAAGCTTGTTGAGCAAATCAAGCCCGAGTCGGGATTAGGTGCAGAGACTGCTATGGCTTTTGCTGAAGTTCAAGGGCAAGTATGGGTAGGCTCAAGGGCTGGACTTTTTAAGATACAAAATGGCAAAGCTATTAAGTGTAATCAGTTAATCAAGCCCAAGAATGAGGAGCTAAGCGTGGTGGCTTTGCACCATGACCCTCTGACTGATGTGCTCTATGTAGGCACCAACCATGCAGAAATATTTATGCTTAAAGATGAAAAAATATTTGAGTATGTATCTGAAAATCAGTCTTTAAATTTATCTGTCAATGTTCAAGCTATTTGCATTGACCATGAGGGTAGTGTCTGGTACGGCCTCTATAAGGCGGGTCTTCACAGGCTCAAGCGCGCTAAGCTGACCACGCTGACACCCAAAAATAGCTTCCTGACTGACAATATCATCAAGCTTGCTTTTGTCAATCATAAAAATGAGCTGTTTGTAGGAACTAATAATAATGGTGTAGATGCAATGACACCCAGCCATAAAAACTATGGTAAAGCTCTTAAAATGAATTCTTTGTCTATTAACTCCCTGCTTGTGGATCGTCAAGACAGAATTTGGGCTGGAACTTACCATGGCTGGTTACAGCTCATAGAAAATAACCAGCTCACTGTCATAGATACCACACGTGGTTTGAGTGATGATTTTACCTCAGCCATTTATCAAGATCATACCGATTCCATTTGGATAGGTTGCTATGGGAGCGGAATTTATAGAACCAAAGACGCAAAAAAGGTACAAAAGTTCAAGGAGAGTAGAGGAAACGATACTTTAGACAATGCCATTATACGTTTTTTTTATGAGGATAGCAAGCAAAACTTATGGGTGGGCACTAACAGCGGTCTTTTTGTTATTAAAAACAATACCATTGTATCGCACTATAATTCCAAAAATGGTCTTACTTTAGATATGGTACTCTGCGCTTATGAGGATCTTAAAACAGGCGGAATTTGGTTTGGTACACGGGGTGGCGGGCTTAACTACATCAAAGATGGCAAAATACAAGCCACACTTACTGAAAAACAAGGGCTTTTTAACGACGTTGTATATCAAATTGTAGAAGATGACCACAGCAAGCTTTGGATGAGCTGTAACAAAGGCATTTTTTCTACTAGTTTAGTTGATTTGCGTAGTTTTTTAGATAAAAAGCTCAGACAAGTTAACTGTGATGCTTACGGCAAATCAGACGGTATGCTCAGTACACAATGCAGCGGTGGTTTTTCGCCTGCTGGAGCAAAAACCAAAGATGGCCGTTTGTGGTTTCCAACGGTTAATGGTTTAGTTGTTATAGACCCGCCCCGTATCAAAATAAACAAAGTACCGCCGCCCGTTCACATTACTCATTTTATAGCGGACGGCAAGTATTTTGAGGTGGCTAAAAACGAAAAGCGGTTTGAGTTTTCTGGACTCCAGCAGCGTATAGAGTTTCATTATGCAGGTTTGAGTTTTCTTGCGCCAGAGAAGGTGCGTTTCAAGTTCATGCTTGATGGCTTTGACCAAACCTGGATTGATTCGGAAAACCGCCGTGTGGCCTACTACACAAAACTGCCCTACGGCGAATACACTTTTCGTGTTATTGCATGTAATAACGACGGGATTTGGAATGAAGTCGGGGATAGTGTACGCATTCATATCCCTACGCCATTCTGGCTTAGAGCATGGTTTATTGCTTTGTGTTGTGTTGTATTTGTGACTTTGGTGATAGCAATCATTAGGCTAAGGCTCTACAGGCTAGAAAAACAACAAAAGCAGCTCAAAGCTCTAGTGGACGAGCAAACACAAACCATAAGGCAAGAAAAAGAACTTGTTGAACAAAAAAATAAACAAATTCAAGAACGGGAAGAAGAGACCCTGCGCCAGAGCAAAATTATAGAACAGCGGAACGAGCATATTCTGGATAGTATTCATTACGCTAAAAGAATACAGGAGGCTTTACTGCCCGCACTCTCTGATATTAAGCGTTCATTTCCAGAATCTTTTATTTTATTTGCACCCAAAGACATTGTGTCTGGAGATGCTTACTGGTTTACAGAGTTCTATATCTACGACCGTCACGAACAGCTGGTATCTAATTTACACATATTGACAGTTTTTGACTGTACTGGACACGGTGTACCTGGCGCACTTATGACTGTTATGGGTAATGCCATGTTGAATGAAATTATTCGTACGATGCGCGTTAGCTCGCCCGAAGAAATCCTCAACACGATGGATAAAAGACTAAAGAATACGCTCCAAAAGTCTGACAATAAGCAAGCTAATGACGGCATGGAAATTGCCATTTTTTCTTATTGCAGTATTCAAAATAATATTTTCTTTGCTGGTGCGGGTATTCCGCTCTACCGCGTCCGACAAAATGAGCTGCATACTTTTGTAGCTAATAAACAAGCACTTGGCAGTAAGTACGGCAAAGTGCATCAGGCGTATGAGCTTACGAAGATAGAAGACTTGTTGCCGACAGATACTTTCTATATGTGTTCTGATGGTTTTCAAGATCAGTTTGGCGGTTCTGAAGATCGTAAGTTCTTTAAGAAGAACCTTCGTGCTCTACTTTGCCAGATAGCAGATCAGCCCTTAGAAGTTCAAAAGACGCTCTTGTTAGAAAGACATAAGGAATGGAAAGGTGAAAATGTGCAAACAGACGATGTATTGATAGTTGGCCTAAAAGGACTCCAAGGGAGCAAAAAACACAGCGAAGAGGCGAGATAAAATTTGTCTTATGCTGACTGCCAAACCTAGTCTGCTATTCCTTATACATGCCTTGGCCTTTGAGAAACTGCTCATAAATATCTGGACGGCGTTCTTTTGTACGTAGTATAGCCTGTTCTAGTCGCCATTCATTAATCTTTGCTTCATGGCCAGAAATTAGAATTGGTGGTATAGTAAGACCTTCAAAATCAGCGGGTCTGGTATAAACAGGAGGAGCCAGAAGATTATCTTGGAAAGAGTCCGAAAGAGCAGAAGTTTCATCATTCATCACGCCTGGTGCAAGACGGATAATGGCATCTGCCACAAGCGCAGCAGGAATCTCGCCTCCTGTAACTACAAAGTCGCCAATAGATATTTCTGAGGTAATAAAATGTAATCTTATCCGTTCATCAATGCCCTTGTAATGTCCACAAAGGAGAATAATGTTCTGCTTGAGGGATAACGCATTGGCTGTTTTTTGGTCAAAACGCTTGCCGTCTGGAGTCATATAGATGATATCATCATATGTCCTCTCGCTTTGTAGATGTCGCAAACAACCCACAATAGGCTCAAGTTGCAGAACCATACCAGCACCACCACCAAAGGCGTAGTCGTCTACTCGCCTATGGATGTTGGTAGCATAGTCCTTTAGGTCGTGTACCGCTACAGTTACAATGCCCTTATCTTGTGCCCTTTTTAGAATAGACTGCGAAAAAAAGCTTTCTAGTAAACCAGGTAGGCAAGTAATGATATCTATTCTCATGTAAAAATCAGGCTCTAAGGTGTTCTCTTTTGCTGTGTAGGCGCGTGATGTAAATGTCATTAATGGCCACTTTATACTGACGACGCATATTTTCTACATCATCTATTTCTATGCGCGTATTAGCCTTGCCTAGTAGGGTACTAAAAGTGATGATATCAGGGAATTTAGCATCCATGGTGGGGTAATGCTTCTCACATTCTTCTACAAAGGCTAAACCTTCTTCAAGCGTTGCGGCTTTTTTTAGCATAGAGTTGAGAGTGATTTCATTGGGCACTTTCTCCACATACATCACTGCATCGTCGGGGTTTGATACCACTTCAAGCAGAGATTTACATTCGTCCAAAGACTCCATTCTGTTCATAAGCGTCGTAACCGTAATAACGTCTGTGCCTATTTTAAGCTCATTAAGGACAACGACAATCTCTTGACACTCTTCCAAAGAAAAAGACAACTCTTCTTTAATGCGCAAATTGACCTGATAAGTCCGGTCAAAATCTCTGTATTCTTTGTTTTCTTGTATTTTAACAAAATCGGATCGAAGCCTTGCTATCCGTGAGAGCGTACTTTGGTGCGTTTGAATCACATTATCGGACGAAATCTTGGGTGTTGGTATGTGTGTGTATACAGCTGTAAATTTGCTACTGACTGTATTTTTTTCGTTGCTATTCCAACAGTCATCTATTTTAATGCGCGCATTGCCCAGTTGTTCGCCGAGTGTATAAGGTGAATGAGTGGCCACCAAAATCTGACAACGGGGATTTATGGTGTGAATATCTTTTAAAATACGCTTTTGCCAGAAAGTATTGATATTTAAAAGAGCCTCATCTAAAGCCAAAAAAGAAGGCATTTCATACTGTAAAAATACTGTTAAAAAGATGATTAGCAATTGTTTTTCCCCTGTAGAAAGCCACATTTCATTACCACCGCTGGGTAAAAAGCAAAAAGGTAAAGCATCGCGATCCAAACGCTTATTAACATCCTTGAAATAATCGTCCAAAATATTATAAAAAGCATCTAAGTAGCGGTGTTGCTCTGCCAAACCATAGTATTCGTTTCGTCTGATTTTCTCTATCGCTTGTGCGTCGCTTACAGATTTATAGTGTGTAAATTGTTGCACCAGATGCAACAATTTTTGATCTATACCTTTTTGTAACTTTTTGTTTAAAATTTGAGAAGCGGCTTTAGCAAAAGCGGTGTCTGAAATATCATAGTTATCAGGTGCTTGCAATGAAGAGAAAACCAGTTGTTTAAAATCTTCAGGTAGAATACCTCTGTACTCAGCCTTACCGGTTTTAGGTTGCCAACTTACCGTACTGTGGTTACTTAGTTGCAAAGTGACTCCCTCGCATAGCTCTGCAAGTTGCTCTGAAGCTGCTTGCTGTCCCATTGCCGCCTCTAGCAAACTCAAAGCGGCAGTTTTGCCACTCCCATTATGGCCACTTAATAGTGTAAGACTTGGTGAAAGGGAGAGCGTAAAATCTGCTTTTTTCCTAAACTTATAAATTTTTAGAGATTGTATATACATGGTCTATTGCAAAATGATATGTCGGGGCAACTTCTTCTATACGTAATGTACTACAAAAAACTATCCCTCTTTAGAGGGGTCTTACAAATATATAATTTGCTTTTGTAATACGCAAGTTTTTTTAAATACTTTTTTATGAAGTGTTTAAAAGTGAGACGTTTATAATGCCTTGTGAGCCAAACTAAGACTCAAAAGCGCAATGTGAACTCAGAGCCTCTGCCCGCAACGGTAGTTACGCCTATACTTCCCTTGTGCTGGCGCATGATTTGCTTTGAAAGACTCAAACCAATGCCTGTACCGTATTTCTTGGTGGTATAAAAAGGAATAAAAATTTTATCCAAAGCCTCTTTTTCTATGCCTGGTCCATTATCTGCTACAGTTATCCAGACACGGCTGAGATCATCTGTACCAGCCTTCAGAGTTATTTTTTTATCTGTTTGCTCTCTAAATTCGCGTAGAGCCTGAATGGCATTCTTGAGGATATTGATAAGCACTTGTTCGATAAGTACGGGGTCAGCTGTGATAAAAAGTGAGTCTGACTTGACCTCTAGGGTCAATGTGATGCCATTTTCGTGAATTTCTCTTTGCATAATGGTTATCAAATGTTGCAGTAAGTGTTTCACGCGTACATGCGAAAAAGTTGGTGTAGGCAGCTGTGACATATTTCTGAACTCGCTTACGAAGTGAATCAGTGAGTGCGAGCGTCGCTCAATAGCCTCTGCCGCTGTGTGCATATCAGCCAAGTCCTCAGGCTCTATTACATCATCAGTTGCTTTTATTTTCAAGTCTTCTATTTCACTGGCCATTGTGCCTGCTAGAGACGAAATAGGCGTAACAGAGTTCATAATCTCATGTGTTAGCACCCTTATCAAGTTTTGCCAAGCATCTAGCTCTTTATCCTCTAATTCGCGACGAATATTCTGAATAGTGAGCAGCTTAAACCTCTCATTTTTATGCTTAAGCTCTGAAGCATGAATACTAAGCTCTATGGGTTCTGTGTCGGTGAATATTTTAACAAGTGTTTGGGAACCGCTATTCAGGGTCTGAAACTCTTCAGCCATTTGACTGCTCACAGCCTCAAAAACTGAAATATGCTCTGCTGAACTCAATTTAAAAAGCTGCTTGGCCGCGTTGTTATAGATATGCACTCGCCCAAATCTGTCAAAGGCCACGATACCAACTTTGATGTGCTCTACCACATTTCTAAAGAACTCAAACTGAGCTTCTCGTTCATTTCTTATGGCTCTAAAGTGCGCCATGACGCTGTCGAGAGCAAGGGCTAGGTCATCAAAGGAAGAACCATGTACTCGACTATAACTGAGCTTATTAAAGTCGTCATAGCGAATATAATTAAGCAGCCGCACCACCTCTTGATTGGTAGTTTCTATTTTTCTGATAATGCCAAAAAGCTGTAGTAAGATAGAGATACTAATAGCTAAAGTGCTAAATGGCGCATTGCCATCAAAGGCTACCGCTGCAAATAGAAATGAACTTAGAATCAGTAGTACAACCCTTAAGGCTAGGTTCACCCTGAAAGTTTTGAAGAAACTTCCTTTTTGGGTAACTTTTGAAGAAGAAACACGGTTTTCGGCCGACATAAAACTTGATAAATCTTATGCAAAGATACCAAATTTTATTCACTTTACCAAATACGGGACGAGTTGAAGCCCTATATTCTTTACTGCCTAAGTTTTAAAAACGGCAAAGCAAAGGATAACATTATTTTTTATCCTTAGGCCAAGGCTCTACAAGTAAATCTTTGCCAAAGATAACATCTTTGCGGTCATAAAAAGCAGGTGCCATTGTGTCATTCTGTAAGAATATTGCGGCTTTAGGACAAGCTTCCTCACAGAGACCGCAGAAAATGCACCTGAGCATGTTTACTTCATAAGTGGATGCGTATTTTTCTTCGCGGTAAAGATGCTCTTCTGCCTTTGTGCGTTCGGCCGCAACCATCGTGATAGCCTCAGCAGGACATGCTACAGCGCATAGACCGCAAGCAGTACAACGCTCACGTCCTTCTTCGTCGCGCTTGAGAACGTGCAAACCGCGATAAACCTCGCTCAATTCACGCTTCTGCTCAGGATACTGGATAGAAGTTTTCTTTCTAAAAAAACGCTTGAGTGTGATAATCAAGCCTTGTATGATGGCAGGCAAATAAATGCGCTCAAAAAAGGTCATCTCCTTTTTAGGCATGTGCTTTGTTTTGTTTGAGAGCTTCATATCTGTTTGTATTTAAAAGTCCTTATTTACTGATACTGTTTGTGTTTGCTTTTTGTTTTACTATTTTATTCTTTTTACATCACCCTACATATCGTCGTTCATGCTACCACTTTTAGCGGCTGCACCTCTGATGATACCGCGTGTAGAAACCTTGATAAAATTAAGTATCTCATCACGTGCTTCTGAAGGTTGTATGACTTCTTCAACTGCCACCAGCGCATCTGTATTATTCAAACCGCTTTGATAGAAATATCTGTATACTTCTTGAACCTCAGCTATCTGAAAAGAGTTAAATCCTCTGCGCCTTAAGCCAATAACATTGACACCTGCGTAGGAGAGAGGTTCTCGCCCAGCCTTGATATAGGGAGGAACATCTTTACGAACCAAAGAACCACCCGAAATCATCACATGTTTACCTATCCTTACAAATTGGTGTACAGCACTTGTGCCACCAATAATGGCATGATCATCAATAACCACATGGCCGCCTAGTTGCACCGCGTTGGCTATGATACAGTTGTTACCCACCACGCAATCATGCGCTACATGTACATAGGCCATAATGAGCGCGTTTGAACCCACTTTGGTAGTCATGCTCTCTGTTGTGCCTTTGTTGATGGTTACACACTCGCGTATAACGGTGTTATCGCCTATTTGCGCAGTGGTAGCTTCACCTTGATACTTCAAATCCTGAGGAGGGCCTGCAACAACTGCGCCTGGATAAACTTTACAACCCTTCCCAATGATAGCACCGCTCATGATGGTGACGTGTGGCCCTATCCATGTGTTGTCTCCTATCGTTACATTGTCGTCTACAAACGCAAAAGCTTCAATAGTAACGTTTTGCCCTATTTTGGCATTGGGATGTACACAAGCGAGAGGATGTTGCATAGTTTTGTAAATTAATGAAGCGCATTTGGCAAATCAGAGTTACAGCATGCAAATCTATACTATGAACTTGAAAACTCCCAAAAAATAAATACGAATACAAAAAAATAAGTATTTTTTATACTAACTAGTTTTTTGATACAGCAAAGTTGAAAGTCCATAGTCCGTCACTCAAATCAAAGTCTTGTGTCTATAAAACTCCAGAAGTTTGTTGACATAAAAAAAAGTTCTTCTGTGTCAACAAACTTCATGGTGCTAAATAGGTCTTATAAAACTAGCCCTAATTTAATCTTCCTTTGCAGACTCGCTACTCTTCCTTTGGCTGATAGCTTTTTCCTCAATCATCTGATTGGGGGCTTTCTTAGACTTGCCTTTTCTACCAGTACGGCCACCGCTGTTTTTGACAGAAGCATTGCGCTTGGTACTAATCTCTACAACCGAGTCTTGTTCAACAGCCTCTTCAGGCTCAGAATTAGACACAGTCGCAGTTATTCTAGAAATGGGCGTTTCTACCTGCGCATGCAAAGAACCGACCCAAGCCCAAAGACATAAAGCGGCTATGAAAGTGATTGACTTCTTCATATATTGTATGTTCAAGATCTAACGATAAAAAATAAAGATAGTCATTTCACCTGCTGTGGTGTCCAGAAGGGCATCGCCGCCAATATCCACAGTAGTGTTGCCATTAACTCTAGCAGTACGCATATCTATTGTATGTGTGCCGCCAGCTAAAACGACAGCAGAAGCTAAGGATACGTTAGTCAAAGAGTTACCAGTACCATGATTGACGTTTGTTATACGATTCCAGCCCCCTGCAGCCATAGCCACTCCATTCACATGCAAAACAGCATCAACGGCTGCATACTGGCTAGCTGTAGTGGAAACGTTGCGCATACCTATGGTTGCGTTGATATAAACATCAGCTGTTACACCAGCAGGTATCGTAAACGTCTGTGTAACGCCTGGTTGCAAAGTGAGAGTAGTAGAAGCCACTGCCGTGCGGCTTGCTGTACCACGCACATGGAAGGTCTGCATACGAGAAGATCCCACGCCGCTCATGAGTTGAAAGTTTGTACCATCATACATCACTGTCACCATTTGGTTTATCATGATATCATTTGGCGAGAGGGCTGTAGTTACTAGCTTACGAATTGGAATAGCACCTAAACCGTTTACGTTGAGTGTGGCCGCACCTGTATTGGCGGCATTGGCTCTGAAGTTTACTATCATGCCTGTCTGATAAGAAGCCACGGCAGGAACCAGAGTCACAGCATAAGCGTTTACAGCCCCTGTCGCTAGCTTGTAAGTGAGCCAGTTAGATTGTATGGTGGCATTACTCACAGCATCAGTAGCAACAGGCGTAGTCACTGCGCTCGCAGCACTCAAACCAGTTACCTTGCGATCGTCTACGCCAGCTCCATTCATTTGAACTTCACGGTTGATTTGTACTTGGGCAGTAGCTGTGCCTATACAGCCAGCAAAAAGGATTGAAAAAAGTAACTTTTTCATCATATTCTTTGTTTTAATGAATTAAATTTAAAATAAATGGTAAAAATAAACTAAAGGGGCTGTTGTTTTTGAGAGATAACTTGCGCAAAAGCAATTTACCTTTGCACAAGTTATCTTTAAATTGTCTAACGTTTAATCAGTTTTATGAACTTTTCGCCGCTACTAGCACGCACACTCAAGATATAACTACCTGTAGACAAGCTACTGAGTTCATGGTTGAGTTCAAATTGTGCAAACTTCTCGTTTGTTTGTGCAGTATAAAGTACTCTACCCAAGTTATCAGTCAGTGATATTTGGCAATTTTCAGAGTTTAGATTCTGAATATTGATTGTTAGCTCATCAGCAAAGGGATTTGGGAAGGCGTTCACCGCAAATGTCGCCGTGTGCTGTAAGTTGATAGAGCGAACAGCAGAAAGAGTATGTTTGCCGTCTTGTTCCACTTGCTTGAGCTGATAGTATACCGTTTCTACGGGGAGAGCTACAAAATTTAAGTCGCGGAAGTTGTAAGAAGCTACGCCAACTTTGTTGAGTGCCTGCACGCGGCCAACCGTTGCAAAATTCTCGCCATCTACGCTTCGCAATATCTCGTAGTGAGACATGTTCTTTTCTTCGCTGGTAGCCCATGTGAGCCAAGCATCTTCGTTTTGCTGCTGCGCATTAAAGCTCAAAATATTCACAGGGAGCGGGTTTACAATGTCAGAATAAGTCCAGTCTCTTACAAGTACTATGCCTGAATTGAGGGTTAGAGTACGTGCGCTAAGATCAGAAAGTGGGTTCATTTCGCGCCAAGGTGCGGTAATAGCACCATATTGTCTGCTACGCCAGCGTTGCATTTGCAGGAGGTTCTTACCGTTGTCCCAAGCTGACAGCCAAGAAATTGTCATATCACGGTTAGGAAAGAGCAAGCTGTCTGGCGATTGTATTGACCAATAAGCTGCAATGCTTGTGTTTCCGCCCACATTTACGACACCAGAGGTAGGAGCAGGCAGTAAGGTGTTGCCAGTTCCGTTACCTGTTCTGCGAAACATATCCATGCTGGTTATATTCCCGCCAGCAGCTAATGTCATATTCAAGAACGGTCCAAATGCCCCTGCACCTATGGCGCGTGGCTCTACATAAGCAGTGCCTACGATATGGTTTGCGTTTGTTTCAGCAGGGTTGAGCGCAGTGGGCGTAAAGCGCACCTGTGTAGCGTTAGAGGTAAATAGACGGCCGCTGCTCAGCAACAAGTTGTTGGCTACGCGAATATGGCCTGTGTTGGCATTCGTCACACCAAAGCCGCCATTGTTGATTTGAAGATCAAAGGTATTGACCACAGCAGCACCATTAACCAACTGTTCAGCTGTGCCAGACATCAGCAGCAAGCTGCCCGCATTGCCTGTAAATACACCATTGTTGGTGAGCGTTGTGTTTACATCAAGCGTACCAGTCAGACTAACTGTACCTGCTGCTTGGTTGTCAAAAAAACTATTGCAAACCATCACTGTGCCGCCGCCCAAAATATTTATTGTGCCGTTCACATTGGTAACCTGCGCGTTTGCTTTTTGCATACACGCTATGAGTGCAAAAACACTCATTAAAACGTTTAGGTAGAGTTTTACCATAAGGTTTTTATTTACAAAGGGTTGATTTACGAATTGACTATAAGCAAATTTGATTGATTGTTTTTATATATCCAAATTATTTTATACTTTTTCTATATAAAATATAAACAATCGCGTATTTAAGCGTGTAGTCTAAGTTTTTTGTTAAGTGACACTCAACTATCGGGGTGAGAAGGTTTGGAAACCGTAGTAAAAACTTCGAGATGATACTTAAACTTAATGGCCGCTTAACTGTAGTAAGTATTTTGTGTTATTCCGTTGCTCTATTTATCAATGCGATTGTTAAAAAAAGGTGCTGTTTGTTTTCCAAGCAGCACCTTTTTATGTTTAGCGATTACCTTCTATAAGAGAGCGTCTCATGGGATTGTCTGTGCTTCGCTGTTGTTGTTGCTTGAAGAGTTGAAAGCGGCTTGGTAGGTTGCGAGGTGGGAAGTAGTTATTAGAGAGTTCTATATCAGCAGTTTCTTGATAGGGATCCAACGTGATATTTTTTACTTTTTTCTGAAAAACAAACACCTTCTTCACCTGCTCATTATCCATACGCCAGATTTCTGCGGGGATTCTTTCTAGTGTTTTAGAGCCGTCTTCATATTCAAACTCTATAATAAGTGGCATCACAACTCCTCCTACATTTTTGAAAGTCAGTTCATAGAATAAGTGCTTGCCTTTGAGTAAGTCGCGCTCTTCAGGTGACAGTGCTGCCATCAAGTAATCATACATTTCTTGATCGGCCTTTGTCACTTTGAGGGGATCATAAGAATTGTAGAAATCCTTTAAGTAAGGCTTTTGGTCTATCACTCTCTTATTATTTAAAAGCGTATCATTTTTTAGCTCAGTAATATAGCGTTGCTGCTTGTTCTGAGCAGCCACAAGAGCTTCTTCTACTTTGGGCTCCATGCTCTGTATGGTGTAGAATTTGACATCGCTTAGTGCAATGTCTACAGGTTCTGTGCCATAGAACCATGCACGCCAAAACCAGTCCAGATCCACTGCTGATGCATCTTCCATAGTTCTGAAAAAGTCGGCAGGTTCTGGATGTTTAAAGGCCCAACGACGGGCATATTCTTTAAAAGAGTAATCAAAAAGCTCACGTCCCATGATGGTCTCACGCAATATGTTGAGTGCCGTGGCAGGCTTTCCGTAGGCATTGTTGCCAAACTGAGGCAAAGACTCTGAGTTTTGCATGATAGGCACGAGTGTAGAGGGGTCGCTTTTCATGTATTCCACAATATTTGGAGCAGGGCCGCGCCTTGAGGGGTAATTGGGCTGCCATTCTTGTTCGGTCAAATACTGACAAAAAGAGTTGAGACCTTCGTCCATCCAAGACCACTGCCTTTCGTCTGAATTGATAATCATTGGAAAAAAATTATGCCCCACTTCGTGAATGATAACTGAAATCATAGCATGCTTAATGCCTTCAGGGTAGGTTCCGTCAGAGGCCGGCCGGCCGCCATTGAAGCAAATCATAGGGTACTCCATGCCCCAAACTGGCCCGTGTACCGAAATAGCCACAGGATAAGGGTAGTCAATAGTGTATTTTGAATATACTTTGATTGTGTGCGCTACCACTTCGGTAGAGTACTGACCCCAAAGCGGATTGCCTTCTTTGGGGTAAAAAGACATACAAAGCGTATTTTTGTTGTTTACCCTCACGTTCATAGCATCCCAAATAAATTTACGAGAGCTGGCAAAGGCAAAATCACGCACGTTTTTAGCTTCAAAAGTCCATGTTTTGGTTTGCTCTAGTTTTTGTTTTTCGGCTTCTCTGGCTTCTTCTTCTGTTACAATGAGAACGGGGCGGTCGGCAGTTTTAGCTTGCTGAAAACGCTGTAACTGCTTTGAAGTAAGTACTTTGTCTGCGTTTTGCAGCTCGCCAGAGGCCGCTACTATATGGTCAGCAGGCACTGTGATATTGACTTTATAATTGCCAAAGGTCAAGGCAAACTCACCACGTCCTAAGAATTGTTTGTGTTGCCAACCTCCAAAATCGCTGTAAACGGCCATTCTTGGAAAAAACTGTGCAATTTCATAAAGACAGTTGTCATCTTTCTCGAAATACTCATATCCTGAGCGACCACCCAGCTTAGGCTGCTCGTTGATGTTGTAGCTCCAGCTAATGCTAAAAACAAACACTTCGCCTTTTTTGAGCATAACGGGCAGCTCCACGCGCATCATGGTTTTGTTGATGGTGTAAGGCAGTGCCTTGCCTACTTTGTCTTTGACAGAGGAAATCTTGAAACCACCATCAAAAGAAGGAGGTAACATTTGATTGATTTGTGCCAAAGAAAGTTGCGGTTCAATTTCAGAGGTTTCAGTCAGGTTGGCATCTGAGTTTTTGTCAAAGATGTTTTGGTCTAGTTGTAGCCAAAGGTAGCGGAGCGGATCGGGTGAGTTGTTGTAGTAGGTAATGGTTTGGTAACCAGTCAGGCGACGATTTTTGTCATCCAGCACAATGTCCATGACGTGGTCTGCGCGTTGCTGCCAATAGTCATGACCAGGTGCGCCCGAAGTGGTTCTGTAGTTATTGGCGGTTGGCAAAAGCTCTTCTAGTTGCTCAAACTTAGAAATTTTAGGGTTGTTGTTTTGTGCCCAAAGGTCTGTGTAAAGGCCAAGCGCAAAGCTTAAACTACATAACAAAACAGCTAAACGACAAATCATGAGTGTATTATTTTTGAAGCAGTAAATAAATTGGTTGACTATTGGTAGGATTGGTAGGGGCTATAGATAAAACCCTGCATTAGAGCAGAAAAGTTTCCGCTTCAAAAGTACTTAAAAAACCTGTTTTGTGCGCCCTTGTGTACTATTTTTTTGATTGTTTTGTCTTAAAAGTTTTAATCCATGCGCCCACTCGGTCTTCAGTTACCTGTGTTTTTCAAAGAGTTATGCTTCGCATTTTAGCAAAGTCATATTTTTGAAAGCATGCAGAAAGCTATTGCATACGCCTGTAGTCAATATCAAATGGCTGATAAAACAAATTAAAACACTATTATAGAGCAGCGTGCACTCTACTCACCTCTGTTTTGGGTTTGCAAATGCGATACAAGCTTGACGCAAAGCTCATGTATAGATCTGCTCACAAACTCGTCGTCAGTAGAGTTACGCATGGTTTCAGATAAACCACCCAGTATGTCTATGCAAAAACGCTTCATATCGTCTGTAGTCATATCTTTAGTCCAGAGATCTATGCGAAGCGTCTCTCTTTGTTTATGGTCCCAGATACCTAAGATAAAGGCTTTTGCTTCTTCCAAACGACCTGTTGGGCTATCGGTTGCATTCCAAAATATTTTATCTGGCAATTGGTTGTCGTCGAGTTCTACACTCAATCTTATATCGTGTTGTTTCATTGTCTTAGATTTTTGTTCTTAACCAGGTAGTAAAAGTCATATCAAATACGTTTTGAGCATCCTTTGGAACAGACGTGCGGTTTGTACAAGTAAACTCTGCTTCGGGAAGCTCAAAAAAAGCATCGCCCTGTACCAAGCTGTGTACTTGGGTAATATAAAACTGACTAATTTGAGGCATAAAAAGCTGGTATATTTCAGCACCGCCTATAATGAAAATCTCTTTTTCTGCATTTTCTCTAACATTGGTCAATACTTGTTCTACACTCAAAAAAGCCTCCACACCAGCATGATGCCAGTTGGGGTTTCGAGTGAGTACAAGATTTCGCCGTTTAGGCAAAGGACGACCTATGCTTTCAAAAGTACTTCTGCCCATAACAATCGTATGGTTTAGAGTAATTTGCTTAAAAAACTTAAGATCAGCGGGTAAATGCCAAACTAGTTTTCCGCCTGCGCCAATGCAGCCATTATCGGACACCGCCACAATTCCTGATATGATCATTGAAAGGAGGCTAGGCGTTTTTGCGGGCTATAGCTTTTTTGGCAGCTTGGTAGATGGCTTCTGCCGTAAGGCCGTATTTTTTGAGTAAATCCTCAGGTGTCCCACTCTCACCAAAAGAATCATTCACCGCAACCATCTCGAGAACTGTAGGCTTTTCACGTGCCAGAAGACCAGCTATACTTTCACCTAAACCACCCAAAACTTGGTGTTCTTCTGCACTCACTGCACACCTTGTTTTATTTACTGAGGCCAATATTGCTTGAGTGTCAAGTGGCTTAATAGTATGGATATTAATCAGTTCTGCTGAGATGCCTTCTTCGTCCAATCGGTCGGCAGCTTGCACGGCTTCCCAAACCATGTGGCCAGTAGCAAAAATACTCACATCGCTGCCCTCATAAAGCGTATGGGCTTTTCCTATGACAAAGGGTTGGTCTGTGGGCATGAAAATAGGCCATTTGGGACGGCCAAACCGCAGGTAAACCGGACCATTATGGTCTGCTATGGCTATAGTAGCGGCTTTGGTTTGATTATAGTCGCAGGGGTTTATCACTACCATGTTGGGTAGCATTTTCATCAAGCCTAAATCTTCCAGTATTTGGTGTGTAGCACCATCTTCACCAAGCGTAAGGCCAGCATGAGAGGCACATATTTTGACGTTTTTATGAGAATAAGCAATAGATTGACGTATTTGGTCATACACACGGCCTGTGGAAAAGTTAGCAAAAGTGCCAGTATAAGGAATTTTTCCACCAATGGTCATGCCTGCCGCTAGCCCCATCATATTAGCTTCGGCTATTCCCACCTGAAAGAAGCGTTCAGGAAATTCTTTTTGGAATGCGTCCATTTTAAGAGAGCCAGTAAGGTCTGCACACAGCCCCACAACATGAGGGTTTTTGCGTGCCACTTCCAAAAGGCCGTCGCCAAACCCCGAACGGGTGTCTTTTGCGCCTTTTGCGGTTATGCGAATTCTTGTTGCCATGTCTCATTAGAGTTTTGTGCGACAAAAATAATAGTTTTTGGCTCAAAACGTAGCATCAAGCAAAAAATTATCTCTAGTGTGTAGGATAGGGGGATTCTTAAGATTGAACTTTAAGCTCTTGGCAGCATCACGTATTTTTTATATACTGCGTTTTACTGATATACCATTTTATTGTTCCAAAAATAATTCGTAGATTTGTCCTCACTGTGGTGTTATGCACAAAATTTACTATTTAGAAAACATACTCAAACGATAATTTGTTTTTAGTTTAAAAGGCAAGAATGAAAACCAAAGCATTGTTATTAGAACTCATTGAGCATTTGCATCTCTTTGAAGCACAGGAAAAGGACGAATCCTTGCTCACAATGCCTCATTTCTTGTCTTACCTGAATGCCAACTTCCGCGAACAAGACGGTTTGGTGTCTAACTACATGTCAGATAATGCTTTTTATGTACCACCCACAGAGGCCGCTAGATGCAATGGCGTAATATCTCGTTTACTTACAATAGTGTATCGCTACGCCAAATTGCACATTAAAAAATCTCTGCAAAATAGCCCTTTACAGACTGCGGAAGAGTTTTCTTTTCTTATTGTGTTGATGTCGCAAGGCAGTATGAGCAAAACTGAACTCATTCAGCAGTGCATTATAGAAAAAACTTCTGGCATCGAAATCATCAAAAGGCTGCTTAAAAAAGAGTTTGTCAAGCAGTATGATAACCAAGAAGATAAGCGGAGTCAACTGGTAGATATCACACCACTAGGCCAGAAAGTGCTGTTTGAGCTACTTCCCTTGGTAGAGCAGGCCGCAGAGCAGATTGCAGGCAATTTGAGTGAACAAGAAAAATACAATCTAGCGTATATTTTAAATAAGTTAGACCGTCACCATAGCGAGCAACTCAAAATGCTCAGATAGCTTGTGGGATTTAAGGCCTCTTTAAACCTGCTCGAACATGGCTTGAACAGCTTCAGGTTGCTTGGCAATATATGCATCAAAAATACCATAGAAATACATATTTTCTGCTTTGTCATAAAGCACAAAATGTTCTGAATCCAGTTCACAGATATCAAAGCAGACTAGTAAATCTTGATCTTCCTCAAAAATCAATAGTTGGCCTTCTTGGCCTTTCAACTGAAAGGTGTATTCTGCTAAATCATTGTCTTTAAAAAAAATACACTTTTGATAAGTGCTAAATGCCATACCAAAGTTTTCCAGTCGTTCTTTAAGGGTGTCTTTCAAATCGCTTTTTTGAGCTAAAAAACTTTGAAGCTGTTGAGGTATCTTGCTGTATTTTTGTTCGGTGTATTGCAAAGTGCGCAGCGGATCTGCACGCCAAGCCCCCACACGCGTAAGGAGATGAAAATCTATGTTCATGTTGCCGTTGAGGAATAATCTTGCGGAAGTTCAAAAATAGTATTTTTATATTTTACAAGCTATAAAAAAGCACACAATAGGCGATTATTTTATAGCCTTATAAGCGGCCTCCATGATTCTGAGGCGCACACGCAACTCAGAAAGTGTGTTATTTTCACGTGTGGGATAAATTCTATTAGAAAGAAAAATATAAATCAAATTGTATTTGGGATCTGCCCAAATGTAAGTACCCGTAAAGCCTAAATGTCCAAAGCTGGCCGCACTGGCTTCTTGTGCAGTGTGTGAGGACTTGCTATACTGGATTGAGGGCTTATCAAAACCTAGTCCTCTGCGGTTTCCTGTTTCGCAGAACTGACAGCTAGTAAAAGTTTGTACAGTTTGAGGCTGAAAATATTGTTTCCCGCCATACTCGCCACCGTTCAGCAGCATTTGTAAGATTTTGGCAAGATCTTCGGCGGTGCTAAATAGCCCCGCGTTAGACGAGTAGCCACCGAGTACGGCTGCTGATTCGTCGTGTACATAGCCATGTATTAGCTGCTTACGAAAAGCCATGTCCAGCTCTGTGGGCAGTATCTGGTTAATCGGAAAGCGGTAAATAGGGTTAAAACCAGTTCTCCATGCACCTAAAGGTTTGTAAAACTGACTTTCCAAGTAATTAGGGTAGGGTTCGTTCATGAATGAATCTAAAAGAGCAGGAAGCATGACAAAGCCTAAATCACTGTAGTGAAAGCTTTTTTTATCCATAAGCCGCGATTTTGCTAGCTTTGGTAAAGCCATTTCTGCATAGTAAGAGGGTTTTATGAATATATTCTTAGCTACTGCCAAAGAGTAGGTGGCACTAGAGTCCTGACTATAATAGTTGGGATCTAGCGTGCCTTCTTTGAAGTCAGAGGTATAAAATGGTACAGTGGCCTGTAAACGTGCTTGGTGCGTGAGCACTTCGCGCAAAGCAAAGCTATCCTTTCCACTTCCGCGCAACCATGAAGCGTAGTTTACTAAAGGTGAGTCAAGGTGAATTTTCCCCTGCTCATAGAACTGCATGAGAGGCAAAAGCCCACTCGTAATTTTGGTTACAGAAGCCACATCATAAATATCAGTTATCTCGCTTTTTTGTAGACTATCATAGGTATGATATCCAAAAGCTTTGTTGTAGAACACCTTGCCGTCTTTGACAAGAAGCACTTGGCAAGAGGGCGTAGCACGGCGTAGAATGGCATTAATAGCCAGACTGTCTATCATTTTCAAATAATGAGGGTTGGCACTTACTTCTTCAGGAATGGTGTATTTAAGCCTGATAGCCTTATTTGTAAAAATGCCGTAGCCTTCTGGGTAAGTGGGACTTAAGCTTCCATTGGAGCTTCCTTTTATGGGAAAGGCTCCCAGAAGAGCTTGTGCACTCAGTTCATGCGCTAGTGGTGAGTTGTTGGCCGACAAAAGCACACAGGGCAAAGAACTTAATATCGTTTGGGATTGGTGCCATGACTTTTGTTCACCAAAAAGGCAGAAGATAAGCTTTTTGGTGCTGTTGTATCGCTTGAGAATACTCCAGAGGTAGCTATCGTAGCGGCTTGTGGTAATGATGACAGTGGTGTAATAGGCCAGGTTTCGCAGCAAAGTATCGCTGCTGCCTAAAGTCAGGGTATCAGCTTTCAGGTATCTAAGAGCAGTTTTTTTGAAAGCGCGAAAGTCTGTCTCGGGTGTGCTTAAAATTAAAACGCGTTCATTTTCAATGTCTTTAAGAGGAATAATATTGTCTTGGTTTTGCAACAAACAAATTTCAGATTCAATAAGTTGCCTTTCTAGCCACTCAGCACTGCTGCTGGAAGTCCACAAAGGAACGCAAGACACAAAAACAAAGGCTAGCAAAAAAACATAACTCAATTTGCAGACAAGACAACTAAAATAACGCATTTCTAATTAAGCAAAATAATGAAGATAAACCTCGGGAAACGGGTAGCAAAATAAACCTAAAAAGTAATCAGATTTTAGTTTTTGTTATTATCTTTGCCAATTCAAAGAAAATACTGGCCTCAACGACCTTGATTTTTGTTTGTTAATCGTCTGACTAAAAGCACGCAAACAAGTCAAAGGTTAAATTATCGCGAATAGAATGTTTGACGAATTGCTGGCTCTTTTCACTTATAAAGAAAACGAGCCTTTAATTTTTACAAATTTATTGTTTTGGTACATGTTAGGCGGCATTATGCTGCTCTACCAATTCATACACTCCCGTATTAAAGTCCGTAATTTGATTTTAATGCTTTTCAGTGTGTATTTTTATTACCTTTCTAGCGGTGTATTTTTTGCGTTATTGATCTTTACCACTGTTTTTGATTATTATCTTGGCAATAAGATTTATGAGTCCGAAAGCGACAGTACTAAAAAATTCCTGATTGCTCTGAGCGTTACGTCCAATTTATTACTTTTGGGCTATTTTAAGTACACGTTTTTTATTGCGGACGGCCTCAATACGGCATTTAACTTGGGTATAGAGAAGACCAATTATCTGGCAGAAATACTGAACTATCTACTTAGTAATCAGATTTTTGAAGAAAAATCTATTTTCCTCCCTGTGGGCATCTCTTTCTACACTTTCCAGAGCATTAGCTATTCCATAGATATCTACCGCAAGGAAATAAAACCAGCTGAAACGCTCACCGATTTTGCTTTTTTTGTAAGCTTTTTTCCACAGCTGGTAGCGGGGCCTATTGTAAGAGCACACGACTTTATTCCGCAAATATACAAACCTTATGAGCTAAGTGAAGAAGATTATGGGCGAGCTATATTTTTGATTATCAATGGCTTGGTAAAAAAAGTCTTTATTTCGGATTATATTTCTATCAATTTTGTTGATAGGGTGTTTCTAGAACCTGCTAATTATGAAGGCTTTGCTACATTGATGGCTTTCTACGGCTATGCGATACAGATTTATTGCGACTTTTCGGGTTATACTGACATGGCTATAGGTTTGGCTCTTCTGCTTGGCTTTAAGCTGAATCTTAACTTTAATTCACCTTATAAAGCCTTAGATATCACAGATTTTTGGCGGCGTTGGCATATTTCTCTCTCTACTTGGCTGCGTGACTATTTGTATGTACCGCTGGGCGGAAACAGACATGGCAATTTACGCACTTACATCAATCTGTTTTTAGTGATGCTTTTGGGCGGTTTGTGGCACGGTGCAGCATGGCGGTTTGTGGTGTGGGGTGCGCTTCATGGTATCGCACTTGCTGTGCACAAAGTTTGGATGGGGCTTACAAAGCAAAATCCAAGAGAACCCAAAGAGCACTCTATGTTTTATAAGCTGGTTATGGGCTTTATAACCTTTCATTTTGTGTGTTACTGCTGGATTTACTTTAGGGCTGTGGATATTCAAACAGCACACGATATGATTTGGCGTGTTCTTTTCGAAACGAACATCAACCAAGTATGGCCAGTTTTGAGTGAGTACAGCAACCCGCTTAGTATGATATTGTTTGGATTTGTGATGCACTGGCTACCTTCTGAGTGGAAACAACTAGCTAAAACGCAGTTTACAGCAGTTCCCGATATTGCTAAGGCTATCATTATTGCGGCAGTTATTCTGATAACCTTCCAAGTCAAGACAGCTGAGGTTCAGCCGTTTATTTATTTTAACTTTTAAAACCGCTCAATAATGGCAGAAATCATCCCTTTTAGAGGCTGGCGTTATCATCCAAGGTTTGCTTCTCAAATACAAAATTTGGTTTCGCCTTTATTTGATGTGGTGTCTGCCAAGCAGCGCACACTTTTGTATAATAATCCCTTCAACAGCATACATCTCTCGGTGCCCAAGAGTGAGAATCCAGCTCAGCAAGCCGCTATGACTTTGGCACATTGGAAGGCCGATAAAGTAATTGTTCAAGACAAAAAACCTTCTATATACGTTTATTATCAATACTTTAACAAGGCTGGGACGGCTAAAACTCTGGTCAGAAAAGGCTTTATGGTTTATATCAAAGCCACTTCTTGGGAGGAACCAGATTTGATGCGGCACGAAAACACCATACCTTTGGCAGTGAATGACCGTACAGAAATTTTGCGCGCCACCAACATACACGCCAGTGCCACCCATGGCCTTTATCACGACCCTGAGTTTGTGTTGGAAAAATACCTAGATGAGGCAGTAAAGCATAATCTTATCTATGAAACTGAAGATTATCAGGGTGTTAGAGATGCTATAGCAGTTATTGATGAGCCATCTATCATTCAAATTTTTATTGACAAAATCAGAACACAACAGATTGTTTTAGCAGACGGACACCACCGCTATGAAAGCTCTCAGGCTGTAAGGCAGGAGCGTATGGCGGCGAATCCAAATCACACAGGAAAAGAGCTTTACAATTACCACCTGATGTACCTGACCAACTCTGCTGCTGATGATTTGCGTATTTTGCCCACACACAGACTTTTGTATGGCCTAGAAAGTCTTACTGACGAAAATACTGTGATGCAAAAAGTGGCTTTGTACTTCAAAGTGCGCTACGTGGAGAACGCATCTGATTTAGCAGAAATTATCGCAGGCAAAAAATGGGCTTTTGGGCTTGTTTTCCCTGAAAACGCTTATTTTATTCAGCTTAAGCCCGATATGATTAATGAGCTTAAGTGGCAGTTTCCAGATGCAGTCAAAGAACTGGATTTAACGGTTTTGCACTATTTCTTCATAGAGCTTGTGGCAGGCATAAAAGGACATGCACAAAGGGCATCGGCTAATATTCAGTTTGAACGTAACTATGTGTCTTGTCTAGAAAAAGTAGGCAAGCAAGAAGTACAACTGGCTCTGATTGTCAATGAAATCCACATTGATGAAGTGCATAAAGTGTGTAAGACAGGCTTCACGATGCCTCAAAAATCTACATATTTCTATCCAAAAGTCCTAGCAGGGCTTGTTTTTGGTGAAATTGACAATCCTTTAAGTTGAGCTTCTTTTGACCTAGAAGTTTTGCGTCAGGATTAAATAAAGTGCTCTTTACTTGCTTCTTATAGAGATAGTGTTTATGTTTGAACACATTAGTTTCTATTTATCTGAAATTCTAACTAAACCACTCTTAGCAATGAGATTTTTAGCCATTTTACTGATTGTATTTTGCTCCTTTGGATTAGCCAAGGGTCAGTCCTCTAAAGATAACGGTCAATTTTTGATTGATAGATTTTTTGAAATCTATCAATCAAAAGGCGCAGAGGAAGCCTCTAAATTTGTTTTCGCTAGTAACAAATGGATGAGTGTTGAAAGTGATGAGGTCAAAAATATGATTTTTGAGCTGACTAAAACAGTAAATCTCGTTGGAAATTACATTGGTTATGAAGAGCTTAGGAGTCTACCAGTAACTTCTAGGTTCCGTGCAGTAAGCTATTTTGTGTATTACGATAGGCAACCCCTGAGATTCACCTTTCAGCTTTACAAAAACAGTGAGGGTTGGATGTTTTGGAACTTCCGATTCGATACCAGCTATGATGACGAGATGGATGAGTTCATGAAACTATCCAATAAAAAATGATACTGGTTGGATCTAGATAGAGTGTTATGGTTTGTCAATCAGGGATTTGCGCATGACATAATCCTCCATCAAAAAACCATTGCCAATAGCTATATCCTCCGTTTTGATAATCTTGAAACCGTAGTTTTGATAAAACTTTATAGCTTTATTGTAACGATTGACATTGAGCAGTAGGCTGGTTTGTTGCTGTTGCAATGCGGCTTCCTCTACGGCTTGCATAAGCTTGAGTCCATATTTTTTGCCCTGTTCAGTGGGTAGAACGTAAAGCTTATGTATCTTGGTTTCCGCAATTTGTGCCATACTAATTTCATACGACACATATCCCGTATAGCTTTGTGCATAACCAGTGAGCAAAAAAGTATGCCCAAGTGTCTGGATTTGTTGTTTTAGGGCATCTTCACTGTACATCATTTGTAGCATGTACTCTATTTGAGTGGGCGAGAGTATAGCCCCAAAGGTGTCAGGCCATGTATTTTGTGCAATCTGCCTGATAATGGGAATATGCTCAATATCAGCTTTTTGAATGAACATTTTAGGGGTTAATGAGGGTTAGCTTGCCATTTACAAACTTTAAAATGGGGACGTATTGGTTATCGTTGCCAGTGGAGTAGTCTAGTTTATGAAGCAAAGCACCAGATTCTGCTGGCAGGCTGCGCAGTTTGTTGATAAAATTCTTGCCGTTTTTATTCAAAGCACGTCCAAAATATAACATCGTTTCATAGCCCAAATGTGCAAATATAGAAGGAAAGATATTGGTTCTTTCAGAATAGATTTTATTAAAATCTCTCACAAGTTGCTTGTCTTCATCTACATAGTTTGCACTTATAATGTAAGTGTCACGGCTGTCAATTTGAGCTATATTCATCTGCTCCATAAGTAGCCACTCGTCCGTGATAACGAGAGGTAGGTTGAGTTGTTTGGTCTGAAGTGCGCTTATCACGCTCAAGGCTACAGCAGGATCGTCGGTAAACACGGCCAGGTGTACATTGGGATCTGATACAGGTGAAAGCCCCATATTTTCGTCGGTGTATTTTTCTGCTTGGAGTGTTTTTTTAGGATCAGGTTTTAGCTCTTGTAATGCCACCTGAACGTCGGAGTAGCTTCGGCTGCCGCCGCCCAGCTTCTTAAATACAGCCACTGTACCGCCTTTAAGTTCTACATTTTTTTTATAAGAAGCTGCTAAGGCTGAGTCACCTTTAGAACTACCATATAAAATATAAGCTTTATTCTTATTCAGCGTATTAATCAAATAATTAGAGACTTGCACACCTTGCGTGTGATAAGAAGGAGACGTGAGATATTGCAGTTCAGTGTGGTTGAGTAGTTCGGAGTTTTTTGAAAAAGGATTCACAATGGGGATGCGGTGAGCGCGTGCAAAAGCCAATATAGGCTGTGTTTCAGAACTATAGGCCGGCCCTACAATAAGGTCAAGATGGCGCAGTTCTGGGTCTGCCAATATTCGGTTAATGGTAGAAACATTCTTTTCAGTGTCAAAAGCAACAAAATTAATAGTGATGTTCTCACCCAAAAGTTGCTCTGCGCCTATTTTCATGCCTTCGTATAAATCGTAAACAAACTGATTTTTACGTTGTGGTGCGCTAGGATTCAGTTCTGACAACTGAAAAGGCATAAAAAAGCCAACAGTATATGATTTTTTTAATGTCTGTCCTAAGTTTTGATTATCAGATGCTTGTGAGGCACTTGTCTTTTCTGGCGTGTATACAAATTTAAATTTGAGGTCAGTCAGAAGCTTAGAGTCTGCCTCTGAAAGCGTTGGCTCAGAAAAAAGTCTATCTGCCAAAGTTTCACCTAAAGCTTTGTCTTGAGCAAAAGCCACGTAAAGCGTGCGTAGTCTCGACAAGGGTTGTTCTTTTAGAAAATGCTTTTTGATGGCGTGCGCATCCTCCTTGATAGCTGGCTGGGTGATTCGTCTAAATGTTTGTAAGCCTTGTTCTGGCTGTCCATCATCCATTTGCAACAAGCCTAGTAAGTAAAATGCTTCTTCACGCTGTTGCCATTCCGCATACTCTTGTGTGAGTGTCAATAACCATTCTTTTGCTTGAAAATTATCTCCTGATTTATAAGCTGCTAGCGCACCAAAATAATAGGCATACTCAATGTAATCTTTATCAGAAGCTGATCGGATAATTACCTCAAAGGCATCTTTTGATTCGCGGTATCTTTGTTGATCCAGTTTCTTTTTAGCTTCTACAAAGGCTGCATCTTGTGCACAAACGTTCACAAAAAGCATAGAAAATAACAGAAGCGAAATATAAAAACATGTTTTCATTGGGCAAATGCTAGGTTAAGCAAAATAATCGTGGGTTCTATGCCTTTCGTTGTGAGTGGCAACACCTTGTTTAACAGCGCAAAATTAGGCTTTAAATCTAAGAACTAAAATTTCGTCTATTATTTTTTGGATTCGGCTGCTGCGTTCACTAACACCAAACCACCCCATTGCCTCTGATATGTGGCAATGCTGTATTGCCAGAGAACCGCTTGGTTATAAAACGCAGTCAATTGTGTTATATACTGTTAGATATTTACAAAAAATGTGGCGACTAAAGTAATTATGAGTCTTTTCTTACAAAATAAAAAGCTATTGTTAATTGTGTTATGATAATCTGTATTTTTGTGCCCGCTTTCTTATAAAACCCTAGCGAATGCTCTTTTGTGTATGAATGGTGTAATCAAAATCGGTGCAGTTACTTCTTTGTGCTTTTTGTCTTGTTGTGTCCAGGTAAGAGAGGGTGAGAGTAAGATTAAAATGCCTGACAGTGTGAATGCTAGTATGCAAGTGCCACCTAACAGCGCACCGAGTTTAGAAAATCTGCCCGAACGCAAAGCAAAGTTTTTGTGGCGTGAAGATCGTTCTAATGCTGAATTGGGTACGGTAGTTAATGAAATTGTTATCAACGAAAAGCTATGCAACAGCCTTTCTGATGCTGAAAGAGCCGCATTGGGCTATGTGGTAACCTTTATTGGAAGTGATTGCAACTGGGATGGACAAGCCAATAAAGATTTCAATAACCTCAAATGCTTGGCTAATAACGCTCTTGGCTTGGGTTACCAATGTTCAGAAGAGCATTTAGATTTTCTTCGTCGTTGGTTTCGCAATGATGAAGCCTCTTTGGACGCGCTCAAAAGCTGTGCCTCTGTTCCCATGACTGCCACCACGCAAGAAACATTTGACTTTATCAATCTCAAGGTCAAGGACAATATGATTTCTGTTGAATTTGCCGTTACAGGATTTTGTATGAACTCTGGCGAAAGTTGGAGCTGGACAGGAACCAATCATTTTCTTTTCGAGGACAATGGATTGATGCTGACTAAAAAAGAGGAGTCAGAAGTTTCTAAGCATTCACAAAAAAAGTAGCCATATTTGGCTACCTTACGTACCGCATGTGTAATTAAATCTTAAAGATTTTACGATTTTACAGCCTACTATACAAAAAAACTCATAACTTTACTTTAGTTTTGCACCGCAAATACCCAATTCAAAACAAAAAATTGATTGATAACAGTTTATGGTTTCCCCTCTTCGCAGTTTGCTTCTTTTAGCTTATGTATCTTGTATTTGTGTGGTTGTGGCGGTTCTTTCGCCTCGTATCATCACGCTTGGGTCAAACAGCGAGTTTAGAGTGTTTACATTAGAGGATTTCGAGTTGCTTAAGAAGCCTGCCACCATAGACACTGCGCAACAGCAACAACTTGCAGACCTTCAAGCCCGTCAGGACAGCATAGACAAAGCCCTTTTTGCACAAGCTATTATGCAGCAAACAGCAGATAGCTTGGCCGCTCTACAGCCTGAGGATACTTCTAAGTCGGGACGTAGAGAAAAAATAGAGCCTGTTAATACTGCCGTTCAGAAAATAGAGTTTCCAACCACCAACCAGCTAGCCTTGGATAAATTCTTTGAGGCTCTCAGAAAATTAGCTAAAGAAGACGATTTTGTGCGTGTCGTACATTACGGCGACTCTCAGATTGAAGGGGATCGCATCACGGAATATTTGCGTGAAAGGCTACAAGACCGCTTTGGAGGCTGTGGACCTGGACTTCTTCCGCCCGAAACACGCAAGGGCATGCGGCAGTCTATACAAACTGATTTCTCTAAAAATTGGCGAAAGTACGCCTATATTGATAGTAAAAACTCACCAAAGCATAAACGTTTAGGACTTCTACAGGCCTATTACAGTTTTGTAAGTCCATTGCCACCCGAAGCTACCGACAAGTTACAAACAGCGTGGGTTAAGTATACTGATACAGAGTATGGTAGTGAGTTGCTTAGAAAAGCCGAACGTATGAAGCTCATTTATAATACAAACGGCTCTGACCTTGATGTAGAAGTGCGTGCAGATGGCAAAGTGTTATCGCAGAAAACCCTAAGTACAAGCACTTCAGAATTTGATATTTTTGAGCTTGATTTTGAAGAAAACTTCAAAACGCTTAAAATTGACTTCAAAACGGAAGGCGATGCTGAGGTGTTAGGTGTTTCTATTGACTGCGAGTCGGGTGTGGCTGTGGATAATGTTCCTATGCGTGGCAGTTCGGGGGCGGAGTTCAGCAAAATACAAAAAGACTATCTCAAAAAACAATTTGAGGCACTCGATACTAAGTTGATTATCATGCAGTTTGGGGTGAATGTAGTGCCTTCGCCCGCTCAGAGCTATAAGTTTTATGAAAATTTGCTCTACCGTCAAATCATGTTCTTGCAATCCATTAACCCCGATGCCAATATTGTTGTTGTAGGACTGTCTGATATGGCACGAAAAAATGGACTCAATTACGAGTCATATCCAAACATAGAAAAAATACGCGATGCACAACGTAATGCCGCACTTAAAGCTGGCTGTGCTTTTTGGGATTTGTATGCTGCCATGGGTGGTCACAACTCAATGGTGAGCTGGGTAAACGCCAAGCCCTCATTGGCAGGGCGTGATTATACTCACTTCAACGCACGGGGTGCTAAGCTTGTGGCACAACTTCTTTATGATGCCATGATATTTGAGTATGAAGAATACAAAAAGCGCATGGACGATTAAGTTCACAATTACTTTTTCTTTGAGTTGGTGGGTTGCCAAATAGAAAAATAATTGTACCAGTTCTGTTGCATGAACTTAACGTATAACGATTGCACAAGGATGATAGATTTCATCACGTTGGAAAAGTTATTTGAACCAGTTATTTTAAATGCGGCTTCCAGAACCTCAAACCAGAGGTTTACAAAATGCTTCTCTTCAGCAGAAGCAAGATCCATCAGCTCTTGAGCCAACTCATCTGCGTTTTTTTTATTTTTCATAGTTTTCTTTGATCCTTTTATTTTACAAAGTTCCGAATTATAAATTATTATTGCCACAAAAGCAATTTTTTTAATAATAATTTGATTTTTTTTAAAATTTGATGCAAAATAACTTTGCGTAAATGCGCTCCCGCCAAGTTCAATTTAAAATTTGATTTTGATAGTGATATCATGTTAAGTTGCTGTATATTTGCTTAACGAAAAATATTTTTTGGGGATATTGGCTTAGTTTAGTTACAAAGAAGGTTAAAGCGATGCTCTTAATAGCTGTTGTAGTATATCTTTTGATAACCATTGGGATTGGCGCATTTGCTTCGCGCTATGTCAAAACCGCTGATGATTTTATGTTAGCGGGCAGACAGCTGCCGCTCTATATGGCCACAACCACCGTTTTTGCCACATGGTTTGGGTCAGAAACGGTACTGGGAGCTTCGTCTGAGTTTATAGAAAAAGGCCTGATAGGTGTCATAGAAGACCCTTTTGGCTCATCACTTTGTTTGATTCTGGTAGGCTTATTTTTTGCGCGGGCATTTTACAGAATGAATCTTCACACCTTAGCAGATTATTTTGGTCGTCGTTTTGGCAAAAGCTCTGAGCTAGCAGCCAGTATATGTCTTATTTTTTCTTATTTTGGCTGGACTGCCGCACAGCTGGCTGCTTTAGGTATCATTTTCGAAACAGTAACTGGGGGAGCTGTTAGCTTAGAAACGGGTATATGGATAGGTGCGGGGATTGTGCTCTTTTATACCTACATAGGCGGTATGTGGGCGATTTCCATCACAGACTTTTTTCAGACTATCGTGATTGTTGTAGGCATGTCAGTCATGGCGTTTTTACTTGTCCAAAAAGCTGGTGGTTTTCAAAATATACTCAATGCTACCCCTGAAGGCTTTTTTAGAATGTATCCCAAGTGTGACGCTCACAGCATTATGGAATACATTGCGGCATGGCTTATTATGAGTCTAGGTTCTATACCTCAACAAGATGTTTTTCAGCGTGTGATGTCGTCCAAGAACGAAGATGTGGCGGTACAAGCTTCTATCATAGGCGGCTTAATGTATTTAAGTGTTGCTTTTTTACCTCTTTTAGTCGCACTTTGCGCCAAAGTGCTGTATCCTGAGCTTTTAACTAAGGGAAGCAGCGATTTTTTACCGCGTGTTATGCTTGTGGCTTCACCTATTTATCTTCAAATTATCTTTTTTGGGGCTTTACTTTCTGCTATCCTGAGTACAGCCAGTGGCGCAACTCTAGCCCCCGCTACTATCATGGCAGAAAATCTGATTAAACCTCATGTCAAACCAATGAGTGATAAATCCATGTTGCTCTGTGCACGTCTTTCTGTATTGCTGGTGGTCTTGATTAGTACAGTTTTTGCCTTGCAAGGGCAGAATATTTACGAGTTAGTTTCTAGCTCATCGCAGTTGAGTTTGGTGTCTTTGTTTGCGCCTTTGGTGGCTGGCATGGTCTGGAAACGCGCTAACTCACAAGGATCTATTGGAAGTATGGCTGTGGGGATGACTCTATGGCTGCTTTTTGAACACTATAAATGGGCAGAAATTCCAAGTATATTGCCTGGCCTTGCTGGGAGCTTGCTAGCTGTGTGGATAATAAGTCTTTGTACAAGCCCACGGACAGCTGCACTTTAGCACTCTTTAATTGACATAATTATTGAATACAAGTGATCATTCAAGAAACGATTTTGTACACACTGTGTTTAAATTGGCTTAAAATTTGTAATTTATTTCATAAACTGCAATATTTGCGCCGCCTTAGGCAGTCTTTTCTTGCTTAAACACAATAAAAGAACATCTTGAACTCACCTCAGAAATATAAAGTAGCAAGCATTACAGACAAAGGACTTGTAAGAGAAATCAATGAAGACAACTTATTATTAGGTAAGCATCTCAACTCTGGTTTCTGGTCTTTGTCTCGTGATGAGGAGGTGGAGCTCATGAGCGATGAGGGACTTGTTCTGCTTGTAGCGGACGGTATGGGCGGTACAAACGCAGGTGAAGTTGCCTCCAAAACAGCCTGTGAGGTGGTCAAGAACTTGTTTGGCCGCATTGCACCAATAAACTTGGCAGACCAAGAGAGAGAGTTTATCCTAAAAAAGGTATTGCTGGAGTCACATGAACAAATCCTGAAGCTGGCACATCAACGTGTGAGTTACAATGGAATGGGTACAACTGCCGTTGTTGCGTGGATATGTGACACAGAAGCGCACATTGTTTGGAGCGGTGATAGCCGTGCTTATTTGTTAAAGCCCACGGGTGAGCTGGTACTTTTAACGCAGGATCATTCGGTAGTTTGGGAAATGGTGCGTAAAGGCGAAATAACCGCAGAAGAATCGCAGCATCACCCAAGTAGCAATGTGATTACCCAAAGTCTTGGCGATACAGAAAATCCACCCCAACCAGATTATGTCAAGCATAAGATGCTACCGGGTGAACGCTTGTTACTATGTTCAGACGGGCTTAATAGCATGCTCAGTGACAGTATTATACAAAAGCTTGGCACCGCCATTGATGCCAATACACCCTATCGCCTTTGTGACAAACTTGTGAAAGCCGCTAACCTTGCAGGTGGCAGCGATAATACCACAGTTTTGGTGGTGGAATTAGCAGAAAACATCAATAATCGCTCAAAAGACAGCTCCCGGACAAGTTATAAATCTTACTGGTGGTTAGGTTTGCTACTGGTTGTGTTGTTAGGTTTTGGTCTCTGGTTTTTCAAAGACCAGTTGTTTCCTAAAAAGAATCAGGAAGCGCAAGACATGCCTTATGTACCGCTTACTATACCAGAGCTGCCTGTTGTTGATTCAAGCCGTCAAAATACCAATAAACAAGAGCCTGTTACACCTACGATTAAAATTCCTCAGCAAGCGGCGATTTTCAAAGATGTGCAAGCCACTCGCGCATCTGTACAAGCACAGCTGAGCAAGTTACAAGACAATCCGAATTTGAATATCACCCAAAAACGCCAAGTTTCAGATATTCAAGAGGCGTATGCTGCCAATACTTTAGCCTACGATAAGTTTCTGAGCACCCTTGCATCGGATTCGCTCAATGCTATACAACGCATCAAAATAGAAAATTACAAAGCCTTATTAGTCAAGTATAACCAAGACCTAACGAAAATTGCCAAATAATTGGCGTGCAAGACCTACTTTTTTGTCAGGTTTACTTAGGTTTGAGGCTCTTTGAATTGGAAAACGCTTCATAGTGTTGCTAGCCTCCGCCCAGCTTTGGATGATAGATAATAAGACCTCTTGGCTTAAAGGTTTTTTGGTTTTTGCTCAAGGATTTATCCTATTTGATTCATAAATCTCAAAAAATATTGCAAAAATCAAGTTTAAGTTTAAATTTTGCGCTATAAAGAAATCAGTTCAAAATCTCAACATGGCATCTTGTATAGCTCTTTTGCGCGGCATCAATGTATCTGGTCAGAAAAAAATCTTGATGAAAGATCTCACAGAGCTTTGTCAATCTTTAGGCTTTTCGGATGTGCGGACGTACATACAAAGCGGCAATGTGCTTTTGGACTCAAACCATTCAGCCCATGAGGTGAGTGGCCTCTTGGCGGCAGGCATTAAACAAAAATATGGCTTTGAAGTTTGTGTAGTGGTCAAAACACCCTCTGAGCTGCAAGAGGTGCTTAGGCTCAACCCCTTTTTATCTAGCCCTGATCTCCAAACAAAGAAGCTCTATTATACGATTCTGAGCCAAACGCCTGATTCTATGCGTATGCAAGCTTTGCTCAACTTAGAGCTAGCCAAAAACACTCTTAGGTTCGTGAACGAGAGCAACACAGTTTACATGTATCTGCCTGATGACTCTTATGGCAATACTAAACTGTCCAATAACTTTATAGAGAGCAAGCTCAAATTGCAAGCCACTACACGCAACGAGCCTACGTTACAAAAACTTGTAGAAATGAGTCATACGAATTAAAAAGCTGTTGTTTTAGCACATCAAAACATGAAAAATACAAGTGATGCCTTGCCAAAAGACTGGAAAGAATTGCTCAAAGAAAAAGTAAAAAACTTGCCTGAACTGCCTGGTATTTATAAACACAAAAACAAAGAGCAAGAAGTTATTTATGTGGGTAAAGCCAAAAACCTTAAAAGGCGCGTCAATAGCTACTTTCTTAAAAATCATCCCGACCTCAAAACAAGAAGGCTGGTAAGCGAAATACGAGATTTTGAGTTCATTGTCGTAGATTCTGAAATAGATGCGCTCTTACTAGAAAACAACCTCATTAAGCAGCATAAGCCGCATTACAACATTCTACTCAAAGATGGCAAAACCTATCCTTATATTTGCATCACAAAAGAGCCATTCCCAAGAGTTTTTTCCACACGCCAGACTCAAGGCCAAGACGCTGAGTACTACGGGCCTTATACCCATGGCAGAATGCAATTTGCTCTATTGGAACTCATCAAAAAGCACTTTCAGATACGGAGCTGCACTTTTGCTCTTACTCCCAAAAATATCAAGGCTAAACGTTACAAGCTTTGCTTAGAGTATCATCTCAAAAACTGCAAAGGGCCTTGTGAAGGTTTGCAAACCCTGCAAGACTATCTCGGGGATATAGACATGATTCGAAGCATACTAAAGGGCAAGCTCTCTCTAGCCAAGCAATATTTTAAAGAAAAAATGCAGGAAGCTGCCCAAAATTTGGCTTTCGAGAAGGCTCAACGCTATAAAATGAGGCTAGAAGCACTGAGCGACTACCAAGCAAAATCCTTAGTGACAAATCCCAGTATATCCGACTTGGAAGTGTATTGTATAGAAACAGTAGACGATAATACCTATCTCAATTATTTACGAATTGAAGACGGCTGTATCATTCAGGCTCAAAATGAAATATTTAAGAAAAAAATTGCCCAAGAAGATGCCGATATATTGCCTCAAATCATTTTTGAGTACCGCAATAGATTTGCCTCTGAAGCCAAGCGCATTATTACAAACGTAGAGCTAGAATACAAACTGCCTAACATTGAGTGTTCTACACCCAAAATAGGAGATTTGAAGGGCTTACTTGAGTTGTCGATTAAAAACCTAGATTATTTCAGGCGACAAGAACTCCGCCGAAAAACCGAGCAAAAAGATGAAAAAGCATTAGCCCAAACACAGATTCTAGAGACTCTCCAAAAAGATCTCAGCTTACCGCATTTGCCGCATCACATAGAGTGCTTTGATAACTCTAACCTGCACGGAACCAATGCCGTAGCGGGTATGGTTTGCTTTAAAAACGGACAACCTAGTAAAAAAGACTACCGAAAGTTTAACATTAAAACGGTTGTGGGCATAGATGACTTTGCATCTATGTATGAAATTGTGCATAGGCGGTATAAACGACTCAAAGAAGAAAGCTTGCCGCTGCCCAACCTCATCATCGTGGACGGTGGCAAAGGCCAACTCGCCTCGGCTGTACAAGCCCTCAAAGACCTGAATTTATACGGGCAAATACCCATCATCAGTATTGCCAAAAGACTTGAAGAAATTTATTATCCCGAGGACAGTTTCCCAATTGCGATAGGCAAAAAATCATCCTCTCTTCTCCTCATACAACGCATTAGAGATGAAACCCACCGCTTTGCTATTACTTTCCACCGCGACAAGCGCAGCAGTAATTCCTTTCAGTCAGTTCTGGAAGATATCCACGGGCTGGGGAAGCAAAGCTTAGAAAAGCTATTCACGAAGTATAAATCACTCAAAAAAATCAAGGCGGCCTCTGCCGAGGAGCTGCACAGTCTCATCGGTAAGCAAAGAACAGATTTGCTACTGGCTGCTTTGGAGTCTGAGTAAAACCATTATTTTTATAAGAAGTAATGAATTGCTGAAACACTCCAAAAAGCCAATGATTTTTTGGCATTGATTTATTTTAAGCATGTTCTATTTATGCGATATTCATTTCTTAGGGATTAGTCAGCCGCAAAATTCAGGAAAGCGTCTCTTCTACAGTCGTTTTTATCTATCTTTGCTACCCCCACAAGGGCGAATTTCTCTTATCGGTTACTTTTTGCACAGCGTAAAGATAAGTTATGTCTTGTTTTTTTATGATTTATAGCATAGAATTAAAACTAAAGTCCAGTTTTTACCAATAGATTTCTGATTTAAACGTTTTAATCTTTGAAACCTAGCTCTTTTGAGCCTTCAAAGACGTTTCTAGCATACAGTCGCCTAGCTGAAATTCCTCACACACAATCATTAAAATAGAGACTCAATTTTGGTGAATATGAAAAACACCGTCCTAATTTTCTTTTGGCTCATCTTTGCGGCACAGTTGGCCTTTGGGCAAATGAGCGAAAAGCAATATTCAGACCTGATAAAGTCTAAACTAAAAAACGGAGGGCTTACAGATAAACAAGATGCCTTTAGATATCTTAATCAAGCTATTAAGAACTATCCACATAATGCTTTGTTTCGGTTTATTTTGGCCAAAGAACTGATAAACTGCAACGAGTATGAAAAAGCATACAGCTACTATAAAAACATAGATGCTAGTGAGTTGCCAGCAGATGAATTATTTGAACTCGAGTACTGTAAAGCCTTGTTGAGCACCATGAACGACTTGGAATTGGCCAAGTTATATATTACCACTGCTCAGGTTAGTAAGGGGCTCGATATTACACCTCTTTATACCCAGTACAACAACCTAGTAAAAAACTTGAAGCAGCCTGCGAGTATGGCGGTAGAAAATTTAGGCTCACTCATTAACACCGACTCTTCAGAGTTTTCGTGTTCTATAAGCAACGATGGACGAAGTTTTTTTATCAATAGACAACCTTCGCCATATTTGCAGTTACATAATGCCTCTGGTAGTGCTATCAGTATTTACACCGCCAAGATGGTGGCAGCTGGTGAATGGGGAAGTCCCGATCTTATTTATCCCCTTGCTGAAAGTGACAAGCAAAATAAAGTAGCCCTTCAGGTTGTAGAAAGCAATCAAAATAATTCCTCTGTCCTTCTACTCGTTACGCACGAGGGGAACTTGAGCTACCTAGAAAAAGAAGATACCATTTGGACAGACCTCTCACAAACAGGATTTGAGCGAGTGATTAATAAGCGATATGCCAAGGAGCTTTCTGCCAATATCAGCCGCGATGGCAAAAAAATTGTATTTGCTTCAGATCAATTTTCGGACATGAACCTATACATTTCAGAACTCAAGAAAGACAATACTTGGTCTGCTCCCACTTCTCTAACCCTACTCAATACCGAAAGAGACGAAACAGCCCCTCATTTTTCGGATGATGGCAAGCGGCTTTACTTTAGTGCAATGCGTCCAGAAGGACTAGGCGGTTTTGATATTTATTATTCTGATTTGGATAGTGCTACTCAAACATGGACTGCCCCCAAGCATGTGCCTTATCCTGTAAGCTCGCCAGGCAATGATTTGTACTATGTTCCCACTTCTACGAATATTTCATATCTGAGCAGCGACCGAGCCGGCGGATACGGGGGACTGGATTTGTATCGTGTGTATATGTTCAACCACCTGACCGTGAAAGGCGTTGTCAAAGACCGCGACAAAAATAATATTTTACAGGGTGCACGTGTCCAAGTTTTGTATAAAGATGAGATAATCTTAGATACTCTCACCAACGAACAAGGCTTTTACTGTTTAAAGTTTCCTGTAGCCAAAACTCTGAAAATAAGAGTTTTATTTGATAAAAAAGTGCTTTATCAACAGTATCTTAATTTAGATGCACGCCTTATTTATGCACGTACATCGCCCGAGCTAACCAATAATTTTTTTGTTCAAACCAATCCTAGTACTGCGTTTGTGGACTTTCCTAGCCTCAGCGAGGGCACATCTATCATCTTAAAAAATATCTTGTTTAAGACTGGCTCAGCAGAGCTCGAGAGCAGCTCTTTTGAAGAACTTGAGAAGCTTAATGTATTTTTAGTCAAAAATCCCAGTATCAGACTTCGTATTATAGGACATACCGACAATCTGGGCGATTCTTTGGATAATCAAAAGCTTTCAGAAGACCGCGCATTAGCCATCAAACAATTTATTATCAACAAGAAACGCATACCAGAAAGCCGTTTAGAAACCTTAGGCAAGGGCAGCAAAGAACCCATATTTTCAAATGATGATGAAGAAGACGGAAGAGCACTCAACCGCCGTATTGAATTGCTCATTCTTGGCAAAAAGGAACTAGAGTAGATTGTTGTGCTATAAATAACTAACAAGCTTGTTACTAATAACTTCAAATACGCAAAAAATAGATGTCCTTGCACAGTACCAGCTCGTATATCTCCTATTTCATGTTTTAATCCATTCAAAATGTTAGTAGTATAAAAAAATAATGTTTACCTTTGTTATTCGAAACTAGAAAATATTTTTTTGAGTTATGGAAGAACTAAAAGTAGCCAAAGCGGGTGCATCCAATGATTATTCAGCCGACACCATTCAGGTCTTAGAGGGGCTTGAGGCTGTTCGTAAGCGACCCTCCATGTACATAGGAGATGTGGGACTCAAAGGTTTACACCATTTAGTGTGGGAGGTGGTCGATAACTCTATAGACGAAGCTTTGGCAGGCTTTTGCACCGATATAACTGTTGAAATTCATAAAGATAACTCTATTTGCGTAACCGATAACGGACGTGGTATCCCCACTGGTATGCACCACAAGGAGCAAAAATCTGCTCTTGAGGTGGTGCTCACAGTGCTTCACGCAGGTGGCAAGTTCGACAAAGAAAATTATAAAGTATCAGGTGGTTTACACGGCGTAGGCGTTTCCTGCGTTAATGCACTTTCTAAAGACCTCATCGCCACTGTTTGGCGCGAAGGGAAAGTGTTTGAGCAAGCCTATCAAAAAGGCGCGCCTCTGTATGATGTGAAAGTGATAGCAGAAAATCCTGAACAAAAAACAGGTACAAGGATTCATTTTTGGCCCGATGAGACTATTTTTGCTCAAACGGCAGTTTATAAATACGAAACAATCGCTAACCGTTTGCGTGAGCTATCTTTTTTGAATGCAGGAATCACCATTCATTTGATGGATCACAGAGAGCTAGATGAACACGGCGAGCCTTTGTCTCAAACTTTTCACTCTAAGGGCGGTCTTAAAGAATTTGTAGAGTATCTTGATGCCAACCGAGTGCGGCTCATTCAGGAGCCTATCTATGCCAAAGGAGAGAAAAACGATGTAAGCGTAGAAGTGGCCATACTCTATAACAATTCTTATAGCGAAAATGTCCTTTCCTATACCAATAACATCAATACCATAGAAGGCGGGACGCACGTATCGGGCTTCCACCGTGCACTCACGCGCGTTTTGAAGTCTTATGCAGACCAAGGCGGTATGCTTGAGAAAGCTAAAGTAGAAATTACAGGTAATGACTTTAGAGAAGGTCTGACGGCGGTGATTTCGGTCAAAGTCCACGAGCCTCAGTTTGAAGGACAAACCAAAACAAAACTTGGCAACTCTGAAGTGATGGGAGCTGTAGATACCATTGCGGGCGAAATACTCAAGGTGTATTTGGACGAAAACCCTAAAGCTGCCAAAATAATTGTTCAAAAAGTGATTCTGGCTGCACAAGCCCGTCAAGCAGCGCGCAAAGCCCGCGAGATGGTTCAAAGGAAATCAGCTTTGGGAGGCTCGGGGCTACCTGGCAAGTTGGCAGACTGCTCAGAAAAAAATCCTGAGCTTTGCGAGATATACCTCGTGGAAGGTGACTCGGCGGGTGGTTCAGCCAAGCAAGGCAGAAACAGACGCTATCAGGCTATTCTGCCCCTTAGAGGTAAAATTTTGAATGTAGAGAAAGCTCAAGAGCACCGAATTTACGACAACGAGGAGATTAAGAACATCATCACTGCACTGGGAATTATCTTTGGTCGTGAAGAAGATGATAGAGCTTTGAACTTGAATAAGTTGCGCTATTACAAAATCATTATCATGACCGATGCTGACGTGGATGGAAGCCACATTAGAACGCTCATATTGACGCTTTTCTTCCGCTATATGCGTGATATCATCGAGAAAGGACACCTTTACATCGCGCAACCGCCGCTTTACTTGGTCAAAAAAGGCAAAAAAGAAATCTATTGCTGGGATGAAAACCAAAGAGAGCAGGCAGTAAGAGAACTTTCTACTACTGGTGCTGCCCCTGACATACAGCGTTACAAAGGTTTAGGTGAAATGAATCCAGAACAGCTCTGGGAGACCACCATGAACCCTGAAACACGTAGCTTGAAAAAAGTAGATGTAGAATCAGCTGCTATCTCCGACCACTTGTTTTCTATGCTGATGGGTGACGACGTGCCGCCACGCAGAGATTTTATCGAGAAAAATTCTAAGTACGCTAACGTGGACGCATAAGCAAGCTAGATTTACTTCCAAAACAGCCAACACAGATATTTGCCTGTATTGGCTGTTTTTATTTTTAAGGTTTGATTATCAACAGCTAAGCACAACTTTTTTTGAAGGCGACTGGCTAAAAAAATACGCAAATTTGTTATCTTGTGGGAGTATGTATAATTTTGCTTGTTGCAAACATTAAAATGCTTTTAGTTTTGCTCTCAAAAGCAACTTATCGTTTCAAAAACGCATCTTTCTGTTATCCATCAATTTTTACAGCCTACCAACTTTATGCAAATGTTTCAATGGCTTTTGAAGATAAAACACGTTTCTAGTTTTGTAACGATTTTAACTCTTCAAGCAATCTGTTTTATAACCCAAGCTCAAAACGCTTCGCAAATAGATCTTGAAGTGATTCGGCTTGCACGCCAGTTTCAGAGTGGCTCTGCAAGGATACTGGGCGTGGGAGGTGCAGCGGTGGGGCTGGGCGCAGACCTGTCAGCGGTAGCCCTCAATCCTGCTGCTGCTGGGATGTTACAACGAACAGAAGCTGGCTTCTGTACAGCTGCGGGTTTTGTCAATTCCTCTTGGGAAGATTTAAACCAAACAGATAACATGCTTAAACCCAAGTTATATTTACCGCAAATGGGCATCAATATTGCTTCGCCGCGTCATGGTAAGAAATATACAAGAGGCTACTCAGTAGCGATTAACTTTTCGCGTGTGGCAGACTTTCAGCTTCAAAGCAATAAAGTTCTGGAAAAAAACACAGGTAATTCGCTTGTAAACAGCATTATAAATTCTACGAATGGTCGCACATGGGAAGAACTGGATGAGCAATCTAACGGTGTAACTGATGTGGCAGGGCTTGCCTATTTTACCTACCTGATTGGCCCCAACCGCGACTCGCTGAGCCGAGACATCTATACAACACCTCTCAACTCGCTGCGCTATGACAGCCGCGAAGAGGTAAATCATAGAGGTGCTCAGTACGCTTGGAACTTTGCGGTGGGAGGTGAGTTTGCGGATGCTATTTACTATGGTTTTAGTGTCAATCTTCTCACCCATAGGTTTATAGAAACCCGTTCTTTTGAAGAAATCTATGACAAAAATGACCCTGTACTCACGTCTTTTATGCTCACAGAAACCCGCAAACAACGGGGGGTAGGGGTTAATGCTTCAGCTGGTCTTATCGTTAAAGCTTCACGTTTTATGCGATTAGGTGCGAGCATAGTAAGCCCATCTTATATGCAAGTAAGCGAAACTTACAATGCTGAAATGGCTGTTAACTACAATAGTTTCAGAGTCATAGAGTTTGGCCAAGAAGTCTTTTTGCAGGAGAAAAAGGCCAACATTGAGCCTACGCGTATTGGATACAATCTTGTTACACCCCTGCGTGCTAGTGCGGGTATTGCGATGCTTGCTGGCCCATACGGCTTTATTACTCTTGACGCAGAATGGGTAGATTTTAGCGTTTTAAAACTGCAGAATCCAAGTTTTAAAGCATCTTTTGATGCTGAAAATAAAAAACTAGCCAACCTCTATACCCAAACCATCAATTTAAGGGCAGGAGCTGAGGCAAGAATCAAGAATCTTCGTTTGCGTGGAGGATTTGCCTATTTTCCTGACTATCTCAGCACGCCCAATGCGGATCGGAGCAACGAGCGGCTGGTCTATAGTGCGGGCATAGGAAGACGGTTTCCCGATAGATTTTGGGATATTGTAGGGCAGTTCTATCAAGAAAATCAGAGCATTTATGCCTATCCAAGAACAGGAAATAGCCTTTCTCCAGTTTTAAAAAATGTCAAAGCTTCAGTCTTTACGCTGGCTGTGAGCTACGGATTTTATTTTTAGAGAACAAATTTGTCTTTAAATCAAACAAAGAGACCGCTTAAACGTGGAAAAACAGTCATCAACCATTTTGCTTCGCTCTCTCGCCTATCTCAAAGGTGTGGGTGAGAGCCGCGCCAAGCTGTTGGCTGAAGAGCTAGAACTTTATACCTTTGCTGATTTACTAAGTTTTTTTCCTTTTCGTTATGAAGATCGCACCAAATGCCATAATATTAGCGAGATAACAGAAGATTCTCTTTATGTTCAGCTTAAAGGACGCTTGCGCAATATTCAAAGCATGGGCGAGGGCGGAAAAAAACGCTTAGAGGCTACTCTAGAAGACCAAACTGGACAAGTAAAGCTTATATGGTTTCAGTCCATTCATTTCGTTAGACCCCGCCTGAAAGAGGGAGTAGACTACTTGGTGTTTGGAAAGCCGAATATGTTTAGCCGTCATTTTTCTATTCCACATCCTGATTTTGAGCTATTTGTCTCTTCAGACAAGCAAGCTGCTCTCACACCCATTTATCATAGCACCGAAAAACTCAGAGCCAATTTTCTTGACAGCAAAGGTTTAACTAAGCTAGTCAGAAACTTATTTGAGGTCATCAGCACACAGATTGCAGAAAATTTAACAGCCAGTATTCTAGGCAAATATGAACTTATGCCGCGCATTGAGGCTTTGCAGGGCATACACTTCCCTTCCACGGCTTCTGTTTTGCATCGCTCCCTGCGTCGTCTCAAATTTGAAGAGCTATTTTTTGTACAACTCAAGCTCCTGCGTTTACGCCATGTGCGCCTGAGCAAACATGCGGGTCTGCCCTTTACAAAGCTGCAAATACATAATAAATTTTTTCACGACCATCTAGCTTTTCCCTTAACTAACGCTCAAAAGCGAGTTATTAGAGAAATTTACACAGATTTGAATTCTGGTAAACAGATGAATCGTCTTTTACAGGGCGATGTGGGCAGCGGAAAAACGGTTGTGGCATTTATGTGTATGCTCATGGCTATAGACAACGAGGCACAAGCTTGCCTTATGGCTCCCACTGAGGTTTTGGCCGAACAGCACTTTAAGGGGCTGCAGCCTATGGCTGAAAAGCTAGGTTTAGAGATGGCTCTTTTAACAGGTTCTACAAAGCGTTCTGAGCGCAATAAAATGCTGCCTAGACTGGCTGAAGGAAGCATTAAACTCATTGTGGGTACACACGCTCTCATTGAGGATGAAGTACAGTTCCAAAATCTTGGACTTTGTATCATAGATGAGCAACACCGTTTTGGTGTGGCGCAACGTGCCAAACTCTGGCAAAAGCAGCCACGTCTTTTCCCTCATGTGCTAGTGATGACGGCTACGCCCATACCGCGCACGCTTGCTATGACGCTATACGGCGACCTAGACGTATCCGTTATAGACGAGATGCCTGCTGGACGCAAGCCCATTCAAACTGTGCACCGATATGAAAACAATCGCGCCAAGATTTATGCTTTTTTAGAATCCCAAATTCAGCAGGGCTATCAAGCCTACGTCATTTATCCTTTGATTGAAGAAAGCGAAACATTAAACTACAAAAGCCTTATGGCTGGCGTGGAAAATATACAACAACACATTCCGACGGCTAGCCTAAGTGTGTTGCATGGTAAAATGAGCTCAAAAGAAAAGGAGCAAAGCATGGCAGCGTTTGCGGCTAACCAAACCCAAATTATGGTGGCTACGACGGTGGTAGAGGTGGGTGTAAACGTACCCAACGCCAATGTGATATTGATTGAAAATGCTGATAGATTTGGGCTTTCCCAGTTACACCAGTTGCGAGGGCGTGTAGGAAGAGGTCAAACTCAGTCCTACTGTATTCTGCTTACAGAGTATAACCTATCGCAAGACGCACGCCAGCGTTTGAAGGCTATGACAGAAACTACTGATGGCTTTAAGCTTTCTGAGTTAGATCTCAAGCTCCGAGGGCCTGGTGCGCTTGATGGGACGCAACAAAGTGGTGTAGTAGAACTTAAACTGGCTAATCTAGCCAAAGATGGCGAAATTGTGCAGCAGTCGCGCATGGCAGCTATACAACTTTTAGAAGACGATCCTACTCTTGTAAAAAGCGAGCATAAACAAGTTTTTGACTTCTTGCAAAACGAACAACAAAACCCACAAAAACAATGGGGGCGAGTGAGTTAGGCTTATTCCTAACTTTGTACTGTACTCTGAAAACAACAAGTGTAGCTGCTTTGATACTGGCTTTTAGTTTTTTGTTGAGTTTTTGAGATAAGGTATCTGAGTAACAGATGCTTTATGATATCATCGTTAAGCAACTATTCTATTACATTTTTTCTTAGAATGACCACCTTTGGGTTGCTTGTTTACACTTGTGAAGTAAAACCAACAGAGGCTGTCCAAAATTTTTGGGCAGCCTCTGTTGGTTAAAATGTATTTCCCTATTCTATCTCTTAATCATCTTAAGAGCATGTCTTTGGCCGTTGTGGGTGAGAACTACCGTGTAAGTGCCAGCATTAAGCTGTTGTGTTTGTACAATATAGCTATTTTGGCCAGCGTTTGCGTTCATCTCAGATGTTTGCATCAAACGCCCCAGAGCATCAAAAATAGAGATTTGTACGTCGGTGGCCTCTTCTACTGCAAACAACAACTCTGCTGTGGTTTCAACAGGATTTGGCGTAAGGCTCAATATTCCCACAGACGTGTTTTGTGATACCAGAACTACTTTGCTGAGATTTTCGTTGTTGTCGCTGCTTATCTCCCTGATGCGATAGTAGGCTGTTGCGGCCGTTAGCTGCGGATCTAAGAAGCTATAGCTTGTGTTGAAACCGCCACGCGCTTCTACCATGCCTACCTTGACAAAAGAATTTGGTTTACCTGTAGCAGATTTTTGCACTTCATAACGCAGGGTGTTGCGTTCGTTTGCCGTTGTCCACTCCACCAAGTTACCCTTTTCTGTGGCCTTAGCAGTTACTTTCACCCAATCGAGATCAAGCAAAGTAATTGGAAATATGTGGAGAACAAAGTCATCAGACTCAGATGCACCAGGGAATGCGTCCATGCGGTTGCCTTTCGTACCGCCAGCCAATCGCCAAGCACCATCCACTTGGAAGTAGACCGTGTTGCCAGACGTAATAGAACCGCAGTTAAAGGCTGAGCGAACACCCCAAGGACCGTGTATTGCTGGCAACATCACACCATCATCATTACATGCCACTTGTGCCAAGACTATAGGCCCTGCGCCTGTAAAGTTGGGGTTAGATGCACAGCTACCGCTCGTTAAGGTGTACATAGCCATTTCAGAGTCAAACTGACCACCTGTGGACACATTAGCAGCGTCAGTTCCGTAGTAGATACAAGCACCATAAGTCTGAGTGACAGGGCTTGTGAATCGGAACCATACAGAGTGGCTAACACCTGGGTTGGCACCGCTATTAGTGCGGAAACAGGTATTGGGTGTGCTTGGCTCGCTGCCTTGCGCCGTAGCGCAACGATTTGAATAAAAACTATTGTAGCCAACAAAAGCAGTTGCTGCGTTGCAAAAGTTGTTATTGCTTGGGTTTGCTGATACTGTAATGTTTACAGGTGTGCGTGCACTTGTGCAGCCGCCAGTTGTGACTTGCACATAGTAGGTAGTGTTTGCCGAGAGTACAGGTGTGGTATAGGCCGCTGTACTGGCAAGAAGCGTGCCGCCTGAAGCCGCATCATACCACTGAAAGGTAGGCGATGCGACACCACTTGCTGCCGTAACTGTCGTATTGCTTCCCGCGCAAATTGCTAAAGTGCCGCTTACAGTTGGTATGGCAGGTGCAGGCGTTACTGTCATTGTGATAGAAGCTGGTGTACATGGTGTACCCGCGCTACTTCTGTCAATAACAATGTTATTGATAGCCACAGAAGGGTCAGTACCAACACCATCGTCGTTGTTTGTCCATACAAAGCCAATTCTTGCATTTGTTTTTCCTTCAAATGCGGCTGGCAGAGCTGCACTGTAGGCTGTCCAACGGCCTTGTGTACTTGGGCAAACTGTAGACTTGATGCTATTGGTCAGCACCGACCACGTTGTGCCATCAAAGTAAACCACAGAAGCATTATCCGTTAAGCCCTGCCCGTTGGCAATGTAATTGAATCTTAATGTCATGCCAGTATGACCAGTTGTGTTAATGTTAGCAGATTCTGCACGTCTGTTGGTTTGAGGACAAAAGAGCAATCCACAAAGACCACCTGCGTCGTAGGCTGCACCGCCAGTAGGATTAAAAAAGCTTGTGATGTGTAGGGTTTCATCAGCGTTATTGGCTACGCCACAACCTGGAGGTGCTACCCCCCCCTCATCATCAGAGATGGTCCAAAAATTATTGTGTATACCATTGACTCCCGTAGCAGTGTTGAGTGTCCATGTTGCACCACCTGTTTCAAAGTTTTCACTATAAACTGTAACCGTTCCAGCACTGGTACTCACGACAACAGAAACTACGTCGCCATTTGCTAAAGATGTGGTTGTATAAGTGGCTGTTGCGCTGTTTTGTACGCTAGTGCCATTTACTCTGAAGTCGTAGTTTGTACCACCAGTAGCCGTGAAGGTAACGCTCTGTCCCACACAAATGCTGTTATCGAGGTCGCTAGAGGTAAGCGTACAAGCAGGGGGAGCTGAGCATGCGGCTGGTGCTGTGAAGAGAGCTGCACTAGTACGAGTACAGGCTGTAGCAGAGAAGCTCGCCGTCGTGTTTACAGCCAAGCCGTTGGCGGTGAGTCCAGTAAGAGTGACTGTTTGGGGACTAGAAGTGATGGCAAAAGACTGGCCGTTCACGTCCAGTGTGCCCGTGCAAGGTGGATTAACATAAGTGACTGTGACTTGCTGTGTGTAGGTGTTGGTAGCTGGTACACAAGCAGTTTGTATGCCAGTTCCTAGAGCAGAAATATTACACGCATTCGTAGAGCCTGACAAGGTAAAGTTGTAAGGGGCTTCGCTACAATCGTTGGTATTAAAGGTCACATTTCCTGCAAAAGCTGCGCTACTACCGCAAGTCGGATTAAAGGTTAGAGTAAAAGTGCCACTTGCACCAGCGGCAATAGAAGCTGGCGGAGCAGTGCCCGTAAAGCCTGTACCCGTAACCGAGAAGCCTGAAAGATTGAGAGCTGTAGCACCTGTGTTATTGACAGTGAATGTCCTTGTGATGGCAGTGCCTGTGTTGGTTGTGCCAAAAGCATAAGCACCATCATCAGGTACATTAACAGAGGATTCTGTAACGCTAATTTCTGGCGGCATAGTCGCCGTAATGCGCACATTATCGATGTAAACATTATTGCCAAAGGCGTTTGTAAGTAAAAATTTCAGACGGATATTTCTGTCCACTGCGCTTGCACAGGTGGACGCAAAGGCAGAAATATCTATTACTTCTGTACGCCAGTTAGCTGCAGCTGTTGGGTAGAACAGCGTGGTTAAAGCAGCACCCGTAGCTAAACCCGTGTTGGAAGTCAAGTCGTAGACGGTACTGGGGTAAGTAGCACCACAATCTGTTGAGATTTGTACACGAAGACGCTCATTGGTAGCAGCATCGTATGCGCGATGGGCTACATCAAATCTTAGCGCAACTGCTGTTGAGCCTGCTGGTAAGTTGATAACTGGAGTTATTAGTTCATCAACATCACCGATGCCTGGGTTATAAGTGAAGTTGTATTCACCTGCTGCCTGACCTGTCGTGCCAGAAATCTGTGTGACGTTTGTTGACCCCCAAGTAGGACATTGACCCCCATTAATCAATCCCCAGTAAGGTGGAGGAAATGTTTCAGAGGTAAAGGTTTCGGTATAAGGTATTGTAAAGCCGCCCGTATAAAAGTTATTTTGCGACTCGTCCATGGTTGTGTTAGGGTCTGCCACACCGTTAGGTAATGTAGAGAAAGCCCTAAATGTGTGTGCGCCATCAGTTAGACCAGCCATTACGGGCAACAGTTGATTGGTAGATGCACCCACCGCCAAAGAACCTGACCAAGCAAAAGTCAGAATTGCCCCACCATCCAGCTGATAATTGATTGTGGCACTCGTGAGCGTTGCTGTGCCAAAGTTTTTGAGAGTAACCTGTGGCGTAATAGAGGTGCCACATATCATACCTGAAGGCGCAAGAACTTCTGTAATAGCAGCATCGTTTGGAAAAGGTGGAATACAAACTGTGGACTGCAAGAGTGATTTTCGTCTTGGACTGTTTTCCAAAACCGCTCTCATGCGTGCCTTTTGATCTATAGTAAAGATATTCATACAGGCATCATCACTATAGTCCATGTAATTTTCTATTTGATCATTGCCAGGAAAAGCTGCGCAAGTATTCGCACCCACCGGGCAACCAAAGTTTGCAGGGCCTGCCATAGGGGTATCTGCGCAAAAATCATCCGCATTGCAAAGATTTTCGTCGCCCCAAATGTGCCTGAGACCTAGCCAGTGCCCCACTTCGTGCGTTGCGGTGCGGCCACGGTTGTATGGCGCACCCGCTACGAGCTGAGCTGTAGAGTTTTTTGTAATATCACCAATATAATTAAATCCAAATACGACACCATCTGTAGCCACTGTTTGTGGTGTGCAGGGCATGCCAGTCATGTTAGTTTGAGGAAACTGTGCATAACCAAGAATTCCGCCTGAAATTTGACAAATCCAGATATTCAAATAATCTGATGTTGCATAACCACGTGTTGGGCTGCCTGCGACGGCACTCGTCCAAGGCTTGATAGTGGCATCAATGTAGCCTGTTGTGTGTGGTGGTGCGGTAAAACCAGCTGTTGTTCTATTAATTCGGTTCACACCATCTTCGCCACCAGGAAAAGGCGAACCGTCTGGTCTACGTCTAGCCAAGCAAAACTCTATACGGCTGTCTGCACCAACAGGGTTTGCGTTGAAGCCTGCCGTACCAACAATGCGGCGAAAGTCTTCATTCAAAACAGCTATTTGATCTGTCACTTGAACATAGGGAATATTGCGACCAGTACCCACAGCTTCACCGTTGTGTACAATGTGAAATACAACAGGTATCGTGTAAACTGCGCCCAGAGTAAATGAAAGAGCTGCTCTACGCTTATTTTCCTCGATAATACCTTTTAGCCATTGCTCAAATAACGCTTGGTCTTCATGGCTTCTGACTGGGCCGCTGATTGCCAAACGATTGGCACTATCAACAGCCATTGTGGCACAGCGGCGTTCATTCAGAGGCAACAAATGATCATGACCATCTTGCGCCTGAAGGTGCAAGAAATTAATCAAAATCAAAAGCGTTGCCAGAAGATAGGATAGTAATATTTTTTTCATAATGCTATAATAGGCTGATCACATGTGTTACAAAAAAGCTCATTCAAAACGGTTGCTTGAATTAAGTATTACAAAAGTATTTTTAAAGTAATAAAAGAACAAATATTTATTAAAATAGTTATATGAAATTTGTAATTTTTTTTGCGATTTAAATTTCATAAAAAATTACCTTATAAAGTTCATTAATAATAGTTGTGAGTATTTTATAAAAACTAAAAAAAACTCAATGTATGTTAAGGCAGTGACTACACCTTTTTTAACAAAACTGCAATAGAATAACACCTAGAAAAAAGTGGGTATATCCTTCTCAGGATAGAAATTATCATTATAAGGCATAGAAAACACTTTCTAAGCTCATCGCTGAAAGAGGCACTCTTAATTTTTCTTATATCGGGTACAGGTGGCGTTTATAGCTGTGAAACACTATTTTGCCTTCAAAGCAAATACACTTGCGAATCTTACAGAAATAGTTAAATAGCTAATTTGAAACTAAGGTATTCGTGAGTGCCAATTAAATTTCGGAGCTCACATTAGTTTCCTTGACAAAGTAGAGCGGGCGGCGTTTTACATCGCTGTTAATGCGGCTAATATATTCTCCAATAATTCCCAAACTAATGAGCTGAACACCGCCTAAAAACATCATGCCAACCATAATAGAAGCCCAACCTGGTTCAGATAGATGCGCGTAAAAAATCCGCACCACAAAAGACATGATGATCATTAAAAAGGCCACTACTGATACCATAAAACCTGCCATAGTAACCCATTTGATAGGGGCATTTGAGAACGCAGTAATGCCATTCAGTGCAAAGTTAATCATCTTTTTGTAAGTGTAACCCGTTGTACCTGCATGGCGTTGCTGACGATCATACTCCACAAAAGTTTGGTTGAAACCAATCCAAGCTATCTGACCTCTCAAAAATTTATTGGATTCAGGCATTTGCTTGAGTGCGTCCACCACTTTTTTGTCCATTATTCTGAAGTCGCCAGTGTCTACAGGAATAGAAAAAGAGGTAATACGGGAAAGGAGTCTGTAAAATAATTTGGCGGTGAATTTTTTCATAAAATTTTCACCCTGTCTGGCCTTTCTTTTGGCATATACCACATGAAAACCCGTGCGAAGTTTGGCATACATATCTATAATCAGCTCGGGTGGGTCTTGCAAATCAGCATCAATAATAACAATAGCCTGGCCACGAGCGGCATCAAGCCCAGCACTAACCGCAATTTGGTGTCCGAAATTACGGCTCAAGTCAATATATTTGACACAAGGGTCTTTTTGAGCGAGTGCTCTTTCCAATTCAAGCGTGCGATCTTTGCTGCCATCGTTTATAAAAATAAGCTCATAGGGTTGCCCAATGCGCTGCATGACCTCACTGAGACGCGTATGTAGCAAATCCAAATTACCCTCTTCGTTGTAGGTGGGTACAATGACAGAAATTTCTATCATAAAGGCATAAGAATTAATAAAACTAAAGTAAAAGCTAAGGTGCAGACCTCAAAAAAACGAAAAAAAATCTTCATTTTATGCAAAGTGAATAAATTTTTGTGTCTAAAGCCTCAGCAGAACTAGTCTACTGAGGCTTCGAGAGGTATCGCTATAGAAAACGTTTTATTCCTTCCACTTGATGGAACAGCCCACGGCTTTAGTTTCTGTTAAAGCCACTTTTTTATTTTCCAAAAGTGCTTGAACTGCGTCTGCTACATAAGCGTGTGTTTCAGCTTTATCCTTCTTGGGGTTGTCATCTATGGCACCAATATAGCTAACTATCAAATCTTTATTTTTCTTAGCTAACACATAAACGTGGGGGGTCTTGGCTGCTCCAAAATTTTTAGCCACCTCCTGCGTGCTGTCGTAGAGGTAGGGAAAAGGATATTTTTTTGCATTGGCAAGCTCCACCATTTTTTCAAATGAGTCATCAGGTTCTATGGCTGGATCGTTTGAGCTAATAGCTATAACTGGAAAACCTTTAGGCTTGTAAGTGTTATCTAGGTCAATAATTCTCTGTTCATAAAGTTTCGAGAATGGGCAGTGATTACAGGTAAACACAACAATAAATCCTTTGGCCTCAGGATACTGGCTCATGGAAATCTTTTTTCCGTCCACATTTTTGAGACTAAAATCTTTTGCCTTACCACCTATCCCGAGGCCAGTGGCGGCATTATGGTCATAACTTTTGAGTGTAAAAGCACTCAAAATCATACAAAACATAAAGAACGCGTAATACAATATTTTGTTTTTCATAATCAGCTTTTGGAAGTTTTTTAGATAAGTAGATTCGTGAAATTATTCAATTTGTTGGAGAGCTAAATGTAAAACGTTTGCCAATAGATTTTGTTATAAATATTGCACAAGAGGCCACAAGGTATTTTTAAGGTATTGCATTGCATCTAAAGTACTAGCAACCTTTTTTTGAGGTCGTTTTTAACCACTTTGCCAAGCGAGTTACGAGGTAGAACAGACAATTGAAACCACTTCTGGGGGACTTTATAGGCTGCCATACAAGACTTTGCCCAACGTTTAAGGCTTTCGGTGTCTAACTCTGAATCTGAGACTAGGGCAGCCGTCACGACTTCGCCGTAAACATCGTCTTCTAGTGCTACCACCGCACACTCTTTTATCAGAGGGTGTTCCAATAGCTTGTTTTCTATTTCAAGCGCAGACACTTTATAGCCAGCAGTTTTAATAATGTCAGTGGAAAGTCGCCCCAAGATATAATAAAAGCCATTTAGGTCGCGTCGTGCCATGTCGCCCGTACGAAACCAACCATCTTGGCTAAAAGCCTCTAGCGTTTGGGAGGCTTTGTTCCAATAGTGTTTAAAAAGATGTCTGCCACGAGTTTGTATTTCGCCTTCTGCCTCAGTAGTTGTTTGAACTTCTTGGTTTTCGGATACGAGCCGTATTTGCACGTTGGGTAGGGGTACGCCTACTGAGCCTATTTTTCGCTCGCCATGTAAGGGGTTGGAGAGCATCATGCCAGTTTCGGTCATGCCGTAACGCTCCAATAGAAAATGTCCTGTTAATTCATGCCACTTTTTTAGCAGACTAGGACTTAAAGCAGCCGAACCCGACACCATCAATCTGAATTTCTGACAAGAATCTTGGAATTGTGTTCTTGTAACCTCGTCCGATTCAGTCAGATAATTGATTAGGTGACTGTAAATGGTAGGTACGGCCATAAAAAGTGTAAGAGGATAGCGGCTAAACGCCTCTACAGCTTGCTTGGCATCAAATTTTGGCATCATGTAACACCTTGCCCCGCTCCAAATGGCACAACATAAGACATTCACCAAGCCGTGCACGTGATGTAAGGGCAGGACATTTAAAATGGCATCATTAGCCTGCCAAGCCCACGCCTCCACAAGCGTTGTGATGTGGCTTTCAAGGCTTTCAAAGCTGTGAACAGCACCTTTGGGCTTGCCTGTGCTTCCGCTGGTGTAGATAATGAGTGCGCTGTCCGTGTTTTGGGGTATAGCGCGTGTGCAGCATTCAGTTTGTTGGCAGTCAGCACTTTGCAGCAAGTCCGCTCCGCCCAAATCGTCCAAAATATAGGCTACTTCCTGAGGCGGGTGTTTAGGATGTATAGGCACTGCTATCCCTCCTGCTCGCCAGATAGCCCACAGTACGACGACATACTCCGCGGAGGGTTCTATGATAAAAGGCTGAGCAAAGCCTGAGCTGGAGTACTTTTGACACAACTCATGCGCCAGCAACTCGGCTTTGAGCCAAAGCTGGGCGTAGGTATGTTCGCCTACTTCGTCTATAATGGCCACACGCTGAGGGTTTTGGGCGTGTGAGGCAATTTGTGCTAAAATTGAGTTCATGCTTACAAGTCCATTCATAGCTTCTGGCGAGGTTATCCTCGCCAGAAGCTATGGGTTTCTTCTAGCTGTCTTTTTGGATTTTACTAGCCAACTCAAAGTTTTTTAGTGCTTCTTGCACCTCACGATCTAGTTCGTTGGTTATTCGGTAATAGCCTTCATTTTGCCAAACAGCTCGCGCTATGGCACCTTTTAATTCATTGAGAATAAAGTTTCTGGAAATTTTATAATCCGCCTCTTTATACTTAATGTTGGCCTCTTTGACCTTAGCAAGGAAAGTATTTTCTACCTCACCAGCCATTTTGAAATTGGTAGCAAAAGCCTCAAGACCCATGGCTTGCAGATTTTTGCGATTGGCATTCACATAGTCAATAGCAAATTCACGTATGATGGTAGATGAAAAATAAACAGCTGTAAGGAAAGGGCTGAAGTGACTCGTGTCGCGTGGTACAAACACGTCAGGCATCACCCCTCCACCACCATACACAGGTCGTCCAGCGGCTGTTTTATAGACTATGGTTTTATCTAGTTTGATGCTGTCTAAATGATAAAACTCACCGTTATTGTAACGGTCTACCAAGTCCATCTCATAATCCTTGTTTTTATCATAAGGTTTTTGGATACAACGACCGCTAGGAATGTAGTAGCGAGAAATAGTGAGACGCAACTGAGAGCCATCTATAAGCTGTATTGGTTTTTGAACTAAGCCTTTGCCAAATGAGCGGCGACCCAAAACCAAGCCTCTGTCATTGTCTTGTATGGCACCAGATACAATTTCAGAGGCTGACGCGCTAAATTCGTCAATAAGTACAATCACCTCACCCTTTTCAAAAGTTCCCGACTTGCTAGAGTAATACACCTCATCAAACTGTGAAACCTTGCCATCTGTATAAACAATTTTCTTTTTGCCAGCGAGAAGCTCGTCCACCATATCTATGGCGCGATCCATATAGCCGCCTGGGTTACCGCGTAGATCTAAAATCAGCCTTTTCATACCACTGTTGGTGAGCTTTGCAAGTGCTTCTTTGTACTCTTCGTAGGTGCGTTCGCCAAAGCGTGATACTTTCAAAAAGCCTGTTTTTTTGTCTATCATATAAGCCGCATCAACGGTGTAGGTAGGAATCTGGTCGCGTGTGATGATAAAATCCATCAATTTAGATTGGCCTTTGCGACGGACGCTCACCTTTACTTTAGTGCCGCGCGGTCCACGCAACTTACTAAACACATCACGACTTGTAAGTTTGACTCCTGCTACATTTTTATCATCAATCATGATGACTTTATCGCCTGCTTGTAACCCTACCATTTCGGAGGGGCCATTGGGGATAACTGCCATGATACTAAGAGTATCCTTAAAGATATTGAATTCTACACCAATACCATCAAAATCCCCTTCAAGTTGTGCGTTGCTTATTTGCAAGTCTTTGAGAGGGATATAAACGGTGTGTGGGTCTAACTTGAGTAACATCTGTTCTATGCCATAATCTGCTAGCTCCTCAATATTGGCAGTATCCACATAGTAGTGTTCTACGTAAAGCATAACTTGCTTAAGCTTTTCTAGAGTCTGCCCCAAATCTTGCTGTCTTTCGGGCGTGGTGGCGGTGCTAAACATTTTTCCGCCTATCAACATCCCTACGCCCAAAGCGAGACAAGTGATAAGAGGCAGCCTGACTGCCCACTTGGAATAAAAAGGCTTATCAGCTTCTTTTGAAGCTGGCACTGCTTGATTTGTAGCGTCTGAATCTTTGTGTATTAAGTCTTCCATTTTTTCTGATGTGATTTTATAGTGAAGATGATGAATAAATTTTTTTGTGTAGTTGTTGGGAAGGCTAAACTGTTACAGCGTATCGCTTGGTGGGTAGTCGCAAGACTTTAGCAAACTCTTGTTGAGGCATAAGAGCTAAAAATATACCATTTTGTTGCAAGTATCTTTTATGCTGAAGAATTTCTGTAAATGACATAGTACCAATGATGTAGTGAAACCCATCCTCCGAGTATTTAACTGCGATATGCTGAAAAGGTAAATAAGCAGCTTCTGCTTGATTTTTTGTTCTGCAATAAACCTGCGCTGTAACATCTGTGTGGTATTTGAGCAGATTGTTGGGTGAAACTTTTCTGTATTCATAGCGATAGTTATAGCGTAAAGCAGAAATATCTGATATCATGGCAGAACCTGTTGGATGACCGCCTGCACCCTTGCCCACAAAGACCTGTCGGTCTGAAAAGGCAGCTTCTACTACAACAGCATTGTATTCCATGTCTACTTTATGCAAATAATTGCCTTTGGGAATAAATTGCGGCATGACAGCCAGCAAAAGTTGCTTGTCACCAGTTTTTACGGCTTGAGCAACTAGCTTTAGTTTGTAGGATTTTTCTTTTGCGTAGCGAATGTCAAAATCGTTTAGATGCTCTATACCAATATTCAAGACTTCTTCGTGTTTGATAAAAAGGCCATAGGACTGCGCAGCTATCAAACAGAGCTTGTAAAGAGCATCAAAGCCACCTACATCTGAAGTGGGGTCTGTTTCGGCAAAACCTAAATCTTGTGCTTGTCTGAGTGCCGTGTCATAGTCCAAACCCTCTGAAAAAATCTTGCTCAAGATGTAGTTGGAAGTACCATTAAATATTCCGCTCACCGAGTGTAAAAGCTCATTATCATAGTATTCTGCTAGATTTCTGATGATAGGAATACTGCCACAAACAGCGGCTTCGTAGAGCAGCGATGTGCCTGTTTTGTGTTGAAGTTCCACTAATTCAGGCAGGTGGTCTGCCAGCATTTTCTTATTGGCCGTAACCACATGTTTGCCTTTAAGCATGGCTTTGCGCACAATAAAAAATGCTTCCTCTGGCGAGTTGGTCATTTCTACCACCACATTAATGCTGGGATCTTCTAAAATATCATCTGGGTTGGTAGTAAAACGAGACATGGGCAAACTGCGAGGCTTTGCAATATCTTTGATTGCAATTTTGACAACTTGGGCAGGAAAGTTGGCCGTTTGTCCCATGATATCGTATAGCCCTTGCCCTACACAACCAAAACCAAAGAAACCTAATTTTAGCATTATAACTATCAGTTTATCAAAGTGCTTTTATATTTCTACAAAAAGCATGTAAATGTATAAGCTTTACTGGATAAAACAAAGTGTTTAAACTTTTGATACATCAGTTTTTATTATATTTTACTCAGCGTAGCATATCTACAGTTTTTTGTATCAGTTCTAATGTATAACTAAAGCTCTATGCAACACCAGGGTGCTTTTTAACAGCTTTTTTCTAAAAAGAGCGGTTACCCAAAGAACAGATAGGCCAACAGAATAGCACCTACGACCCCAATGGCATCAGCTATAAGTCCGCAGCTAAGCGCGTGGCGTGTATTCTTGATTCTAACTGCACCAAAATAGACTGCTAGAATATAAAAAGTAGTATCTGTAGAGCCTTGTACAACACAAACCGTGCGTCCTACAAAACTATCGGCTCCATAAGTTTTCATGGTTTCTAACATCAAGCCCCTCGCGCCGCTGCCACTCAGCGGTTTCATGAAAGCTGTAGGTAGTGCAGGCACAAAGTCTGCATTAATACCAATAGCAGTCAACAAATAAGCCAAGCCGTCTGTGATGGCCGTTAGCGCACCCGATGCACGAAATACCGCTACAGCTACCAAAACCGCTATCAGATAAGGAATAACTCCCACAGCTGTTTGAAAACCTTCTTTAGCACCTTCAATAAACGCTTCATAAACGTTTATTTTTTTGTACGCCCCCCATGACACAAAAAGCGTTACAATGCTAATAAGCACAAAGCTGCTCACAAAACCAGACTGCGTATTGAGCTCCGCTTCCGAAAGGCGGCCAAAATACCAAACCATAGCCCCCACGAACCCAAAGATACCCAGAAAAGTCAGGATAACGGTTGCATTCAATAACTGAATTTTTTGTACCAGACCTGTAATGATAATACTAAGCGTGGCTGAAAAAAGCGTGATAAGCAGTATCGGAATAAAAACATCAGCGGGATTGGCTGCGCCTAGTTCTTTCCGATACATGATGATGCTGATAGGAATCAACGTAAGGCCAGCTGTATTGATAACCAAAAACATGATTTGCGCATTGCTTGCAATCTCTTTTTCTGGATTGAGGCTCTGCAAATCGTGCATGGCTTTCAAGCCTAAGGGGGTAGCGGCGTTATCCAAACCAAGCATATTGGCAGCAAAATTCATAATCATCGACCCCATGGCAGGATGATTGGGAGGTACTTCTGGAAAGAGCTTGACAAAAAAAGGACTCACCCAGCGCGCTATGGTGTTAATGATACCAGCTTGCAGTCCTATCTGCATAAGCCCAAGCCAAAAAACCATTAAACCAGTAAGACCAATGGCAATCTCAAAACCCGTTTTTGAACTCTCAATGAGCGCTGTAACAAGTTGACTAAAAATACCAGCGTCGCCTTGTACAAAGTACTGGAAAAGAGCCGCCAAAAACGCACCAACAAAAAAAGCAACCCAGATATAGTTTAAAACCATCGCTTAGAGGTGATAACTAAGAGCCAACATAGGAGCTAAAGTCTTACGACGAAAGCGGTCATTATCAAAGGCCAGCTTTTGGCTGGTGGTGTATTCCGAGAACAGAAAAGACAAGCCTGCTCTCAGACCCAAACGCTCATTGAGCTTATAGGCCGCATATATTTCTGAATTGAGGCTGCCAATATCGTAGTCGCCTGTGAGTAACAAGTTGAATGAAGTGGGTTTTGCGGTTTGTTCAGTTGGAGTTTGCCCTTGCGAAAGCGCGTAGAAAGTCCCTTTCTTTTCACCACCAAAACTAAAGCCAAGTGCATCAATATTAAAGCCCAAAGTAAATTTTGGCGTGATAGAGTAGCCTAGATGAATACTTAGATTTAAAGAGTTGATTTGTCCTGAGCCAAAAACCATAGTATCTAGCTTGGTTTGGTTTTGAGCTTTTAAAAAGTTGCCCTCACTCACTTTGGCAGGTGCTGTTATGTAGTTGCCGTCTTGTCCAAAATAAGACGTAAGGCGTGCACCATAGCCCACAAAGAAGCGTTTTTTAAGAGCTACACCGTGCAAACGTTGCCAAGACACCGCCGAAGAGAAAACACTGCCATTTTTTGAGCTGCTCATGCCAGCTAAGCTCAAGTCTAAGTAGCCTTTAGGCGACTGAAGGGGTGTATCGGATTGAGCAAAGCAAGACACGGAGCCTGCCATAAGCAAGGCAGCAAAAAATAAAACACAGAGTTTTGAGCTTTTCATTAGAGTAGTAGAATTACGTTAGAAAATAAATCATTGAAAAATAAAGTATTTACTCATGGTAGTTAAAAATAGTATGACCGCCTTGTTGTAGATATTTATCCTTCTTAAACAAAGCTAAATCGGACTTCATCATATCTTTTACCAAGTCTTGTACCGTGTGCTTAGGAATCCAACCTAACTTCTGACGTGCTTTTGAAGGGTCTCCAAGAAGTAGCTCCACTTCGGTAGGTCTGAAGTAACGTTTATCGACTGCTACCACCACGCTGTCCTTTTTAAGCTGAAAATCAGAGTTGCTACAAGTTTCTACGTAGCCAATTTCTTGTTCGCCTACCCCCTCAAAACGCAGCGTAATTCCCACCTCCTGAAACGCCATGCGTACAAAATCGCGCACGCGGGTCTTAACGCCTGTGGCAATAACGAAATCTTCGGCAGTATCCTGTTGTAACATCAACCACATAGCCTCTACATAATCTTTGGCGTGTCCCCAGTCTCTTTCGGCATCTAAATTTCCTAAAAAGAGGCGGTCTTGCAGACCTAAAGCAATACGAGACACCGCACGAGTAATTTTACGCGTAACAAAAGTTTCGCCGCGTATGGGACTTTCGTGGTTAAACAAAATACCATTGGCAGCAAACATTTTATAAGCTTCGCGGTAGTTTACCGTAATCCAAAATGCATAGAGTTTGGCCACTGCATAGGGCGACCGTGGATAGAAAGGTGTCTTTTCGCTCTGAGGAATTTCTTGTACTAAACCATAAAGCTCTGATGTAGATGCCTGATAAATCCGAGTTTTTTCTACCATTTTGAGTACACGCAAAGCCTCCAGCACGCGCAATGTGCCCAAAGCATCAACATTGGCGGCATATTCAGGCATTTCAAAACTGACTTTTACATGTGACATAGCACCCAGATTGTAGATTTCATCTGGCTCAATCTCTGAAATGAGGCGAATGAGATTCGTAGAGTCGGTTAGGTCACCAAAATGAAGTTTAAAACGATAGTCCACAGCATGAGGATCTTGATAAAGATGATCTATGCGGTCTGTGTTGAAGAGCGAACTTCTTCGCTTGATACCATGTACTTCATAGCCTTTAGAAAGCAGTAGTTCCGCCAAATACGCGCCGTCTTGGCCTGTAATACCCGTTATGAGTGCCTTTTTCATAAAAACGATATATCAAAAACCAGTCTACGAAATAAAACTGATTCTTTAGCTTAGTCGCAAGGAAATATTGAATTAAGCCGCAAATTTAATAAACAATTCCATGTAAGTATTTTTTCTTATGCTATATTTACACGCAATTTCAAAAAACATTTGTTGCAAATAAAACTTTTGGCTCAGCTCTTTTGTTTTTAGAGCAGAATTTTAACTACCAAACTTGATATGAAAAGATTCACACTAACAACTTTGCTAGCCCTTTGCCTATTGGCTGCATGCAATAATTCCCAAACTACGACAGAGGATACTGCTACTTCACAAGCTGATGCGTCAAGTTCTGCCTCTGCAACTACTGATACTGTAGATGTCACGAATGTTACCAAGTTTATGACACCTTCAGATTTTAGCCAAACCATGTTTTTGGCTACTAAAAAGCAATTGATAGACGTACGTACAGAAGGCGAATACAATCAAGGAAAGATTACCAGTGCAGTCAATATCAACATAGAAAGTACTGACTTTGATCAAAAAATAGCAGCTCTAAATAAAAATACTCCTACTTTTGTTTATTGCCAAAGCGGTGTACGTAGCAAAAAAGCCTTAGAAAAACTCGCCGCGGCTGGCTTTACAAAACTCTTTATGCTTGAGGGCGGTATTGACGCTTGGAACGAAGCCAAGTTGCCTTTGCAGCTAGCTATCTAAAATTCAGTGCTACAAATAACGATTTCTTTACCCTAAGTTTTATCTTTAAATTTTCTATTGCAAACTATGTCTTTCCGCAAAGAACGCGACACAATGGGCGAGGTGCTGGTACCTGCCGACAAATACTGGGGTGCACAAACCCAACGTTCACTTCAAAACTTCAATATCGGTAAGGCTAAAATGCCTCAAGAAATCATAGAAGCATTTGCCATTCTCAAGAAAGCAGCTGCTATGACTAATCACGAACTTGGTGTCTTGAGCCAAAATAAAACCGACATCATAGCTAGAGTCTGCGACGAGATTTTGAAAGGGCAGCACAACGACCAGTTTCCTCTGGTCGTTTATCAAACAGGCTCTGGTACGCAAAGCAACATGAACGTCAATGAGGTAATCGCATATCGCGCACACGTCCTCTTGGGCGGCGACTTGAACGATGCCAAAAAGCACATTCACCCCAACGACGATGTGAACAAGTCTCAATCTTCCAACGACACTTTCCCAACGGCTATGCACATATCGGCCTATAAAAAAGTGGTTGAGGAAACAATTCCCAAAATAGAAAAATTGAGAGACACACTTCATGCCAAGTCACTTGCTTTCAAAGACATTGTTAAAATAGGACGAACACACCTCATGGATGCTACGCCCCTCACTTTGGGCATGGAAATTTCGGGCTATGTGGCGCAAATCAATCACGGAATCAAGGCGTTACGAAATACGCTCGACCACCTAGCCGAACTAGGTTTGGGCGGAACTGCCGTTGGTACTGGCCTCAATACTCCCAAAGGCTATGATGTGTTGGTAGCTAAAAAAATAGCAGAGCTGACTGGTTTGCCTTTCCGCACAGCCGAAAACAAGTTTGAATCGCTGGCATCACACGACGGTATCGTAGAAAGCTCTGGCGCGCTTCGTCAATTGGCTGTTAGCTTGATGAAAATAGCTAATGATATTCGCTTTTTGGCCTCTGGCCCACGTTGTGGTTTAGGCGAAATCAATATTCCTGAAAATGAGCCTGGTTCTTCTATCATGCCTGGAAAAGTAAACCCTACCCAATCTGAGGCACTCACTATGGTTTGTGCACATGTCATTGGCCTAGATGCTGCCATAGCTATTGGTGGTATGAATGGACATTTTGAGCTAAATGTGTTCAAACCCATGATGATTAATAATTTTCTGGAAGCGGCTTCTCTCTTGGGCGAAGCTTGTGAATCGTTCAATGATAACTGCGCGGTGGGTATTGAGCCAAATATTGACCGTATCAATATGCACCTCAACAACTCTCTCATGCTTGTAACCGCACTCAATACGCATATTGGCTACGATAATGCGGCTAAGATTGCCAAGAAGGCACATACTGAAAACAAAACACTTAAAGAAGCAGCTCTTGAACTCAACTTACTCACTTCCGAGCAGTTCGATCAATGGGTAGTGGCTAAAAACATGGTGAGTGGTATGTAGCAAAATCAGTTCACTAATAGGGTATGGGGTCTAAAATAAGCGTTTTAGACCCCATATTTTTTATAAAAATGTAAAAAATGCAGCCTAAGATTTTAGATGCCGAATCCCTGAAAGATTGGATCAAACACAAGGGGACTAATGCTGCTCTTCAGTTTATACTGCCTTTTGTGGAGGGCAAGTCACGCGCTTTGATTGAGAACGTAGAGGCTGAGGTGAAACTCTTGCTCTTGGATGAGGTTTTTATGCCTTTGGTGTTCGGCAACGAGGCTTTTCAAGAACGTAACAGTTTTGTGTGTTCGCCTATGGCGCATTACGTGCACTATGCTAAAATTGAACTAGATGTAGAAATGGCAGACAAAACACTGCTCATAGCCTTTGCCAAACCATTTTTGAATCTGCTTGGAAACTTAGGGCGTTTTTGTCAATTTGAGAAGGTTGTTTACATCAATAACTGGCTTCTAACCACAAATTTATATCCTACACTCACCGCTGAAGATTATGAAAAAATCAAGTGTTTTTTATTGAAGCAATATCCTGACCGAGCTTTGGTGTTTAGATCGGTGAATGTACTCCTTAACCAATCTGTTTTTGAAAGTCTCCTGTCTCTGGGTTTTAAGCCAGTTTTAAGTAGGCAGGTATACATCACAGATGTTCGCGATGGCAATTTTAGGCAGAACAGCAATTATAAAAAAGACCTTAAGTTGAAGCGAAAACTTAGTTTTTATGAGTGGGAAGACCTGAAAAGTCCTGTTTCTGCTGAAGACTTAACTCGAATTCACACGCTTTATCGCAAACTATACATTGCAAAGTATTCTGTTTATAATCCAGATTTATCGCCTGAATATATTCTCAACAGCCTAAAGTCAGGCTTCTTGAGCTGTCATATTTTGCGCAACCGCCAAGAAAGTAACCGAATAGATGCCGTTATTGGCTACTATGCACGCGAAGGAGTCATGACTACGCCTTTTGCGGGTTATGACTTAGAGCAGCCCAAGGCTTACGGATTATATCGCCTGCTAACACTAAAAATAACAGAAGAGTCTGAAAAACAAAAACTTATACTCAATAGAAGTTCAGGCGCATCGGGATACAAGCGTTTGCGCGGTGCAAAACCTGTTATGGAATACAACATGGTTTTTGATCAGCATTTATCTTGGCGTAGAAGGCTTATTTGGCGCGTTTTTAGAGGGCTTTCCAAGTACATAGTGATTCCTATTATGCAGAAAATGGGTTTATGAAAATAGCCCTATTACCGCAGACTGAAAAACAAGATGAAAAATATGTTATTTGTAACGGTAGAAGATTTATTTTTTACCCAAAATACTCATCAAAAGCCTTGTCACACGGTTTTCTTCTGCTTTTAGAAACGTATTTACGCCAGCATCAATAGACTCCGAAAAGTCTTTAAGACGTTTGATACTTTCAAGAAAGGCCAAATCCGAAGCAGTTTGGGGCTGGTCTTCAGGTTGAGAGAGTTTTTCTAGAATTTGTAAAATAGGTTCTAGCTCTCTTTTCTTTCGCTCACGCATGATGCAAGAGGCAATTTTCCAAACGTCTTTCTCAGCTTCATAAAAATCTCGTCTTTCGCCTACTCGGTTGAGCTTCCGAACCAGCCCCCAATCCATAAGCTCACGAACATTCATATTAGCACTACCTCGTGAAATGACAAGCTTTTCCATAATGTCTTCAGTACAAAGTGGCTCGTCTGAAATGTAAAGCAGAGCATGAAGTTGAGCCATAGCACGACCAATACCCCACTGCGAGGCCAAGCCGCCCCACGTCTCAATAAATTCCTTCTTGGCTTCGTCTAAGGTCATGGTTTGAAAATTGAAAATAAAACTGCTAAAGAATCACCTACACGGTGATGTAAAACCAGTATTCTTTTAGGTAAGCATGCCGCCATCTATCTGAATCACTTGACCCGTGATGTAAGAGGAGAGGTCTGATCCCAAAAAGACGGCGCAATCTGCTACTTCACTAGCCTTGCCGCCTCTGCGGAGAGGAATATTTTTTTTCCATTCATCCACCATTTCAGGAGCGAGCTTTCCAGTCATTTCTGTTTCTATAAATCCAGGCGCAATGGCATTGCAGCGAATATTTCGCGAGCCGAGCTCTAAGGCAACTGACTTTGTAAAGCCTAGAATACCAGACTTGGAGGCAGCATAGTTGGCTTGACCTGCGTTGCCCTTAATGCCAACCACAGAGGTTACGTTAATAACAGACCCAAACTTTTGCTTCAACAAGTGCTTAGTCGCTGATTTAGTGAGGTTAAAAACTGACTTGAGGTTTACGCGCAATACCTCATCCCACTGCTCCTCGCTCATGCGCATCAGCAAACCATCGCGTGTGATACCGGCATTATTCACCAGTACATCAAGCGTACCAAAATCTTTTATGAAGTTGTTTATGAGCAACTCTGCCGCATTGAAATCCGAGGCATCGGATTGATAACCAATAGCTTTTATACCAAAAGCAGAAAGTTCTTTCACAAGAGTCTCACCTTGCTCCACGCTAGACAAATACGTAAAGCCAACATCTGCCCCTTGCTCTGCAAAACGAATAGCCATAGCACGCCCTATGCCACGCGATGCACCTGTAATCAAGGCTTTTTTTCCTTTCAGAAGTCCGTTCATAAAATTGTTATCATTTTCGTACCTTGCAAATAACCGAACAAAATTGAGTTTTTCAAAATAGCTTGTTTCAAAAGTTTCAAAAGTATTTAAAACTTCACTACTTATCTAATGGTTTATAAAGGATGCAGTATTAAACATATCTTTGCTTGTGCTCAAAGAAATGTTCAAGAATGCACTAAGAAGTTTTAATAGGACTGTCTTGAAGAAGTACCCTAGAGTCACCTTGCCATGGTTTGTGTGCCGCTAGGCTTAAATTTTGATAACTATTTTCAGGTGAGGATTCCACTATCAAAAGACAAAGATTACAGCCTTACCGCTTCAAACATTGAAACGATAAGGCTGTAATTTTTTTAAACTAAAGCTTCGGAAAAAACTTATTCCACTTTAGAGATAGTTTT
>RDZD01000021.1 GCA_004293815.1 Cytophagales bacterium | reverse complement strand
CCAGTGCCCTTGGGGCCGTGAAATTTATGAGCAGCACCCGCACAGAAATCTAATGCAACAGCTTGTGTGTCTAACGCAAAGTGCCCAATGGTTTGCACCGTATCAGAATGAAAAACTGCTCCATGCTGTTTACATAAGCCAGCTACATAGTTTAAATCTAATAAGTTACCTATCTCATTATTGCCATGCATGAGCGATACGAGAGTGGGTTGACCTTCTTGTAGCCACTTTTCTAACTGCGCTAAATCGGGATTGCCCTTGCCATCTAGGGGCAAAAAACAAAGCTCTACGTTTTTTGTCTTATGAAGGTCTTCCACCGTGTGCAACACAGCGTGGTGCTCTATTGGGGTGGTAATAATGCGCTTGATATTTTTGTCTTGTACGGTACAACGGAGCGCAGTATTGTCGGCCTCAGTACCGCCAGAAGTAAAAAAAATTTCTGCTGGAGCTGCATTTAAGCAATTGGCTACTTTTTTACGAGCTTTTTCTATGGCGGATTTTACCTTAGCCCCGTGGCTGTGTATGGAGGAAGGATTGCCAAACATGTCCTTAAAAAAAGGTAACATGGCTTCTAAAACAGCTGGGTCAAGGGCTGTTGTGGCGGCGTTGTCCAAATAGACTGAGGTAGGTGTGGCGGTGTCCATCATACTAAAAATATAAAAGCTATGTTTAAATCCCTGAGCAAATTATTCCATGAAACGGCAAACAAAATTAGATTTTTTAAAGTTCTGCACAAAACAAAAAAACAAGAATAAAATAAAATTTTAAACGTTTTGAGATAGTAGCTTGTCTTTCTAAATCTTTAAAGCAACATTTATTCTTCATAGTTTTGTTATCAATAAAAATTGTTAGACCATGAGCTTTTCTCTGCAAATAAACCTAGAAGCTACAAAAACTGAAAAATACCTCACTGTTTTGCCACAGCTAGAAAGCCTGCTTCAAAATGAAAGAGATCTGATAGCAGGTCTGGCCAATACTGCCGCATTGCTCAAACAGGCTTTTGATTTTTTTTGGGTTGGTTTTTATTTGCGGGACGATGTTGCGTGTAATCTTGTCTTGGGACCTTTTCAAGGTACAGTGGCTTGCACACGCATTGCCTTTACACGTGGCGTGTGTGGAGCCTGCTATACCAGTGGGCAAACGCAGCTAGTGCCTAATGTACATGAGTTTCCCGGACACATTGCTTGTGACGTGCGTTCACAGTCCGAAATTGTGTTGCCAGCGTTTGAGAGCGGAAAAGTACGTCTGGTTTTAGATATTGATAGCGACCGTCTCAATGATTTCAATCAAGAAGATCAGCACCATCTTGAGAAAGTCATGCGCTTGATAGAAAAGTACTTGCTTGCGTGATATCTGGCTTTTGTATCTTTCAGGAGTCGTTAAAGTCTGTCTTTACTCTGCTTTGTAGTACATTGTGATGCTTCTTTCGGGCTTTACAAAGGCTTTGGCAGCAGCTTCACAGTCTTCTAGACTTGTTTGCATAATTTGAGTAATGCTGCTATTGACCAGTTTGTGGTCGCCGATTGTATGTGCATAGGCCAATTGCAAGGCTCTAGTGCTAATAGAGTCCAAGCTAAAAGCTTCATTCGTGGCTAGTTGCTTTTTTATCTTTTCAAGCTCTCTGCTCTCCAGCGGGGAGCTGGAATAAATAAATTCTTCCAACGCGGCATCAGCGTCTTCTATGCTGGTTTTTTTGTGGTTAATATGCCCTGCAAAAATCAACATATCAGGCTCAAAGCTACTGAAAGTGAAAGCTGAAAACTGCGTAAAAAGGGCTTTTTCTTGTACCAAAGACCTATAAATGCGTGAAGATGTTCCTCCTCCAACACTGCTTGCCCAGAGGTCTATGTGTTTATGACTCATATCTTTAAGTGAGCTAATGTGGAACGCTTTCAATAGCACATCGTGCGGCACTTTGCTGTAGTGAGTGGCCTGTTTTGGAGCTTTAAGCTCAGACTCTTTGGGTAAATTGCGTTGGGGCTTTGCTTTGAAAGGAATGGGTTCAAACCACTTGGCACAAAGCTCTTGAGCTTTAGATAGGGTGATGTCGCCAGCTAAAACTAGACAGGCATTTGCAGGGACGTAGTGCTTAGAAAAAAAGCTCTTTACATCATCTAGAGTAGCGTTTTCTATGTGTGAAACTTCTTTGCCGATAGTTGCCCAATTGTAGCTATGCTCTGTGTAGGCTAAGTCTCTGAATTTAAGCCATAAATCGCCGTAGGGCTGATTCAAATACCGTTGTTTAAATTCTTCCACCACCACTTTGCGCTGCACTTCTAGCGACTCAGGCGAAAAAGCCAAGCTCAGCATGCGATCCGATTCTAGCCAAAAAGCTGTTTCTAGGTTAGCGGAAGGTATGGTAATGTAGTAGTTGGTTACGTCGGGTGAAGTAAAGGCGTTGGACACCCCGCCCGCAGCATGGAGAGGTTTATCAAATTCTGGGATATTGACAGAGCCGCCAAACATCAAATGTTCAAAGAGATGTGCGAAGCCTGTTTTTTGACTGTCCTCATCTTTGGATCCTACGTCATACATAAGGTTGAGCGTGCAGATGGGCAGGCGCGTGTCCGTAATCACATACACGCGCAAGCCATTCTGTAACGTAAAATAGTCGTAATGTATCATTTGAAAGATTGAGACAGAAACACTTTGTGAACAGCCTATTGAATAAGCTTTTGAACAAAGTCCTCGGGAATTTTAAATTGTTTGAAATAATGTTTGTTTACTTTAAAATTTACGTTTTTGAGCTGTACCGTAATGGTTTGACAAGACATACCAAACCTACATACGCGCTCTTCTAGGCGGTGTATGAGCATTGTTTTTTTGTTGAGATAAAACGTTTGGTCAATATTCTTGTCGCCTGCTTTTTTGACGCGGTGCATCACTATGCAAGCCGTACCGTCTTCGAGCGTTTCTTCGGCACGCATCACTAAAGAACCTCCCACATCAGTTTTTAAGTCCTTAATAATGTTTGAGTTTCCTAGAGCCTGTAGCCTGAACAGGTTAATGTAGTCGAGCGTACCAAAAGTGTTGTTGAAACTCATAGAATCCTGTCTGGCATACATGAGGGCAGTTTTACTGTTCAAGTCTAGCTGAATAAGATTCAGACCGTTATAAATGGCCTTAAAAGGAATCCTACTGCTCGCAAACTCAAACAAAAATGCTGAATAAGCATTCGGATTGCTATGGGGCACGCAGGTGATCTGACCCTCATCAGAGCCTGTTTGAGCGATGTTACTAAATTCTGTAAGCACAGAATAATTGGCCGAAAAAGGTTTGAGCTTGGTGTAAGCGAGCAAAACTTTATCTACAACAAGTAAAGCTTCTTGGCTTTTTTGAGCATGTAGCTGGCCTAAGCCTAAAAGAAGGTGAGCGGTCAGAAAAGTAACTAAAAGACGGTGTAAAGTTTTAATCATAAGAGCTGACAAGAAATTTTTATAAATTTTGAAAGGAAACCATAAAAAACAAAACAGCTTTTAAAAGCTGTAAAGTGTTTCAAAAATACAAAAACAATGCAATAAAACTAAACAACGATGCTAAAAGAGAAAGATTTTTGACCCAAAGCAAGCTTCCTATTTTACAAAGAACAAATCTTAACCTCACTTAATTTGATTGCTCAAACGCAATGGCTCTGAGATAATTTCATCCCCAAAGGATAACAAGTTAGGCATAAAAAACGTTTTATGTTGGTACTTTAAACAACAACTCAATTACAGACTAAAATGACTGTAGAACAGATTTACACTGGCTGTTTGGCTCAAGGCGCGTACTATATTGTGAGTCATGGGGAGGCGGCTATCATAGATCCTTTGCGCGAGACTCAGCCCTACATAAACCGACTACAAAAAGACGGTGTAAAGCTCAAATATATCTTTGAAACACATTTTCATGCAGATTTTGTAAGCGGACACTTGGATTTAAGCCGCCAAACAGGTGCAAGCATTGTCTATGGCCCTGATGCAGCTTGTGAATACGAGTGTATCAAAGCCCAAGATGGACAAATTTTTGAACTTGGTAACATCAAAATAAAAGCCCTACACACGCCCGGCCACACGCTGGAGAGCACTACTTACTTGCTACTGGACGAAAACAGCGAACCCTATTGTATTTTTAGTGGTGATACGCTCTTTATTGGCGATGTAGGCAGACCCGATTTGGCACAAAAATCTGCTCAAATGACCCAGGAGCAACTTGCTGCCATGCTTTACAACTCGCTGCGCACCAAGATAATGACACTGCCCGACTCGGTGATCGTTTATCCCGCACACGGCGCGGGAAGTGCCTGCGGAAAAAATATGAGCAAAGAAACAGTTTCTACGATTGGGATTCAAAAGCAAGTCAATTACGCCCTACGCGCCGATATGAGCGAGTCGGAGTTCGTGCAGGAAGTTTTAGATGGTTTATTGCCGCCCCCTGCTTATTTTGGCATGAACGTGGCAATGAATAAAAAAGGCTATGATGCTTTTAGCGAGGTGCTTAACAAAGGTATGCGTGCGCTTTCTGTAGAAGAGTTTGAGCTAGCCGCAGAGATAGAAAATGCTCTGGTTTTAGATACCCGCAGCAGCAGTGATTTTTGTAAGGGTTTTATCTCAAAAGCCATTAATATTGGTTTAAACGGTGATTTTGCGCCTTGGGCTGGAGCCATGTTGGCCAATGTGACGCAGCCCATTTTGCTTGTTACAGATCCAGGCAAAGAAGAAGAAGCCGTAACAAGGCTAAGCCGCGTGGGATTCGATCATGTTTTAGGACACTTAAAGGGAGGTTTTGCTGCTTGGGAACAAGCCCAAAAGCCCATACAAACGATACGCCGCATTACGGCACAAGAGTTTGAGAATGAATTCAAAGCTGGTCAAAGTGTCGTAGTAGATGTGCGCAAAGAAAGCGAATACGCCGCTCAGCATGTGGACGAAGCTGAGAGCAAGCCTCTAAGTTTCATCAACGATTGGCTAAAGGACATTAATCCAAGCCAACATTTCTTTTTGCACTGTGCAGGAGGTTATAGAAGCATGATTGCAGCAAGTATTTTGAAGGCTCGTGGCTATGAACACTTTACTGAAATAGCTGGCGGCTTTAATGCCATAGCCAAAACAGGAATTCCCACGTCTGACTTTGTGTGTCAGAGCAAGTTGATGAAAAGCTAGACAAAATATTGACTTCTTGGGAAGCTGCCCCCACACGCTAAAGTTTTTTTAGTAGTTTGGGGGCAGTTTTTTTTATTGATGTTTCACAAAAAGCAGGAGCTTGAATCGATAGCTCTAATGCTTTTTTTTGTAAAAGACAAAGCCATTTTTGCTGTAAAGGCTATCTAAAAGTGTTCTGTGTGGCTCTAAGTCTTGTAATTTATTGATTTTAGCCACAAAATAAGCTGGCTTATCCAGTTTTTGAGTCATTAGCCATTCAAACCAAAGCTTAGAATCCAGATTATTGGGCTTGGCTTCAGGTTGTAAGTTGCTATAAAACCAATGTGCATAACTTTTAAAACCCACCGTAAATACGTAGGCTGGCTGCTTGGACGCAATGCTTTTATAGAAGTCTATGGCCGCACCTTGTGAATAACGCTCTATTTTGGGTACAATCGCGTTGAGTGTGAGCCAAAGCATCAGAGCCATGCCCCCAAAAATGCTTATAAATGCTGTCGAAAACTGTCGTTGCTGCCACACCTTGAGACCATACCATAAACCAACCAAAAACAGGATGCCCGCTATGCCCTCCCAGCCTTGCCAGTTTACCTCAGCATCTAAGTTGGCTTGTGCAAAAGGATCGGCTATGTATTGTTTTAGTTGCGCCGAACGCAAAGCGAGTACTGGAAAAGCTGCAATAATTGCGCCTATAAGTGTGCCCATTATGCCTAAAAACCACCACAACCAGCTCGGCAAAGGCTTATTATGAAGCTCATAGATACCGCGAGCGGCAAGGTAGCTGAGCGGAAAATAGCACAAAGAAGAATAGTGAACAATTTTGGACTGTACTGCCGAAAACAGCAATAGAACCACCCAGAACAATACCAATTGCCACTTCTGAAAGGTATTTTCTATCTCATTTTCAGATTTTAAGCGTCCCGAAAGCCAAGAAAGCGCGAACAAAGACATAGGAAAGCAGCCCACCAAAAGTACGACAAAGTGGTACCCAAAGAAGCCTTTATGACCAGCATCTGGCGTACTAAATAAGCGGTATTGATACTTGGTGAATTCTATGGCTAACCAAGGGCCATTTTGAAGGGTTTCTACACCATACCAAGCCAAAATGAGCAACAAACCACCAAACGAAAACAGCACAAAAGCAGCCAAAGGCAAAGGGAAAGAAAAAGTCCAATTCTTAGAAAGATACAAATCATACCAATGCCATAAAGTGAGCACACCAAAACTCAAGCACACAATGATATAAGCGGCAGGCCCTTTGGTGAAAACGGCTAAACTCATCATCAAAGAAGCCCAAATCAAACTTGTATAACCTTTTTTGTGTTTGTAGAGTACCAAAAAATAAATACTCAAGAAGATAAACAAGTTAAAAACAGGATCTATGATGGCCGATTTGAAGTAAAGATGAGGCAACAAAGAGCCAAAGTAAACTACAAGCCAAATTCTTCCCAGAGTTCTATTTCTAAGCTTGGAGCCAATACCAAATAGAATTTGTAAAGACACGATGCCACAAAGGGCATTTGGAAGTCTTGCGGCATATTCATTAATGCCCACAAGCTTCATACACAACACTTGAAGCCAAAAAAACAAAGGCGGTTTTTCCCAAAAGGGCATAAATCCAATATGTACACGCAGATAGTCGTCTAACAAAATCATTTCGCGAGCACACTCTGCAAAATTGATTTCGTCCCAATCGAACAAAGGCACAGCACCCAAAAAAGGTAAGTAAAACAGTATACTCACCACCAACCAAAACGCGCGCTCCTGTGGTGGAGAAATCTTGTCTAACCAGTTAAAAAGCATGATGCAGAGCCTAATTTATTTTGTTGTTTCTCGCCAAAAGTGTTTTGGGTGCTGCAAAGATGCAAAGTTCAAGATGAATGTACAAGTACTGTTTTTCTGCGTCTTGTTTTTTTATTAAAACTTTTGCTCGTTCAGAATCTGGAAAAGTTCATTAAGTTGTGGCGAAAGAATGATTTCGGTTCTCCTATTTCTAGCTTTGTTGGGTGCCGAGTCGTTGGTAGAGATGGGGTAGAACTCGCCCCTTCCCGAAGCCAGAATGCGGGTGTTGTCCAGTTTGCTTTCGGTTAGAATCCTGATGATGGAAGTGGCACGCAACACACTCAAATCCCAATTGTCCTTGATGGTTGGGCTTTTGATGGGTACATTGTCGGTATGTCCCTCAATCTGTACATTTATTTCAGGATTTTGGTTAAGCACTTCCGCCAGTTTTTTGAGGGCTGCTTGGCCTTTGATATCTACTGCTGTGCTTCCCGATTTAAAAAGCAACTGTTCTGAAAGCGACACATAAACTTTACCATCTCTTATTTCCACGCTTAACTCGTCTTTGTTGAAGGCCACCAACGCATCTGTGATTTTTTTGCGAAGGTCTTCTATCGCTTTTTGTTGTTTAGAAAGCAAGTCCTGCAACTGCTGAATGGTTTTTTCTCTGTCTGCGATGGCTTGTTCTTTTTCGCTGAGCAGTTTTTCTTTTTCGTTGAGTCGCTTGTTGAGGTCATTCATTTGTGTGCTTAGACCCGATATGTTTTGGCTAGTAGCGCGTTGCAAGCTGTCTTTAGAAGTTTTGGTGGCTGCTAACTGACGCTCTAGCAAGGCTTTTTGCGCTTCTAAATCACTGATATTTTTTTTGAGCGTGGCCACAGTACTTTTGAGCTGCTTATTTTCTGCTTGTGCTTCTAATTTGGCCGCTACCTCGAAATCGTACTTTTTTTTAGATACCAAGCAAGAAGATAGCAATGCGCAGATAATGAGTGAGCTAATGAGGTGTCTTACCATGTTTTTGTGAGTTTTTGGGTCAATCCTTAGACTTAAAACTAAGGAAGACATTGTTTTATTTTATGCTATGACCATAGTAACAAAAAAATCATTTACGTGCTCTGATAAGTAGCTTCAGAAACTGCTCACTGAGCTTTAGTCAGAAATGAATAGGTTTTTAAGCTTTCAGAAATTCGTATTCGTAAACTTTTGGTGCGATTTTGTCGGCAAGTATATTTAGTTTTTGTCGCAAGTTTCCAATGAGCTCTGTGTATTTTTCGTCTGTACTTTTTGAGTTCATTCGCCCTTTGTCGTTTCGGCCTTGAAAATATTCTCTAATGTCATACAAACTCGCATTTACGTTAATGTCTTTTTGTGAATGATAACATTTCCAAAGCTCACGTCCTGCATCAAAAACGGCGTTTGCTTCGGCTGAAAACACTCTGTTGTCTGAGCGATGATTTTTAGAATTTTGTTGAGTGCCTTGATTTTGAAACAATTCTAATTTATCATTTTCAATATTGATTTTTCCTTTTATGAAGTCCGTCATAAAATTGCTTTCAAATTTTTCTTTGGCATTTACTTCGCGTTCTGTGAATGGTATCCAATGATTAGTTCCTTCATTTGATGTAATTCTATTTTGGCTATGAAATAGTGTAAATGCCAAACAATCGTTTTGAAATTCCTTATCACTTTGCCAGTTGTCATTTGGATATAAAAATTGATCACGGTCGTTGAGCCAAGTGGCTTCTATAACTTGTCTCACCGTAAAATAAACTATACCGAAAAGTAGATTATTCTTAGTAAAACTAAAATAGTTTACATGACGTGTCCCACTTTGAACTTCGATATTAAGAAATTTATTATTTTGGAAATCGGGTGCAGGATTACCCATATAGGCTAAATGCTTACTACTACCATTATCATACATTTTTATCCATTTATTAATACTTTGTGGCAGTTCACCGTAGAAATTTTTAATTCCTGTGAAATCACCTTTCTTATCAATAATATCGGTAGCAATTTTATTTATTTTCGTCTTGTTTGCGGTATCCCAAATAGTAAAACCAATTGGAAATTTTCCTTTAACGTTATCAAAAGTCTCGGCAGGTACTATAAAGCCTTTGATAAAATTAGCTAAAAAAAATGTTTTAAATTTTTCAAAATTTGAACCGTTTATAAACTTTAATTTAGAAAATTGCCCCAAAATACAATTTGGTATTTTTTCATAAATGTTTGCCATAAAAAGAGCAAATATTTCGTTTGAGGCATTGCCTATCTCTGGTTTAAAGTAATCATTTACACTGAATTGAGTAGTTACTCCAGCTTTGTTTTCTCCTGTTCCTGTTACAGTTTTTGAAGATGTTGCTTCCGCATAAGGTGGATTGATATAAATGACTAATTTTTTGCGTTTTTTAGGGTTGTTGATGATGTCTTGCAAACCTTGGGGAAGTTTAGAAAAATCGTCATTCAAAAAGTCGAATTGGAAAACGTGGCTTTCTAACAAGTTTGCACCATGTTCAATTCTTTCGTGCATTACTTTTACATCGGCTTGGTCAAGTGTACTTGCCCAAATATTGTATTTGTTGGTTAAGCCTGCAAGCAGATTGCCCGTGCCAGCGGCACAATCCCAAATGTAATATTCTTCCTGCCAGTTTTCACCCAAATAGTCAGTCAAATATTTTTGTGAAAGTTCTACCCATTGACGAGGAGTAAAAAACGCTCCTTTACGTTCCCTAATATCTTGTGGAACTAATAAATCTCTTCGTTCGATGATGTAATCTTGAAATTCTTTTATGGGCGGACGTTTGTATCGCTTCCAAAATTGCTGATATGTTTCCTTACCTCGTATAGGGATGCTTGCATCAAACATTTGCTTGATGTTTTCTTTTGCAATTTTGTAGCCTTGATTTTGGAAAACAACAAATAGATTATCTCTGATACTTGAATCATCGTCAATTTTTTGCGTGTCTTTGTCATCAACCAAAAGGTCTGCTAAATAAAAATCACTATCTAAAATATTTGCTTTTTTAAGGTTGTCCCAGTTTACATCAATATTTGGTTTTATTATTTCAAGCCACCGCAAGTAAATCGGAATGAAATTATTTTTATCAATTTTTATTTTATTTGCGTCTGTTGCTTTTGCAATGTTATTTGCTATGAATGTTTTTAGGTCTTGTTCGTCAACCTCGTAATCGTAGATGTAGGTATTTTGTTTTAGGGTTGCTTCAATACGCTCTTTGATGAGTTGAAATTCTTTTGTTTCGTGGTTGCTCGGTGTTACGTTCCAATTAAAGTCGTTGATGTAAAAAATGTCTTGGACACTGATGTATGGAACAAACGCAATTTTTTTGAAGTCAAAAGCTCCTAAAAATGCTGGGGGCAAAGTTTTGTCAAAAGTTCGAGCTTTGCCTATGGTAAGTACCAGTTGAACAAACATTGTTGTAACGTCAAAATTGCCTGTTTTGGCTTCGGCCCAAAGTAGCGGTGTGCGCCCAAAAATGTTGTTTTGTTTTGGAAAAACTGTAAAATCTACGTTACCCAAAATCTCGGTAGTGTCGAATGTTTTGAACCAGTCGGCACCTACTTTATTTTTAAGTTCCTCTTCTCTGATATTTTTATATTTCATTCGTTTATGTTTGGGTATCGTTTTTATAATTGGTGCTAAGGATTTCTAGTTTGACTATATAATTATTTTAGAATTACCTACATTCAATTTAGCAAGTCTAAGAAAACTATTTACCTTTCACAAAAAGCCATTAGCACCATACAACATCACATAATTTTTTAGAGAGTACAGCCAACGAAACAATTAGCCTATATCCTTCTGTCTAAGCCTTTATCTTTTTCAGTTCTTCTTCTCGAAGGTCTCTGCGCAGTACCTTACCCACATTCGTTTTGGGAAGTTCTGTTCTAAACTCAAACAATTTTGGCACTTTGTAAGACGTGAGGTTTTCTTTGCAGTAAGCGCGCAGCTCTTCCGAAGTTAGGCTTTCGTCTCTTTTCACCACAAAAACTTTGATGGCTTCGCCAGATTTTTCGTCAGGAATACCAATAGCAGCAGCCTCACGCACCTTTGGGTGTGAACAAATCACATCTTCCAATTCGTTGGGGTACACATTAAAGCCGCTGATGAGAATCATATCTTTTTTGCGGTCAGCTATTTTAAAATAGCCACTTGAGAGCATAATGGCCAAATCACCTGTTTTAAGCCAACCGTCAGGGAGCAGAACTTTAGCCGTTTCGGCTGGGTGATTGTAGTAGCCTTTCATGACTTGCGGCCCTCGCACGAGAATTTCCCCCACTTCGCCTTGTGGAATATCCTGCCCGTTATCGTCTACAATGCGAATTTCGGTAGAAGCCACAGGGATACCAATCGTACTGAGAATCCCACTGCCATCTATAGGATTACAGCTAGCCACTGGAGAGGTTTCTGTTAAACCGTAGCCTTCAGCAATGGCACAACCCGTTAACTCTCGCCAGCGCATGGCTACAGCCGCCTGCACTGCCATAGCTCCACCCACGGTAACGGACAAATTACTAAAACTAATTTCTTTGAACTTTGGATCGTTCATTAAGGCACTAAAAAGCGTGTTTACGCCTGTAAAAGCTGAAAAACTGTATTTTTTTAAGTCCTTGATAAAGCCAGGAATGTCCTTGGGGTTTGTAATAAGAATATTTTGAGCACCGTAGTAAGAGAACGCAAAGCAGTTGACTGTGAGCGAAAAAATATGGTAGAGCGGCAGAGCAGTTACAATGATTTCTTTGCCGTGTACGAGTGTTTTGTTGCCCCGATTCATAAAATCAAGAATCTGCATGACATTGCTCAAAATGTTGCGGTGCGTCAGCTCTGCCCCTTTCGAAACGCCAGTAGTACCGCCTGTATACTGTATAAAAGCGGTTTCGTTGGGCTGGGCTTTGGTTGGGGCATAAGTCTTGCCTTTACCACGCTGGAGAGCATCTCTAAAAGAAATGGCCTGAGTAAGTCCGTGCGACGGCACCATTTTTTTGACATGCTTCACTACAAAATTGACGATGTTGCGCTTCAAAAACGGCATCAAATCTCCAATTTCTGTAATAACAACCGTTTCTATGCTTGTTTTGCTAATGATTTTTTCGAGCTGAGAAGCAAAATTAGCCAAAATGACAATACACTTACAACCCGCATCTTTGAACTGATGCTCCATTTCGCGCGGTGTGTAGAGCGGATTGGTATTTACCACAATCAATCCCGCACGAATAGCTCCAAAAAGAGCCACAGGATATTGCAGCAAATTAGGCATTTGTATGGCAATACGATCACCTGGCTTTAGTTTGGCCTCATGTTGCAAAAAGGCGGCAAATTGTTTGGAGTACTCGTCCAACTCAGCAAAAGACATCGTAACGTCCATGTTGGTGTAGGCTGGCAAGTCCTTGTATTTGACTACACTTTCATCTATAAGCTCCGCTAAGTTTTTCTTGAACTCAGGATTTATTTCGTGTGAGCTTTTGCCATAAGAAATGCGGGTATCAGTCATAGTACCTAGTTTTAAGATTTTTGTGTAAGACGTTAGCTTTGGGACAAGTGGTTTCTGAAATGCCTCATCTCAACAGGCATCAATCAGCTTAGAAACTCAATGAAGCAACATAGATTGTAAAAAAAAAATAAAAAAGCCATAACTCCTAGTTTGGCACAAAATTTCTTCAAAAAAGGTGACCTTGAACAGAATTTTGCTGTTAAAAATAGTAGTTTGTTATGGGTGTCTGCTCGTTTATTACCAGAAAAACTGATTGCTGTCTTTATTTAAGATCAAGCCGCTTATCTGCTTGCAATATAAAAAGGGGATTAGGGTTATATTGTGAGAAGCATTGAGAAGAGTATGTAAAATGTGAAGTGTAAAAAGTTTTTTTGCAGCACACAAAAAAGGCTTCTCACACTTCACATCTGACTCCACTACAAGAAAAAATTCTTTATTCTACTACCAAGCGCAAGTCTTCGGACTCTTCGCCGTTTTGAATGGTAACCACATAGAAACCATGCTGTAAGCTACTGAGGTCTAGAGTGGTTTGTCGCGCAGAAGAGATTTGAGAAAGCTTAACCGCGCCCTCAGAGTTTCTGACCGTAATTTGTAGGCCATTGGGAGAAATCACTATCTCGTCTTTGAGGCTCACCACCACTTGCCCACTCGCAGGGTTGGGAGAGAGGGAAGCCATACGACCACCACTGCCTGGCCCTTCGCAGGACATACGCGCCCAAAGGTCAGTATCGGACTTTATGCCGCCGCATTCATTATTTATTTCAACTTTTACAGTCCCCCACGTGCCTATCGTATAGGTAGGAGCTGGCCAGACTACTACGATCTCGTCTGTACCTGCGCCACTATGAATTGTACCGCCGCCTGTTACCGTCCATGTATAAGTGAGACTAGGCAAAAGAGCAGTAGGATAGCCAGGTACTGCAGCACTAAAAATAGTGCTTTGCTCAGTTGGACAAATACTCCATCTATTGGGAATGGTGCTGATGGCCATACTGCTGATAACTGGATTATTGGTTACCCCACCAAACCAGAGTTTGTGCTCAAACCAGCCGCCTGTCCCGCAAGGAGCGATAGTACCGATAGGATTCAGAAGCCCCATACGCACTCGTACAGTAACCTCACCTTTGTAGGTGGGGCTAATATTAGTTAACGTGATGCTGTTGCCAATTGGTGAAGAGACAGTAAAAACGGCCACTGCGGGAGATACGTCCCATTCATAGGAATAGCCTGCATGGGCGGCAACAGCCAATGAGCGGCTTTCGCCAAAACAAACTGGCACGGTGCTAACTTCTGGTGTAAATTTAACAGAAGAGATAATCCCTACACAAGATCGGCCTAAAACAAAGGTACTCCTATAAGAACTCATTTGGCATTTCATGCGCTTGAGCTGCTCTAGTGTGAACATCTTACGGCAGTCGGAATAATCCATGATGTTTTCATTCATATTCTTGTGACCGCAATAAGAGCTTGAGCACGTCCAATGTCCCGATTCGTCTGTTGGGGTATCTTCGCAAAGATCGCCCGAAGTGTAAGCACAGCCAGTTACGCAGTTTTGCCAGAAAGTATGAATTAAACCTAGCCAATGACCTGTTTCGTGTGCTGCCATCATAGATACTAAGTGCGTTGGATAACTAAAATCTCTCATATTAAGTACTATGCCAGAGAGCTGAGGTCTGATTAAATCCCATTGCGGGAAGGTGGCGTAAGAGGAGGCTGGAAGCCCCCCACCAGACTCATGGTCGTAAATATCACCTATCCAAATATTGAAAAACTCTTTTCGTGGCCAAGCATCTAGGCCACCATTTGCTTCATATTTGATAATGAGCTCACTATTAACAGGCGAAAGAGCAACATCAGGGGGTGATAAGGGCCCGTAATGGTCGTTTCTAAACCCTGCCTTGTCCGTTGCTCTCCTCTCAATGCCACTATGGGGATTGCCATCGGGGTCTACGGCAGCTTTTACGAAGCGTATACCCGTATTACCAGCAAAAAGAGGGGCAAAGTCAGGATCGAGAGAGGTTTGCTTTGGGTGCGTACCAGCAAAGATGCGGTTGAGGTCTACGATGAGCATCTCTAGCATGGCATCAGAAATGGGGAAATTGAAAGCATCAGACTGGTCTTGCACCACATGAAAGACAACGGGAATCAGGTAGTCGTCGTCGGGGCAGTCGTAATAAGGGTCTTCACAGTCAGAGAACAATCTTTTGTTCTTCATCATATCCAGTACCTCTTGACGCATAACAGCGTAAGTGGCGGAGTCTAGCCTAGTACCACAGCTTTTTTGAGCGAGCAGCTCCCCCCCCCCCATCAACAAACATGCCAAAAATAGGCAAATATTGTGGAAATTTTTCATTATTTTATGGTTTTAAAAGTGTTATTTTGTTTAATAACAGGCAGATAGGTATAGTCTACAATCAGCTTGTTTGCGTTGCAACAATAGTAGTAGATATAGGATATTCTCGGCGTTCCATTAGGATGCTTGCTTTCCACTACCGTACGAACGCTAAGCCTACCCTGAGGAGATAGCGTGATGGTGTATTTTGAATCTAAGGAGTATTGTAACTTCTCTCTCCCTGAACTATCTATTGTATACGAGAAATAAGTTAGCACTGAATCCTTTTCAAAAGATAGAATTCCTTTATACTGTTTCTCGTCCACAATAACTAAGTGACTTCCGCCTGCTAGATTACGTGCGGCTGGGTTTTCGTAACCTGCCACTCCGCACTGGGTCTTCCGAACAGTCCTTGCAGCCCACCAACATCACTACTATAGCCGCAGCCAGCGTGAATCTTCTGATGAATTGAAACATAAACATTTTTTTTAAAGTGAATTTAATCAAAAAGCAAAAGCAGCTTGCACCACCCTGCTATGCAAACGTAAAATATAGAAACCACAAAGCAAATAAATCGTGGTTTTTTTGAAAAAAAGTCAAGAAAATAGATAAAGTGTTGAAAATGAAGCTGCATTCTAGTCTTGCTGTAGGCGCCCCCCAGAGCTTATCCCATGCAGGCATTACGTTTCAAAAGATAGAACAGACCCTAAAAATTTCAAATACATAACTTTAAGCCAATCATCAAAAAGACACCGCCCCACAAGGAGACGGTGTCTTGAAGCCGTGCTAAAATTAAATACTAGGTTGTTTATACATCAAACTTAATACCTTGAGCCAAAGGTAACTCGTTACCATAATTGATGGTATTGGTTTGGCGACGCATATAAGCTTTCCAAGAGTCTGAGCCTGACTCTCTGCCGCCGCCAGTTTCTTTTTCACCGCCAAAAGCTCCGCCAATTTCTGCACCCGAAGTGCCTATATTGACGTTTGCTATGCCGCAATCAGAACCTTCGGCAGATAAAAATAGTTCTGCTTCTTGCATTTGGTTGGTAAATACAGACGAAGACAGCCCCTGACGGACATCGTTTTGCATAGCAATGGCATTTTTGATATCGCCTTTGTACTTAATGAGATAGAGAATAGGCGCAAAGGTTTCGTCTTGAACAATGCTGTAATGGTTTTCGGCCTCTACGATGGCAGGCTTCACATACGTGCCACTTTCATAGTCTTTGCCTTCCAGCACCTGTCCGCCGCAGATAAGTTTGCCACCTTCCGCTTTGGCTTGTGCAAGTGCATTGGTGAACATATTAACGGCATCTTTGTCTATGAGCGGGCCAATGAGAGTTTTGGAATTTAGTGGGTGGCCAATGGGTAGAGTTTTGTAAATTTTAATCAAACGCTCTTTGATAGTCTCATAATGAGATTCATGGATAATAAGGCGGCGTGTGGTGGTGCAGCGTTGGCCGCAAGTACCCGCAGCTCCAAACACTGTAGCGCGAACAGCCATTTCTATATTGGCGTTTTCAGAGATGATAACGGCATTGTTGCCTCCCAGTTCTAGCAAAGAGCGGCCAAGTCGTCCTGCTACAGTGGCTGCTACTTTTTTGCCCATACGAACCGAGCCAGTGGCAGATACCAAAGGTACGCGCTCGTCTTGAGAAAGCAATTCCCCTACGCGTGCGTCTCCTATGATGAGACTAAAAATACCTTCTGGTAACTTGTTTTCTCTCAGTACAGTAGCTATGATGTGCTGGCAAGCAATGGCTGTTAGAGGGGTTTTTTCGGAAGGTTTCCATACGCATACGTCTCCGCAAACAGCGGCCAGCATGGCGTTCCAAGCCCAAACCGCCACAGGGAAGTTGAAAGCAGAAATGATACCCACGATGCCGATAGGATGCCACTGCTCGTACATGCGATGCATAGAACGCTCGGAGTGCATGGTCAGGCCATAGAGTTGTCTAGAAAGCCCCACCGCAAAGTCGCAGATGTCTATCATTTCCTGAACCTCTCCCAAGCCTTCTTGGTAAATCTTACCCATTTCTAAGGTTACAAGCTTGCCAAGTGGCTCTTTGTATTCACGCAGACGCTCTCCAATTTGGCGCACGACCTCTCCTCGTTTGGGCGCAGGCATTTGCCGCCACTGCAAAAAGGCTTGCGAAGCACTTTTAATCACTTTTTCATAGCATTTTGCATTGGCAAAACGCACGGTAGCCAAAAGAGAGCCATCAGCAGGTGAAAAAATGGATTTAAGGTCGCCGCCTTCGCTTTTGCCTCCCCACACTTGCCCTGTGCTATAAGCGGGATTTTGTGTTTTTACACCCAACTTTTTGAGTATGCGTGCCACTTCACTTTTTTCGGTTTCTATAATGACTTGAGCCATATTTTAGACTGGATTTTATGTTGAAATCAATTTTAAAACAGCAGAATGATGCGGGTTAGATTCGCACTAGTTTCTTGGTAGTTAAAAATGTCTTTGAAAAGCTGCGTTCTCTGTGTTAGGAGAGCCTTTTAGCTCAATTTAGCCTCTGAAAAGGAACGCGAAAATCCAATTTTTTTTGTGGATATGCAAACAAAAGTAAAATATTTTTATAGAACTTTAAGAAAATCAAGCTTTTAAGCTTCATAGTCCATATTTGACTAGTAGTTTCTCTGATAGGATGTTTTGTGCTTTCAAAAATAAAATCATACTTTTGATAGAGTTCTCAAGCATCAAGCCTTCTATTTTGGTGCAACTTTTCGCCATGAAAACGAAGGTTTTTTAAGGCTATCTTGTAATTACTTTAGAGCAGAAAACCACTTTTGCAATGCCAAAAGCGTTTAAAATATACAGTGCCTCGGCAGGTTCAGGCAAGACCTATACCCTTGCTTTGTCTTATTTGCGCGTGGCCTTGGCTGCACCAGATGCTGACCCTAGTGAGCCTTATAACCCGCGTTATTTTAGATTTATTGCAGCCATTACCTTTACCAAAGCTGCCGCCGCCGAAATGAAGCACCGTATTTTGGACTATCTAAAACTGGTGGCCGAAACTGATTTACAAAAGCCTTCAACTTTTTTTGAGCAATTATATGCCAGTGTTGTCAGTGAATATGCACATCGCGGGATAAGACTGTCTAGGGCGGATCTGGTGGAGCGTGGACGTGCGGCATACCTGCATTTGCTACATTTTTATTCTGACTTTAACGTCAAAACCATTGATTCATTCATACAGTCGCTGGCACAAGCTTTTGCGCACGAGCTAGATTTGCCAAAGGGCTTTCAGTTGGAGTTAGATAAAAGTGAGACCTACGGCGAGGCCATTTATAGACTTTTGATGCGAGTGGGCACACGTGGTGACAAGCATTTGAGCAGCATCATGCGCGAATATGCTTTGGGTGAGATGGAAGACAAGTTTAATAAAAAAACGTCTGATAATTTAGTGGAGTTTGCTGAAAAAACTGACGCACCACTTTATGCTCGCTATATCAGACGTTGGCAAGCCTATTCTTTTGAAGAGAAAACTCATATCAAACAGTTTTTTGTAGCTTCGCTCAAGTATGTGCGCAAAGGAGCCAGCGGTCACATCAAGCAATTGGCGCGTAGTGGACTGAAAATTATAGCAGAATATAATCTGGGCGAAGCGAATTTTCAAGGAAATTCTGCTTATGCCTATCTGAGCAATATCATAACAAAGCGAGATGAAAACAGTACTAAAATCTTAGAAGCAAACACATCAGCCTATGTAAAGAACATCATAGGTGGCAAAAATCTTGGTTTGGAAAAGTCATGTGAGAAAAAGCGCACTGAAGGGGCTTATGAAGGTCTAACAGAAGCTATTGCAGATGTCGTAAGGCGCATTGAGACTTCTCGTGCCAATTTGCGCTTGGAGTTGAATTTGGCGCAGGCTTTTTGCGGCCATGTGTATCCCATGCTTCTTGTAGATGAAATTAAGAGAATAACAGAGGCTTTGCAGCATGAGCAAGGTACAGCTTTTTTGGATCAGATTACACAAAAAATCAACGAAATTGTACTCACAGACCCCATGCCCTACATTTATGAGCGTTTGGGCGAGAAATACAAGCACATTTTTATTGACGAATTTCAGGATACTTCCGAAACGCAGTTCACCAGTCTTTTGCCCTTACAAGCGCACGCCCTTTCTCTAGACCGCGACTGCTTGGTAGTAGGTGATACCAAACAAGCCATTTATCGCTGGCGAGGCGGTAACACCGAACTGTTAGCGGGTATTCACCGAACCACCCAGCTTTCGCTTGTAAAGACCAACGAATTGCTCATGGAGCACGCTATGCCCTTGCAAGCGGCAGCAGAGAACAGAGTGCTGGGTACAAATTATCGAAGCTTGGACAACGTCATTGCCTTCAACAATTCTTTTTTTCAGTTTTTGGTGTCTGATATCAAAAAGCTGCTCAAGTCTGATCACGAAGATTTGAAGTTTCTGCAAGCCTTTTATACAGATGTTACTCAAAAGACCAGCAAAGGGCCTGGCGGTGAGGTAAGTGTGGCCTTTTTTAAGAAGGAAAAAGCCAGTAGTAGGGGTTTTAAGTCTCCAGACAGTGAGCTAGAGTCTGAAGCAAAGCCTTCAGCAGACTATGATGCATGGAATCAAACGCAGACTCTTGCCTTGATAGAAAAATCTCTCGCAGAGGGCTACCAGTACAGTGACATAGCCGTGATTGTACGTACAAATTTACAGGCCTGTGGTCTAGCGAATAGCCTTGTCAATACTGGTATACCAGTAATTTCTGCGGAAGCACTTTTACTCATCAACTCTTTTGAAATACAGGCTCTTATCAATTTTATGATGCTGCTTAAGTATCCTCACATGCCCGATGTGAAGCTTAATTTGCTGCATTTCTTTTTTTACTACCAACAAAACTGCTCTCAGCCTCAGAACCCTAGTGCAGACGACTACCATACGTTTGCGCAGCAAGCTCAAAAAATAGACATTTCTGATTTTTTTACGTTTGTTTTTGAGCGTTTTGGCTACTTGTTTGACTACACCACCTGTCTTTATCTAACGCTTTATGAGGTGGCAGAAGAATTTGCCCGAACTATAGCACTGGGTAAGCGACAAGATATACAAATCTACTGGCAGGCCATTTTAGACATTACGCAAGAAGAGGGTCGCAAGCGTCACAACAACGTGTCGGACTTCATTGATTATTGGCGAAAAAAAGAAAAAAAACTGGCTGTATCTGCACCAGAAGGCACAAATGCGGTTCAGGTTCTCACCATTCATAAGTCAAAGGGCTTGCAGTATCCTGTGGTAATAGTACCTTTTGCAGACTGGGGGGGCAGACTTGGCAAGGGCACGCTCTGGCGTGATTTGCCCGCCGCGCCATTAGATGTACCTGAACCGCTTGATTTTGTGATTTTTAAGCCTCAAAAGTCTTGTATAGGTACGCCGCTTGAGGTGTTGTATAAGGATGAGCAGAGAGCGCAGATGCTAGAAAGCATCAACGCGCTTTATGTGGCCTTTACCCGAGCCGAAGAAAGACTGCATATTTTATCCCAAAAAGTGGAAAAGCCTGAAGAAGATCCTTTTTCCTTCTGCAATAAATTATTGCTATTGTATGACAAGCATCTCAAAATAAGCCAGCACGCTCAGTTAGAAGTGGATGATAAGATGCCTGATGAGCAAAATGAAGATGCCATCTATTACCTTTTTGGCCCTTCGCCACGTACGACTAAACCCAGAGAGGTGACAGAAGAAAAAGTTCAGCTCTCAGACTTTTTTAGTACCAACACGCGGCAGCAGCTCAATTTGCGGTTCTCTAACCTTAAACCAGAGCTGATAGAGTTTGAATCGGCTGATTTGCTTTCCGAAGCCCGTCTGTCTATTTTAGCCACGCTAGTAGCCAAACGCTTGGAACATCTTGCTAAGCTGCCCTCCCTTCTTGAGATTTTGGAAGAAGATGGCCTCATCAAGCCGCAAGAGCGTGTTCTTGTGTCTAAGCATTTAACGCAGGCTATTCAAGCTCAGAATTTCGACGACTTTTTTAGTAGCCATGCCAAACGCGGCTTGGAGATATCCACGCCCAAGGGATATTTGTTACAACTACATAGAACTTTGCTTTTGCAAAGTCAGGTGAAGGTTTTGCAGATTTATACCCATGCAGACCAGCAACAGGCTGAAAAGAGCCATAAAAAACTGGAAGAAGCCTTGCAAAATGTATATCCAGACGAGGCAATACTCATTCAGTGTCTTTATCTTTGAAGTGTTCTGGCTAGTAGAATCCCTGTTGTTTGATTATCAAACGGCTATCTTGAAAGAGCTGCGCCAAAAGAGCCACATCGAAAGCCAAAAAAGAAGAGGACTTGTCGTGGTTATCTTTGATGGGAGCCACAAGTATCCCGTCTGCTACAAAAGACTTATCAAGACCCCGTTTAGCCTTGATTCTGCCCTCTAGAAATAAACCAAAGAAAACTGCTAGATCCAAAACAGCATACTTCAAAAAGCTCACATTGCGCTCTTGAAGAATATTTATTTTCGGCTTGTTAACTATGCCATAGACCATATAATTGGCTCGAATCTTAAAAAACTCTGATGGATGCTGTTTCACGTCGCGGTTAAAGTCGCGGCGGTAGCGCAGCGTAAAGTCGTTGTAATGCTGGTATTTTTGTTCTCGGAATCGCTCCTGAACGCTCACCACGGAGCCTTCGGGTGTCTCGAAAAAATAATCTATGCCATGATTTCGGTCATAATGCTCCAGTTCGTGTGGGCTTACTTGATGAGGCTGCCAGCCCAAAGGCTGATAAATTTGCGGAAGTGCCACTTGTAGATGTACAAAATCTGTGAAGTGTCGATCTGTTTTATAAACACTCATAAGCCTCTGGGTTGGTCTATCAAATTTACACAAATGTTTTGAATAAAAACCAGAAAAATATAAAGAATCTATTTTTTTGAGAAGCCTCCTCAGTAAGTTTGCAACTTAGCAAATAGTAAACAAGATGTCTGTCATTAAAATATAGATTCTACATAGTGAATGCCTCTATAGAAACAAAAAAAGAGACAAGCTTTTTGAAAAGCTTGTCTCTTTTTAAGAGAACTCGTATTTTATAAAATACTAAACTTTGATTTCTACATCTACGCCACTTGGAAGCTCAAGCTTCATCAAAGCATCTACAGTTTTAGGGCTTGTAGAATGAATATCTAACAAACGCTTATAAGTGCAGAGTTGGAATTGCTCACGTGATTTTTTGTTTACGTGAGGCGAACGCAGTACTGTAAAGCGTTCTATTTCAGTAGGCAACGGAATGGGGCCGCGTACATCAGCACCCGTTGTTTTAACAGCACGAACAATTTTTTCAGCAGATTTATCCACCAAATTGTGGTCGTAGGATTTGAGTTTGATACGGATTTTTTGTGCCATAAATGCAGATATTTAAAAGAACTTTTTTGTTCCTTGAACAGTTTGCGCTATCAGGGTACTAAAGCCCTTATAGCAGGTTTTTGTTTTATGAGGCTGCAAAGTTGAAGTTATTTTATTAATTTTACAACTTCTTAGAGAAAAAAATCTGAAATTTTAAGTGAAAAATATTAGTCAAGTCCATATAAATAAAAGCCATGAGCGATTTGCAACCCAAAGAGTGGTATAAGTCTTGGTTTAACACCCCTTACTATCATTTGCTTTACCAAAACCGAGATTGGCAGGAAGCCCAAATGTTTATAGATCAGCTCATGCGAGTTGTGAATTTGCCTCATGGGTCAGAAATTTTGGATGTGGCCTGTGGGCGTGGGCGACACGCCTTACACATGAAGACATTCGGCTATAAGGTACAAGGCATAGACCTATCTGAAGCCAACATAGCCTATGCCAAGCAGCTTGAGGACGAGCAGTTGCACTTTTCTGTTTTTGATATGCGCGAAACCTTTTCACCAAATCGTTTCGACTTGGTTACCAACCTTTTCACCAGCTTTGGGTACTTTGAAGATGAAGCAGACCATCAGCGCACGATTCATGCGTTTGCTGCAAGCCTGAAAACTGGCGGTTTTTTGGTAATGGATTTTCTAAATGCCGAACTGGTAGCAAAGCGGCTGGTTCAAGAAGAGGAGTCTGTTTTAGAAAATGCACATTTTCAAATCAAACGTTATATTGCCGAAGATTTTGTTCACAAACAAATCACTCTGCGAGACGAACATGGTGAGCACTCATTCAGAGAACGTGTCAAACTTCTGAAACTCAATAATTTTGAAACATTTTTTAAGAAAGCAAATCTTGAGTTGCTTCAATGCTACGGAAACTACCAACTGAATCAAGCTTTTAATCCTGCAAGTTCAGAGCGTCTCATTCTTTTAGCCAAAAAATTGTAAAGATTAAGCCAAAAGTTCATTTAGTGTTTGGGCTACGTAAGCTATTTGCGCATTGGTAGTGCCTAAGCCTGAGGGCAAATAAAGGCCATTACGGGCTATATTTTCAGCATTTGGAAACTTTTGACCTTCAAAAAGCCCCATTTTTCTGAACACAGGCTGCTCGTGCAAGCACCAAAAGAAGGGTCTTGTTTGTATGCCTTTCTCCAAGAGCTTTAAAGCTAAATTTTCGGCAGAATAAGGGGCTTGCTCTTTGAGAACAATGCCAAAAACCCAGTAAATATTCTGAGCATAAGCCGTTTGTTTTAGAGGTAGTTGAGCTGCGTGATCTATATGCAGTAGATGGTGATAGAGTGCGCCAATTTCACGTTTTCTAGCCACATTTTGCCGAAGTTTGCCAAGTTGTGCAAGTCCCAAAGCTGCTTGTAGATTCGTCATTCTATAGTTCCAGCCAATCTCCTCGTGTACAAAACGCCTTCCGCTGGGATTGAAGCAGAGATTGCGGTAATAAGCACATTTTTTCGCAAGCTCTTCATTATCAGTAAGTATCATGCCGCCCTCGCCTGTTGTAATGTGCTTGTTTGGATAAAAACTGAAAGTGCTCAGATCTCCAAACGAGCCACAGGGTTTTGAATACGCCGTCTGACCTATCATTTCAGCGGCATCCTCCACCACCCAAAGGTTGTGTTTATCCGCAAAATCCATCAGAGGCTGCATATTGACGGGCAGTCCATAGATGTGTACTGGTACAATAGCTTTAGTATTAGGTGTCAAGGCTGCTTCAAGATTCTCTACAGCCATGTTCCATGTATCGGGACAGACATCAACCAAGACCATTTTTGCACCTGTATGCAAAATAGCAGAAGCTGGTGAAATAATGGTAAAAGTGGGCAATATAACCTCGTCCGTGGGCTTGAGTGCGAGTGTGCGCAATGCAATGTCTAGAGCAGCTGTGCCATTAGCCACAGCTATGCCAAATTTACGTCCATGTAAAGCTGCAAAAGCGTCTTCAAATTCCTTTACAAAAGGACCTTCAGAAGAAATCCAGTTGGTTTTAATACACTCCAAAAGCATTTGTTCCTCTTCAGCACCTAGTGTGAAAGCGTTCACTGGTATCATGCGGGATTTTGCGAAACTGTTTTTTATGGCCGCTAACCGCCGAGTTTGAGTTTGATAACAGCACCTCGTTTGGCGGGGGATTGCGGTGGTAGCGACTGCGAAGCCACACGTCCCACGCCCTCGAATTGAACTTTCAGTCCAAGATTCTCCAACATGAATAAGGCATCGCGCAGCCTCATACCGCGTACATCAGGCACTTTACCGGGCAGCACGACGCGTTCCTGAATTAGGATAGTGTCGCCTTTGGGAGCGGTACGCACCCATTGCGTAAAGCTGTAGCTTTGGTCTTGTGCAGAGAGTCCTAACTCGTTGCAAATATTCAGAATATCTGTTTTCTGGCCAGCTCTGATGGTAGGCAAACCTATAGAGCTGATGGGGCGCAACGAAGCCAAGTTGGTATAAATTGAGCGGTAATAAACCACTTCAGCAATTTTTTTAAACACTGGTGCGGCCACTTCTGCGGCAAACAATCGGCTGTTTGTAGGGTTGCTGGTAGTAGAGACTGGATTTTTTGGGTTGTCGATGACTACAATGCAACTAAATTTAGGACTTTCGGCAGGGAAATAGCCCACAAAAGAGGTGTAATGCTCTTCGGTATAAACTCTATTTTTTATCTTTTCGGCAGTGCCTGTTTTGCCTGCAATTTTAAAATGTGTAGACTTAATGTTCTGAGCCGTGCCATTTTGCACCACGCCTTCCAATATCTTTTGCAAATTAGTGATGGTTTTTGGGCTACAAATTTGAGGAATTAGAACACGAGGTTCATATTCTTCAGAAATTTTATTAGCAAAGAAGCTTCTTTTGACGATAAAAGGTTGCATCATTTTACCACCATTGGCAATGGCGTTATAAAAAGCCAAAGTATGAATAGGTGCTAATTTTAATTCATAACCTATTGACATCCAAGGCAAGGTACTGCCACTCCATGTACCTTGTGTCGGATTCTTGATGTAAGGGGCAGCCTCGCCCACCATCTGAAAGCCCAAAGGTTTGGTTAGACCAAATTTCTCGAGGTGTTGGTAAAACTTGACTGGATTTTTGCGAAAATATTTATACACTAAGAGAGACATGCCTATGTTGGAAGACTTCTCAAATACCTCTTTGAGAGATAGTTTGCCATAAGCCGCAATATCTGTCATTTCTGCATCGTCATAAAACTTGTGTTTACCACTTCTGCCAGTTTGAACGGTGTCTTGCAAGGTGACGGACGGTATTTCTTCCATAATAGCCGCCATAGACATCAGCTTAAATGTGGAGCCAGGTTCAGCTAAACCACTTTCGCCCACCGCATAGTTATTGTCTTCCTCATAATCTGCGCCTTTTTTACCCAAATTCACAATGGCTTTGATTTCACCTGTTTGTACCTCCATCACAATGGCACAGCCCGATGTTGCTTGGTATTTTTGAAGGGCAGCTTTCAAAATTCTATGAACCGTATCCTGAAGATTAAGGTCTATTGTAGTTTCAATATCTAGTCCGTCGATGGGTTTTATCTGGAGGTCTTCGTTGATAGGTAACCAGAGATTGGGCGCAACTTTCTGAAAGAGAGCTTTGCCGTTGGTGCCTGAGAGTTGTCGGTCAAAACTATACTCAAGTCCTCTACCAAAACGCTTATTTTTTTCATCTTTAGTAACAAAGCCCACAGTTCGGCGAGCTAGTTCGGGGTAGGGTCTGAATCTTTGCTCAATTTTTTCTAGAATTAAGCCGCTTTCTTTCATACCCACATTGAAAACAGGAAAAGACTTTAACTGTTTAAGTTGTTGATAGCTAACCAGTTTTTTGCTTAATAATTTGTATTTACGCGCATTTTTGCGTGCATCTCTTAGCTCTTTGGCTATGCTTGGCATATCTTTTTCGCCAAAAAAGCGCGACAAATTGGCGGCCAACGAATCCACATTTCGGTTAAAAACAGTAGAGTCGGGAATGGTTAAATCTACCGCCACGCGATAATAAGGCAGCGAAGTGGCTAAAAGATCACCATTGGCTGCATAAATGTTGCCACGCATGGCATCGGTAGTTTGCTCACGTTGCGTAACAGCCAGCGAACGCCATTTGTCGCCTTGTACAACCTGAATATAAAAAATACGGAAAGCTGCTGCTAAACCAAAGCAAAAAACCAACGCAAAAGCAATTCGCACACGCAACAATATCAAGCGTTGAATTTGGGAAGAACGCTCTTGGGGTGCTTGGTCGTTGGTTAGTGGACTACTTGGTTTGTTCATAAAAGGTTTGACAGTATTTTCTGCTGCAAATAAAATAATTTTTACTAGAAAACAGGAAAAATTAGACTAAAAAAAGCGTAAAACTCAAGACTACTTCAATAAAAAATATTTGCAGTGCGAAGGATTTGCATAGATATCAAAAATAAGGTCTTGGGTTTGGGTGTTTTTTATACGTCATTCCAGAGAACATTTGCAGGATTTCAGTAGCAGGCACAAGGAAGAAATTTTATAAAAAATGTTTGTTGTATGAAATTGATTTAATTGTACTTTTTGAAGTTTTAAGCTTAATTAACAAATCATTAAGCGTATTTGGCTGGTATATTGCTCATACATTTCACAACAGATGCCAGTCTTCTTATGCAGTAAAACAAAGCTCAAAAGATGATGAATTCGTCATCATGTGTTAACTTTGTATCCAGAAAATTTAGGTATGTGTGTTGAATTTTTAGGCCAAATAACTTTCAAAAATTAATGACGACCATGAATAAAAAAGTGCTTTTAATGATTCTTGACGGCTGGGGGATAACTTCAAACTCATCGGTTTCTGCCATAGCTAAAGCTAAAACACCTTACCTTGATCGTCTTTTTGCCAAGTATCCACACACCACACTGAATGCTTCTGGTTTAGATGTGGGGCTTCCTGATGGCCAAATGGGCAACTCAGAGGTAGGGCACATGAATCTTGGGGCTGGGCGGGTAGTTTATCAAAACCTTGCACGTATCCACAAAGCCATAGCAGACCGAACCTTAGACCAGAATCCTGTTCTAAAACACGCACTAAACGATACATTTGCTCGCGGAACGGCTCTGCATCTCATGGGGCTGGTTTCCGATGGAGGGGTACACTCTCACATTGACCACCTTAAAGCCCTTTGTACAATGGCTGTAAGAGCTGGTCTTACCAAAATTTTTATACATGCCTTTACTGATGGACGGGACACAGATCCTAAGTCTGGTTTAGGTTATATTTCTGATTTGCAAAATTTTATAGAAGAAAATAAGCTACCTATCAAGATAGCAACTATCATAGGACGCTATTACGGTATGGACAGAGATAAGCGTTGGGATAGAATACGTATCGCTTATGACGCGCTCGTGAGCGGGAAGGCTACACGTGCCACTTCTGCCACACAAGCCATCAAGGATTCCTATGCTGCTAACATTACGGATGAATTTGTCCTACCTGTCATTCTTACAGACCAAAACGGACAAGATTTTAACAGAATAGCACCCAACGACACTGTTTTGTGTTTTAACTTTAGAACCGACCGTTGTCGCGAAATTACGCAGGTACTCACGCAAAAGTCTATGCCTGAACACCACATGTTTACCCTGCCCCTGCGCTATATTACTCTGACCAACTACAGCAGCAGCTTTAAGAATGTGGAAGTGGTGTTTGAAGACCAAGACCTCAACCTCACCTTGGGTGAGGTAATAGCTAGTCATGGAAAAAAGCAAATACGCATTGCTGAAACCGAAAAATACCCGCATGTAACTTATTTCTTTTCAGGAGGGCAGGAAGCTCCTTTTGAAGGTGAAAAACGCATCATGATACAGTCGCCACGAGTAGCTACCTTTGACCTTAAGCCAGAAATGGGGGCTTACGAAATCACAGAGGCTATTCTGCCTGAAATTTGTAAAGGAGAGGCTGACTTTATCTGCTTGAATTTTGCCAATCCAGACATGGTGGGGCACACTGGTGTTTTTGAAGCAGTGGTTAAAGCCTGCGAAACCGTCGATGCCTGCGCTAGTAGGGTCATAGAATCTGCTTTGGCGCATCAGTATGCCGTAATTGTGCTGGCAGACCATGGCAATGCTGACTTTATGATCAATCCAGACGGAAGTCCAAATACAGCACATAGTACCAGCCCTGTACCTTTTTTACTGGCCAGCAACTTGCCGTCAGTACATTTGAAGCAAGGCAAACTGGGAGATGTAGCACCTACCATACTTTCTCTAATGGGCTTGTCTATTCCAGAGGTTATGACGGGTAACGTACTTGCCCAGTTAGCTGTGAGCGTGGCCAGCTAGCTATTCTATTGAAAACAGCGGCTTGTCGAATAGATTTTTTGGGTATCAGCTTTGTCTTTTCTATGCAAACTCATTTTTAAATACGAACTTTGTATTCTAAAGCCAATTCTACGCGCCATGTTTTCCGTGTTTATCATCAACCGTTCGCCCTTTCCATGCCCAAGCTATCAAACTGAAGCCGCTGCTGGGATGGATATTCATGCCCATCTTGAAGAGCCTCTTTTACTACGTCCACTTGACCGTGCACTGATACCAACAGGGTTGTTTATTGAACTCCCCGTAGGTTTTGAGGCTCAGATAAGGCCGCGAAGCGGTCTTGCTCTCAAGCATGGTCTGACAGTTTTAAACTCACCGGGTACAATTGATGCGGATTATAGGGGAGAAATCAAAGTTCTGCTCGTTAATCTTTCTAATGAACCCTACACGATTCATGCGGGCGAGCGCATTGCGCAAATGGTGGTGGCAGCACACGAGCGTGTGCAGTGGGAAACGGTACAAGCTCTTTCTCAAACCGAGCGCGGTGCTGGTGGTTATGGAAGTACTGGCATCAAAAACTAGACATGGGTCTAAAATTTGGCCTAAATATTGGTAATTTAAAAACAGGAAGTATATCTATCATAAATCATGTCTCTAGGCTTTCCCGCATTTTCCGTTCGTCGTGTGGCTCTTTCTGTCAAAGGGCTGGAGCTTTATGCGGCTTCAGAAAGTATACTGTCTGAGCTTAAGTGGATTGTTACAGAAAAAAATAAGCAGTTTATCATTGCCAAAGTACCACCCAGTTTTGTATCGCCGCTTGGTGAAATTATCACCATTCGTTTTGTATCAGGTAAGGAGCTAGAAATAAAAAGTAGATGTGTTTTTGCACAATTTTTAGATTGGGGCAAAAATGAACAAAATATAGATGCCTATTTAAAAAAGCTCTATGAAATGTACCTTTAGTCTCTTCCTTTTGGCAAGCTAGATTGACAAGCATGAACAATGATCTGTTTTTTACCTTAAAAACACCCTCAGAGGCACAAACGCGTGAAAAGGGGAGTAAGTTCATGGCCTTTGCTATGCCTATAGATAACGAAGAGGATTTAAAAAAGGCTTTAGAGGGACTAAAAAAACAATACTTTGATGCCACACACCACTGTTATGCCTATACGTTGGGCATAGAAAACGTCGTGCAGCGAGCAAACGACGATGGGGAACCCGCTCATTCTGCTGGTACGCCCATACTGAACCAAATAAAAGCTAAAAACTTAAGCAATACTTTGGTGGTGGTGGTGCGTTACTATGGTGGAACTAAATTGGGTGTGAGTGGACTCATACAAGCCTATAAGAATACAGCAATGATGGCTTTAGAGTCTGCCATGATACAAGAAAATCTTATCTTAAAAGAGGTGCATGTTTTTGCAAAGTTTGAACACCTCAATTTGGCTCTGAGTTTGGGTAAAAAGCATCAAGCCAAGCTCAAAGAGCAACATTATCAAGAGCAGGGAGTAGAGATTTGTTTTCAGATCAGGCGTTCTTTGCTAGACAACTTCAGGGCACAAATCAAAGAGTCTTATGTGCTGGTTTTAGTTTAAGAGCTGTTCTTAAAAAAGCAACAGACCCTAAGCGACCCAAAAATGCCATGTTTCACGAACAATAATGTAAATGCCTGTAAAAAGGACAAACCAGCCAAAGGCGGGTTTGAGTTTTTCGTGGCTGAGCTTAGAGTTGAGATACATGCCGACCCCAATACCTAAAACAGCACAAAGCGTAAAACTAAGTAAAAAATACCAGTCAATAGGCGATTGTTTTAGACTGCCCAGAAAACCCATCAAAGCGTTGCCTGCAATAACAATAAGCGAGGTGGCCACCGCATTTTTCATGGGTAACTTAGCAGAAAAGACAAGAGTAGGAATAATCAAAAAGCCGCCACCAACGCCCACAAAACCTGTCAGTAATCCCACAGCTATCCCCTTTATGGCGATATCTAAAAAGTTAATTAGTGACTCGTCCGACTCCTGACTGTCGTTTGTGCTTTTTATCATAGACCAAGAAGCCAATAACATCAGAACTGAGAACACGAGCATAATGAGAAAGTCTTTCGGGATTGCATAACCTGCCACCTGAAATTCTTGGGGTAGCATAGGCAATATAAATCGCCTCATAACCAATATGCTAAACAAGCTGGGTAGTCCAAAAAATAAAGCTAGCTTGTAGTTGATGAGCTTATCTTTGAAGCCTTTGAGGCAACCTACCAGAGCAGATATTCCCACAACGAACAAAGAATAAGTGGTAGCTAGCGAAGGCATTACGCCTACTACATAGACGAGTGTGGGCACAGCCAAAATAGATCCACCGCTACCAATCAAACCTAAGGTTACCCCTATCAAAACGCCTAATGCAAAGCCACTAATTTCCATACCAAGGTATCAAAAAAGGGAAAAACGCCATCTTTATGTGGAATTTCCCCCTTTTTGTATCAATCAAAATCTATTTTAGGCTTGCAAAACAGAGCCTTGAAATACTGCTCCTTTAGCCGAAGCTTCTTTGGGGTGTGTTATATGCCATTCAAACTCGTCTCTGAAGTGGCGCACAGCACTTGCTACAGGCCAAGCTGCCGCATCGCCCAAAGGACAAATCGTATTGCCTTCTATTTTTTTAGAAATATCCACCAGCAAGTCAATATCGTGCATTTTGCCATGTCCGTGTTCTATGCGGTGCAAAATGCGCTCCAGCCAGCCCGTGCCCTCGCGGCAAGGGCTACACTGCCCACAAGATTCGTGATGATAGAAGCGTGCAAAGTTCCATGTGTTGCGAACTATACATACAGACTCGTCCATAGCGATAAAGCCGCCAGAACCTAGCATAGTACCCGACACAAAACCACCGTCAGCCAATGATTCATAAGTCATCAAGCGATTTTCTCCTTTGATATTTTTTAGAATAAGCGAAGCTGGCAAAATAGGAACAGACGATCCGCCCGCCACAACAGCTTTAAGCTTTTTGCCATTTTTGATACCTCCGCAATAAGTGTCAGAGTAAATGAACTCCTCTACGGAAACGCCTAACTCAATTTCATAAACACCAGGCTTGTTGAGATGTCCACAGGCCGAAATAAGCTTGGTTCCTGTGCTGCGTCCTACTCCAATTTTGGCATATTCTGCACCTCCATTTACTACAATCCAAGGCACTGCCGATATGGTTTCCACATTGTTTACCACCGTAGGGCAGCCATAAAGCCCCCAGACAGCAGGAAATGGTGGTTTGTTGCGTGGATTGCCTCTTTTGCCTTCCAAAGATTCCAGCAAAGCGGTTTCTTCACCACAGATATAAGCACCACCACCAGGGTGTACATAAAGATCTAAAGAGTAGTCTGAGCCAAGTATATTTTTTCCCAGAAAACCCTTGGCATAGGCTTCTTTGATAGCTTTTTCGAGAATTTTTACCACATAAAGCATTTCGCCACGCACGTAGATGTAAGAGGTGTGCGCACCAAGCGCAAAGCTAGATGTAATCATACCCTCAATCAGGACATGAGGGTTGTATTGCATCAAATAACGGTCTTTGAACGTACCAGGTTCGCTTTCGTCTGCATTACAAACCAAATAGCGGGGTTTATCAGATTTTTTATCCAAGAAACTCCATTTCATACCTGTAGGAAACCCTGCACCACCCCGCCCGCGAAGTCCTGAAGTTTTTACTTCCTCTAGCACTTGGTCTGGCGATAGTGTTTTGATTGCTTTTTCTACAGAAGCATAACCGCCAAACTTGCGGTACACATCAATAGTGTGCAAATCAGGTACGTTGATATGTTCGGTAAGTATCTTGAGTCCCATACAAAAAAAGATTATATTTTTAGCAATACAAATAAATGAAGGCTTTTGTTTTGCACAAAGTATTTCATAATATTTATTTTTTTGTGGGTCTTATAATCGTTTCAAGTTCCCCAACTCACAGTACTTAATGAGAGAAATATAAAAGCAATAGCCCAACAAAGGCTTGCGCGTTGTTGGGCTATCTCTGAAAGGTTTTACTTTTAGGAACGATGATTAATAGAACTTGTCAATGTTATTTGTAGAGTTGGTGATGTGTTGCAACGCTCTAAAAATATCTGTTCCGAGTGTGGTAGTGCGGTCTTGCTGAACTTGCAGTTTAAACTGGTTATAGTCTGCCACTTCAGCGGCTTTGTCTACTTTAGTGAGTTCAATCATGCAAATGCCGTTTTCGTCTACAAAGAAGCCTGTCTTATCACCTGGTTTCATAGCTGCCATTTTACCGATAGCGCGAGGCGAAAAGCCAGCTCCCACGATGGTGTAAGTTGCATAAGCAAAAGCGTCTGCTGTATTATAGAAAGCATCTTTACCGTAAGCTTGCGCCATGGCTTGGGCTGTACCTTTAGGCAATTTATTGAGCTTGTCCATAATCATTTTTGCTTTTACTTCCTTGCGTGCTTCTGGTAGGATTTCTTCTTTTACACAGGCAAGTGGCGCAATTTCGTTTTCTTCCAAATCGTATTTTTCGCGCAAGAGAGCTACAATGTATTTATCTTCTAGCTCAAACACATCTGAAATACTACCAATCTTAGTATCTTCAGAGAACGCCCAGAGTACGATTTGACGAACTGAGGGGCCATAGATGTTATTGATGTTGGCAGCTGAACGCTTAACAGTATTGGCCTGTAAGAGCAACATATCCTTTTCTTTGTTGAGCATATCGGTAAATGCTTTGGTATTTTCTGCATTCACAAAACGGCCAGCACGTTGATAAATCCCATCGCGAGTAGCATCAGAGGCCATAAACTTGCGAGAGATACAAGCATATGAAAACAAAGTTTTTTGTTTAGGCTCAGTAACTTCTACAACGTGGAATCCAAAATCTGTTTCTACTAGATTAGGCAGCAGTTGGCGGCTACTTGCACTCATAACGGCTTTCTCGAAGGGGGCAACCATAGCTTTTTCGCTAAACCAGCCCAAATCACCACCCACATTGCGGGTACCGTCTGTGCCATACATAGAAGCCAAGCTGGCAAATGATTCACCTTTTTTGATGCGGTCTAAAATATCTTGTGCTTTCTTGCGAGCTTCAGCTTTGCGAATATCTTTGCTTTTTGTTGTGTCAGAGTCGTCCACTTTAACTAAAATGTGGCGTGCGCGCATAGAATAAACAGAATCTTGTTTTTTGCCTAAAAACTTATAAAGCAACATATTGTCTCCATCAGCAAAAGGGCCTACCACGCTACCAACTTTTAGACTATCTGTATTCATCATGCGGATAGATTCTGGAAGCTCCTGTGGGCGCGACACCACAAATTTTTTGATTTTGGAATCCGCGTTAATGTCAGAGTTCTGATTGACAAAGAAAGAATCGTTTTCTGCTTTTGAAAATGCCGTAGACAAATTGGCCAGCTCCTTTTTAAGATCGTTAGAGTCTAAAGCGGAAGGCTTCACATCAAAAACCAAGTAGTCAAGCGATACTGAGGCGCGGTTGGTATACTGATATTTGTTTTTATCATAAAAAGCTTGCAGTTCTGAGTCGGATACTTTCACAACAGAGTCGCTGATTGTGGCAAAGTTCACGAACATATAGTTGTAAGTATACTTATTATTCTGTTCTTCAAAACGGCGACGTGCTTCAGCATTTGTTACAAAAGTGGTCAGACGCAAAACGTTGGTATATTTCTCTAACAAACGGCGGGGTTTGAGAGTCTGCTCAAATGCTAAAAATGACATTCTGTCTTCAGGGGCAGCTTTCTGAAGGTTTTGTATAAATTCTATAGCTTTGTTTCTGTCTACTTTGCCTGTAGCTTTGTTGGTAAATATAGGGGCGAGTTCAGGCACAATGTTATTGCCTTGTACCATATCAACAAGCTCGTCTTGAGTAACTTCAATACCAAGTTTTTCGTATTCCTTGGTCATGATTTCCTCCTGAACGAGACGCTCCCATGCGCGACCGCGTGCAAATACAGCCTCACGCTCGGTAATGTCTACGTTGTTGATAACTTTCATTTCAGCTTTGAACTTTTCCACCTCTTCGGCAAAACGATTGCGAGAAATGTCTGTGCCATCCAGTACACCTATCATCTGTTCGCTAGAAAATAGATTAGAAGGGCTAATAAGGTCTGAACCCACTATAAAAAGCCCCATTGCGACGGCTACTACACCAACTGCGATGCCCGCACGGTTGCGTATCTTATTGACGATTGACATATTACAAGACGAATACTAAACCAGTTTTTAGAATTAGGCTGCAAAGCTCGACAGTATTCTTTTAATATCCAAGCAATTCTTGTATTCCTTTAGTATTTTTTGAGCTATTAGCCTACAAAACATGCTTGTTGCAATCTTTAGGGTGCTGCAATAACTATACAAAGTGGGGCTAGACTTAGCTCAGCTCGTTCTAGCCCCACTTTTAGGTCATAACCAAATTACGCAATTTAAAAACTGCGAGTTCAAATTAATTCAAATAAGGTAGCCATTTGGCATCTGCATTTTTGGTATAATCTCGTAAAAATATCAAAAAAGACGGCTTGTAAGGCTTTTGATTGAAGGTGAGACCTGCCTCTTCAGGCGTGCGGTTTCCTTTGCGAGAATTACAAGTATGGCAGGCGGTTACCAGATTAAGCCAGCCGCTATTGCCACCCCTAGAACGCGGAATGACGTGGTCTAGAGTCAGTTCTTTGCGAGAGCCGCAATACATACATTGATGATTATCGCGCTTGAAAATATTTTGTCGCGACAACATCACGCCCTTAAAAGGCATATTCACATACTTGCGCAGGCGGATAACCGACGGTGTGCTGTATGTATGTGAAATGGTACGTAAAAAGCTGCTGTCTGTTTTTTCTATGACTTCTGCTTTATCCAAAAAAACGAGTAAGAATGCCTTGGGAACACTAAATACGGTCATTGCCCTAAAGTCAGCATTCAATACCAGTACTCCATTCGCCATATTAATCTAGTGTTTTTTTATGTTGTAAGCTGAATTACAAAACAAATTTTCACTGTATACGACAAAGTGAGGTATAAGGTTTTTAAAATGTTTGATGGATAAGGGTTTACAATGCGAAGTTTCTGTTAAATATTGAGATAATGCTCAAAGGCCATTTTGATGCCATCAGCTAGCGAAATTTGCGCTTTCCAGCCCAGCCCATGAAGCTTACTAACATCTAGCAGTTTGCGTGGTGTTCCGTCGGGTTTGGTTGTGTCAAAACAAACATCGCCTTTAAAACCAACGATTTCTTTAACGAGTAGTGCCAGTTCTTTGATAGAAATTTCCTGCCCTGTTCCTATATTCACAAACTGCTCTTCGTTATAATTTTGCATAAGAAATACGCAGGCATCTGCTAAATCGTCTGCATACATAAATTCACGTAGCGGTGTGCCTGTGCCCCAGATATCTATAAAAGTGTCTCCCCCTTCTTGTTTGATACCAAAACGTTTAAGTAAATCTAAAATTTGTTCTTTGCTAAGCTGCTCGTGTTTTTGAGACTGAATAGGGTAGTGGCTCAAATCACGCGCTATTGCCTCTAAATTATTGTTTTCTAAAGACTTACCTAAATAAAATTTACGAATAAGGGCTGGTAGTACGTGGGAGTTGTGCAAATCATAATTGTCTTTCTGGCCGTACAAATTTGTGGGCATGACCGAAATAAAATTTTGTTGGTACTGCGATCTATAAGCCTCACAAAGCTTAATACCAGCTATTTTAGCAATAGCGTAAGGTTCATTTGTAGGCTCTAACGTGCCCGTGAGAAGCGAATCTTCACGAAGAGGTTGTGGTGCCAACTTGGGATAGATGCAAGAAGATCCTAGAAAAAGCAATTTTTTGACCTTATTTTGATGAGCGGCTTGTATGACGTTGGCTTCTATCATTAAGTTCTGGTAAATAAAGTCTGCTCTTTGAGTATTATTAGCCCAAATTCCCCCCACTTTGGCAGCAGCCAAAAACACATATTGGGGTTGGTGGTTTATAAAAAAGTCTTCTACAGCATTCTGATTCAGTAAGTTAAGCTCACGAGAAGAAGGCGTGAGAAGGTTCTGAAAGCCAAGCAATTTCAAGCGTCTAGTAATAGCAGAACCTACCATGCCGTTTGCGCCAGCCACATAAATTTTATCCAAAAAGTTCATAAACAAAAGCTTTATTGAGGGTTTAATTGGGTCAATTCCTGCTCATAGTCCTTTATCCAGCGTTCAAAATCCATGATTTGTTCGTCATAACGCTCTTCTGCGATAGGATTTTCTTCTACCAAAGTACGCTGTTCTTTGAGCTTAACAAGCAGCTGCTTTAAGTGTAGGACTTCTTTTTCTATGAAAAAAATACGTTTTTGCCTATCATCTTTAAATTCTTGCCCTTTGCTGTCTGCTGGTGGCAGTTCTGCCACTTTTTCTACAACATAAGTGAGTACACCTCGAATTCTTGCACGCTCATTTTCAGACTCTTCAGGGGTTATTGTTTGCATAGTGCGTGCTTCAATGAGTTCGTTTAAACGAGTCTGTTGGGTGAGTGCCACTTGGTATAAGCTCACATCACGGTTGCGTAAAAAACTTACAAGCATGCTCACGGCTTCTACCAAACGATTGGTAGCAATACACTCTTCTACGTCTACAACAAAGGTTTTGTGGTTCATTGGCAGAACTCAGGGTTATTGACTCAATATTTTCGCAAATATAGCATGAAAAACAATAGACTTCAACTGCAATCAGATAAAATTAAGCAGACTTTTTTAGCGTAATTTTTGAGATAAGACTAGTCTGTCTATAACTTTAGAAGAGTCCATTTTTGTAATATAAACTGCTTTGAGAGGGGATGTATAGAATTTAGTTTTTTTGTAAAAACTGAACTATTTTTTATTTTTTTTGATATTTTTTTACAAGAACACTACTTTGATGGGCACAGAAACTCCTGAAACGCTAAAGATCAAGTTAAAGTTGCACAACTGTATGTAAATTATTGCTAATCCTTTTTAAAATGTTACTTGAGAAATGTAATTTTACGGCTAGGCAAACTGCTTTTAAAGTTTTTTGAACTAATTTAGAATGCTTCTAAATTACATTGTTTGAACGAAGCTTGAGATTTGATTATCAGAATTTTATAAAAAGTAATTAACCTATCTTAACAAATTTGCTTGTGTTGTATTTTGAGTAATTAAAAAGGTATTCTACATTTGCAGCATTCAAAGAATAGCATTAATATGATTAACATGAACTTTCAGCTTAATTATCGGTCAGTCAGAGGGTCTTTCTTTTGGACATTTTTGGTTGTCTTTACTTTAGGACTAGCTGGACTTTTTTCGCACAAAGCTCTAGCTCAAGACGCTGCCCCGAAAGATACTGCTACTGCCGCCCCCGCTGATGCTACTGCCACTGCTGCCCCAGCAGGTGCACTGTCTGCTGATGCCGCTGTTATAGCTTCTGGTAAGGAAGTTTTTGACGCAAACTGTAAACAGTGTCACGCTGTACACGAAAAAGTGGTGGGTCCTGCTCTTAAGGACGTTTCTGTACGTCGTACTGTGCCTTGGCTCATTAACTTTATCAAGTATCCCGAGAAAGTTATCAAAAGTGGAGACCCCTACGCGGTAGCTTTATATAATGAGTATAAACAAATCATGCCCAACCACGATTTTCTCAAAGATGAGCAAATTGTGGCTATTTTGTCTTATGTACAAGATGAAACTAAAAAAGGCCCAGCTGTAGCGGTTGCGGCTGGTGCAGGTGCTGGAACAACTACGGAAGAATCAGGTGGTTCTTCTGGCTTGCTTGTTTTGACTATCTGCATCTTGGCTACTTTGCTTCTCTTAGCAGGCTTTGCTTTAGCCATTTTGGGACGCAGCTTCTCTTTGAGCATGAAGCAAAATCGCAATTTCAATGAAGCGGAAAAAGAATTTTTGGATGAGAATCCATTTGAAATAGGTGCAGTAATCAAAAGCCGTCCATTCTTGGGTGTTTGTACTTTGATATTTATTGCCTTAATAGCTAAAACAGTTGTAGAAGGTTTGTTTACTGTGGGTATCCAACAAGGTTATGCACCTGATCAGCCTATACCGTTCTCACATAAATTACATGCAGGTCAATATAAGATTGATTGTAAATATTGCCATGGCACGGCTGCTAGAGGTAAGTCAGCTGGCATACCTGCTGCAAACCTTTGTATGAACTGCCACAATAAAATCAAAACTGGTTCGCCTGAAATTCAAAAAATTTATGCGGCCATCGAGAAAAATGAGCCAATACAGTGGGTAAGAATTCACAACTTGCCAGATTTGGCTTACTTCAACCACTCTCAGCACGTGACTGTTGCGGGTATTGAATGTCAGCGTTGCCACGGTAATATTGAGGAGATGGAAATTGTTCAACAATCATCGCTTCTCACCATGGGTTGGTGTATAGCCTGTCACAGAGAAACAGAGGTGAACACAAAAGACAATCCTTACTACGAAGACATGGTTAAATTACACGCTAAAAATGCCAAGAAGCCGCTCAAAGTGGAAGACATTGGTGGTTTAGAGTGCGCCAAGTGTCACTATTAATCTATCTTTCTCTCAAGCAAAACAAAGTTAGCACTTGATTCTCATGAAATTGCAGAACAAAACATATTGGAAAGGACTCGAACAACTCAGCAACGATTCAGAGTTCGTTAAGAACAACGAAAAGGAATTTGCTGAAGACCTCCCGATTAAAGATGCTTACGGCGATAACACAGATTCCGCTCAAGAGGAAGGTACAAGCCGTAGAGATTTTCTAAAAGCCATGGGCTTTGGTGTAGCAGCTGTTTCATTGGCAGCCTGCGAAACCCCAATCAAACATGCAGTACCCTTACTTAACAAACCCGAAAATTACGAACCTAGTATCGCTACCTATTACGCCTCAACATTTATGGATGGCAGCGATTACTGTTCAGTTTTGGTTAAAACACGCGAAGGCCGTCCCATTTTCATTGAAGGAAATGCCATGTCGCCCATTACTAAAGGTGGCATAAATTCTCGTGTTAGTGCTTCGGTACTTTCACTTTATGACAGTGAGAAGGCTCAATACCCCACTAAAGGCGGCCAAAAAACAGATTGGATTACAGTTGATACCGAAATTAAGCAGCTTTTGACAGAAGCTTCTTCTGGAACTATTTACATCGTTTCTGAAACGATTCTAAGCCCTTCCACTAAGCGTGTTATCTCTGATTTTATTGCCAAATATCCTACAGCTCAACATGTAAGTTATGATGCTTTGCCTCAATACGGGTTAGCTGAAGCGCATAACAAAATGTTTGGAAAATTTGCTGTACCGCGTTATGATTTTAGCAAAGCTAAATCAATAGTAAGTATCAATGCCGACTTTTTAGGCTCTTGGATTTCTGATGTAGAGCACAGCAAGCAATATTCACAAACACGTCGCATTGGCAAAGACAAAAAGGTGATGTCTAGACATTTCCATTTTGAATCATCTTTTTCTATAACAGGCGCGTCTGCTGATTATCGTAACCCAATCCGTCCTTCACAGGAGGGTATTGTTGTGGGTCTGTTGCGCGATAAGGTAGCAGCGTTGAAAGGTGGAAGCGCAGCTGGTTTTTCTGGAATTAAAGATTTGGATAAAGCCATTGATCGTGCTGCCAAACACCTAGCAGATAATGCAGGTAATGGCCTTGTGGTATGCGGCAGCAATGATGTGAACGTCCAAATGCTTGTAGCGGACATCAATAATATGCTCGGCAACTACAATAGCACTTTGGATATTGCAAGACCTTCTTTCTTGAAGCAAGGCAACGACACTAAAATGACGCAGTTCATAGACGCATTCAAAGGCGGCCAAGCCACAGCGGTGCTATTTTATGGCTGTAATCCTGTTTATAACCATCCAAGAGGTGCTGAAATAGCGGCATCTATCAAAAGTGCCAAGCTAACAGTGTCTTCAGCAGATATTCTGCATGAGACCGCTTCGCTTTGTACATACAATTGCCCTGATAGACATTTTCTGGAGTCTTGGAACGACGCGGAACCGCATAAAGGTTCTTTCAGTCTTTGTCAACCAACCATACGTCCAATTTTTAACACCCGCCAGTTTCAAGACAGTCTCCTGAAATGGTCGGATAGTGCAAAAGATTATTTTACCTACATCCAAGACTATTGGACAGGGACACTTTCTTCTTTGCAGACTTCTGAGTCAAATGCTTCTGTATTTTGGAAGACCTCTTTGCACAATGGCTTTTTCCATGTCGATAATGTGTCGGGCTACAAGTCCATACATGAGGGCGGTAAAGCTGTTGCCGTAATGAGTACTTCTACAGAAACTGCGGCAGCCTCAACAACTGCAGCACCTGCAGAGTCGCAAGCACAGCCCACCTCTTCTAGTGCAGCAGAGGCAGCCGAAAAAGTAAAAGCGGCTTATAAAGCCGATAGCAAAGGTTGGGAGTTGTCTTTGTTTGTATCGCCAGTAGCAGGAAGTGGTTCACAAGCTAATAACCCTTGGATACAAGAAACGCCAGAGCCTATTAGCAAAATATGCTGGGGTCACTTTGTAGGTGTACCACAAGCTTGGGCTAAGAGCCAGAACCTTAAAATGGTGGAAGGTAAAACCATCATGGCAGAAGTAAAAGCCAACGGAAAATCAATTAAGCTTCCTGTAGCTATCCTGCCAGGTCTCCCAGCTGAAACTCTTTCTATTTCAGTGGGCTACGGTCGTGAAAAAGCTGGCAAGGTAGCTGCTCAGGCGGGTGGTGCGAACGTGTTCCCTATGGCAACCGTGCAAGAGGGTTCTATTATAATGGCTTCTATGCAAGGAGTGAGTATCAGTATACTAGCTGATGCCTTCCAGATGGCGCAGACCCAAACGCATGGCACGTTTATGGGCAGACAAACCGTTATACAAGAAGCTTTATTATCAGACTACGTAGATGGTGAAGCCCTCAAAAAGAAAAAGTATGCTCCAATGATCACTAGCTATAGTGGCAAAGAAAAGCCTACTGATTTGTCTTTGTGGGATATTAATGGCGATCTTTATGGTGAAGATCATCACGCATTGCCTGAAGTGCCTACTGAGGAAGAAAAAAAGCTTTGGAAGCACAAATATGCGCCTAAGCGTGGCGATCAGCATATGTATCCAATTCACCACTGGGGCATGGTTATAGATTTGAACACCTGTACGGGTTGTTCGGCTTGTATTGTAGCTTGCCACTTGGAAAACAATGTCCCTGTAGTAGGAAGAGATGAAGTAGCACGCCGCCGCGAAATGCATTGGATGCGTATAGACCGCTACTTTAGCTCTGCAGGCACTATTGGTGACCATGCCAGTTTAGAAATCGCCTCCGAGAACCCTGAAGTGGTGTTTCAGCCTATGATGTGTCAGCATTGCAACAATGCGCCTTGTGAAACGGTTTGTCCCGTTGTAGCAACTACACACAGCAGTGAGGGAATCAACCAAATGACGTACAACCGTTGTGTTGGTACAAAATATTGTGCCAATAACTGTCCTTATAAAGTACGTCGCTTCAACTGGTTTAACTATGCCAACAACGAAATGTTTGACTATCATCTCAATAACCCTCTTGGAAAGATGGTATTGAATCCTGATGTTACCGTTCGTTCAAGGGGGGTGATGGAAAAGTGTTCTTTGTGTATTCAAAGAATACAAGATGTGAAATTGCGTGCGCGTCGCGAGAAGCGTAAAATCGCGGATGGTGAGGCAATGGTAGCTTGTGCATCTGCATGTCCTAGTGATGCGATTACATTTGGCGACTTAAATAATCCTGAAAGCAACATTGTTAAACTCTTAGAAAGCGAGCTAGAGCTTCGCGCTTACAATGTCTTGCATGAGATTGGTGTGAGTCCTAACGTGTGGTATTTAACTAAAGTTCGTAACAAAGAACAAGAAAAAGCTTAATTATTTAACCTTTACTTGCTCATCTAATATAAAAAAAAGTAATACATTTAAAACTCTGAAAGTTAATGCAAATCGTAACAGATATCAGAGAGCCTCTAGTAACGGGTAATAAAACCATACACGATATTACAGAGGACATTTCAAAGAGAGTAGAAGAAAGTCCCACGCGCTCTTGGTGGATATTTTTCACTTTGTCGCTTGTAGCACTCTTCTCTGGCGGCTGGTTTATGGGCGATATGCTCTGGACTGGTATAGGTCGTTGGGGTTTGAACAGAACCGTTCAATGGGCTTGGGACATCACTAACTTCGTTTGGTGGGTAGGTATTGGCCACGCAGGTACGCTCATTTCTGCCATTCTCTTGCTTTTCCGCCAAAAATGGCGTACGTCTATCAACCGTGCGGCTGAGGCAATGACGATTTTTGCCGTAATTTGTGCGGCTATTTGGCCACTTACGCACATGGGTCGTATTTGGGTAGGTATGTATTGGGTATTTCCTTTGCCAAACGCTTTTGGTTCTTTGTGGGTGAATTTTAACTCTCCACTTCTTTGGGACGTATTTGCGATTTCTACATACTTTTCAGTGTCTTTGGTATTCTGGTATATGGGACTTGTGCCTGATTTTGCCACAATCCGCGACCGTGCAGTAAACAGGTTTCCACGCTTTGCGTATGGCCTTTTGAGCTTCGGCTGGGTGGGTGGTGCCAAGACATGGATGCACTACGAAGCCATGTCTCTCATTTTGGCAGGTCTTTCTACGCCACTAGTATTGTCGGTTCACACCATTGTATCTATGGACTTTGCAACTTCGGTTATTCCTGGCTGGCACACAACCATTTTCCCACCTTACTTCGTGGCTGGTGCGATTTTCTCAGGCTTCGCGATGGTACTCACGCTGATGCTCGTAACTCGCAAGGTGTACAGATTGGAGCACTACATTACGCTTGAGCACATAGAAATGATGAATATCATTATTCTTGTTACAGGATCTATTGTAGGGATTGCTTATACGACTGAGTTCTTTATTGCATGGTACTCGCAGGTAGAATACGAAAGCTATGCTTTTATTAATCGCGCAACAGGTCAATACTGGTGGTCATATTGGGCTATGATGACTTGTAACGTAATATCACCTCAACTTTTCTGGTTCAAACGCATCAGAACAAGCATAGTGATGACCTTCGTACTCTCAATTGTGGTAAATATTGGTATGTGGTTTGAACGTTTTGTAATTATTGTAACCTCATTGCACCGTGACTATTTGCCATCAAGCTGGGGATACTTCACCCCTACGCTCTGGGATATTATGTGTTACTTTTTCTCTTTTGGTGTGTTCTTTACGTTCTTCTTCCTTTTTGCTAAGTATTTCCCTGTCATCAACATGGCTGAGGTTAAATCAGTACTTAAAAATTCTGATGCGAAGGTCTACAAGCGCAGAGATACCATCAAAGACACCAACAACGTTATTTAATCCACCTTTTCAACTAAAATATCTTCAGAATTCATGTCAAATCAACATCAACACGCAGCAGAAACAGATAAGCACTATCTGCTCGGTATCTACAACGATGAGGACGTACTTTTAGAAGCTGTAGAACACGTTAGAGGTAAAGGTGTTAAAATATACGAAGTATTTACACCATACCCAATACACGGACTTGAGCATGCTTTAGGTTACGACCGTTCTTTCATGCCACGAGCAGCTTTTGGTTTTGGCGCGCTAGGCAATCTTTGCGCTATCGCTATGCAAAGTTTGATTATGGGCGTAGACTGGCCTATGATTATTGGCGGCAAGTCTTTTATAGCTATTCCAAACTTTATACCTGTAATTTTTGAATGTACTGTACTTTTTGCAGCGTTTGGAATGGTGGGCACTTTTTTAGCAACTAATAGTCTTTACCCTCACAAAGTGCCACGTATTTTTGACCGTCGCAGCACAGATGACAAACATGTCATGGCTATTGACTTGGCAAAGAATACTTTGAGTGAAGCTGATATCCGTTCTATTCTGTTAGAATCAGGAGTAGAAAGACATACCGATGCAAACGGTGTGGAGCACGTTGGCGTGAAGCAACGCAATTTTACGGATGAAGAGAATAAAGGATCATTTATTCGCTACCTCGCAGACCTTATTGCTAATGGCGTTACAAGTTCTAACCGCGCATTAAAAACATCTAACTAAACTTAAAAGCTCACAGCAATTATGTTGAAGCAAATTTTCATAGCAGCCTTGACGTCCCTTACATTGTTTGGCTGCGCTGCGGACGGTAATTATCCTGGTGTTGAATATGCACCACAAATGTACCATACCGTTGCATACGATCCTCTCTCTCAGATTACTGAAAGTAGAACTGCGCTTTTAGGGATTCACGATTACTATAGTAATGCTGTGCCCATTAATGATTACGGGATGAATCCTGCTGCAAAAGTGCGTCAGAATATGATAAGCCCCGTGGCAGGAACAGTAGCTCGTCAATATTATACTACCCTTGAAATGAAGGATACCGTGTTATTTTACGATAATATACACAAGGATAGTATTGATATGTCGGCTAGGCTTCTCAAAAACCCTTTGCCTGATAATGAGCAAATATTAGCACAAGGTAAAACGCTTTATATCTCTTATTGCAGCCCTTGCCATGGCGAGACAGGTGCGGGTGATGGCAAAGTGGGTGAGGTCTACAAGGGTGTGCCTAATTACTCTACTGGACGTTACGCCACCTTAAATGAAGGCCATATCTTTCACGTGATTACACATGGTAAAAACACTATGTGGCCTCATAAATCTTTGGTTACCACTGAAGAACGTTGGAAGATTGTAAGATATGTACAAAAACTTCAAAAAGGCGAAAACTAAAATAAAATTCATAATAGCTAAAATTCGTATAGAAAATGGCACATCATGCAGAACATTTTGATTTAGATGAAAAGTTTGACTTTTCTTCTGCTGTAAAAAAGAAAATATTCACCATTCTTATCTTAGGTTTGGTATTCGCAGTTATCGGCCTGATTATGCTAATTATGGGCGGTAACGATAGTCATGGTGCACATGGCTTGAACGGTATGGCTTCTGATGCCTTGGCTTACAGTGGTGGCGCGGCTGGGACTGAGCACGGCGGACATGCCCATGCAGTGACATGGGTTACGCGTGTGAAAGTTAATTTTTGGATTAACAGTGTATATTTTGTAGGACTGTCTTTGATTGGTGCTTTCTTTATAGCTATTCAATATGTAGCTATGGCGGGCTGGTCAGCTGGCTTGCGTCGTATACCAGAAGCAATCTTTAAGTTTTTGCCTTTTGCTGCGGTGATGCTTGTTATTACTTTTGCGGTATCTTACCATGATATTTTTCACTGGACAGACAGCTCGCTTTATGACAAAAACAGTCCTAACTTTGATGCTATCATAGCTGGTAAGGCAGGTTTCTTAAATATGCCTTTTTATATCACGCGTTCTGTTATTTATTTGGGCGTTTGGATACTGTTCACATTCTTAATGCAGAAGCAGTTTAACAAAGAAGAGTACAATCTTGATCCGAGCAAGCCTAATAAGCAATTCTTTACTCTCGTAAAGATGTCGGCTGGTTTCATCGTATTTTTTGGTCTTTCTACTTCCATGGCAGCTTGGGACTGGGTAATGTCTATTGATACGCACTGGTTTAGCACTATGTTTGGCTGGTACAACTTTGCTAGCTGGTGGGTAGGCGGTTTGGCTACAATCACTTTAACTGTGGTTTATTTAAAAGAAGCAGGTTATCTCAAGTTTGTCAACGAAGCGCATTTACACGATTTAGGTAAATTTGTGTTTGGCTTTAGCATTTTTTGGACTTACATTTGGTTTAGCCAGTTCCTTTTGATATACTATGCAAACATTTCTGAAGAAACTGTTTATTTTATAGATCGTTTGTCTAGTGATAAGTATGCTAAGTTCATCTTCATCAACTTGATATTTAACTTTATATTCCCATTTTTCGGTTTGATGACCCGCGATGCAAAGCGCAAGATGCGTATTTTGAAGCTTGTTTGTATAGCTGTTATCATAGGACACTGGCTTGATTTCTATCAAATGATTATGCCTGGTACACTCAAAGACCAAGGCGGATTTGGATTCTTTGAAATAGGAATTTTCTTAATCTTTGCGGCATCCTTTGCTTATGTGATTGCTATGAATCTGGCAAAATTGCCCTTGATACCCAAGAATCACCCACTCATTAAAGAATCTCTTAATCATCACCATTAAAATTTGACAAAAAATTTCAATGGTTCTGGTAAAAACAAAAACCTTTATTCATCAACAAACAGTTTTTAAAAGAAAAAAGCTATGATGTTTTATGTTATTTTAATTTTAGGCGTAATCGTCTTTGTTGGACTTTTAGGATTTATTTATAGAGTTTTTGCGCTTGTAAATTTATCTAAGACTTCTGGCGAAAATTATGAGCGCCGCACAGGGAAATCTGCTGCTGTGAATGGATTATCTCTCATTATCTTCTTTGTGGTCGGCATGGTCGCTATATTTTGGTATTCTGACGCTGTCAAAATTCATTATCTGCCTGAAGCATCTTCTGCACACGGGTCTAGTATAGATAATTTGTTTTGGATAACCACCATTGTTGTCTTCATAGCATTTGCTTTGGTTAATGCTTTGCTTTTGAGCTTTCCCTTTATTTACAGATTTAAAGATAATCGTAAAGCCTATTTCTATGCTGACAACCACAAATTAGAAATTGTTTGGACTGTAGTACCGGCTATTGTTCTCACAGTGTTGGTATTAATGGGCTGGAATGTTTGGAGTAGTGTTACAGCACCTGCTCCTACAGGTAGCCTCGAAATTGAAGTTATTGGTAAGCAATTCAACTGGATGGTACGTTATGCAGGCAAAGACGGTAAGCTGGGTCGTCATGATTTTAGACAAATTGATGACGATAATGCTATCGGCATGGATTTTAAAAAAGACTTTAAAACCAATGCTGATGATTTCACTGCCAGTGAATTGAAGTTGCCAAAAGGTCAGAATGTACTTTTAAAGATTCGTTCACGGGACGTATTACACAGTGTATTTTTGCCGCATTTTCGTGTGAAGATGGATGCGGTGCCTGGTATGCCTACTTCTTTTTGGTTTATGCCAACTAAAACAACCGAGGAAATGCGCGCTCAATTGAGCAAAGAAGGCAGGCCAAATGCTGCGGAGTTCGATTACATTTTAACTTGCACCGAAGTTTGTGGAAATAGCCACTTTGCTATGAAAATGAAAGTATCTGTTTTAGAAAAAGCCGAATTTGATAAATGGTATGCAGAGCAAGAACCTTGGGCTGTCAAGAACAAGGAGTATTTGCAGAAAAAAGGTATCAATGTAGGTGGCTTGGCCTTGAATAAATAAAAACTTTAGCTAAATTTAAACAAACACGTAAATGGGAGCAACACAAACAGCAGTTCAGCATGGTGCAGCTCACGCCCATGATGAGCACGAACATCACGAACACCACGAGACCTTCATAACCAAGTATATTTTCAGTGAAGATCATAAGACTATTGCTAAGCAGTTTTTGATAACAGGCTTGATATGGGCTTTTATAGGTGGTTTATTCTCAATTTTATTCAGAATTCAATTAGGTTTTCCTGATGCTGATTTAACTTGGCTTAAGCCTTTGTTGGGTGAATGGATAGACAAAGATGGTAAGATGGATAAGGATTTTTATCTTGCACTTGTCACAATGCACGGCACCATCATGGTATTCTTTGTTTTAACTGCGGGCTTGAGTGGAACATTCAGTAACTTCCTAATTCCTTTGCAGGTAGGTGCACGCGATATGGCCTCTGGCTTTTTGAATATGCTTTCTTACTGGTTCTTCTTCGTGTCAGGGATATTGATGTTTGTATCAATATTTTTGGAGACTGGACCTGCTGGTGGTGGTTGGGTAGTTTATCCGCCTCTCAGCGCATTGCAGGAAGCTGCACCTGGCTCTAAGGGCGGTATGACTTTATGGCTGTTGAGTATGGCGGTATTTATTGTATCTAGCCTTTTGGGTAGCATCAACTATATAACAACTGTTATTAACCTTCGCACAGCTGGTATGACGTTTACAAGAATGCCTTTAACGATATGGGCGTTCTTTATCACAGCGGTTATCGGTGTCTTGTCTTTCCCTGTTCTTTTCTCGGCTGCGCTATTACTGGTATTTGATCGTAGCTTTGGCACAAGCTTTTTCTTGTCAGAAATCTACATTAACGGACAAGCTCTTCACCACGTGGGCGGCAGCGCGTTATTATTCCAGCACTTGTTCTGGTTCTTAGGTCACCCTGAGGTTTACATCATTATTTTGCCATCATTGGGCATTACTTCAGAAATTATCGCTACTAATTCGCGTAAACCAATTTTTGGTTATCGTGCTATGATAGGTTCAATTTTAGGTATTGCTTTCTTGTCCTTTATTGTTTGGGCGCACCACATGTACATGACAGGTATGAACCCATTTTTGGGAACAGTCTTTATGTTTTTGACGCTCATCATTGCAGTGCCTTCAGCGGTTAAAGCCTTTAATTATGTCACTACGCTCTGGCGGGGTAACATTGTATTTACTCCTGCAATGATGTTTTCAATAGGTCTTGTATCCTTGTTTGTTGGCGGTGGTGTGACAGGTATTCACTTGGCTAGTGCAGCAATTGATATTCAACTTCACGACACTTACTTTGTGGTGGCTCACTTTCACTTAGTGATGGGTGCTTCAGCATTTCTTGGAATGATGGCTGGTGTTTACCACTGGTTCCCTAAAATGTTTGGACGTATGATGGATGAGCGTATGGGGTATATCCATTTTTGGCTTACATTTGTTGGTGTATACTGTGTGTTCTTCCCAATGCACCACATGGGTATGGCAGGTTATCCGCGCCGTTACTATTCTTTCACTCAATTCGACTCGCTTGACGCATTTGCTGATGTGAGTGCCTTTATTTCAATATCTGCGATGATTGCTTTTGGTGCTCAACTGCTGTTCGCATTTAACTTCTTCTACTCTATTTTCAAAGGCCGTCCTGCACCATCTAATCCATGGCGTTCAAATACCTTGGAATGGACAACACCACGTTTTCCTCAGCACGGCAACTGGCCTGGTGAAATTCCTCACGTGTATCGCTGGCCGTATGACTACAGCAAGCCTAACGCTCCTGAAGATTTTATACCTCAAAATGTACCGTATTCAGAAACTCTTGAATCAAACTTGCCTTATGAGGCCATATTTGTAGAGCAAGAAAAGGAGTACGAACCTGAACGTTTTGGTACACCAGAGGCCAAGAAGAATTCATAAAGTAATTCTTTAACACAGGATACAGCAAAGAGGTTGGTAAAATGTTTTGCCAACCTCTTTGCATTTCTTGGATTAAATCAAGAGTGAAAAAAATGTTAAAAAGCATAAAAAAATTGCGATTAGTCAAAAAAGAATCTATATTTGAAACAATCTTCATGCCTTCACGTTAGGAGCTTAGGAATTCACAATTTTCATTGACTTATTTAACAACTACAAGATGACCATTAAACATTTACTTTTCATGTGGATTTTTGTGCTCGTAGCATGGACGCAGTCTGCTATGGCGCAACAGCCTGTGAAAGTAGCTTCTGATGGTGCTATCGAAAACGCACAGATACAAATCAGTAACGTTTTCCCAAATCCAGCATCACAGCAAATTACTTTCAATTACCGTCTTGCGTCTAGTGCGCAAGATGCAAAAATTACTTTCTTTACCGTTCTTGGTTCAAAGGTTGCTGAAATGAAACTTTCTCAGTTTGATGAATCAGTGACTCTACCAATAGAGAACTTTAAAGTAGGAGTTTACTTATATACCATAAGCGTAAATAATCAAAATGTTGCCACGCGTAAGTTGGTTGTAAAACGCTAAAAGTATCACTAAAACAATAGTTTTACGTAAACAAAGTTCTATGCTTTAAAACTACATCTTTAAATCTGTTTACCCAAAAGTTGAGCCTAGCCTATAGGTTCAACTTTTGTTTTTAGAGCGAGGTTACATATCTCTATGCACATGTCTGAGCCGCCACACAAGATGTCAGTAAATGCGCTTGGAAGTAATTTTTTGTCAGACTTAAATCTTCCGAAAAACACATTTGCCTATTTTAATGTGTCATTTTGTCATAAACGACGGCTTGGCACAAGCCTTGCAAAAAACTATGTGTGCTCGCAGAATCTAAACAGCCCCGAGTGCAAACTTTTATAAAATAGTCACAAGACATTATGAGCAAAATAATTGGTATTGACTTAGGCACCACAAACTCTTGCGTGTCTGTAATGGAAGGCAACGAACCTGTTGTTATCCCAAATAGTGAAGGTCAGCGTACAACGCCTTCTATTGTAGGCTTTTTGAAGGACGGCGAGCGTAAAGTGGGTGCGCCAGCCAAACGCCAGGCTATTACCAACCCTGAAAAAACCATTAGCTCAATCAAGCGTTTTATGGGTAACAAATACTCTGAAGTGGAGCGCGAAAGACAATATCTGACCTACAAAGTAGAACGTGGTCAAAACGATACGCCCCGTGTGCGTATAGATGAACGTCTCTACACTCCACAAGAAATATCTGCCATTATTCTTCAGAAAATGAAGGCTACAGCAGAAGACTATCTCGGAACAACAGTTACAGAAGCAGTTATTACAGTACCTGCTTACTTCAACGACGCACAAAGACAAGCAACTAAGGAAGCTGGTGAAATTGCAGGCCTTAAAGTACGCCGTATAATCAACGAGCCTACAGCCGCAGCTCTTGCTTACGGACTTGATAAGAAGGGCAAAGAAATGAAGATTGCCGTTTATGATCTTGGTGGCGGTACTTTTGATATATCTGTTCTAGAGCTTGGTGATGGCGTTTTTGAAGTAAAATCAACAAACGGCGATACCCACTTGGGCGGCGATGATTTTGACCAAGTTATCATAGACTGGCTTGCGGCTGAGTTTTTGGCAGATGAAGCTATAGACCTTCGCAAAGACCCCATGGCTCTTCAGAGACTCAAAGACGCTGCTGAAAAAGCTAAGATTGAACTCTCTAGTGGTACCACCACAGAGATTAATCTCCCGTATATTATGCCTGTGAACGGTATTCCTAAACACTTGGTTAAGACGCTCACGCGGGCTAAATTCGAGCAAATCTCTGACGAGCTGGTTCGCCGCACGTTCGAGCCTTGTGCAAAAGCTTTAAAAGATGCTGGACTTACCGCAAAAGAGATAGATGAGGTCATATTAGTAGGTGGTTCTACACGTATCCCTCGTATTCAAGAGGAGGTAGAAAAGTTTTTTGGTAAGAAACCTAGTAAGGGTGTAAACCCTGATGAGGTAGTGGCTGTAGGTGCAGCTATACAAGGTGGTGTACTCACAGGTGAGGTTAAAGACGTTGTTCTTTTGGACGTTACGCCACTTTCTTTGGGTATTGAAACTATGGGCGGTGTGTTTACACGCATGATTGAGTCTAACACCATCATTCCAACCAGAAAAGTTCAGACTTTCTCTACCGCGGCTGATAGCCAACCCTCTGTAGAAATTCATATTCTTCAAGGTGAACGCTCGATGGCCAAAGACAACAAAAGCATTGGCAAATTTCACCTTGATGGTATTCCGCCAGCACCAAGAGGTGTACCTCAGATTGAGGTAGCCTTTGACATAGATGCAAATGGTATTTTGAATGTATCGGCTAAGGATTTAGCTACAAATCGCGAGCAAAAAATTCGTATAGAAGCTTCTTCTGGTCTTACAGAGGCAGAAATTCAAAGAATGCGCCGCGAAGCTGAAGCTAACGCTGATGCAGACAAGTCTGCCAAAGAAATGGTAGAAAAGATCAATCAAGCAGACAGCCTGATTTTTAATACAGAAAAACAGCTCAAAGAATATGGTGATAAGCTGACAGACGCACACCGCACCGCCATCTCTAATGGTCTTGAGGATTTGCGAAAAGCTCATGCTAGTAAGGATATTGCTGCTATAGATGCTGCTATGACTGCTCTCAACACAGCTTGGCAAGGAGCTACAGAAGAAATGTACAAAAATGCAGGTGCAAATGCTTCAGCAGATAACACCAGCAGTGCAGGTACAGACGGTTCGCAGCAAGCCAACGGCGCGGATGATAAAGGAAACGTTACCGACGTAGACTTTGAGGAAGTGAAGAAATAGGACATCTCTTTTCTTGTTAAAGAGCCTCAGAAGCAGTTTTTGGTTTCTGAGGCTCTTTTTTATCATCTTACGATATGTTTTTTGTAAACTTTTATTAAATCACAACGTTTAGAGTCGAGCCATTTCGTATCTTTGTAATTGGTGCAGCGCGGACAAAAACCGCTTTGGGATAGATTGAAAGATATGAAGCACAAAAGATAATATGCAAGAGAAAACACCAACAAACTTGATTATAAACCAAGATGAAGATTGGTCTTTCCTACCTTTTTTTTACAATAAGGCTCTTTTCTCTTTGCAAGAAGATATTAAAGTGAGTGTTTTTGAAGAGGTTTCACCTATAACAAGTAAGGCCGAAGACTATTTAAAGCTTGTTTCTCTTCAAGAGGCTGCCATTTTATTGATTGTAAGCCCTAGCGTTAGCCTAGATGCTCTGACCAAAAGCCATTGCTGGGAAAAACTTCCTTCCCATAGGCGTTTGGCGCATGTTATGAGCTTTGACTGGCCTCTGAACTGGTCAGCCTTTATTGCTCAGTATTCTCTGTTACCCTGCATTTTGGTTTGTCAGGAAACAGAATGGGGCAAAACAGGTTTAGATTTTTGCCCGTATTATTTTCATGATTTTGCGGGGTTTGTGGTGTTAGCTTTGGAGTGGCCAGTAAAAGAAGAAAGCTGGAACAGGGCACTAGCTATGACTGATAAATTTTGGACTAGGACTTAACATCAGGTGATGAAAAGTTTTTTATTCTCCTGTCATCACAAAAGCACCCCAATAATAAGGCTGCGGATATTTTTTACGTACCTCATCTTGAGCCTTTCGGAATGCTTCGCGCACCAGTCCACTCTGAGCATAATGAGCATAAAAAGAAGTCATTAATTTTTGCGTCACAACGTCGTCCACTTTCCACATTGACATCACGACTGTTTTTGCACCTGCTATGCAAAACGCCCTTTGCAGACCATAAACCCCCTCGCCAGCCTGACTTGCTCCCAAACCAGTTTCACAAGCCGACAGTACGACTAAGTCTGTTTGGTCTAAATTCAAATTCATGGCTTCGGCAGCGGTAAGTACGCCATCTTCGGTATCTGGCTTGTTCTTAGCCTGTGCGTAGTTGGTGCAGCCTGCTAACAAAAGTCCAGAACGCAGCATAGGGTTGGTCTGTTCATTTTGCTCATCTATAAAAAATCCATGTGTGGCAATGTGCAGAATTTTTGGATTATTTACTTTTTTGATGTTTTCTTCGCTGGCAAGCTCTGAAATATTTACAGTAAGGTCATAGTTGTTGGCAATGAGAGTAGAACCTATGGTTTCTATCTCTGTTTTAGTACCCGGCAGAAGTTGTACAGACTGAAAGTTGGCTGTAAGTGCGCGCTCATCATCCGAAAGTGCACGCCTGTTTACGGAGGCTAAGCCTTGCGCGTCTGCCTTATTGAGATCATAAAGTGGAAAACCCAATAAGCTGGCTGTTTTGTTGGGATTGCTTTGTTTGCCAAATCCCAAAAGATCTTTGGTGTTGGTTACAGTGTGGACCTCAAGCTCTTCAAAGATATATTTTTTAGTTTTGGGGTTTTGTAGCACATTCAAGCTCAGCTGAGCATATACACCATCTGGTGAGAAGAAAATCTTTTTAGTGTTACCTAGAGCTTCTGCAATAGGTTGCCAAAACTCACGATAGCTGTTTTCATCCGCTAGCTCGTTTTCAATGGAGTTTTGATAGTATTTAAGATATTTGTCCTCAAGCTCTTTACCATTATTTAAAAGCACCACTTCAGGCTGGCTAGAATTCTTCTTGATTATCAAAGCAGCATAAAAAACACTGTCTGTATAGGCATAAAAGGGATATTCTGCGCTGCGCCCGCCTGAAGTATCCTGAACGGTCTTGACTACACCAAATTTTTTGAAGCGAACCATTTCTACTGCGGCCTGTCCTGTTTTAAGTTTGGCTTGCACATCTTGCCAACGCACTGTTTTATGTTCTGTAAGCTTCTCAAAGGCTTGAGACTTTTGTATAAGTTGTTTTTCTAATATTTCTGTAGTCTCAAGAAGGGAGTCTAGGTGGATATTGCGCTTTTTTCGCTCTTCATTACCCAGCTCTAAAGCTCTGATAGTTTGATATTTAATATCTAACCATTTACCGTATTGCGCTACCAAGGTAGAGTCGCCACTCGCCAAAATACGTTTTCGGCTTTTTTGAGCAGACTGCATAAGCAAAGCCTTGGTAGATAGCTGAAAATCATAAAGGAAGCCGCTGTACAACTTAGGATTTTGTGAAAAGGCATAAGTGTTGTAGTCGCGTAGATACTTCTTGAGCTTCAAAAAATAAAAACTTTCTTTTTGCGCTTCTGTAAGGGCAGGAAATTGCACCAAAACTTGCATTAAAGCCCAGTCTTTGGCAGCTTGATGCATTACCCAGCTGCTATCCGATTGATTGGCAAGCCCGTACATAGCGGCCATGGTATTGAGTACTTGGGCGTAGCTGGCGTGTTTTTTACCAAAAATAGCCTCATAAATACCAAGACTTTCCTTACTTAAAGCCAAAGCCTCTTTGTAATGCCCTGTTTCGCGGCGTAAAAGAGCTAAGTTGTTGAGTGAAGCGGCATAGTCAGGGTGTTTAGAGCCTAAAGCCTCTTTCCGTATTTTTAAGGCTTGTTTTAGCAGTTCTTCAGCGGCATGGTAACGGCCCAATTCATAGTACAAAAGAGCTAAATTGTTCAGAACTGACGCATATTCAGGCCGTTTTTCGCCAAAAGCTTCTTTGCTGACAAGACTGCTTTTTTGGTAGGTCTCTATTGCTAAGCTGTGTTTTTTGGACAGATTATAAAGTACAGCCAAATTGTTGAGGGAGGCGGCATAGTCAGGGTGTTTGGGGCCGAGCACTTTTTCTCTCGCAGCTAAAACCTTGATATACAAATCTTCTGCTAAGTCATAATTGCGCATATCTACATTAAGTACAGCCCAGTTGTTGAGTGTGATGAGATATTCAGGATGGTTTGGCCCAAGCGCGGTTTTGCGAATATCAGCACTTTCCCTATACATTTGCTCAGAAAGGCTATATTTGCCTAGACTTCGGTAGAGAATAGCCAAGCTATTGAGCGTGTTGGCATAGTCAAGATGTTTTTCGCCCAGATTTTGTTTGCGGAGAGTTGCAGCTTCTTTGAGGTATTTTTCGCTCATTTCGGGCAAGTTGCCTACACCCACTGGGAGGTAGAATGTGCCAAGATTATGCAGTGCTGTGCTATAAAAGCTGCTTTGTTCACCTTTTTTTTGACAGAGTTGCACATTTTCAAGTAAGTATTTTTCTGATTCTGCTCGAGGTTTTAAGAAGCTCATGGCTCTTCCTAGCCCGTTGCGTGTGGTCAAAAATGCTTCAGTATTGGATGAGCTGGTCTTGAGTGCTTTTTCATAATAGGGCAAAGAAGCGGCAAAAGCACGCTTTTGCATGAGGGAGTCAGCTGTTTTAAAGTGTTTTTGCCAAGCTAGGCTATCAAAGCTTTGGGCGTGTGTGTGCAAAGTGATACCTAGAAAAAGGAAGGTAATAATACAAAGAGCTTTCATAGTTGTCCTATATAGTTGAAGCAAGGCTTCGCAATATACAACAAAAAAAATGCTAGATTTTTGTAAACTTTACAATTAATCCATAACTATTTCTGGTAAATATTACTTGGCTTTTATGTTATCTAAAAAGATAAGAACCTAAGCCAAATCACAAGATCACATATCTGGTCATTGGAATAATAAAAGAGTTGTGGCTAAATGTTTTGCTGCCCAAAATATTAGTGTTTTTGTAAGAAAATAAGACGTTTCTTTTTATCAAAAATTAGAATCTTTTAGCGATAAACACCAGAAATAAATTTACGTCAAAATTTAGGGCTGTTTGGAGAGTAAAGAAGAAATACTTTTTTACCTTTGCAAGTGGCTGCGTAACCAAATGTGTATAAAAAGCGTTAGGTAAAAACAAAGTTGTACAAAGATAGCATTTAGGCGTTTTATAGAATGAATTACAAAGATTATTACAAAATTTTGGGCGTAAACAAAAGTGCAACTGCCGAAGATATCAAGAAAGCCTATCGCGAACTGGCCAAAAAGTACCACCCCGACAAGTTTCCGAACGACACTGTGGCAGAAAGACGATTTAAGGATATCAACGAGGCTTATGATTTGCTCTCAGACCCTCAAAAACGTGCTCAGTATGATCTTTTAGGCAATAGGTTTTCTCAGTTTGGCGAACAGAGCTATACACAAAACCCTTTTGAGGGCTTTAGTGGGAACTTCAAAGATATTTTTGGTGAGGGCTTTTCAGATTTCTTTAATAATCTTGTCAATCGTTTTGGGGGTGGCAGCAATGCGTCTTTTGCCAACAAACCCCGAGAGGTAGAGGTGTCGCTCAGCCTAGACGAAGTGGCTAACGGTGCACAAAGGCTCATTCAATCAGGACAAAACTCTATACGCATTAGAGTAAAACCAGGTGTTGCGCATGGACATGAGCTGACAGGCACGGGGCCTCAGGGTGAAAAGTTTTTACTCAAAATTAGAGTTGACGAACACCCCGTTTTGAAGAGAAAAGGCGATCATCTTTATGCAGACCTAAAAGTAGACCTGTATACCCTTGTTTTTGGTGGAAAGGTGGAGTTTAAACGTTTTGATGATGTATTTTCCCTCAATATTGCGCCTCAAACCCAGTGCGGCAAAAGCTTGCGTCTCAATGGTAAGGGCTTGCCCAACTATGACAATCCTCAAAAAATTGGAGATTTGTATCTGCAAATTCAAGCCCTGTTGCCTTTTCCTTTGTCGGAAAAAGAGAAACAGCTTTTTGAAGAACTTAGAAAACTAAAAAATGCCTAAATTTTTTGTTTCTTGCCTAGACGAATCAAAAGAAAAATCTGCTAAACACTCTCAAAACCATGATAGAAGTTCAAAACGTAAAAAAATCCTTTGGTGACCGAACCATTTTGGCGGGTGTGAGCGGTGTATTTGAAACTGGCAAGTGTAACATGATTATTGGCGCAAGCGGCACAGGCAAAAGCGTTTTACTCAAGTGCATTGTGGGCTTGGTAAAGCCAGATGAAGGCGATATTCTGTTTGATAAACGCAACTTTTGGAACTCTCAGACCAATATACAAAAAGAGATTCGTACCGAAATTGGTATGCTATTTCAAGGTGGTGCGCTCTTCGACTCCATGACAGTGGCGCAGAATGTACAGTTTCCGCTGGACATGCAAACCAAAATGAGTCTCAGTGAAAAACAAGACCGTGTTAATTTCTGTCTCAAGCGGGTAGGGTTAGAAGCCTCTGCCCAAAAAATGCCTTCAGAAGTGAGTGGCGGTATGAAAAAACGTGTAGGTATAGCGCGAGCGATTGTGATGAACTCCAAGTATTTGTTTTGTGACGAGCCAAACTCTGGTTTGGATCCTCAAACCTCTACACTCATTGACAATCTGATTTATGATCTCACGAAGGAGTTCAATACCACAACCGTAGTGGTATCACACGATATGAACTCTGTGATGGAAATAGGTGAAAATATTATGTTTTTACATCAAGGCTACAAGGTTTGGGAGGGCAATAACCACAACATCATAGAGTCAGAGTCTGCCGAGCTACAAAAGTTTATGTTTACCAACCAACTCATGCGCCGCTATAAACAAAGTATTGGTCTCAAATAAATTTTGTCACTTTCTTTATTACGTTTGCTATGCACAACCCTCATTTTGAAATAATTCTCAAACAGAGCCTTCACGAAAAGAAAAGTGTGGGCATTTATTTGAATGGCCATGTTTTGGCAGGTGTGGTGTATCAACTCACCGAAACCACCGTTTTTCTCCGCAACCGAGAGTATGCACAAATTGTGATTGGCTTAAATCAAATATTGGCCATAGTCATGCACTAAGCATTCAAATGTCTTTAAAAATGCTAGATTTTAAGCAACACAGAGTCTGGCTCTTGGGACTTTTGAACCTGTTTTTTTTTATATTCTTGATGTTTTTGGGCTATTTCGCGCCCATCACTAACGAAGACTTTTGTTTTTTAGATATTCTAGAAAATGAGGGGTTCTTGGGTAGCATCAAATGGTGGTTTACACAATGGCAGGGGCGTTTGTCGGCCTATTTGCTCATTCAGCTAACGCTCATTCTTTACGACTTAACAGGTTCTATTTGGGGTTATATTGCCTTTGTCTGCTTGTTTTTTATCACTGGTTTTGTGGCCGTATTCTACAGACTATCTCAGCTTAAAGACCATCTGACTATTTCCAAGGCACTTTTAGCTGCTTTTTTCGTACAGGGAGTTCTGGTTTTATTTTTTGAGTTTCATACCTTGCTTAGACTCAATGTCTCTGCTATGTATTTTGGTGGTATGGGCTTTCTGTGTTGGGCTTTAGCAGCTTTGAAGCGAAGTCAAAACCACCCATACAGCGTTTTTTGGATATTTGGGGGCTGTTTCATGGCATTTTGTGCGGCTTGTTCTAGCGAAGCTTTTGGTCTAAATCTTGTCCTCTGGGGTGCGCTCGGTTGTGTGCTTACGTATACGCGCACGTGGCCGCAAGGGTGGCATGCGCTTAACGGAAGACCGCTAAAAGCTGCCTTTATTTTGTGGACTAGTGCGCTCTTGGGCCTGCTCACCATGCTGTTCGCGCCCGGTACAGCCATCAGACGAGAGCAGTTTAAAGCCGCTACCAGCCTAATTGAATTTATTCAAACTCTATTGGCTAGCCTCAAATTGTTTGTTTATAGCTTTTTAGCTAGACCTCTACCCGAAGTTTTTCTCTTAGCTTCTTTTATTGTTCTGATGAGCGCAATGGCCTGTAGCTTGTTAGATAAGCACAAGCTAGTATCTAAACAGCTTATCTTTTGGATTCCTTGTGCTATGCTAGTGCTTTTGACAAGTACTATTGTGCCCACTGTGTATGCTTTACAAAACATAGGCCCTCATCGTGCGCTGGTGTTATCTTTTGCAATTTTTCTGGGTTTTGGGGTGTGGTTGGGTTTTATTCTGTTTCAAATTTGGGGACAAAAATGGCATGAGTGGCTGGCTTACAGTGCTAGTATTCTGCTGCTTATACAAATTACTTGGCGTTTGTCAGTGGCTTTTCCTACGGTACAAGCTTACAAACAAGCACAAGATCGGCTTTTGGCTAAGCTTGTGGCAGAATACAGACAAACTCCCACTGTTCAAAATCCATACCCTTACGAAAGAGGCCACACCGTGCGAGTAGCTCCTTTGCCTAAAGCTAGACCTTATCTTTTTGAACAGTGGTTGGTGGAAGACAGTAGCCACTGGGCGCATCACTGCCTTTGCGACGGCCTAAACCTGAATGTGAAAATTCGTGTAGACTCTACGCTGAATGTGGGCGAGGTGAAAGAATAACGAATATACTGCTCTTTTTAAAACAAGCTAACTTTGCGAAGACCGCTTCAAATGTTTTTGGGGTTCATAAAAAAAGCGTAATTTTGCCGCAAATATTGAATACAAATTTTATAGGGCTTGCTGCCCAAGCATGATACACAAGCTTATGAAACTCTCACTGAACTGGCTCAAGCAATACATAGCTATAGATTTAGATACAGAAAGTCTTAAAAATAAGCTCATTGAGCTTGGACTTGAAGTAGAAGACTCTTCTATTTTTCAAGACATCAAAGGCGGCTTGAAGGGCTTGGTTATAGGCGAGGTACTGAGCTGCTCCCAGCATCCTAACGCAGACCGTTTGAAACTAACCCAGGTAGATATTGGTACGGGCACGCCTCTGGCTATTGTTTGTGGTGCACCCAATGTAGCAATAGGCCAGAAGGTAGTGGTGGCTACAGTCGGCGCAGAGCTATTTCCGCTAGAGGGCGAGCCAATACAAATCAAGAAAGGCAAAATAAGAGGCGAAACTTCGGAAGGTATGCTTTGTGCCGAGGATGAAATAGGACTTTCGGCTCAGCACGACGGAATCATGGTACTTAACACCAGTTTACCAAATGGTAGTCCTGCCGCTCAGTATTTTGAAGTGTTCGATGATACAATTCTAGAGATAGGTCTCACGCCAAATCGCGTAGATGCTGCTTCGCATTATGGGGTGGCGCGAGATTTACACGCAGCCCTTCAAAAAAGCCTTCATAAGCCTGATTTGAGTGCTTTCAAAACCTTGCAACAACCCCATTCTTTTAAAGCTACTGTAGAAAATGCGGAGATGTGTCCGCGTTACACTTGCTTGCTCATAGAGAACGTAAAAATAACCGACTCGCCCAAGTGGTTACAAAACTATTTGAGAGCTATAGGTTTGAAGCCTATTAATAATGTGGTGGACGTTACCAACTATGTTTTACACGCTTTTGGCCAACCTCTACACGCTTTTGATGCCAAAAAAGTAGCCAATCAGCATCTAGTAGTTAAAACTTTGCCAGAAAATACCAAGTTTAGAACACTAGACGATAAGGAGCGCAGTCTCAAAGCGCAAGACTTGATGATTTGTGATCAGAACAACACACCGCTTTGTATGGCGGGTATTATGGGCGGCATAGATTCAGGCGTGAGCGACTCTACGACAAGCATTTTACTTGAAAGTGCGTATTTTTCTCCTGTGTATGTGCGCCGTAGCACCAACACGCACGCTTTACGCACAGACGCTTCATTTAGATTTTCACGCGGGGCAGACCCTAATAGCTGTCTCTATGCACTTAAATATGCCGCTTTACTGATTCAAGAAGTAGCAGGCGGGCAAATACCCTCAGAACCTTTAGACCTTTACCCTAATCCAATTGCTAACTTTGAGTTTGAGGTAAAATGGGCATATTTGAACGATTTGATAGGCTATGAAATACCCAAAGCAACAGTTTTAGATATCCTCAAGCGTTTGAAAATAAGTGTTTTAGAAGATCAAGACCTGTACTTCAAAGTGAGTGTACCGCCCTACAGAGTAGATGTGCAGTCGCCTGCCGATATTACTGAGGAGGTCTTACGGGTATTTGGTCTCAATAACATTAAAACCGCACCTCATTTAAGCACAAACTTTATTTCTCTCACTGCCCCCGCCACACGTACACACAATTTGCGCATTGAATTGTGTAAGCTTTTGGCTGGCATGGGCTTTGCCGAGATGTACAATAACTCTCTGACCAGTTCCAAATATTCCAAAGCACTCGGTACAGATGCTCAAGATGTGGTTATTTTAAACCGTTTGAGCGAAGAACTGGATGTGATGCGTCAGAGCTTACTTTTTTCTGGCCTAGAGAGCTTGGATCGCAACATCAAAAGGCGTGAGACAAATCTAAAAATGTTTGAAGTTGGTACAAGCTATTGCCGTCAAAGCGATGGAACTTATAGCGAAAAGCTTGAATTGTCCTTGTTTATGACTGGTAAACAAAGGGCTGAATCTTGGTTGGAAAATAATCAAGCGGTAAGCTACTACGATTTAGCGCAAGTAGTTCAGGCTATTTTGCTTAAAATGAATATACAAGGTCTAACTCAGCAAAAAATTCAGAACACAGAGCTGTATAAAGTAGGCTCTCAAATTTTGGTCAGAGTTCACAAAGATTTGGCAACAGTCGTGAATATGGGGCTTCTGAAAAAAAGCGTTTGTAAACTGGCTGATGTAGAACAAGATGTGTTTTATGCAGTTTTAGACCTAAACAAGCTATTTGGCTTGGCCTCGTCCAAAATTAGCTTTGAGGAGCTTTCTAAATTTCCGTCTGTTCGCCGTGATTTGTCTTTGGTATTACCCAAGCAAGTTTCTTTTGAACAAGTGGAACAGATTGCCCAGCGTTTAGGCCGCAAGCTGCTTCGCGATGTGAATGTGTTTAGTGTTTATGAAGGAGAGAGAATAGAGGAGGGGAAAAAATCCTATGCCGTAAGCTACCTTTTTCAGGACGATGAGCGCACATTGGACGACAAAGTCATAGATAAGCTCATGGATAATCTCATTAAAAGCTACGAAACAGAACTCAACGCCATCATAAGACGTTAAGGTTAATAAAAACGTGAGTATAATCAAACAAACAGATATTTAACAAGAATTTGACAAATGATACACTACTCCCAAACAGCCACTAGACTCATAAAAAGCATTCTATGGAATCTTGTCTTCTGTTTTAGTTGGTGTTTTTTGACAGCTTGTGGCTCTTATGTAGAGGCTTATCATTGGTCTTTTTTGGATGTAACTCCGCGCTTGCGTTCTGACAACAGCCTTAAAGATAACTCATTGCCGTCCTTACCTCAAGATTTTTATTTAGATGTGAAGCTACATGCTCGTTTGATTGAGGTGCAGAGTAGTCCTGGAGCGCAGGGCAGCCCCAAAATTATGCCCAATGCCAAAATAGACAGCATAGCTGTTTTGAGCTTAGATACCCTCAATGACTCGGCTCCTGGCAAAGTGCTGAACGAAAATTTTAGAGCATCATACCAAAATCCAAGCTCAGAAAGTTTGAAGTTATCAGAATTTATCCGTAGCTTTGCTTTAGAGAATGGACAAATCGAAGATAGATTTGTTATTTTTTTAGAAAATAAACCAAAACAAGCTAGGCAACGCTTTATTCTCAGACTACAGCTTTCAGACAGACGCGTGCTGTCCGACACTCTCCCCACACTTATCATCGAGTAAATAGACGACTGTTCTATGTACAATAAAAATGCACCCAACATACTTGAAGTCAAAAATTTGACAGTTGAGTTCAGTAACTCAAGAAAAGTCACAAAAGCCGTAGATAGCGTTAGTTTTGAAGTTAAGCAAGGCGAAACACTGGGTATTGTGGGAGAGTCAGGGTCGGGCAAGACAGTATCTTCGCTTTCGCTCATGCAGCTCATTCAAACGCCACCAGGACGCATTGCAAGCGGAGAAATTTGGTTTCAGAGTGCGCTTTACAGCAATGCTGAACACCCAGAAGGTAAAGTAAATCTATTGAATCTGCCGCGCAAGGATATCAGAGAAATTAGAGGAAAAGAAATTTCCATGATTTTTCAAGAGCCAATGACTAGCCTCAATCCTGTTTATACTTGTGGCGCACAGGTTGTGGAGACCATTCTCAAGCACGAAAAGACGAGCAATGATACTAAGTTCTCAAAAATGACATACGACAAGGCCAAAGAAATTACAATGGCCATGTTCAACACGGTTCATTTGCCTAGCCCCGAGCGTATTTTTAACGCCTATCCTCACGAAATCTCGGGTGGTCAAAAACAGCGCGTTATGATTGCGATGTCTTTGGTTTGCAATCCTTCTCTGCTTATTGCCGACGAACCTACCACCGCGCTGGACGTTACAGTACAGGCCAGTATTTTGGAAACTATCAATGAACTGAAGGCACTTTCCAATATGTCGGTGATGTTTATCTCCCATGATCTCAATGTGATAGCTGAGGTAGCAGACCGCGTCTTGGTGATGTGGAAAGGCCAAATTGTGGAGCAAGGCTTTGTAGAAGATGTATTTACGAATCCTCAACATCCTTACACCAAAGGCTTGTTGGCTTGTAGACCCCGCCTTGATGCCAAGCTCAAAGTGCTCCCCACAGTGGCAGACTTTATGGGCAGCGATACCCAAAAGCAAAAGTTTCAGTCCGTAGGACAAGCGATATTGTTTAACTACGAAAGTGAAGATGAGCTCCGAGAACAGTATGAGCAATCTCTCAAAAGAGAACCCATACTGCAAATCAAAAATCTAAAAACATACTTTGCACAAGAAAAATCCCTGTGGGGAAAAGTTAAATCTTACGTGCGAGCCGTGGACGATGTGAGTTTGACAGTCTACAAAGGCGAAACGGTAGGGCTTGTGGGCGAGTCGGGCTGTGGTAAATCCACGCTGGGGCGTTCTGTTTTGCGCCTAGTCACACCAATGAGTGGTCAAATTCTTTTTGAAGGCAAAGATGTGCTAAGTATGACAAGTGCTGAGCTGAGGGCATTTCGTCGCCAAGTTCAGATCATTTTTCAAGACCCTTATGCCTCGCTCAATCCTCGCATGACAATAGGCGAATCTATTCTTGAGCCTATGCGTGTGCATGATGTGGGTGCATCAGACACAGAGCGGCGAAACATGGCTCTAGAGTTGCTCCATAACGTCAATTTGACAGAAGAATACTACGAACGCTATCCGCATCAGCTTTCAGGAGGGCAGAGGCAGCGCGTTTGTATAGCCCGAACTTTGGGCATTAAACCTAAATTTATCATCTGCGACGAGTCTGTTTCTGCTTTAGACGTGTCTGTGCAGGCACAAGTGCTCAACTTGCTCAATCAACTCAAACAAAAGTACGACCTTACCTATATCTTTATTTCTCACGACTTAGCGGTGGTTAAATTCATAGCCAGCAGGGTATTTGTGATGAATAAGGGCAAAATAGATGAAGAGGCTTTTTCGGAGGATCTCTACAGCAAACCGCAGTCTGACTACACTAAAAAACTCATAGAGTCTATTCCTACAGGTAACTTTGAAAGCAAGCGCAAAGCTCTCATCAAAGCTAAAATACAACACTCTAGTTCTAATCCTCCACTTTAACCATGGGTTCTTTGACACAAACATTCCTCACTACAACAGAGCAATTTTGGCAAATTCTGGGAGAGTGTCGTACCTTGTTTGATAAAAAAAATCAGGATTACGGCTCTTCGTGGCGTATCCTAAGGCTGCCTTCTATCACAGACCAAATTTTTATAAAGGCCAAAAGAATTCGTACCGTACAAGAAAAAAAAGAACAGCGCATACAAGATTCTATTCAAGAAGAGTTTGTTGGTATTATCAACTATGCAGTAATGGCACTTATTCAGTCTACGCTCAGCGCAGACTCTCGCGTGAACATGCCTGCCGCCGAACTGCTCGCACTCTATGACCAAGAAGTGGAAAAAATTGCGGATTTGTTGCTCAATAAAAACCATGACTACGGCGAGGCTTGGCGCGATATGCGCGTAGAAAGCATCACTGATATCATTCTAATGAAGCTTTATCGAATCAAAAGCATAGAGGCTCAAGATGGTAAAACCTTAGTTTCGGAAGGGGTTTTGGCTGGTTATCAGGATATTCTTAATTACGCCGTCTTTGCCATGATCCATCTCCGTACCACTCAGTCGTAACGTTGTAACTTCCATACTTGATACGCCACGCCAAGCAAGGCCGTTAAACCCAATGCCAATAAATAGGGGGCGGTTTGGCTTCGGGCATATTCTAGGACTTTAAGCCCTTTTATGCTGCTACAAACCCCAAAAATCAGCAAAAGACGGGGCTGCAATGCTAACATGCCGCTCCCTAAAAAAGATGTACGGCTTACACCCAAACCCTGATACAAAAGATTGGTGCTCATAAAAGGCAATACTGGTACTAAACGCCCCCAAAACAATAGCCAAAAACCTTTTTTTGGAAAATCTTGCACAAACTTTTGTACAGAGGCTCTTTTGCTTGCCAAACGTTCCACCGCTGCAACAGGTTGCCAATATTTAGCAATTTCATAACCTATAAGCAGAACCAGTGCATAAATTACCCACATCACCAGTCCAAACTGCCAGCCAAAAAGCAGAAAACCTAATAAGGAAGTAAACGTATTGGAGACAAATCCTACCGAAATGGCCAATGTGGTTATCATAGCCAAAAGGAGCAGCTCTAAATAATTCATTGCCAGTAGATTGTCTGCATAGACATTGACGAGCCACATACTGAATACAGCACCCATTATGGGCATGAAAAAACTTAAGAATAATCCAATGTTTAGCTTTAAGGATTGCATGGTCTAAGACCTTTTAGATCTAGTTGGGTATTGATTTTTTCGGAAATACTGAAAGCCATTTCAAAAGCTCCCTGACTAACAATACCCGCCATATTGGCCATCTGAAACCCAACAGCCTCAAACACATCGTTGCCAAGCTTGAGCTTAAGCCACAAATGCTGCCCTCTAAAAACTGCCACATCAAGAGGCTTTTGAACCACGCAAGACAGTACAGGGCGCATCAAATCTGGCCCAAAAGGCCCCATGCGATTGATCACGGCCACAGTTCTGGGCTTGAGTTCTTCTGCTGTAACAGCCAAATCTATGTCTAAAAAGGGTTTAACGAGGTCTTGAAAAGCCTCAGTTTGTCTGATGGCCTCAATAAATGCGCCTCTAAACGCTTCCACATCGTGTTCGCGTAGCTGTACACCAGCAGCAAAGGCATGACCTCCAAAGCCTCTCAGATAGTTGCTGCAAGTTTTGATAGAATCATAGAGTGGCAAATTGGCCAAAGTTCTACCACTTCCTACCACTGTTTCGCCCTCGCCGCTCAGCACAATGGTAGGCTTACGGAATCTGTCTACGCAGCGTGAGGCAGCAATACCAAGTACGCCTTTGTGCCAACTTTTGTCAAAAAGAACCAATGCTGGACTGTGGGCAAAGAGCGTTTGGGCTTGTGTAAAAGCTTCTTCACAAACGTTTCTCTCTGTGTTTCTTCTGAGTTGGTTTATAGTAAAAATACGCTGAGCATAGGCTTCGGCTTCTTCGGTAGACTTGGCCAGCAGCAAATGGAGAGCTACAGATGCACTACCCATGCGTCCTGGTGCGTTGATGAGAGGAGACACCTTGAATACCAAGTCGCTGACAGCAATGGCTTTGCCTTGTCCAGCCGATTTCATTAGGCTTTTAATACCCAAATTAGGTCTTTGAGCTAGTTTTTCTAAGCCCAAAGCACAAAGTGTTCTATTTTCGCCAGTCAGGGAAACAATGTCGGCGGCAATGCTTAAAGCCACCAAATCGAGCCTATCTTCTATCAAAAAACTATCAAGCCCCATCTGCTCGCTAAGTGCCTGCATGAGCTTGAAGGCCAGACCGCAGCCGCTAAGTTCTTTAAAAGGGTAGGGGCAGTCTGCTTGCTTTGGATTAATGATAATAGCTTGAGGTAGAGCTGTGGCACTGGGCAAATGGTGATCCACCACAATAAAGTCCATACCCAGACGCTTCGCTTCCTGTACCATATCTGCCGCACTCATACCGCAATCTAAGGAAATAATCAGACTAGTTTGCTGCTGGTGTGCCTCCTGAATGGCTTTGAGCGAAATACCATAACCTTCAGTGAGACGTTGGGGTTGATAGGCCATGACTTGCGCACCCAAGTCTTTGAGAACACCGTATACAAAGGCTGTAGAAGTGGTACCATCTACATCATAATCACCAATAATGACTATTTTTTGTTTTTTGATAAGAGCCTCTTCTATGCGGTTTATGGCAATTGGCATGTCCTTAAGCAACCAAGGACTGAGCAAATGTGCTTTAGAGGGCGTAAAAAAAGATTTGGCAGCCTCAAAGCTATCTATGCCACGCTGTAACAACAAAGCAGATGTAACGCGACCCGTGTTGAGCGCGGCAGAAAGCTCCTCAATACGGGAAGCATCAGGTATTTTTTTGTACCGCCACTGCACGGAAGACGAATGCTGCATTGTCTTTTAACTAGGTTTTATATAAATTCAAGTGCGCTTTTTTCAGTAAACGCTTGTCAAAATTGGGAATGCGTTGTGTTATGAATCTTAAAAATTACTCAAAAACACAAAAAATAAACGAGCTTTTACAAGCAAACAAAGACACTTAATATGATTTTATCACGCTCTGTGGTGGATTGTCCACTGTGCCTACCTTTCGGACATTGTTGGCGCAATCCCCGCGTATGTTTTTGCCCATCACATACTCTACATAATCACCCTCTTGTAAATCATTAAAGTCAGAATCTATCACATCTTCATAGCTGAAATAGAGGTTGTTGGGAGGTACAGATACAAAACCATACCCATTCCGTAAACTTTTGATAGTGCTGACTTTGACTGTGCCTGGTGATGGGGTAATGTGGTTATTGGCCACATTGGCAAATTGCTTAGAGTAAGTCTGCATAGCATCTTGCGACACAAATAAACTGTTGATTAGCGGGTCATTTTTGGCTATTCGGTTGTCTATCAACTCATGCATAGCCAGAGGATAAGTGACGGCCTCTAGTAGCTCTTGCGAAGTGCGAGTTTCGCGTTCTTGATCACGCTCGTCTGTATACTTAAAATCCCAGCTCAAGAGCATCACTCTTGTGCCAAGTGTATTGAGTTTTCTGATAAGAGGGACGTAGTCGCCATCGCAGGCAATAAGCACTACGACACTGAAGCGTTTGTAGAGTGTGAGTTCATAGGCTTCCAGAGCAAGCGAAACGTCAATACCTTTTTCTTCTTTTTTACCGTTTCGGGAACGCAAAGGCAAATAATGTGTAATAATATTCTCGTTCATCAGAATATCGTCAAAAATACGATCAGTATAAAGCTTACTTTTTTGATAGGCTTCATACGCGTTTAGACGACCTCTAAAGTAGTGCGCGTCCACGATGTGGCAGAGCCTGATATCTACATTTTCCTCTTTGGCCACTTGCTTACGTACAAATTCGTGCAGCCCTTCAATGCTGATGCGTGTACGACGCGGATGTTCATAATTATAATAGTTGCTGACTTTCAAGAAATAATTGCCATCGTAAAATACTCCTATTCTAGTGAGTTTGTTACCTGTACTTGTCATCGAGTTAAACATCTTCTTTCGATCTACTTTTTAAGTTTTGGGGTTATAAAACATGGTTTAAATCTCAGACCAATGTGCCAGTCTGAGTAGCAAAACAAAAAAAGAAGCAACAGCTATTTCTTAAATTTGGGTAAGCTGTAAGAGAACTGCTAACAAGCATCATTTTATCTATTTTTTTGTATCATTCTATATCAGAGCGTCTCTTGCAACACAACAACTATCTCGGTATTCATATTGCAGCATTTTGTTTTGCTAGGTGCAAAATTATCCATAGGTTAGATAAAACCAAATTTATAACGCTTAATTTTTCAGATATCTCTTGATCATTTGGCGTTTTTGCCTAAAAGCTAAATTCATTCCGTTGAGCAAAGGTTTTTTTGGTTTGCAGAATTTTAAAGCTAATTTTGAGACTTCGTTTGCCAGCATGGTCGTCAAGTCTATGAAAACACCTTTTTTCAACACTCAGAAATGTCTTTCAGAATAGCGTGGCGTTATTTTTTTGCAAAAGAAAAGCGTAACTTCATACACATTCTAACCATGCTTTCTATGCTGGGCGTGTGTGTGGGTACGGCGGCTATGCTTGTGGTGTTATCGGTTTTTAATGGCATGCAAATGCTCACCATTAAGCTACATGCAGCCCATAACCCAGCCCTAAAGGTGTCGTCTGCAAATAGCAAAACCTTTAAGGCAGAGCCTGCCCTAAAGAATGTAATCAAACAAACTGAGGGTGTTTTACACATTACAGAAGCCATAGAAGACAATGCTTTGGTACGCTTCAATGAAACCAACTTGGCTGTGCGCATGAAAGGTGTAGAAGATAACTATGACAAACAATACAATCTCAAGCCACATCTTTTGAGAGGAGAGCTCACTTTGAACGACCCTAAAAATGGCCTCTACTATGCTATTTTGGGCGCAGGAGTTATGCTCAATCTCAATGCTCCACTGGCTGAGCCGGCTTACCCTCTCATATTTTGGTATCCTAAACGGGGGACAAAGCAAACCTTAGATCCTAGCAAAGCCTTTAGGCAGTCCTCTATCATTCCTATTGGAGTGGTGAGTGTGGAGCAGCAATTTGATATGAATACGGTGTTAGTACCTCTTGATTTTGTGCGTGAACTAACTCAATATGAGCCAGATGCTGTTACTCAGTTAGAGCTAGCTCTAGCTGAGCAGATAGAGCCTGATAAGGTTAAGAAAATACTTCAAGAAAAGCTAGGTAAAAAATTTGTAGTAGAAACTGCCATAGAGCAGCAAGAATCTGTGTTGCGTGCATTCCGAATAGAACGGCTTTTTGCATACATTGCTCTGGCTTTCGTCATGGTGGTGGCATCTTTCAATATCTTTTTTTCGCTTTCCATGTTGGTAATTGAAAAAAAACGCGATATAGCCATGCTGAGTGCTATGGGTAGTCCCGCAAAAACGATAAAACAAATTTTTTGGTGGGAAAGCTTTTTGGTGGGTAGTTTTGGGGTTTTCTTGGGCTACTTACTGGGCTTTGGTTTGGTTTATGCCCAACAAGAGTATGGCTGGGTGAGTATGGGCGTGGCTTCTGCTGTACAGGAGGCCTACCCTGTAGAAATGAAGTTTATAGATTTTATTTATGTGGGACTCACTGTGCTGACTATTACCACTTTGGCAGGAGTCTTGCCAGCTCAAAAAGCTGGACGTTTGGCGGAAAGTCGCTACTCTCAATTATAGCCCTTCTCCCTGATTGATTAGGAATCCCTGAACGTTATTTTTTGTTAAAACAAAAACTATGAGTAAAGAGCTGCGTTCTAGGGCTATAGCATGAAACCCCAAATGCATTTACGACAATCCTTTTTTGTATAAAACTCTTCATAAAATGCAAAAATTAGTATACCTGATGGCTTTATTGAGCTTTTCATGCCTATGCTTGCCGCACTCAGTGCAGGGGCAGTGTGTGGAAAATAACTACTTGCGGTGGGTGGACGACATAGCTCATGATGCCAAGCTAGACGGCAAAAAATCGCATCTCTGCAATGACGAAAACAGCAGCATTCAGTATTTTAACCCTACGCTAGGACTACAGTATGAAGGCGAAAAAACAGCCATAGAAAACACATTTTATAAAAAATACAAGCCCGTAAAAGTGTTGGAGTCTGGTTGGATAAGAGTCCGATTTATTGTCAATTGTAAAGGCGAAGCGGGACGGTTTAGAGTTATAGAGTCGGACGAAAATTACACACCACGCCCATTTTCGCCCATTATCACTACCCAGATTCTCAAAATTACCAAAAGCCTGAAAGGCTGGAAACCCCTTCAATACCAAGATAGACCCGCAGATTACTACCAATACGTGATTGTAAAAATAAAAAACGGAAACATAGAAAAAATACTGCCATGAAAATCTATTGCATATTCCTGTGGGCTGTTTTTCAGAGTATAGCAGCCTCAGCACAAGTTAATTGCAACTGGTATAAGTACCAAGGTGATATGAAGAAATATGCTGCTTGCTTAGTTACATACGCCGCTAAAAACCATTATCAGTTCAGTAAAGAGTACCAATCTATCTTTGATAGTGCGCTTTGCATAGATTCAAGTTTTGCATACGCTTACCGCGCCAAGTCTACGGCCTATCTCAAAGCAGGTAATTTTCTGGAATGGAAAGCCTTGATGGACAAGGCTGTAGAACTAGAACCTGCCGAGTACCTAGACTACAGAGGTTGGTGCAGATATCAGTTTTTCAGAGACTACGAAGGTGCTATCGCAGATCTTGAGCGGCTCAAGAGTTTAAGAAAAAAGCTCAATCTCTATTCCGTGAACGGGAACTACCATTTAGAGATAGCACTTGCTCTATGTTATAAAGGAATCAAAAATCCGCAAAAGGGCATAGAAATCATAGAAGAAAAGCTTAAGGACAGCACTTATACAGTGGGGCTGTACGATTACTTGCATCTGGGCGTGATGTATCTAGAAACAGGCCAGCTAGAGAAAGCGATTCACTCACTCACACTACAGCAAAAGGTAGATTTAGCAGAAAATAGGTTTTATTTGGCGAGAGCTTATCGCCTGATGGGTAACGCAGCGGCATACAAAACCAATCTGCAAATGGCTAAAGAACTTTACAATAAAAGTCAGGTGCTTTTTGATCCCTACTGCGAGCCAATGGACAAGGTTTTTTATGCGGATATTTTGGCTGAAGAAAAAAATGGATTGAAAAATAAACCATGATAACTTGATGGTGAAAAGCCTCTATCATACACAAGTCTATAAGCGCATGTATGGGCACACCACATCGCACTAAACTTTCCTTGTGAGACAACAGTTCCGCTAGTTTTTTTGTATAACTTTGCAGGCTTTTCAATGCTGTTATGATAAAAAAATATGAGCAAAACTGTTCAAACCGCCAATATACTGTTTCAAAACGCGCTTGTAGTGGCGCAAAAGCAAAAATGGAACGCTCAAAAAAGAGACATTTGGGTAAAGGATGGCAAAATTTATCAAATCAGAGAGCCTTTCAGTATTGAGCCTGACGACAGGACACGCGTTTTGGCAAGTCCTCATTTGTGCGTTTCGGCAGGTTTTTTAGAGCTTCATTGCTTTAGTGGCGCACCTGGCGCCGAACACACCGAAACTCTGGAGAGCCTGCGAATGACAGCAGCAGCGGGAGGATTTGTGCAAGTGGCTGTCATGCCCAGTACTATGCCCATCATGCAGACAAGTGCTAATATTCAGTTTTTTATGCAACAAGCTCACTCGCCAGTAGAGCTTCTGCCTGTGGGTGCGCTCTCTAAAGATTTGGCTGGCAAGCAGCTCACCGAGTTGCTGGATATGCACAAAAATGGTGCGGTGGCTTTCTCTGATGGGCATAAGCCTATCAAGAATGCCTTGCTCTTACTCAAAGGCTTGTTATATGCTTCAAGCTTTCAAGGTGTGCTCATTCAACGACCTGAATACGCGGATCTTGCCGAAAATGGACAAATGCACGAAGGCGAGATATCCACGCTCTTGGGCATGAAAGGCTTGCCCGCCTTGGCTGAGGAGGTCATGTTGCTGCGCGATTTGGCTATTTTGCGCGAAACCAAAGGACGTTTGCATTTAACAGGCATCTCTACTCAAAAAAGTGTAGAAATTATTCGACAGGCCAAAAAAGAAGGCTTGAAGGTTACTTGCGATGTGCCCTCTTATTTATTGACCTTCAATCACCAAGATTTGCAAACATACGATACCAATCTAAAGCTAAAGCCACCGCTAAGGCGTACAGAAGATCAAAAGGCATTACAAGATGCACTTTTAGACGGCACAATTGATGCCATATCTAGCTTTCACCAACCACTGGATCACGAACACAAAGTTTTAGAGTTTGATTTGGCGAGTTTTGGCATGATTAACCTCCAAACTTCTTTTGCTTCCGCGCTCACTGCAACGGCACATCAACTTCCTTTAGAGGTGCTTGCCCATACTTTTAGCAATGGTGCGCGCCACTGCCTAGGATTACCCAGTGTGCAGCTAGTAGAAGGAGAAGCAGCCTGTTTGACTGCTTTTGACACCGAGGAAATGTGGACTTTTGGCACTCAAACTAACTGTTCTTTGTCAGAAAATAGCCCTTTTCTAGGGCAACAGCTGAAAGGCAAAATCAAAGCGGTAGTAAATAAAGAACTTCTTATATTGGTTTAATTTAAATTATGACAATGAAAAAGAATACAAAAGACAGCCTCTGGGTGGGTGCTTGTACTGGTCTAATGTTGGCTGGTCTGTGCTTTTTAGGCATTTATATCACACATTGCTTTGGCGAAATGCCGCTTGGGCGTTTTCAATTAGCTTTTACATGGCCTTTGTTTTTTTGCTGTTTTTCAGTTGGAGTCTATTTTTTTAGGGAGTACCGCAATGAAGGCGCGGTCAGTGTGCGAGAAGCGTTCAGTATTTGCTTAGTTGCCACGTTTACAGCCTCTTTATGCTTTGGTTTGAGTGTCTATACTTTTTTTGAACTCAATCCCGAAGTCTTCGATAAGCACCAACAAATGCTTTTTGAGTTCTATAACCGCTCAGCAAAGGAGCTTGGCAAAGAGCTAGGAGCTGCCGAAACAGCCACCCTACACCAACGTTTGACCGCTACAACTTGTGCTGATATTGCGCAACACGAATCCTTTAAATTTTTGGGTATTGGAGTTGTTTTTACTCTGATTGTGGGCTTAGTATTCAAAAAGCGCAAGGTGATACAAGTGGAGGCTTGATTTTTGTAAGGTTTCGTTTAGCTATCAATATTTAAGTCATTTAAACTGATGAAAAAGCATGAGGAGAATAGTCAAAATTAGCTTTACCGTATGTTTTTTGTTTCTATACAGCTGCCTAAGTGGCGTGTTGGCGCAAACCTTCACCGCAGCCGACACACTCATGGGTAGCAATACACCCGAAAGAGCCTGCTTCGATGTCTTGCATTATCACCTTCAAATGAGGTTTTGGGTGGAGAGCAAGAGCGTCAATGCCCATAACGACATTCGTTTTCGTGTTCAAACTGCCACTCAGCAAATCCAGCTGGAACTGGTCAAAAATCTGAAAATAGACAGCGTATTCCTAATCAAAGGTTTCGAGAAGCAAAAACTATCAATCATGCGACAGGGGCGTAGCTTTTACGTTAATTTTCCACAAATTTTGCCTCAAAACAGCGTTCAAACAGTGCGTGTACATTACTCTGGCTCGCCTCAGATAGCCAAAAACCCTCCTTGGGACGGAGGCTTTACTTGGGCAAAAGACAAAAATAACAAACCTTGGGCGGCGGTGAGCTGTCAGGGGATTGGGGCAAGCGTTTGGCTGCCCTGTAAAGATTATCTAGGGGATGAGCCTGACAGCGTTTTACTATCCTATGAAGCTCCTAACGGTCTTTTTGTGGCTTCTAATGGCAACTTGGTTCAGAAAGAAACCCTTGCCGACGCGCACACACGCTACACATGGGCGGTGTCTTATCCTATAAATCCCTACGGCATGAGCTTTGTCATGGGAAATTTGGCACATATTTCCGATACACTAGAACTAGCCAGCGGCGATATGCTACCGCTAGATTATTACGTGTTGCAACAAAATAAGCAAAAAGCCGAAAAACATTTTCAGCAATCCAAAAAAATGCTGCTTATTTTTGAAGAGCTTTTTGGCCCCTACCCCTTTCCTCGCGATGGATTTGCGCTTCTTGAAACTCCCTTTTGGGGCATGGAGCATCAAAGCGGTATAGCATACGGAAACGATTACAAAAATACCCCTTACGGCTTTGATTTTATTATTTTGCACGAAAGTGGACATGAATACTTTGGCAATAGTCTCAGTGTAAGCGATAACGCTGAACTTTGGATTCACGAGTCTTTCACCACCTATGCCGAAACAATGTTTTTGGAGAAGCTTAGCAATCCCACAACTGCGCTCAATTATCTGAATGGACAAAAAACTCTTATAGCCAACAAAAAGCCCATCGTGCCACCCCACTTTGGGGTCAATTATAATTACCATGACAACGATATTTATTACAAAGGGGCTTGGATGTTGCATAGCATCAGAACAAGTCTAAACAATGAGCCGCTTTGGTTTGAGCTAATCAAGTCTTTTGTAACGGAATTTGCCTACTCACATCTCAGCACACAGCAGGTTATTGATTTTTTCTGCCAAAAAACACAAAAAGATCTTAAGCCTATCTTTGAGCAGTATCTCTATCAAGCTGAAATACCTGAATTAGTTGTAAAAATAAGCACCAAAGGCAAGCAAGCTAAACTCAGTTATAACTGGAACGCAAAAGTACAAAGTTTCAACATGCCTGTTCGTGTCTATGTGGGTATACCCGAACGTGAACTTTGGCTGAACGCCACCAACGAAGTCCAAGAAATCCAGCTTACAAGCCTAGAAGCCAAACATTTTCGGGCTGACCTGCAAAACTTCTTGATGCTTGTCAAAGTCAGTCAATGAGAAGCCTATAAAGTATAAAACAAACCAGTGTTCTTTGAAGAATAAATTAAAAAAAAGTTCTGTTTTCCTTTACAGGATATCCAGAATAGTCTGGTGTTTTACTTGGCTCTTTTTTATTTCGCTTTTAGGGGTATAAGCCTTATAAAATAGGGCTTTTAAGGCTGATAGCCACATATTTTAGCGGCAAAAGTAAATAAAACAAAAATCTTTTTTAGGATTTTTCTAGGTTATTCATTTGGTAACATTTACTTTTGTCATAATCAAGAATTATATTTAAGAAAATATGGCATCAGCGATAAACAAAGTTATCTTGATCGGCAACTTGGGCAGAGACCCAGAAGTCCGTGAAACAGGCAATGGTGTGAAAGTAGCCTCCATCAACTTGGCTACCACCCTCACCTATTATGACAAAGAAGCGAATGAACGCAAAGAAATAACCGATTGGCACAGAATTGTCTTATGGCGCGGATTGGCTGAGCTTGCAGAGAAGTATTTACGCAAAGGCAGCAAAGTATATGTAGAAGGTCGCTTGAGTACAAGATCTTATGAACAAAACGGCGAAATGCGCTACATTACCGAAGTGATAGGTTCTGATATTGTATTGCTTGGCGGCCGAGTAGAAGGCGTTGGTAACGGTAATGAAGTGATGCAAAATGATGAGGAAATGAATAATATTCCGCGTAGTTCCATACCTAAACCTGTAACCAATAACATAGAAGCAGATAATTCTACAGACGACTTGCCGTTTTAGAACTGCCAAAACCTCGAGCTTAGACTCTTTCTGGCATTCTCAAATCGCTAAAATTTTATGGATAATTTTGTTGTTTCGGCTCGTAAGTACCGGCCATCGGAGTTTGATTCGGTGGTGGGACAACAGCACATCACAGTTACGCTCAAAAACGCCATCAAAAGTGGTCATTTGGCACAGGCATTTCTATTTTGTGGTCCTAGAGGCGTGGGAAAAACCACTTGCGCACGTATTCTAGCCAAAACTATTAATTGCGAGCAGCTTACCGAAGCTACAGAGCCATGTAACACCTGTCCCTCTTGTACGGCCTTTAACAACCAAGGTGCGCTCAATATTACCGAGCTAGATGCAGCTTCCAACAACTCGGTAGAGGATATACGCAATCTCATAGAGCAGGTTCGCTATCCACCCCAGTATGGCAAGCGAAAAGTATATATCATTGATGAGGTTCACATGCTTTCTAATCAAGCTTTTAATGCGTTTCTTAAAACCTTAGAAGAGCCACCAGCCTATGCGATTTTTATTTTGGCTACTACTGAAAAGCATAAGATTATACCAACCATTCTGTCTCGTTGCCAAATTTTTGACTTCAATAGAATTCAAGTCAAAGATATTGCCCAACAGCTTGAACGCATTGCTGAGCGTGAAGCCATTGAGGCAGAGCCTGACGCTCTACACCTCATAGCCCAAAAAGCAGATGGCGCATTGCGTGATGCGCTCTCCATTTTTGACCTCATGGTTACTTTTGCCCAAGATAGGGTGCTACGCTACAAGAATGTGGTGCAAAACCTTCATGTTCTAGACCATGATTATTATTTTAAGCTCATTGCGGCATTTTTGGAGGAAAACCGCACAGAAGTCATACTCCTTTTTGACGAAATATTGAAGAAGGGCTTTGACGCACAGAATTTTTTGCAAGGCTTGGGCGATCATTTACGCAACCTGCTGATGTGCAAAGATGCTGCTACTGTGCAACTTTTAGAGGTTTCGGATGGGGTACGCACTCAGTATTTAGAGCAGTCTCAAAAGGCTTCAGCTTCTTTTTTGCTCTCTGGGATGTCTTTGGTCAATGATTGTGAGCAGCAATACAAGTCTAGCAAGCATCAACGCTTTTCTGTAGAGCTTTGTTTGCTTAAAATAACGCACTTACCTTCAGCCTTTCAGGTACGCAACAGCCTAGAGGAGTTAAAAAAAAAACACCTAGCCTGAATCCTACGCCCGAAAAAAGCCAAGTAGTGGCCGCTTCAAATAGCGAGAGTGCAGGCTTTAAGCAGACTGGTGCCAAAATTTTAAGTACCAGTGACCACGCAGCGGCTCTCAAAGCCAAAGAGCAAGGAAAGCAAACAATAGCATCAGAAACCAAAGAATCCGTTTTGGATTGGAACTTAGATAATGTGCGCTTGGTTTGGAATCAGTTCATGGAGGAACATGGCAAGTCACCAGTAGCATTTCTGCAAAACAAGCCTTTGAGCATAGAAAGTAACAACTCTTTTGTATTTGAAGTCAATACGCTGGCTGAAGAAAGCTTGTATGAAAGCCTTAGAGTTAAGTTTTTGGCCATTTGCAGAAATAAATTTGGCAATCCGAAGCTAGAAATTAGATGCATACTCAAGCCTGTATCAATAGAAAAGCCCAAAGCATACACCACACAAGACAAGATAAAAACCTTGTCTGAAAGTTATCCTGAACTCCAAAACTTGATTGAACGCTTAAAGCTCAAGCCTGAGTAGAAGAGCTGAAGTGAGTTTGCTATGCCCATTCAATGACAAAAAAAGAGAGTTTTAGGAGATGCTAGAAATAAAAAATATAATTTTACGACTTCGGCACAGTTTTGTATTTTGTTAAATAAGGAAATTTTGCTAGACTGCACCTGTTTTGGTGCTCTGCCGCAGCAGAGAGTGACTGCATCTGTTTAGGAATAGACCTTAGAAACATAAAGCTTGTGATTTTGTGAAGATCTTATTAAATATAATTGCCTGGTTTTGGATAGGTTCTGCCATGTGCCTAGCCCAGAACAGTGGTGTACAGTATAAATTTGATAAGCTAACTTTCAAAGATGGCTTGTCACAAAACACGGTCATGAGTGTTTGCCAAGACCAGAAGGGCTTTTTATGGTTTGGTACACAAGATGGTTTGAACCGCTATGACGGTTATTCGTTCATTACTTACAAAAACGAGCAAGGCGACACCACCAGTATTGCAGGCAATTTCATTAGGTATGTGATGGAGGATAAGAGCGGCCAGCTTTGGGTAGCTGCTAATGGTTTGAATCTTTTTGACCGCAAAAAAGAAACGTTTAAACGCTTCAGACACAATCCCAAAGTCAGTAATACACTGCCCAGCAATATTGTCTTTTGTATTTATCAGGACAAAAAAGAAAATATTTGGGTAGGCACTAACAATGGCTTGTCGCTTGTTCAAAAAAAACCACTCGGTGATTACGCTTTTAAAAACTATCAGCACGACTCCAAAAATCCACAGAGCTTGGCTGATAACACCGTTTATTGCATTTTTGAAGATAACAAAGGCAGGCTTTGGGTGGGCACAGACGGCGGGTTAAGCTGTATGGACACACGCGGTGGCCTTTTTAATAACTTTAGGCACGATCCGCAAGACAGCAGCTCTATCATTCATAAGTCTGTGCGCGGTATTTGGCAAGATCGCAGCAATGCGCTTTGGATAGCCACTCCAAAAGGACTTTCTCGCATGAATACCCAAACGCTGAGTGCAGGTCTTTTTAGCAATTATCACAGCCGCAATACACCTGAATTGACTAACGACAACTTTTATAGTGTGTTTGCTGATAGAGACAATAGCATTTGGGTGGGCAGCGCAGAGGGACTGTTTAAGATCAATACAGTTTCTGAACAAGCCATATCTGTTCAAAAATTTGTAACCAATCCGCTCAATAAGGCTGAGCCTTATGACAATATCCGATGTATGTTTGAAGATAAGGGCGGTGTATTGTGGTTTGGTACTTACACAGATGGCATCAGAAAACTAGATAAGAATAAGCTTAAGTTTCAGCTCTATGAGCACAACCCTTATTTGGACAATACACTGGCAAACAGCGATATCAGCTGTATGTATGAAGACGGCAATACGCTTTGGATAGGCACTAACTATGGCGGGCTTTGCAAAATGATCAATGAAAGTGGTGTGATGAGATTTAAAACGGTTCCTCAGGTGGGTAACCTTGCCATCAAGGCCATTACCAAAGATAGAAATGGACAAGTTTGGGTAGGTACTAACGGAAATGGTTTATTTGTAATCAATTCTCAAAGCTCTAGTTTTCAGCGGTATAGTTTTTCGGGAAGTGGCGGTATTGGAAGCAACACGATCAACGCCATCTTTGAGGACAGCCGAGGGACACTCTGGATCAGCACAGCCACAGGTGTAGACATGCGCCCGCAAGGCAGTGACAGATTTGTCAATTTTACGGCTTATGGGGTAAACAGCAATGGTTTTAAGGGAGGAGAAGTTATTCAGTTTTTGGAAGACACCAAAGGTCATGTTTGGCTGGCCAGTAGTAACGGCCTTTACAAATATGATCGCCAAACCAACAGATTTACTGTTTTCAATCATGACCCGAAAAACCCCGAAAGTAGCATACCCAGCAATGATGTAAGGGCTTTAGGCATGGATTTGTGGGGCAATCTTTGGATTGGCACACAGCTTGGGCTTTGTAAACTAAACGCCAAAAAAGGGATTTTTACTTGCTATGGTTTAGAAGAAAACAGTTTGCTCCGTGAAGAGATTATGGGTATTCTGGGTGATGAGAAGGGGTATATTTGGATAAGCACAGGCAAGGGAATCATCAAGTTTGATGTGCAGTCAGAAAATTATAGGCTTTATGACACCTCTGACGGCTTACAAATGGGTAGTTTTAATGTTAATTCTTGCCACAGAGGGCGCAGTGGACGTTTTTATTTTGGGGGCACAGGAGGTTTTAACTCATTTTATCCTCAGCAAATCAAAAACAACATGGTAAAGGTGCAGCCAGTAGTTACTGCTCTTTACATCTTCAATCACTTTGTAAATTTCAAAGACCGCAAAGATGTGCTTTCAGAGAGTATCTCAGAATCTAATCTGATAGAGCTGGATTATGATGATCGCGCATTTTCTTTGGACTTCTCGGCCATGCAGTTTTCAGATCCAGACAAAAATGCCTTTTCGTATCGCTTGGAAGGTTTTGAAGATGCTTGGGTGTTTACGAATGCAGAAAATAGGTTTGCTTCTTACGAAAATCTACCAGCTGGCGAATATACGTTTTTGCTGAGAGCTTCCAATAGCGATGGTGTATGGTGTGAAGAAGCGAGAAGTATCAAAATTATTATTCATGCGCCTTTTTGGCGCACTTGGTGGTTCAGACTTCTGATGTTGGTATTGTTGGTAGCGGTTCTTTGGGGCGGTTTACGCCTGCATGGCCTTTCTCAAACCAACCAACGTTTGCGTGAAGATGTGGAAATGAAGAATCACGCGCTGAATATAGAACAACGCAAACTGCGTACACAGGTTCAAAATCTAGAAGGTGATTTGTTTTACGCTAAGCATATTCAGGAACTCATTATGCCGCGTGAAGAAGACATAGCCCGCTTTTTTGATGATTGCTTTGTGTTTTATAAACCCAAAAGTATTGTAGGGGGCGATTTTTTATGGCTTAACCAACAGTCCGACAAAGTGGTTGTGGCTGTGGTGGATTGCAGCGGAAGCGGCATTCCTGGGGCTTTTTTAAGCCTCATTGTCAATCATCACTTGCACCAAATCGTCACTACCCGAGAAATTACAGAACCAGCTCTCATTCTTAAGTTCTTACACCGCTCACTGCAGGCAGCCATGCAAAGAATGCCCGACCATTCTTTTGAAGGAGTAGAAATTTCTTTGTGCACCATCAATACAAAAAAGCATTTGATACAGTTTGCGGGTGCCAAACATCAGTTGGTTTACAAAGCAGATAACCAGCAGCTTAGAATTTTCAGAGGCAATAAGCAACCTGTGGGCGGCGGGCGAGGTTGGGAGTCTAAAACTAGTCCTGATTTTGAACAACAAGATTTCTCTTATCAAGCGGGAGCTGTATTTTATATGTATACAGATGGTTATGCAGATCAGTTTGGCGGAGAAAAAAGCAAAAAAATCAAACTTCAACCTTTTAGAGATTTACTCAATGCCAATACAAGACAATCTATGAGTGAACAAAAAATACATCTTGAGCGGTATTTGAGCCAATGGATAGGCAACAGAGGCGAACAAACAGATGATGTACTTGTTTTGGGATTCAGATTGATGTAAGCAATACAGCCCGTATAAAATAAAAAACACCCAACTTGTTTTGTTGGGTGTTTTTTTATTTACTATGCATAAAACCAAAAGCTTTTAAGCGAACAAATGATCAAGCTCTTTTTCTATAGTTTGGAGTCTGGCCAAAAGAGCAGGATCATCAATACTATTGGGCGTAAAAGCATGACGATTTATACCTCGCAAGCTTAATTTTGTTTCTATAAGCTTAGATGTAAGAGAATTACCTTTGGAATACTTCTCTATCATTTGTTCTACAATGATGTGTGTCTGTCCTTGCACTGCTGTGTTGAAATTTAAGATTTACAATAAAACTTAGAAAACTGTACAGTATCTAAGAAAATTTTACGCAAACTTAACACATTAAAAACATAAAGACCAAATATGAAGTACATCAAGCATTGATTTTTTTGTAAGAGGGTAGTAATTTTAATAAAAAATGCTACAAACCAATGGCGTAAAACATACGTCTTCTATCTTGGCTCAAACCTTCTATCAAAATTCCGCCACTTCTACCGTCAAGAACGCTTTTAAATTCTTCGAGATTGTCCACTTTCTGTTTTTCTACGTGTGTAATCACAAAGCCAATCGGTATACCAGCTTCTTTGAGTTTGCTGCCGTCTGCAAGCCGCGTGATCATAAGACCACCTGTTCGGTATTTGTCTTGCTCGCTTTCGGTGAGGTTTCTTATTTCTGCACCTAAGCTACCAATATAGTTGCTGCTTTCCTCTAAGCGTTGTATAATTTCAGTACTTCCCTGCTTGTTTTTGAGTTTAACACTCAACTCTCTAGTCTGACCATCACGCCAAATGCTAACACTGACTTCATCGCCAGGACGGTGTCTTGCTACAGTTTCTTGAAGCTCAGGCACGGAATTGACACGTTGCCCGTCTATCTTCAAAATAAGATCACCAGCTTTAATGCCCGCAGCTTTGGCCGCACCATCAGGTGTAAGGCCTTCTACATAAACGCCTTGTACTTCTGATAGCTGAAGTTTGGCCGCGAGATCAGGTGTAAGATCCTTGATACTAATGCCTAACAGGGCGCGTTGCACTTCGCCATAGTTTTTGAGGTCATCTATCACCTTGCTTACAATACTGCTAGGCACAGCAAATGAGTAGCCTGAATAAGAGCCTGTTTGGGTGGCTATGGCAGTATTTATACCAATAAGTTCACCTTTTAAATTGACGAGCGCACCGCCGCTGTTACCAGGATTTACTGCCGCATCAGTTTGAATGAAAGACTCCACGCCCAAACCATCTGCACGTCTTAAAATATTGATACTTCGCCCCTTCGCGCTGACGATACCAGCTGTAACGGTTGAAGTTAAATCAAAGGGATTGCCCACAGCCAGCACCCACTCACCTATCTGCACATTGTCAGAGTTGCCATAGCGCATGAAAGGCAAATTTTCAGCCTCTATTTTAAGCAAAGCCAAATCAGTAGTTGGGTCTTTGCCAACCAACTTGGCTAGATACTCTTTTTTATTATCTAAGGCCACAATGATTTTTTCTGCACCATCAATCACATGGTTATTGGTAACCACAAAACCGTCTGTGGCAACAATAACGCCAGAGCCAGAAGAGAGGCGTTGTTCTTCATTTTCCTGATCGCGCCCATCGTCTCTACCGTTGTCGCGTTGTTGAGGTTCACCAAAAAAATCACGGAACATTTCATCAAACATCATATTGCCTGCACCACCATTAAGGTTCTGTCCAAAAGTTTTGATATGAACCACTGTAGGAGTTACCACCTTGGCCACACCCGTAAAATCAAGGGCTTGGGGGCCGCCATAAGAGGCGTTTCTAATGAGACCAGCGTATGAGTCCTGCTGCTGGTAGCTCATACTCTGTGGTTCAAGAAAAAAAACATAAGTCATTAAGGACAATAGACCGCCCATAAAGGCAGAGGCCAGCAGTGCAGCCAAGAAGAGATATTTTTTATTACTTTCAAACATAGATAGTTGTTCTGTTGTGTGTCTTTGAAATTATTTTTTGAAGCTTATTGTTTTGATATTTTCTTAAAACTAGTTCTAAAATGCAAGTTATACGCAAATAAAGCTAAAAATGATTCTTAAAAATCATTAAAAAACTTCCAGAATCCAATAAAATATGGCATCAATACTGATTTTACAAATTACGCTGCCAAAAACCATACGAGAAAAGAGAAGGACTAGATACCTGTCTTTTCAACGCCAGTCCGCAAAAATCATGTACTTGAGCCAACTTTGCTTAATCATACTTACAGACCACGGTAAGCGACTTAGCAAAAGATCATAACCTCTTTGCTCTACAGTCAGGCGATAATGTTCACCTTCTTGAGTAATTTTGCCGCCTCTCTGCAAGAAGGATACTTTAAAATTCAGTAAAGATGTGTTTTTGAGAGCTTTCCAGTTTTGAATCGCACCCATAACCAAACTCGAGGCTAAGGCTTTTTCGCGCTCACTCAACTCTACTGTTAGAGGAACGGGCGTTTGCGGCGCAATACCCACCAGAATTTTATTAAAAACCAAATCGTGCTCGTCGCGCTTATCCAAGTCATACACCATATACTGTAGCAAATGAAGGGCTTTAAACTGCGCTTCTTCACTTTTAAACACCTTTCCTTCAAGTAATTCCAGCATTTTGAACAATCTTCCCATAAAAGGGTGAAGCAGTACCAGCCCCGCATTGTCTATGTAAATGCCGTCATCTTTCAGCATCTTGGCAGGTTCTGGGCGAGCTGCCGAAGGCCGTTCATAGATAGGTTCGTCTAAGTTAAAAGACTCTTTAAGAGCTTGCAAGTCTTGTGCGGAAAATATCAGAGGCAAATGAGGCAAAAGACTATTCAACAAGATTTGAGCTTTTATGCCCAGTAACTTACTCAGGTGTGTGTAGAATCGTTCGCCAAGCTGCACACGGCTTGCGCTATGTGTGGCCTCGTCCGAAATCTCATCAAAAATAAAACCCCAGTTTAGGACTTTTTCGTTATAAACTAAATCAGATCTACTTAGGTTTCTCAGAAACTGTTGTACAATAGGCTGTATTTTAGGCAAGATGAGGGGTTCTAAACAGTAAGCGATGCGCTGCAGCAAAGGCTCTGAAAAGTACAATACCCACTGATAACGTGTGGAGGCCGAAGACGCGGATTCTTGAAGAATTTTATGCCATCCAGAAGGATCAGAGTCTAATTTTTGCACTAAAAGCTCTTCTAAAGCCGAAAATGAAAAACCTTCAGGTGTTTCAAGGTTTTTGAGAAATTGTACAATAATCTCTTCTAGATTTAAGTTGTCTGGGCTAATACTTGCACCTTTGGGACGCAATAAGTTAAGAACCTCTGGATTTTCTAGCCAGGCGGCCCCTTGTTGAATTTTTCCAAGTTCTTGCGCCTTATTTATCCAAATACCCGCATCAAAAAACTTTTGATTGGTTTGAAACAATTTTAAACAAATATCCCAAAATAAATATTTTTGCTCTTCTGGTTTGTTAATTTGTTCCAACTCTTGAGCAAGCACAGGAAAAATACGTGAAAATTTATATAAAAGAATCTGACTTTCGGGCACTAACAAAAAAGAAGCTACCTTTAAAAGTGTATCCTCGCCCATGAGTAGCAGAGCGCGTTGGGTCAAATCGCTACGTTCAGTAATGTAAGACAATAGCAAAAAAGCATCTGCCAAATACTCATCTGCCAGACGTGCAAATAATTTACTAAAATTTAAGGGTAAAAGATTGGGAAAGCACTCCTGCCTTAAATAATAAACCAAATAGGATTTCATAATTTGGGGCGAATTGCGCACCACTTCTGTCAGGGTTTCCACACTGCCTTCATCGTCTATGCTTTCCTCTGGTGCAAAAAAAGGCACAAGTAAGGCCAGCGTTTCGGGCGATATTCCCTGAATAAGTCGCTTTAAAACACGCGGTTGACCACTAAGCTCGTAAATCAAACGACGAATACTCACAATACGATTATTAAGCAAGCCCAAGATAATCGCTTCAGCGTCAAAAGACTTACTCAAAGACGACCATGGCAAGACCCCGTTTGTGAAATAAAAACGCAATAGCTCAGCGTCATCATAAGGACGGATAATGGTTTGTGATACTTGTTTGCGCAAAAAGCCTTCACGGTCTGCATCGGTACGTAGACTTTGAATCAAATCAAAAAATACATTGGCATCACGAAAACTATTTTGAGGATTTTTTAAATTTTTGAGAAACTCATCAAAAATACGAATAGGTTCTGTTTGAGTTTTCTTGATAAGTTGTTTTAAAATAAAATAAACAATATTTTTTTTAGTAATTGAATAATTTTTTTTGATAAAAATATATTCAAAAACTAAATTCTTGATTAAAATATCTAATTCTGTAGTACTTATTTTAAAATCATAATTTATTTTATGAAAATAATTTAAATTATAAACTAAACTATCTATAAATTTTTGTTGTGTACTTAATGTATTTTTTATAATCAAATTAAAGAATAAATGATTCGATTTTTTAATAAAATTATTTAAAGTTGTTTCATTAGAAAATAAAACTTTTAATAGAGTTTGTATTTTATCTTTATGAAATTTATATAAAAATTCTAGTGAATGAGACAAATATTTAGAATTAAAATTGACCTTATTTCCAAAAATCAATTTTAGTTTATCAAGCAAATCTATATAATTTTCTTTTTTTTCTATCTTTTTCTTAGATAAAAATTTAGTTTTATCAAGCTCTTTTATCGCTAAATTATTAACTAAATCTTGATTTTGTGCAGTAAATACTTTATTAATTTGATTTGTATTAGATAATAGATTGTTTAATATATCTTCTATTGATTTATTTTGTTTTGTGGCAATTTTTTGTAAAATATATTCTGTAAAGTCGTTGATATTGAATAAGCTGTATGATTGATACATCAAAAACAGAAAAGTGTATTCAAAGAATAACAAGCGAATATCTTCTTGACTCCTATTAGTGAAGGGCGTAGCTTTGTGCGCTTTCAGAAATGACTTCAAGAGTTCTAAAATCCCTTTGGAATGCGCTGGCTCAAGTTTTTCTACTAGTTTTTTATACTGGTTTTTAGAAAGAGAATAAGCCAAGCGTCGAGCCAAAACCGCTGGTTGTGCAGACGTTTTGAGCAACATCACTAAAGTCTGTGAATCTTTGAGAAGAAATTGTTGTACCAAAGCTGGCAAATTGGGTGAGTTTTGATCAGCCCACCAAGGCTTTATACCTTGCTCAAGCAAATGTACCAACAAAGCTTCTTGATTTGTGCCCACCAGCGTACGCTGCGAACGCGGTTTTATGGCAGATTGTGCTTGCACTTTTTGTTTTAAATTCAATTTTTGTAAAGCCCTGTGCAACTCTTCTTTAAGTCTTTGAGGTAGCTTAGACAAATCTTTGATTGACACCTCACCCAAAGCGATTTCTAATGTATCTAATTTGGCATGTAGTTCAGAACCATGCTGGTCAAAAAGGGTTTGAATACTGCTTACAAATGCGTCTTCAAAAAGTCTTTTGAACTTTTTGTGTATTGATTGAGCATCGTTAGACTCTGTAAAATCAATGTCAAGAATAATTTTTTTGATGATATGGTTTTGCGCCAAGTTCTTACGGAGTTAAAGACATCGGTTAGGCGAAGCAGAGACCAAGCCCTAAAAGAATAACAAAAAGCAAAGTACTGAGAGCCATTTGGCGCAAGAAAGGGTCTATCTCGGCTGGTGTTTTGCCGCGCCAAATACCTCTGACATTCAATACAAAAAGCGGCGCAGCAATTAGGAACAGCCATTTAGCAGACCATAAGTTTTGATCAAATTGCCAAACATACATAATGGCACAAAGCCAACCAAAGGCTACAATAAGAGAGTGATAAATCTTTGCGTTATGTGGCCCCATGCGCACTGGCAGCGAGAGTTTACCTGCTTGTTTGTCAGAGTCAATATCGCGTATATTGTTGATATTGAGAACTGCCACAGCAAAAAGTCCACTAGTAGCTGCTGGCAGCAGCATGACCCACGCCACTGCGCCTGTGTGTAGCACATACACGCCTAGAACGCCCACAAGGCCAAAAAAGAGAAATACTGACAGGTCGCCCAGTCCGACATAACCGTAGGGACGTTTGCCCATTGTGTAGGTCATTGCGGCCACAATAGAGGCTATCCCTACAGCCAAGAGCACATACAAAACTTTTGCTGGTAGTACGTTCAACGACACCCAGAGGAGACTTAAACCAGAAGCTAAACTAAGAACCACGAAAACCGCAATCATATTTTTCATAGACTGGGGGCTTATAGTACCACTCTGTACGGCACGGGTGGGGCCTTTGCGTTCGGCATGATCAGCACCGTTTACGCTGTCGCCGTAGTCGTTGGCTAGATTAGAGAGAATTTGAAGAAAAGTAGCTGTTAAAGCACTTAAAATTAGTACATTAATTCTCAAGCTAGCTTGTGCTGCCGCCAAAAAACTACCCAATAGGACACAGGACAAAGCCAGTGGTAAGGTACGTAAGCGAAAGGCATTGAGCCAAACCGAAACCATAGTAGAGCTGTAATTTGATGAGCAAAATTGTTTTAAAGATAAAGGCTATGTAAGTGAGTACAAGCTCATAAATTGGCTTAAATATACAACTTTTATCAAGACATCTTAAAAATGATGTGTGTTTCAGAAAAAGCTTTTTGCGAGTAAAATTCATACCAATCAAAAAACAAGTCTGCCGTTTGCATAACAAGAAAACACTTCTTATGACCCAAACGGCAGACTTGAAAAAGATGTCAAATATTTTACTTTACTCTCTGCATTACAGTGTTCGTGTTGGCCACTACAATTTCATTTTTAGGCTCGATTTTTTTGGTGTCTTGTGTATGAGAGTTGTTGCTGCTATCTTCCGCAATGTGTGGCGCAATAACCAGAGATACAATAGACATGAGCTTAATCAAAATGTTCATAGAAGGACCAGAGGTGTCTTTGAAAGGATCACCTACCGTATCACCCGTAACGGAAGCTTTGTGGGGTTCTGAACCTTTGTAAAAAATTTCTTCTCCATTGGCCGTCATAATCTTAGCACCTTTTTCAAACGATTTTTTGGCGTTATCCCAAGCACCACCAGCATTTGACTGGAAGATACCCATAAGTACACCTGAAACCGTTACACCAGCCAAAAGACCGCCTAAAACCTCAGGGCCAAAAATAAATCCTACAACAATTGGCACCAACAAAGCAATAAGACCAGGTGCAATCATTTCGCGGATAGAGGCTTGTGTAGAAATAGCCACGCATTTTTCGTATTCAGGCTTGGCTTTATACTCCATAATACCTGGTATTTCGCGGAATTGACGGCGTACTTCATTAACCATAGCCATGGCCGCTTTGCCCACCGCCGCAATAGCTAAGGCTGAAAAGATGAAAGGAATCATTGCACCCACAAACAAGCCTGCCAAAACATTGGCTTTAAAAATATCAATGGCAGTGATTTTGGAAACCCCCACAAAAGCTGCAAACAAGGCGAGCGAAGTAAGAGCAGCAGAAGCGATAGCAAAACCTTTGCCAGTGGCAGCCGTAGTGTTGCCCACCGCATCCAGATTATCAGTGCGTTCGCGAACTTCTTTTGGCAAGCCACTCATTTCTGCAATACCGCCTGCATTGTCAGCAATAGGACCAAAGGCATCAATAGCCAATTGCATTGCTGTAGTTGCCATCATACCTGCGGCAGCTATAGCTACACCATAAAGACCCGCAAAGTGAAATGAACCATAAATACCAGCCGCTAAAATAAGAATAGGAATAGTGGTAGACTCCATGCCAACCGACAAGCCGCCAATAATGTTAGTAGCATGACCTGTAGAAGATTGCTGAACGATAGAATTGACAGGTCTTTTACCCATAGCAGTATAGTATTCAGTAACCATACTCATGGCAGTACCTACCACTAAGCCAATAAGGATGGCCCAAACTACATCCATAGACGTAAATTCAACGCCACGAATACTCATATTTTGAGGCAACATCCATACTGCGAGCGCAGGAGCAGCCAAAGCCGTGAGGAAGATAGAAGACCAGTTGCCCATGTTCAGAGCGTTCTGAACGCTATCTGTTTCTTTTTGTACGCGTACAAAGAGAGTACCAATCATAGAAAATACAATACCAAAACCTGCAATAAGCATAGGCAGCAAAATAGGAGACAAACCACCAAATTCGTCAGATGATGCGTCTATTTCACGTCCGAGTACCATAGTGGCTAGAATCGTAGCCACATAAGAACCAAACAAGTCTGCGCCCATACCTGCTACGTCGCCCACATTATCGCCCACGTTGTCGGCAATAGTGGCAGGATTACGCACATCGTCTTCTGGAATACCTGCTTCTACTTTGCCTACAAGGTCTGCACCTACATCAGCTGCTTTGGTGTAAATGCCACCACCCACACGTGCAAAAAGCGCAATAGACTCAGCACCCAAAGAAAATCCAGCCAAAACTTCCAAGGCTTTCTCCATTTCATGTCCGTTGGCAGCAGCATCTCCCACAAACATAAAGTAAAATACGATGAAAAGACCACCAAGACCAAACACGGCCAAGCCAGCCACACCCATACCCATCACGCAGCCGCCAATAAAGGATACATCAAGTGCTTTGGAAAGAGAGATCCGTGCCGCCTGAGCTGTGCGCACATTGGCCTGAGTGGCTATTTTCATACCAATATAGCCCGCCAAAGCAGACAATACTGCACCAATAATAAAGGCTATGGCAATAACCGGACTAGAGTTTTCTACAAGTGTGCCTGACCAGCCTAGAATAATGGCCGCAATGATGGCAAAGTAAGAGAGTATTTTCCATTCAGCTTTCAAAAAAGCTATTGCGCCATCTGCAATATAACCCGATAGTTCGCGCATTTTTTCATCACCAGCATCTTGCTTGGTTACCCACGAAGACTTTATAGCCATATAGATAAGCGCAAGCACTCCGAAAGCAGGCACAGAGTATAGTGCTATTTCTTTCATAAAGATTTAATAATCAAAATTTTAGTAGAGGTTAAGAAACTTTGCCAATAGTTCTGAAACTATATTCAAAGCGCAAATATCGTAATTTGAAAGCAAAATACAACTTCTTTAAGTTTTTTAGTTTTCTTTCAATCAGAATTTTAACAAAACCCCTTATCTTTGAGCACTTTTTGAGCGAGTAAATCCAATTATAGGCTTAGCTTGTTGTATGAAAGTGTTTTTTTAAGTTTGGCAGTCTTTTTGTGCCTTAAACACGATAGGTACTGAAGTTTTTTACTGAATCTATTCAACTCAACTATGTACAGCAGATATTTACTTATTTTGTTATTTCTTTTTATCTCTTCTTCTTTTGATTCGGATATTCAGCTAAACAAAACGCTAGTCGATGAGCACGATGGTCGCTTTACGATAGGCTCAGACGACAAAAGCATACTCTTTGGATACCCTCATAACTATTCTTCTTCACATTTTCTGATTACCAGTAATGGCAAGTGGGCCTCCAACAATCCTGCGTTCTATCGAAAGCTCGTCAGATATGTAAGTGGATCTATTCTCGAGAATACCAGCGAAACAGGCTCTACGCGCTCTAGTACCAGCTATAGTTTTGATAATTTGTCTATCACGCAGAAGTTAATCCCGTTGAATCCAAAGTTACAAGAAGTGTCTAGCAAAGAATACGGCCAATTTTATCGCATTGAGTATGAAGTTACTAACAATTCAGACCTTAAACATGATATCAGTATGAGCCTGCTCCTGGATCTTAAACTTGGCGATAACGACGATGTTGTGGCCAAATGTGGCGGCAAACTATTGGCTTTTGACAAAAGAGTTGAAGGAAATACACCACTAGATTTTGCATTTGAGCATAATAGCAAGGTTATTCATGTTAAACAAGACACAAGCAGAGGCAGACGTGCCAATACGGCGTGTTTTGGGCAATGGGGCTATCTCAAAAATGTGTTGGATTTAAACCAGCACGTAGTGGATCATTATACCAATGATGGTGCGCTTATGTTGCAATGGAAAGCTAGTGTTCAAAAAGATGAGACTGTAAGCTTTTCTATCATTTTAAGCTCAAACCTCCCTAAACTACAAGCTCAGCACCACAATATCAAGCGAGTGAGCAAGGATACCGTGTATTTTGCTGCTGGTGAAAGTAATCTAGACTCGGCCTCTGAACTGCGTATCCAAAAATTCATTAGTAGCTACCGAATGAGGGCGGTGCTAATCGAAGGTTATACCGATGGGGCGGGTTCGGCTGTTCAAAATCTTGAGTTAGCCAAAAAGCGTATCAAAAGCGTTAGCGATAAGATACAACTGCTGGGAATTGATAAAAAAAATATCCTTATCAAATCGCATGGTGAGTTTTATGCAGCTAATCACGACCCAACTTCCGCCACCACGCAAACCAAAACTGACCGAAAAGTGATACTCACTGGTTGGAAGTAAAGACACTGATTCATAGCGTTTAGACTGCTATTAAGGAATAAAAGATGCTCGCTAGACATCAAGCAGCTTCATATATTGGTCAAAACCCATAGAAGTCTTGTTTGTTCTCTTCTCAAAACCAACTCTTATGCTTACTTTTTGTTAAGCAAATAAGCACCTTCTGCATTGACGGCTATAATACCAGCAGGTGTGCTAAAAATCAAACTTTGTTCAGTCAGTACTTCGCATTTAAGACTTTGTATCACTGCAAAGTCTTGCGTGCGCCTAATGTGGAGCGCGTCATCTATTGCCTCAAAAATCAAACCGTGTCGCGCATCGTTAGCCCTGTAACCAAAGGTTTTTAAGCTTGAAGTACTTTCTTTTGAAATGTGTACTTTGAGGTCTTGTATGCTAAAAAACAGGTGTTTGAGCCTGACCTCTTGGTTAGGCAAATTCTCGCGAATAGCCAAAATACCATGATTGGCCACTTGCTTCAAGTCATGGGTCAGTTCTGTTAAGGGAACGGTAGTCAAGTTTTGACCAGAGTTATAAAAAATATACTGTTTACCGCCCACATTTTGCATCAGTCCCTCTCGAAGTCTAAAGCCTTTGCCATGTACAGGGGTCTGTGTGATGGCAATTTGCTTTTGAATAACCTGATCTAGCTTTAAGAACTTTAAAAAATTGTCTTCAACTACCGCCATGATGGAACCATAAGGCAAGAAGCGGCTTTCTGGCTTAAATGAAAAGTTTTCGATCTCTACAAAATTCTGACCTGACTCTAGTATCAAAAGCTTGTCGTTATGCTTTTTCAGGAAGTTTTCCTGTCCAAGAAAGCAGTACTCTTGTCCGTTGGAAGGTACAGAAGCTTTAATCATTACCGAGCCGTTATGAGCAGTGTTGTACCAAAGATGGCGGCTAGTGGTGCTGATAAAACCCGTATTGCCCACAAATTGAGCGTCAATGATTTCTTCATTTTTGGCCAAGTCCAGAAAACTCTTGACGCTGAGCTCTTGGGTAGAAGTGATAGGCGGCTGAGGTGTAGGTGTTTGCACCGCATCGGGGAGCTTTGAGAGGTCTGTACTTAGGCAATAGCGTTGTCCCTCTAGGTAATAATCCTCAAATTGCTTCATCAGAACAGGTTCTGTAATAGGCTCATACACTTTGGGTACAATGAGTTGAGGATCGGGTTTGAAAACAGGTATTTTATGAATCATGCGCTCGGCCAAGCTCTGATATGTTTTGTGTACGCCTTTGAAAGGGTGCGTAAAGGTGAGCATATTGAAGGCCAACACGGAAAATGCAAAAAAATCACTGTTCATACTGACACGGCCTTGGTAGAGATAGTCTCTGATATCATCCAGCAGACAATGAGAATGTACTTGTGCAGAGGTTTGGTAGCTGTCCACGTCTATAAACTTAACATCTCCATCGGGGTTAAGCATGGTGTTAAGGCCACTCAAATCACCTATTACGATGTTTTGGGCATGCGCGTGAAGCATCGCTGTTTTTATATTTTCCAGCACTTTTAGCCTGAAAGCATTGTTTAGACGGTATTTTGTGCAATAAGGCTTATTAAAAATGGTAGCCAGCGGAATGAAATTTTGAGGTAGCCACTGCATGGTATAGCCCACAATGCCTTGCTTGTTGGTGTTGGCATTGCCAGCCGCCCAACCGCCTGCATTCGGCGTAGGTATGCCGCCCGAAGGCGCGTACGCAAGCTGATCTGGACGCACAAAAAAATGCTGGTCCAAGACATTCAAAGCATCTTTTTGCAGACGTGTAATGGTTTTATCAGGCAGCAAAAAAAGCTTGATGACCTTGTCGGGAAGTTCAGGAATACTCAAAATACGGCCTTCGCCTCCGCGTGCTATTTCGTTTTCGTCTTTAATGGTTACCTGTTGGCCGTTTTCGAGTAAAAGTTTCATGTTATTTTAAAAGTTCTTTTTTGAGAGTAGGAAAAACAAGGTCATCACAAAAGAAGATAGAAAAGTTCTACTTCCGCAAAATTTGCCAATAAATAGCTGCAAAAGCACCAGCAGAAAGAGCAATACCCACCAACAAGGCTAAAAATACAGACCAGCTATCAGCTTTGGTGCGAACCACGGTTTTTCTTTCAGCAGCCTGAGTAGAGGCCGAAGCCACTGGTTCGTGTTCGTTGATTTGGTTCTGATAGGTTTTGATTTGTTGGTCAAGCTCTTGAAGTTGTTTATTTTTTTGATCCACAGCCGTTTCAAGTTCTTCAATGGCCACTTTAGCCTCTGAAGAAATGGTTTTGAGCTGACTCAGCACTTCTGAAAGTGCCTGTCCCTGCATGCGCGACGCTTGGCGCGAATAAACCGCCAGCACTGTGCTAGTGCTCGTAAAAAGGCTGCGAAGGAACAGCAAAAAAAGCAAAGCTATAATGGTGGCACAAATGACCACAAACAACATCAACTGTGGATTTTCGGTTAGTAACTTCTGAAATTGCTCAATCTTCTCCATACCCAAAGGTCAAAATGAATCTTTAAAAAACTGTATAGCCCCAAATATACAGCCTAACAACAGATTTACAAGAATTTAAGAAAAAATATCTCATTACAAGCCTATAACAAAGCTAAAGTTTATGTTTTGCGCTTAAGTTTTAAATATAAGCCTCTGACTGCCAAAAAAAACACAGAGAATTGTAAACTCAAATGTTTTTTTTGACTAATTTGCAAAAAAAACACTCAAAATGGCCTCCAAACGCAACACCCAAGCCAAAACCCCTCTAGAGTTCAACGATTTGGGACTTGGCGATATCAAAGATAATGCGGCTGGTATACCTGCCGTATTGGCATCGGTTAAGTATGTGTCTAACGAAGTAGGCTTCTTAGATGGCATGTCATTGATGCTCAAAGCTAATCAAACTAAGGGCTTTGACTGTCCCAGTTGCGCTTGGCCAGATCCGCACCCAGATGAACGCTCATCTATAGCCGAATACTGTGAAAATGGTGCAAAAGCAATTGGCGATGAGGCCACTAAAAAGCGAGTTGATACGACTTTTTTCAAAAAGTATTCTGTTCAAGAACTTTCAGCGCAGTCAGATTACTGGCTCAACAAGCAAGGCAGGCTCACTTCACCTATGTTTTTGGCTAAAAACAGCCAACACTATGAGCCAATTACTTGGGAAAAAGCGTTTAAACATATAGCCAAGCATTTGAACGCCCTTCAAAGTCCTCATGAGGCTCTGTTTTATACCTCAGGGCGAGCGTCTAATGAAGCAGCTTTTGCTTATCAGTTGTTTGTGAGGCAGTTTGGAACAAACAATATGCCAGATTGCTCAAACATGTGTCACGAATCCAGCGGGGTAGCACTAAACGAAACCGTGGGCATTGGCAAAGGTTCTGTGACACTTGAAGACTTTTATGAGGCTGAGGTCGTACTTGTCATAGGCCAGAACCCAGGCACAAATCATCCGCGCATGATGTCTGCTCTGCAAAAGTGCAAAGAAAACGGTGGGGTGATTGTGAGCATTAACCCATTGCCTGAAACAGGACTAAAAAAATTCACTAATCCACAAGAAGTTTTTCAGGTTCTAAAAGGTGGAACAAGCCTCGCAGAACATTTTTTGCAAGTTAAAATAAACGGAGATGTGGCCTTACTCAAAGGCATTATGTACTTGCTTTGGCAAAAGGAGCAGAAACAGGGCGGGGTATTCGATAGGCCATTCATAGAAAAACATACGTCTGGTTATGAGGTATTTGTAGAGGATTTAGGCAAAACAAACTTGGCAGAATGTGAGCAAGAAAGCGGCATAGCACTCGCTCAAATGCAAACCATAGCCAACCTCTTGAGCAATAAAACCAAAATCATAGCTTGTTGGGCTATGGGACTTACCCAACATAAAAACGCAGTCAATAACATTCGCGAAGTAGTCAACCTATTGCTTTTGAAAGGCAGCATAGGACATAAAGGAGCTGGTCTCTGTCCCGTTCGTGGCCATTCCAACGTTCAGGGTGACCGCACAATGGGCATCAATGAAAAACCTTCAGAAGAGTTTCTGAACAGTTTAAAGGCATATTTTAATTTTGAACCACCTCGCGAACACGGTTATGATACGGTAGCGGCCATTCAAGCCATGGAAGCGGGCAAAGCCAAGGTGTTTATTGCGTTGGGCGGCAACTTCCTTTCGGCTACGCCAGACACCGAATTTACCGCGAATGCCTTGCAAAAATGTGCACTGACTGTACAAATTTCTACCAAACTAAACCGCTCTCATCTTATTACTGGTGAGGAAGCTCTTATTTTACCTTGCTTGGGGCGCACTGAGCGAGATATGCAACAGAGTGGTGAGCAATTTGTGAGCGTGGAGAACTCTATGGGCATTGTTCACAGCTCGCGGGGTGTTTTAGAGCCAGCCTCTGACGATTTGATGTCAGAGACAGCCATTGTTTGCAGTATGGCCAAAGCCACCTTGGGTACAAAGAGCCAAGTGAGTTGGCAGAGCATGATGAACAATTACGATTTTATTAGAAATCAAATAGAAGCTTGTATTCCAGGGTTTGAAAATTATAACCATCGGGTGCGCGAAGACGGGGGCTTTTATCTGCCTAACGGCGCACGCGTCAAAAACTTCAAAACAAAAGAGGGAAGAGCAGTTTTTACAATAAATCCTCTACCTCGTGTACGTGTGGCTGAAGGACATTTTCTGATGATGACGATACGCACACACGACCAATTCAATACCACCGTGTATGGTCTGGACGACCGCTATCGTGGTATTTACAACGAAAGGCGAGTGGTGCTGATGAATCCAGACGATATGGCAGCCAAAGGATTGAAAGCAAAAAGTATGGTGGATCTTACCAGCCATTTTGAAGGAGAGGAACGCTATGCTCCCTCGTTTCTGGTGGTGCCTTTTAGCATTCCTCGCGGCTGTGTGGCCACATACTTTCCTGAAGCCAACGTCCTTGTGCCTATCAGACATCAAGCTGAACGTAGCCACACACCTGTCTCTAAAAGCATAGAAGTGAGTATCAAGGCTTCCAAGTACAGTCCTCTTTAAAAACATGTTTGTGGGTTGATTCTATGGGGAGGCAGCAAGAGTTCCTCTCTCAAGCTTTTTTGAAAATTGTAGAGCTAGTTTTTGGGGAAATATTTCAGGGGGCTTCAGCAAAGCCGCTGCCGACTGGCAGGTTAAGTGTTTATTGAAGATGATGTAAAACGGAATTTGTGAACAAGTGTATTCAAACTGTTTTCATAAGAAATAAAAACACTATAGCTCTGACTCAAAAACTAGCCTTTACCTTACAAGTTAAGACTGGTGATAATTAATTGGATTATTTCAATATCTGGCATCTATGAAGATGATACGGCCAATATACGGCGATGATACGGCGAATGTATAAGAATAATACAAATATACTCATATCATTTATTCAATAAAGAACCAGTCCTTGAAATAACACTCTCCTAAAAAAACGAATTGTCCATCACCCAAAATTGAGAATAGAACCTAAAGGAAATTAGTATTATTCAAACACAGAAAAGTTCTTTGACATCTGAAAAAAATAAAAAACTAGTAAAAAGTTTAATTTTTTGCTAGTTTTGAGTTAAAAAAAACCCAAAAAGGGGATTTCCAGCTCAAAAACTTGTGAGGAAAAGGCAGCTTTTTGAGGAACACTAGAACAAAAAACCCCGCAGCGTTAAATTTAAGCACTGTTTGAGAGAAGACTTGTTCGTTGTATTGAATGTTTAGCTCGCTCAAAAGCGCACTTTTAGTACGGAAAGCTTCTTTTTTTGATACAACACCAAAGCTGCAAACAACT
>RDZD01000041.1 GCA_004293815.1 Cytophagales bacterium | reverse complement strand
TTACTTTTGTTGATATTTCACACATAACACAAAAGTAAGCCACTTTTGTCTTTTTTGAAACCCTTACACACTCATCATACAATCTTTACCACAACCAAATTTTTGTTTATCAACCATTTTAAAACTAGAACTGACAATGAAAAAGAATATTCTCTCTTTAGTTTTTTTTGCTCTTACGTGTCAATTATTTGCGCAAACACTACCAGAGGCTTGTAAGTTGAAAATAGGCACAAATCTCTCGGGAGTTTCTGATTATGGCACAGAAATCCCCTTTGTCGATCTGATGAAGGTTTCCAGAGTTTGGTATTCTAAAGATGTTGGTAATCCTTCTGAGCCTTTTGACTCAGAAGCAGCCGATAGTATGACCTATCGCGCTGACGGGTATCCTACCCATATTCCACAAGTAGTGGCAGGAAGGCCCTACTCTCAAAAGAATGCTACTATCTGGGCTTCAACAACTGGATGGAAAGCAGGCAATTACGTGGTATTGTTTGACGGTGTTGGCGAATTAAGCTTTAGTGGTGGGCTGAGCGATCTAACTTTAGCTAGACCCAATAAGTATTCATTTACATTCGATAAGCCTATCAACAATACTCTCGAGATGACTATTGAGAGGTCTCTTGTCTCTGATCCAATCAGAAATATCAGAGTCCTGCATGTGGATCAGGAAACGACTTATTTGACACAGCCATTTAATCCCGTTTGGCTTGACAAACTTCTCATGTTTAAGTCTGTGCGGTTTATGGATTGGGGTGCAGTCAATAATTGGGGGCAGAACAATCCTTGGAGTTGGGATAGTCCTACGCTCTATAACTGGAACGAAAGATCAAAGTTGGATTATTACACCTACACGCACAGTAAGGGAATACCTTACGAAATGATGATAAAGCTAATGAATGATTATGACTTAGACGGTTGGGTTTGTGTTCCGCATAGGGCGAGTAATGAGTATATCGATAAGATGGCAACCCTGTTTCGTAATACAGTTGAGCCACAGCGCGAGCTTACAGTAGAGTACAGCAATGAAATCTGGAATTGGATGTTTGGACAAACTAATTGGTGTTACAAATATGGCTGCGAAGATACAGGAATAAGCTGGCCAGAAGGCATTGTTTCTTATGTCCAAAACTGTTTAGATAGATGGACTGCCGTATATGGTTCTGATATAAATAGAATAAAAAGAGCCGTTGCATTGCAAACAGGTTGGGTAGATGTATCACAAAAAATTGCTTACAAGATGAAGCCTAATAGTTTTGATGTTATTTCCCCTACCTATTATTTTGGGCTAGATGAGGCGGCTGATGCGGAACTAGATGCTTTAGGTGCGGCGGCTACTGTTGCCGATATAGAAAGCAGGGTAAGAGCCTCATGGGAAACTAACGAAAAACGATGGTTAAATGAAATTAAGACCACCATATCCGACTCTTTAAAGAAACCAATGCGTTTTTATGAAGGTGGTCAGCATATTACACCAACACCTTTTGGTGAAGAACCAACTTATTCCCAAGCACTTTTAGATATTCAGCGTTCGCCACTGATGTACGAGATGTATAACGACTGGTATGATTATATTAGAACACTACAGAGCGGAAGCCAACCTTTGACTTTAATGAATTTTGCGTTGATAGGCGAAAGGAGTGCGCAATATGGCAGTTGGGGTGTTTTAGAATCAATGACGCAAGACGTATCCATTATACCAGCCCCAAAGTATCAATCAACCATTGAAAATATGGCAGGCACAGGCTGTTTTACTTTGTCAGTTACAGATAACGATACAGATGTTAAATTAACAAAACTGTATCCTAATCCTTTTTGTACCTATCTAACAATTCAGAATAAAAGTAATGAGAAGCTTACATCAGTCGTACTAGACCTCAATGGACGTATCATTAAAACTTTTGAAGTTGATAGTGCTGCCTTTAAAGCTGATTTATCTAGTCTTACGGAGGGAATATATTTTCTCAAAATTTATACAAGCACAGGAAAGACGCAAACATATAAACTCATTAAACAATAACTGTCGCCAGCACGGAGTTTGGCATTAAATTGATTGGATAAATTGGTACAAACACCTATAAACCCAAGAAATCCCTGCTAAGCTCAAACTTAAAGCGGTAGCTTTGCAAAAACTTACTCTTTGAGAAGCTTGAAGTTTTTATACTCAAAAGCTCTATAGCCTGTTATAATTTCCAAGCTTCTCAATAATTTTTCTTTAAATGTCAGCTTTTTCTTACTTAAATCTATCTCTAAATTCCAGTTGGCGCGCTTGATTCGATCTTGCATAACCGCTGGATGTGTATCGGTAAACTTATCTAAGGAGTCGAAATCTTCATAATTGAACACTTCTTCTGCTTTAAACTGTTGATCTATCCATTGATCATCATGCCAAAAGCGGTTGGCATGACGCAACTTTTCTTGTTGAAGTTGTGGATGTTTTACCCAGCCGTAGTGATACATATCTGCATGACTGTGCGCAACGGTAAGCTTTCTATCATTCAGGCGGAAACCCTGCGCATCTCGGTAGGATTGAATGCCTATGTGAGGTCTAATAATGCGTATCTCTTGTCTATACCAACGCCGCGAGTCGCCCAAATAGTCATAAGTGCCATAAAAGTGCTTGTAGTTAAGTAAAAGCCCTTCAACCTTAGGATTATCAAGGTGTTTCTGCATGGCTGCTTTTAACGCAGGCAAGTAGCGTTCATGTACAACCTCATCAGCTTGAATATAAAAGGCCCAGTCGCTATCTAGACTAATTTTTTGCAGAGCCTTATCGGTTTCAACCGCCAAAACTCTCCCACCGCTACGCAGTGTGTCATCCCAAATACTGTCTATAATTTTTATCTTGGGGCTTTGCAGTTGTTCTATTAGCTGCCGCGTATTGTCTTCAGAATTGCCCACGCTGACAATAAATTCGTCGCAGAGAGGCAACAACGAGGATATGGCTTCCACAATTGGATAGTCTAGCTTGATGGCGTTGCGAACAAAGGTAAAACCGCTAATTTTCATTTATAAAAAGGTTATTTAAACATAGACTGCTTCATTCATACAAAAAAGACTAGATTAGGGATTTCCTAATCTAGTCTTTCTAACGTATTGATTTTCAAATTAAGGCTTAGGGTTTCCCTCTGTGGCAGTTGTGGTAGTTTCTTCAGGTTCAGTAGAAATACCGTACTTCTGTGGATCTAACCTTTTGAGAGCTTCTTGTGCAGCAAACTTGTAATCACCGTAGTTAGCTGTAGTTGTAAAAAGTTCTTTTGCCTTTTCTTTGTTGGTCTTTTCGTACATGAGTCCGAGCGCAAAGCCATACATTGCTTTGGTTTGTGGATCCATATCAGGCGCATTGAGCAATGCTTCAAGCGTCTTGGTTGAGAGAGCTGTTTGCTTAAGTTTGTACTGTGCAATGGCTTTGTAGTAATTCACCATGTAATTCTTAGGTTGGACTATCAAACATTGGTCGGCGGATTTGATGGCATCTTCAAAGCGACCACCTTCAAGCTCTACCTCACACAAATCATTAAACTTCACCGCTTTTTTTGCAGGATCGCGTTCCATTTCAATAGATTTCTTTTGGTGCTCTATCACCTGCGCTTTGTCAGTTTGTGCGGTGGCGATTTTGGCCAGCAAATCATGTGCACGTGCAAAGTCCTTTCTCATTTTAAGAGCTTGATTTACAAGCTCTTTGCTTTTATCAAATTCAAACACATCATAATATGCCAAGGCAATTGAATGATAGTACTGAGGAGACATTTCCAATATCTTGCGCGTAAAAGGCCCCCATTTGGCTTTTTCATAAGCCTCATCTTGCTTGGCATAGTCAGCCAAAAGAAAATAAGCGTAGCCTAATTCGTAATAATAACGTGCTATTTCTTTAGGCTCTTGTGTTTTGAGCAGAGAAGTGGCCTTGAGCATAGCATCACGAGCCTCAGAGGGTCTTTCGGTCATGTTGGCGAGCTTGGCAAAGAAATAAAGTACTTCTAAGTTGTCAGCCGCCAATACTTTGGCTTCATCAATGTGTGAACCAGCTTCTTTAAGACGGTTTTCTTTTTGCAATATTTTAATAATATTCAGCTTATAGCCTAGCTTTTTAGTGTTCTCTTGCTCGTATTTAAACGCATTGTCATAAGCTTTGATAGCCTCATTGGGCTTATTCACTTTTTGATAAAGCTTAGCCAAAGGCATGTATGCCTCCAAGTAGTCTGTTTTCAGCACAGTGGCTTTTTCTAAAGCTTGTATTGCTTTTTCATCTTCTCGCAAGCTAATATGGCACTTCCCTTTGCTAAAGTAAAACTTATAGTTATTGGCATCTAAAGCAATTGCCTTGTCAAAAGATGCCACCGCATCAGCAAATTTGCCTGCATTGCGTGCATTTTCGCCCGCCACATAAAGGTCTAGCGGATCTTGGGCTTGCGCGTTCAGATTAATAGTGAAAAATAGCGAGCAACAAGCTATTGCAAGAGCTATTTTTTTAAAGAATTCATGTTGGCGGTACATATTCAGTTCGGTTTGGCTTTACTCAATTTTTACGCATTTGCGACACAAAAAGATGTGAAAAATTGCTAAAATCTGCACTATTTTAGCTCATAAGCTTTATGATGCAAATTAAGTGCCTAAACACTAGAGGACTTGTTCAAGCAAAGCAATTTTACGGTTTCTAAAGTATATTTTTAACAAAAATTAGCATTCTACCTCGCAAAGGTAAGCTTTTTAGTTATAAAAACAGCACGGTCAAAAATGTTTTTTTGGGTACGTGATATTTTTACTAAGCTTGCATTTATAATGCCAAATTATTTATTTTAGTATGAGCCAAAAAAGAAGACAGGCTTATACTATAAAGCCTGTCTTACTTGATTAAGCCTAAAAAATTTTATTTTAAAATTAAGCTTTGCCTATTTTTACCATCAGGTCGAGCGTGCGATAAGCGTAGCCCATTTCGTTGTCATACCAGCCTATCACTTTAGCTAAGTTGCCGTTTACGAAAGTAAACTCTGAGTCAAAAATGCAGGATGCAGAATTGCCAATAATATCGATAGACACAATTGGCTCGTCAGAATAGGCCAATATACCTTTCAATGAGCCTTCTGATGCTTTTTTCATGACAGCGTTTAGCTCTTCTTTATTAGTTTCCTTTTTGAGTACTACGGTCAAATCTGTCAAGGAACCGTTAGGCACAGGCACACGCATAGCACCACCATCAAGCTTTCCTTTGAGGTGTGGCATAACTAAGCCTAGGGCTTTGGCCGCGCCTGTTGTAGTGGGAATAATAGATAAAGCTGCCGCACGCGCACGACGCAAATCGCGGTGTGAGCCGTCGAGCAAATTCTGATCTGAGGTGTAAGCGTGAACCGTAGAGATAAAGCCCTTCTCAATGCCAAAAGCATCGTCCAGAGCTTTGGCCATAGGCGCAAGGCAGTTTGTAGTGCATGAGGCGTTAGAAATAATGGTTTCCTGACCAGTCAAAATATGGTCATTTACGCCCAAGACAACCGTCACAATATCTTTGTCTTTAGCAGGGGCAGAAAGCACTACCTTTTTGGCTCCTGCCTGAATATGTTGGCCAGCAGTGGCTTTATCCAAGAACTTGCCTGTGGATTCAAGCACCACATCCACCTTCAGGTCACGCCATGGCAACTCGGCAGGCTGTCTGGTGCTAAAAACCGGTATGCGCATACTATTGACTACTATGGCGTTATCATCAGCGGTGATTGTACCGCGAAACACACCAAAAACAGAATCATACTTAAACAAGTGAGCACAAGCCTTTGCGCCTGAAGGGGCATTAATGGCGACTACTTCTGCTCCGCCTTGCGCAAGCACAGCGTGTAAAACACAACGGCCAATGCGGCCAAAGCCATTGATGGCAATACGTACTGGTTTTTCAGACATTTTATCGGGTGTCTTTTGTGATAAAGTAACTAAATTAAACTCATTGCAAAACGAACTATTGACTCACTTAGAAACAAAAGAGACATTGTCCGAGCGACACAAAAGTAGTGAGAAGTGAACATTGTTAAAAACTTTCAAAAAAAAAGTCTACTTTTGTACTTAAAAAATTAGCGTGGCAAAGTTTCTGTAGTAACTTTGAGCAATTATACAAAAACTAAAATTGCCTAGCTTCAACAGTTAATTTTGCGATCTCTTGACGTATCTCACACCACTGCAAAAAAGAGCGCATAAATATGTCAAACTAAAGAATCGCTTTACAAAAGCACTTACCCACTCTTCCATAATCACATGATGCAGAGGTTACTACTTATTTGGTTTTGTGTGTTTTTAAGTCTGTTTTGCACACTGTTTATAAATCGAGCACTTGCCCAGCCTAGCCCGCTACACAAGGTTCGCGATAGTTTGCGTACTGTGCTGCGAGGAGCAGCTGATGATACTACCAAAGTCAATACGCTCAATAAATTGGCATCGGTTTTAATACATGAAGATAGTAAAGAAGGTATCAATACTGCAAATAGGGCTTTTTCTTTGGCTCGTATGCTTAGTTTCAAAAAAGGCGAAATGGGTGCACTTTTCCAAAAAGGTATGGCCTATTATAGCCTTGGTGGGGATGCACAGGCTCTGAAATACATGTCAGACGCGCTCATACTTGCTCAAAAGCTTTCCTTGATTGCGCCTCAAGCGATGATGCATGAATACATGGTTTTTATCTATAAGCGTCAGAATCAGCCTAATTTAGCCTTAGAATCGAGTTGGCACACTATGCGAATAGGAAAGCTACTAAAAGATAGTGCAATTATCAACAAATCTTATTTTGGCTTAGGTAATGTCAAATTCATTATGAGTCAATATGATTCAGCCTTATATTACTTACACAAAAGCGAAGCCTACTATGAAAGAACCGCTAACGCTGGCATGCTTTTGTTTGTGTACAACGACCTGGCGGCCACTTACAATGCTTTAGAGAAGATGGACAAAACCTTACAATACTATGAAAAATCGCTTAAATATCTTCCCGATCGCAGCTCTGAGGCCAGTGGTATTATTCTGCTAAATATGGCAGCGGCCTATTTGCAGTCCAATAAGCCCGAAAAATCAGGCGAGATTTTAGATGAGCTTGAGGCTTTCGCGCCTCAGCACAAGTCTTACCATCTGAAAACATTTTTCTATGATATCAAATCAAATTATGAAGAGGCTATAGGTAATTTTCAGTCGGCCTTAATGTATGCTAAACTGGCTCGTGCACAAAGTGATAGCAATTTTGTAGAAAGCAAAAAGGCAGACATAGCACGTGTACAGCAGAGCTTTGAGGTAAAACAAGCCGAAGAAGACAATAGACAACTTAAAGTAAAGCAAGAAGAAGAATTGTCTCAGAAAAACCGTGTCATTTACATTGTTGCGGGCGTTTTAGTCTTAGTCTTTCTCTCTGGCTTGTGGCTTTTCCGTACTTACCGCCTCTTGGGCAAAACGCATGAAGCTCTCACTATCAAAAATCAAGAGATCAATCAGCAAAAAGAAGAAATTGCGGTTATCGCTGAAAATCTCAAATCGGCTAACACATCTGTAGAAGAGCAGAAAAGCATTATTGAGCGTAAAAATAAAGATATTATGAGCAGCATTAACTATGCGAGCCGTATTCAAAACGCACTCTTGCCGCCCAGTCGCCTATTTAAAGAATCTTTTAATGACTTTTTGTTGTTCTTCAAGCCCCGCGATGTTGTATCGGGCGACTTTTATTGGTTCAAGTCCACCACCCACCCCTACACGCATGAGCCTGTATTGTATGCAGCCGTAGCTGACTGCACTGGACACGGTGTACCAGGCGCATTCATGACTGTAATAGGTAACGAACTGATTGAGCAAGTGTTTACAAATACCAACTGGATAGAACCTCTTGAAGTGTTGCAAAAACTCAATGAAAAAATGGGGAAAGCTCTCCACACAGAAGACTCTAACATGAGAGACGGCATGGATATGGCCTTTTGCCGAATTATGCCGCAGAGCAAACGCATTGACTTTGCTGGCGCACACAGGCCGCTCGTCTACATACGTGACGGGCAGGTACATACAATCAAAGCCGCAAAAGCCTCCATTGGCGGTCATGCACATGTTAGACTCTCCCAGTTCGAGCAACACACACTCACCATGCAGGAAGGTGACACATATTTTATGTATTCTGATGGCATTACAGACCAATTTGGCGGCCCCAATAACCGTAAGTTTGGTTCAAAACGCTTGCAAGGCATTCTGATAGACAACATCCACGATCTGAATGAGGCAAGAATAGACCTTGACGAAAAACTAAGTGCTTGGATGAAAGAAGGTAAAGAACATCAAATTGATGATATTCTGGTACTAGGCTTTAAGTTTTAACTAAAACGGTAAAGTCTTATTTATCAGTGTCCACAAGGAGTCTAAAAAGACAAGGTTTAGCTATATGCAATTTACAAGATGCTTGTAAACAAGATAATTTCTTGATTTTATGAGATATATGCTTTTTATTTTCAATTTTTAAATATACGTATAGGCTTATAAAAGTAAATGTCTATCTTTGCAAGGATGTAGGCGCATTGTACCTTAAAGACTTCCCAGAAATGCTTTTACAGGGTAGAATTCAATAATGTAGCGGTTTTTTAGTTGACTGACATGATGAAACTTTCAGCAGATAGTTTGGTAAGTGAGGCAGTAGTTCAAAATTTTGAATGTGCTGCTATGCTAGATAGGCTCGGTATTTCGTTTTTTGAATACGAAAATATGAGTCTCGCGTCTCTTTCTCAGCACTTTGGGGTCTCGCTACAATTTCTCAATAGTTATTTAGCCACTTGTCAGATTAAACCGTCGAAACTAGCCTTCTGGATGCCCAATGCATCTATCTCTGCTATTTTGGCTCATTTAAACGAATGGCATAAGTATTTTGTGCATCATAAGCTCCCGTACATGCAGCGTCTGACTACAGCGGCTCTCGCTCAGCCGCAAAATGCTCTATGGGGCTGTAGCGCAGAAGTATTGCATGATCTAAGCATTGCTCTACCGCTTTTTAATGCCGACTTCATTGAACACATTAACGAGGAAGAAGAAGAGTTTTTTTCTTTTTTACGCCTTTTAGATGCGGCCCAGCACTATCAATGGGCCTTCGTAAAGGCAATATGGCAAATTTTTGTCAAAAAGCTCACAGTGAAGCAGTTTGACGCGCATCATCACGAGGAAGACGATTGCATGAAAGGCATTAGAACACTCACCCACAATTACCATCTGCCACCCGAGGCGAGTCTTACGTTGAGAGTGTTATTTTCAGAATTACAGGATTTTGAGCAAGAACTCTCTGCTCATGCTGACATAGAAAATCATATTTTAACGCCTCAAGCTCTTAAATTGGAGCAAAATATTTTAGCGCGCTGCAATAGACTGAGTTTTCTGCACTAAAACATAGAGTTGATGAAAAAGCACTGAATATTTACAAGTGTTTTGTTTGATGATTTAATTGCTTTATATTTATCCTAAACCCGAAATCTATGAAATACTCAAAGATATTGATCCTAATGCTTTGCCTACTCCCCTTGCAACTTTGGGCTCAAGGCGATGCACGCGATTTAAGTGGAACTATCTCCGCACGGTACAAAATTGGCGGTCAGAGTTTTAGCTATGCCACAAAAAAAGCAGCAAAGATGCCAAATACATTAAACGTATCTATACGCCGCCCAAACGAAGCGTTTGGCAAAACAGAAATCTTTCAAACAATCCTTAAATACACAGACATTGCAGCAGACGGCACAGTAACTATGCAAATGCACATGGCAGAGCCTGATGGAATTATGAAATGGAAGATTCTACCTGATAATTATTTAAAAGCAACTTTCAATCGTGGCTCGGGTACTGTTGCTTATGAACTTGTGGGCGACAAAATTTTGAGCATAGACACTGAAGGTAAAGGCAATCGTCAAGATAAGCTAGACCTCAACAATTTGGGTTACAGAGAAATGTATAAATCGGTAGTGAAGCAGTACATCAGAAGTTTTAAACAAAATCTTTCTACCAACAATACAGACCCTTATACATTTACAGAAAGCCTAAACGAAGGTGGCCTAAGTGCTATTTTGCTCTCACAGAGACGACTTCAAGTCAACAAACAGTGCGATTTAGTGGTCAAGTTTATGCAAGGCAGCACACAGCAGTTTGAGTACCAAACCGTTTACGAACCTAAAGTAGATTTGGCAGAACCGCATCTATTAAAATTTAAAATATTTTTTTCGCAAGCAAATGGCTTTTTCTGGCTTATAGATAAAGTTGAGCATTTTGAGGTGACATTTGACTATCTGAAAGGCAAGATGTTCTCCAAAGTTCTGGGCAGCAACATGGCGCGGATGGCAGAGCCAAGTACCGCTCAAGAAATGCCCTTTGATGTCCTTAAAATTGGCTACAAAGAAGCCTCTAAAATGGCTATAACTAAATACTTGCAGGTTTTCAAGAAGCTAACCAACAATCCAGCCCCTAATACGGACAAGTTGCTTGGCGAAATTCTTTATAAAGGTGTAGACTATCAATATGAAATTGTTCCAGGGCTTGGCCGTCCTGGTACGTATAGCGTCACGCTTCGCAGTATGGAGTTTAACGAAGATGAAGAGTATGAAATCAAGCAGGTATTTCAAACTAACTTAAATCTGACAGAAGATGATCAGAAAGCAGTCATCAGGTTCAATTATGCTGAATCAGCGGGTTATGCTTGGAAGGTTTTTGCTTCAGACGCTTTTCAAATGACTGTCAATAAAAGCAGCCGACGTGTGGAGTATGCTTTGAGCGGTATGAAAATTACAACAAAAATTTTAAAACTGGACGAAGAAAAAATGCGCAAACAACTTCGTGAAGGCGACTATACAACCATAGACTGGTTACGATTGGCTACAGAACAGCTCATCGTGCAGTGTCAGCCTCTCTTTAAAGAAGCAGAAGCGGAATAAACACCTATTTCTATACAAGCAGATGAAAATTTCTTTAAAAAGACTGAATCAAGGCCTCCACTTTGAAGCTCAAAACGAATTAGGTAAGTCTGTTTTTTTTGATGCGCAGCCCAGTGAAGGTGGCTTGGGTGAGGGCTTGGCTTTTAGTCCTATGCAAACGCTTCTGGCCTCATTGGCTGCCTGTAGTGTTTTTGATGTCGTGTTGATTTTGAATAAAAAGCGTCAGCAGCTAATAGATATCAAAGTGGAAGCAGAGGGGAAGCGTGCTGCCTCTGGCTCTGCAAAGCCTTTTGAATCTATTAATCTGCATTACAAGCTGTTTGGCAAACTGAATCATGAACATGCAGCGCAGGCAGTCAAGCTCGGTGTAGAAAAGTATTGTTCGGTAGCGGAGTCCTTGTCCAAAAACATTGTTATCACACACTCATTTGAGATTTTTGAGAGTCAGAGTGAGTAAGTTTCTAATTTTATACTTTAATTTAGAATGTTTTCTGTGTTAAAAAAATACAGACTTGGGCAATTAGGGTTTTAAATTCACATTTAATTTTTACTTTTGTGCAGGCAAATGGTTTGCAATACTCTGGCAAAAGGCCGATTGAGCAAACATTATGCATATTCATTATGTTATTATTCAAATCGTTTATTCAATTTATTCATTTTCAGGCTGTCAGCAAGCATTTCTATTTGCTATGAAAAACATTTCAATAATCGGCTCAGGTACAATGGGCAATGGCATTGCCCACGTTTTTGCACAAACAGGCTATCAGGTACAACTTGTGGATATTTCTGCTCCTGCCCTTGAAAAAGCTCTGTCCAATATTTCAAAAAATATGGATAGGCAAGTGGCCAAAGGAAGCCTATCGGAAGCTGACAAAGCAGCCGCTATGGGTCGTATCTCTACCTTTACAGCTATCGAGGAAGGCGTTAAACAAGCTGATTTGGTGGTAGAAGCTGTGAGTGAAAACATCAATGTAAAACTCGATATTTTTAAGAAACTGGACGAAAATGCACCTAGCCATGCTATATTGGCTTCTAATACTTCGTCCATATCCATTACGAGCATAGCCCGAGCTACCAAACGTCCTGCTCAGGTGATAGGTATGCACTTTATGAATCCTGTGCCAGTTATGAAGCTTATCGAGGTAATCAGAGGCTACTCTACCTCTGACGAGGTGTGCAAAATGGTGATGGATGTTTCGCGCAAACTTGGAAAATCACCAGTAGAAGTGAATGACTATCCTGGTTTTGTGGCTAACCGTATTCTAATGCCTATGATTAATGAAGCTATTTACACCCTTTATGAAGGTGTGGCAGGCGTAGAAGAAATTGATACGGTGATGAAACTCGGTATGGCGCACCCAATGGGACCACTTCAACTAGCTGATTTTATAGGGCTTGATGTGTGCAAGTGGATTATGGACGTGCTTTATGAAGGCTTTGGTAATCCCAAATATGCTCCTTGCCCCCTCCTCAATAACATGGTGAGTGCTGGACACCTTGGCGCAAAAACTGGCAATGGTTTTTATACCTACACACCAGGCTCTAAAGACGTAAAGGTAGCCGCAAGATTTGCCTAGAATACGCTAATTATTTATACACCAAGTATTCAAGTTTGATTTCTCAATCTTAATCTGAAGTGCCTGAATACTTGGTGTATCCTTTAATAGACAGTGCTGTAAGTAAGTTTTTTTATAACATAACCTACGATTAATTGTTTCTTTTCAAGAAATCTGCTTTATTGCGCTCCTTTAGGACAGATTTTTGAGGCTTAGTTTTAAAAATCACGAATCTCACAAAATTTTGTAGTACACCAAATTAAAATCTCTATATGACCCTCTACAAAAAAAATATCCTGTTCACACTCCTTTTTCTTGTGTTTAGTGCTACAGCAATTGCTCAAACCGCCAAAACAGGCGTAACAGCACCAAATCCTGAAGAGGAAAAAATCAAAACCACAATCAAAGAATTTGCTGCTGCTTACTCTAGCATACACACCACAAAGGATAGGGCTGCGGTAATGAAACACGTCTCCAAAGAAGTCTCATCTACGCTCATTGATTATGACATACGCGATCGTGTGCGTGTGATGCAGAGTAACTACGATGGCTTCAATAGCTATTTAGAGCGTGTTATCAAGGACAGCATGACTACAAATTACGTTATCAGCTCGTTTCTTCGCACAGTAGTAAAAGATAACTTTGGTGTAGCTGTTTGTATAGCAGATTACAATACAACCAAAGACAAAGCTATTTGGTCTAAGGGAACCGAAACTGTAACGTTTAGCTTGCACAAAGTAGATAACGTTTGGAAAATTATCAACTATGCAGTAGTGGATATTGAAGATATTAAACAGCGTGGCTCTTGTGTTTGTGAGCTATTCAAATCCAACATAGATGCAACAGTAGGCCATTATGTTGTAAAAACGACTGTTCCTAGCGGCAAAGCCTATACCACTACCATGACTAATTTTGAGTTCGCCAAAAATCCAAGTAACCGCCTCATTACTGTAGACAACGTGGTGTTTAAGTGGCTGCCAAATGGTGAGCTTTGGTTGCTCAAAGATGGTAAAACAGAAGCTGGCGCAACTAAAATAGGCAAGGCACATCCTGAAGATGAGTTTGATGTGATTATGACTCTCATCAAATCACACTTGTTTGTAGGCAACTGCGCTACGACAGTCATTAAAGGTGCAAAACAGTAAAGAAAACGCTGAATTAGCAAGTACAAAAAGTTTGTTACACTCATGTAGCAAACTTTTTGTGTTTAATAGTAGAATCATTTTAAACGTGGTAAACCAAGCTAAAGCGCGTCATGTCGGATATCTCAAAAAGCACTATACACTTGTTAGAACAGGCTCATGATCAGTATAATGGTATGGATTTTATAGAAGACGATCCCATACAAATCCCATATTTGTTTAGTGATAAACTTTCTATTGAGATTTCTGGCCTTATTGCAGCTACACTCGCTTGGGGTAACCGCAAAAGTATCATCAAAAGTGCAAAAGAATGGCTTCGGATTATGGATAATGCACCCGCAGAATTTGTGCTTCACCATCAACCCCAAGACCTAAAAGCCTTTTCGCACTTCAAGCACCGCACCTTTCAGCCTGCTGATGCGCGTTATTTTATCAGAGCCTTACACCGCCTTATCCAAACTCACAAAAGCCTTGAAATGGCTTTTGCCGCAGGCAGTGACTCAAAAGAAGTTCACGTAGAAAATATCCTTAGACGCTTCCATGACCGTTTTTTTGACGACTCTCTGGCAGAGGCACGCACTCGTAAGCACGTGGCCACACCTGCGCGCAAGTCTTGTTGCAAACGTCTTAATATGTTCCTGAGGTGGATGGTGCGGCAAGATAGTCGCGGTGTGGATTTGGGAATATGGCAGGCCATTCAGCCAGCGCAATTGATATGTCCACTTGATGTACATGTAGAGCGTGTAGCGCGTTCTTTGGGTTTGCTTAGACGTAAACAAACCGACTGGCAGGCCGCTCTTGAGCTAACGGAAGCACTGCGTATTATAGACCCTAAAGATCCTGTACGCTTTGATTTTGCACTTTTTGGGATAGGTTTGAGCCAAAAATATGAAAAAAATCAGGTGTAGTGATTATTTTCGGAAGCGTTTTTTGTAAACAAAAGTACTCATTGCAGCCTCGCTATGTCGCCCCAAACGGTCTGAAATGACTAAAACATAGGTATAGGCTTTATTAGGCATCACGCTATTGTCCAAAAAAAGATTTGTTTCAGAAGAAAAACAGGCTAAATACTTTTCTGCTTTTAAGGCTGGCATTTCAGAAACAATCCCTTCGTAGCGATAGAGGTGGTAAGTCCAACGCATATCACTACTTGGCATTGCGGGCACTTCTAAAAGCACCCCACTCTTACAGCCTTGTAAACTGATGAAAGCTGGCTGAGGTATAGTAGGCGTGTTTAGCCAAGGCATAAGCGGCATTAAGGCTGGCTCAGCGAACAAAACGCGTAAAGAGTCCTTGATACGCATCTGATTTTTGTTGAGGTGCTGCCAACGGTAAAATACGCTTCCCTGCGTGCTTTTAGAGGCTTTTTGAATTTGCTCAGGCATTTCGTGAGGCTTTAGCCAAGCCGAGTCTTTATTTGCTGCCTGAATATCGCCCATTTTATACACTGCATGTCCAATGTAAACGTGCTTGCCAAAAGCATTGTTTCGCCACCACTCGCAGAGCATGCCAAAAGGCGCAGCTTTCAACTCGTGGCTAAAGTAAATCTGCGGCAACACGTAATCAATCCAACCTTTTTCGAGCCAGCCTCTTATGTCGGCATGTAAATCGTCGTAGCAAGTGGCACCAGTCTGCGTGTTAGTACCGCGGGGATCCTTAACTTTGCTACGCCATACGGCAAAAGGGCTGATGCCGAACTTGATATAGGGTTTACTTTTCTTTATACCAACACTCATTTGCATAATGAGGTTGTCAATATTAGCGCGTCGCCATTCTGCCAAGCTATCAGGCGTTTGGTATTTGTAAAGGGTGCTCTTATAAAGGCTGAATGTGAGAGAATCCTTGAAAACAGTATTTTTCTCTGGGTAGGGGTAAAAATAGTCGTCCAAATGGACACCATCTATATCATAGCGTTGCACCACATCAAGCACCACTTTGCACACGAACTGGCGTACTTCTGGTAGACCAGGATCTAAGTAACGAGCTGCTCCGTATTCTACAAGCCAGTGCGGTTTGCGATGAATGATATGTCCTTCAAATAGCTCACTTTTACGGTTCGTAGACACCCTAAAGGGGTTGAACCATGCATGAAACTCAATGTTCCTCGCGTGTGCTTCCTTAACCATAAATTCCAATGGGTCATAGAAGGGAATGGGCGTTACGCCTTGCTCACCGCTCAACCACTCTGACCAGCCTTCGTAAGCACTGTAATAAAAGGCATCGGCGGCAGGTCTTATTTGCACAAACACGGCATTGAAATTCAGGGCTTTGAGCGAGTCTAGAATGTTCACAAATTCAGCTTGTTGCTCTTTGCTGGTGAGCATTCTGTTTGAAGGAAAGTCTATGTTATTGACTGAACTTATCCATACACCGCGCATGGCCCGTATCTGCACATGAGGCTGGGCTATGCATATCAAAGTAAGTAAGTAGACGCAAATAAAGATAGTAAAAAGTCGGATAAAAAACATAAAGACAAGGGATTAACCTCGTGAGGTGTCATCTGGTGGAAATTGCTTGCTGTTTTTGAGGTGCTCAATTTGCTCAAAAAGTGCTGTTCTTTTGCCAAAAGTAGCCTCCAAGTTCTCACGTGTAAAGACCTCGTGAGTTGTGCCAGCTTGAACTAATCGGTTATTCAAAAAAATTAGATGACTAAAGTATTCAGGTGCTGTTTGAAGGTCATGATGTACCACAACAACTGTTTTGCCTTGGGCTTGAAGCTTTTTGAGTATTTGGACAAAATCCTGTTCAGTAGCAGCATCTACGCCTACAAAAGGTTCGTCCAGAAAATAAATTTCTGCATTTTGCACCAAAGCTCTGGCCAAAAATACACGTTGTTGCTGTCCGCCCGAAAGTTCAGATATCTGGCGTTTGGCAAAGGCTGCCAGCCCTACTTGTTCTAGTGCTTCGTTTGCCATTTCTTTATCGGCGGCAGAACTGCGTTTGAACCAGCCTAAATGAACATAACGCCCCATGAGCACAACTTCCAACACCGAAATAGGGAAGTCCCAATCTACAGAAGATCGCTGTGGTACATAACTGATGTGCTTGCGCATCTCTGCTAGGGGCTTGTCTAGCAAAAGTATCTCGCCCTCATCCACAGGCTGCAAGCCCAAAATAGCTTTCAGCAACGTAGATTTGCCCGCACCGTTAGGCCCCATGATACCTACAAAGCTGCCAGTGCTTAACGTAAAACTGATATCGGTAAGTACGCGGTTATTGTCATAACTAGAGTACAAACCTTTGATATCGATGGCGTTCGTAATAGCGTAGTTTGCCTTCATTGTACAAATACCTCAAAACTATGGCGTACCTTGCAGTTTGGTTGCGCTCTTTGAAATGCATCGATAGCACTTTCGTGAAGTTGGCTACAACCAATGACGTGTAGGTGTGTGAGCTGCGGTAACTTAAAAAGGGGCTCCAAACTTGTTATAGGCGTGTAGCTACAAAAAACCGAACTGAGCTTGGATAAGCCACGCAACGGCTCTAAATCGTGGATATGGGTTTTGCCAAAACTTAATGTTTCTAGCTGGATCAATGGTGTGAGCGCGTCTAGAGTGCTAACATTAGTTTCGCTTAAATCCAAAGCAAACAATCGCCGCAAGTTTGCTAGCCAAGTTACATCTGAAATATGCTCGTTATACTTAATAGACAGGTTTTTAAGATCTGAAAAATTACCGAGAATACTCCAGTCCTCTACAGCGTCACAGCCTGAAGCTTTTAAAATACTCAGATTCTCTAATTTCTGTATCGGCGCAAAGGAGGTGATTTTACTAAATGAGCAGTCAAGTTGAGCTAGATAGAAGATATTTTCAATATTATTTGCAGTAGGTATGCCCTCAATATTAAGATAACGGTGAAAAAGCAAACGCCATTGTTTTGTCAAAGATTTCCACCATCTGACGTGCGGCGACTCTACCGCCTCAGCTGTAAGACCGCTATTTTCACTGCTTCGTCCAATGAGATACATATTTTGTATGCGCTCAATCTCATTTTTAACCTGCGGCGTGCCTTCAGAATCGAGGCTCAGGTTCTCTGTAAGCTGCTTGAAAAGGTACATCTCAGACTCTGTGATGATGTCATCTTCAGCTATTTTCTCAATCAAAAATTTAATCGCACTAATCCTTAATCTTAAATACTCGTGTGGATTAAGGTTTATGCTTGTTTCTAGATTCTTGATAGCATTGATATCAGCCTCTGTAACTTGCTCTTTGTTCAGCAAATTATTAACTGCTCGCATAACACGCTCTAAGGCTACTGAACGCTCAGCTTCTTTTGTGTCAGCACGCCTGAGGATATTACTGTCTTCTTGAATAAGCGTTTGCAAGGTCATAAACGGTATAGAAAATGGTTTAATGGTTACTTGTTTTCAAGACTAACTCTAGAGTAATTGTCTGGAATCTTGAAGCTAAAGGCAGGGGCTTTGAGCGGTAGTTCTACCTTTTCGTGCTCTACACGTAACTTGCCTTCCTGAGGACTATCGCCTAGCCCACTCAAGAGCAGTTGCATATCTGATTGATGAGGAAAATACAGCTTGCCAACACGTGCAAATTGAGCATAGGTAAGCACTGTAGGGCTGCTTGCGCCAGTCTGCACAACCTTATAGTGTGTCACCTTGGCATTTTGACGGCTCACACGAGCCTCCAAATTGTATTTAGGGTGTTCTTGTTTGAGTAAAAACTCTGTCTCTAGTTTTTCTGGCTGCGCAAAAGTACCGCCTGTATTGACCAAATTCCCAACCACCAAGTCTTCCACTAAGTTATAGCTGGCATCCATGCCTAAAACTTGACTTAACTCCTTAAATGTCATGCTACTATAGGTTTTATTAAGTTTATTCATAAAACATATAGAGTCTTTGGTAATAATCAGCCTGAGCATTTCTATATTGAGTGCTGGTCGCATAGAAATCCAAATAATGCTGTCGTGTTTGATGCGGATTTCAGCAGCTGTCTTAATGCTGCTGCCCATGTCTATGTCTAACTTAGAACGCATAGACAAGTAAGTAAATTCAAATTGCTCGAGACGAAGTTTTCCTGCCAGTTCTTGTGGAATATTGGTTTTTTGAGAACTCTTGCAAGACGATGCCAATAGAACAAGAACCAGACACATCAGAAAAGTCAAGCGTAACCAATAAAAAGTTTGAGAGAATGTCATAAGTCAAATTTGCAAATAAATCTATGGGCTGATATTTTGCAAAGATACGCAAAACAGTTTAGAAAGCAATCTGTAAAAAAAATGGTTTCAAGAAATTCTAAAACCGTAAAATGCTGTGTGCTTTGTTTTCTAATAACTTACTGGCATATTAGGCAGTTGTCCACAATTCATGGCTTGCTTAAAAAAAATAGCTAAATTCGCCAATCAAAATGACTAGAATAGTCGCTTGTAAGTTGATTGATCAGAAATTTAAGTTTATTTGCAAATAAAAAGCTTGAATCATGAGAAAAATAATAGTGCTTAGTTATTTCTGTCTTCTGGCTGTTGTAGACCCTCTACACGCACAGCAGCCTTGTTCAGCAGACTCTGTACGTGGGCTTTTTGACTTTTGGATTGGTAGCTGGGACGTTTACAATAGCAATGAACAGCTCGTAGGGCGTAGCGAAGTCTACCCAGTACTCCATAGTTGTGCTGTTGTAGAAGACTGGGAGAGTGGATATATACGTCAAGCTTTTGTGTATGCGGGCAAAGGCTTTAGTACTTATAACACCCAAACCAAGCAATGGCAACAGATATGGGTAGATAATGCAGGAAATACCACACTCTACCTCAAAGGTCGCAAAGAGAATAACAAAATGCTATTTTGGACAGAGCCTTTTGTCCATAATGCAGACACCACCATTGTTAAAAAACTCAGCTATGAATATTTAAATCCGTTTCTAATTAAGCAAAATGCAGAAATATCCTACAACAATGGGCAGACTTGGCAAACAGAATACAGCCTTCAGTATCGCAGGCACGTAGATGCAGACGAAATGCTTATTCGCGATCGGTTCAGGCAAATGGATTCTCTTTTTGCGCTCAATCGCGTGGAGTTGCTGTCGGCTTTTTATACAGCAGATGCTAAACTAATCAGCTACAAACAAGAAATTATAGGCCAAAAAGCCATACATAATTACTGGTTAAGCCTCAAAAACCGATGTGTGGATATCAAGCATGATATTCATACTATAGATGTCAAAAGCCCTCTGGCGGTAGAGGCAGGCTTAGCCACTATTGTTTATTTGAGTAGTGACAAAACAAAGCACGAAACAATTCAATCAAGGTATGTGTTAATTTGGCGCAAGGATCCCGACAATATATGGCGCATTCAACAGGAACAACATTCCGAACGATAATAATATGAAAAACTACCAGTTTTTTTTCCTAGCTTTTTGGCTAAGTGGACGCAATCTATGGCATCACTTGCGTAGCACTTTGCTGAGCATTTGTTTGGTAGCTTTTGGTGTAGGCCTGTTGGTGTTTAGTTTTTTACTTACCCAAACCATAGAAGAAGCGGTTCTGCGTAATGCGCGAGGTATCAGCGTTGTGTTGGGAGCCAAGGGTAGCCCTTTACAGCTAGTTTTATCGGCTGTCTTTCATCTGGATCGTCCTACAGGCAATATTTCTGCTTCTGCTGCCAAGACTTTCAGCAAGCACCCGCTTGTTAAAAAAGCCATCCCTCTGCTGTATGGCGATAATATCAACGGTGCAAGACTGCTAGGCACTACGCCAGATTATATGGCACTCTACGGAGCTAGTTTAGCGCATGGGCGAACCTGGCAAAAGAGCATGGAAGCGGTAGCCGGCGCGGGGATTGCCGCCAAAATGAATTGGAAAATAGGTCAGCATCTGGAAAGTGCGCATGGATTAAGTGGAGATGAGGCACATGAACATGCGCACCATTTTGTACTGGTTGGTATTTTGGCACCCAACGGAACAGTACTTGACGGCCTTGTGCTTACATCACCGCAAAGTGTTTGGGATCTCCACCACGGTCAGGACACAAGTAGTGCCTACACCGCATTACTTTTAAAAGCCCGCAACCCCTTAGCTACCTTGAATTTGCCACGTATCATTAACCAGCAACCCAACTTACAAGCAGCATCGCCCGCACAGGAGATTGCAACATTGGCAAAATCCTTAGGCTTAGGCCGTGAACTCATAGAAAACCTAGCCTTTGTACTGTTATTTCTAGCCTTCGCTGGTATTTTTCTAGGGCTTTATGGTATACAAATTAGCCGCATGAAGGAGTGGCAAACTTTGCGACAATTAGGATTGTCTCTAAACCAGATACTTAGCTTGTTGTTATTGGAGTTTGGCTGGTTAGGATTGCTAGGAAGCTCGCTTGGTGTCTTGCTAGGGCATCTGGGCATAGCTAGTTTTTTGACATACGTTCAAAGCCAATTCTTCTTTTTTTGGCCAAAATGGGTTTTTTATGAAGCAGAAATAAGTATTTGGTTTTTAGGTTTAATCATTTGTATGCCTCTTGCATTGTTTTCAAGTTTTCAGGTGTATAAGCAACTAAAATTTTGACACACCAGCCTGAAGTGTATCTAGCAATGTTGATTAAAATATCTACTTGGCGACTTTTTTGAATACTTATACCCAACATTATTTGGATTTAATATAACTTAACATTTTGTTTGGAACTGAAAACACGCTTTCGGCAATAGTTTTGCTACATATTTTTGTAGTAAAGAATTTTACACCTACCATATAGAAATATCATGCAAATACAGATTTTTAGTCTTTTACCCGCTATGGCCATTTTGGTTTCATGGCTATGGGCTACCAAAGATAACCAGACTGTTATAGCCACAGGCACCTCAGCAAATTCACGTACCATACCAGATACCACAAAAATGGCCTTGGTCAAGGGCGGAAACTTTTTTATGGGCAGTATGTCATTTGCTAACGAAATGCCTGTGCATGAGGTAGTTTTAAAAGATTTTTACATGGACAAGCAAGAGGTAACAGTAGCAGAATACAGAGCGTTTTGTGAAGCTACCAACCGCGATATGCCACGCGAACCAGAATGGGGTTGGCAAGACGCTATGCCTATGGTGAATGTTACCTGGAATGATGCCAAAGCTTATGCTGACTGGAAAAAACAAAGATTACCCACAGAAGCCGAATGGGAATACGCTGCTAGAGGCGGCAATAAGTCGCAAGGTTATATCTACTCTGGCAGTAACTACCCAGAAGTAGTGGCTTGGTTTGATCTCAACTCCTTGGGTGGCCCGCAGCCTGTCCGCAAACGCCAAAGCAATGAATTAGGTATTTTTGATATGAGCGGAAATGTCTGGGAATGGTGTTCAGACTATTACGCACCCTACAAAGAAGGTAAACAAGAAAATCCTTTTGGGGCAGAGGTAGGTGTGAATAGAGTTACGCGCGGCGGTTGTTGGTTTGGCGCACGTGGTACGCTCCGCACCGTAAACCGCTATTACCATTCGCCTAACTTCGGGAGCAGTTTAATTGGATTTCGTCTTGTTATGGACATAGCAGCAAAGTAGTTTTCTTTAGTCCGCATTAAAATAATATCAAAAAAAATGAACTAGAGTCTGTGGTTTTTATAAAAAAACAGACTCTAGTTCATTTAGTTTTATTTGCCATTAACTACAACTTTAGGCTCATCCAGTGGTAAAAATTAGGTATTCATCAATATTTTTGAAATATATTACCATAAAATGTTTGTTTTTTGACAAAATAATTTCAATTTGCGCACACGCTCAATGCTGTCAATTGAATTATTACAGCTTTTGTTACACCAGAGACATTAAAAAGTTATTTTGGAAAAAACTTACGCGCTTTTAAATTAATATAAATAGTTTGAAATCTTTGTTTTGATATTTTACTAATTCCGAAAAATGGCTAGTAAATTAAACCCTAAAGCACTCCACAATTATAGCGAACGTGTAGCACAAGAACTTTGCGACTCGTTTTTTGATAAAGTGCCTGTTGTACATGGTAAACATTTGTTGCATTTTTCAGATGTTAAGCAAATAAATTATTTTTTAGTTAAACTACTGTTTCAGAAATGGTTAGAAGAAGGCGAGCACCTACAAAGTCCTTACTTTGATTATTCTGCACCCGACGTGCAGGAAGCTTTTGCTTATCTCAACAATGTTCTATCGCACCATATTCAAATCAAAAGAACCTACTTTGAGCCGCTTTTGGCTGAAGCTGTGGCCGACACACTTCGTCTTTCGCTTGCGCCATATACATTTTTTGACAAAGAGTTTGAAAGATTTGGAGCACATCTCCATGTACAACGCGACTTCTTGGCTTTGTGCCGCTATATTCGCATTCACGGACTGCTGCGCGACAGTATCTATAATAAACTTAAAAATGCTGCTAAAAATCAGGTTATTGGTACAGAGGATGCCAAAGAATTAATTATTCAGGCAATGGATGAGCTATCGGATTTTGATGATCCTAAGCCTATTTTGCGCTATTTTAATCAAATTATTGCTTTCAGACTGCAAGATTTGGTCAAAAAAGAAGAAGAAGAAAAGCCATACAGCCTTACCACACCCACCGTGCCGCCGCTTAAGAAGCCTGATGATGAAAAAGTAAGTTCTGAAATCAAAACAGCTGCTACGCTTGCTCCTGAACTAACAGATCAGACACTTTATTCCGCTGAACAGACCTACATAGAAAAAGTAGTCGTTACAGAAGCTCCAAAAACTGAAAATTTGGTTTCAAACGCCGCTTCAGAAGTTGTAAAAGCCGAAGACTCTACGCCAAAAGTTGATACAGAAGCTCCAAA
>RDZD01000020.1 GCA_004293815.1 Cytophagales bacterium | reverse complement strand
CAATGGACAAATTTGCGTTTTTCATTGGCCAAGTATGCTCAGATGGAGAAAAGTAAGCTAGATGCGGCTAATATCAATTTAGATTCTTTAGAAAACAAAGCCAATAGTCTAGAAAAAGACCTTTCACTCAAATCCGAAGCCTTTGCCAGCATCACAGACGACAAAGTACCCACTTGGCAAGACGTACAAAAGCAGCTCAAAAAGAACGAAGCCGCCATTGAGTTAGTCCGTATTAATAAATTCGGTATTGCAAAAATAGTGACGGATACCTCAGCCCAAAAAGTAAGTGGGAAGTTTCCTGAATACAAGGTTCATGACCTGACAGATAGCATTCATTATGCGGCTTTGATTGTTACAACAAAAAGCAAAGAACCTGAGCTTGTCTTGCTTAAAAATGGCAATGATTTAGAAACCCTCTATGCCACCTATCAAAAAAATGCCATTGCCTTTCAGCAAGAAGATACAGCTTCTTACAAGCAGTTTTGGCAGCCTATAGGCCAAAAACTTAAAGAAATGGGCATTAAAAAAGGCGGAAAAGTGTTTCTTTCACCCGATGGGGTCTATAATCAAATTAGCTTGAATACTTTGTTCAATCCCAAGACAAAGAAATATCTGATGGACGAACTAGAAATCCATACCGTTACCAACACCAAAGATATTTTGGCCTTCGGCAAAGCAGAAAACAAAAATTTGAAGGCGGAACTTATTGGTTTTCCAAGCTATGATTTAGACCAAAACACATGGGCAAATCTTAGCAATGAGGCCGCAGAGGCCGATGCCTTCGCTTCGCGTAGCTTTTCGGCAGGTTTTCAGACGGTTTCTATGCTTCCTGGCACACAGCTAGAAATTGTCAATATCCAAAGCATTTTGGGTCAGAATGGCTACCAAAGCGGCATTTCTATTGCAGAAAAAGCCACAGAAGAGAGCGTCAAGGCTGTGCAAAACCCCAAGATTTTGCATATAGCCACACATGGTTTTTTTATAGGGGCTAACGAAAAAAATGAGAAAATAGACCCCATGTTGCGTTCGGGCTTGCTTCTAGCTGGCTGCTCAAATTACGCCAAAGCCGAAGAAAAGCCACAAACTGAAGACGGTATTCTGACAGCCCTAGAAGCTGCCAACCTAGAACTTGATGAAACGGATTTGGTGGTTCTAAGTGCCTGTGAAACAGGCTTAGGGGATGTGAAAGCGGGCGAGGGTGTGTATGGCTTGCAGCGTGCTTTCCGCGTGGCGGGTGCGAAGTCTATCCTGATTAGCCTTTGGAAAGTAGACGATGCAGCCACCCAAAAACTGATGACCTCTTTCTATAAAAATCTCTCAAAACTCGATAATGCACGCTTGGCTTTCAAAGTTGCACAAAAAGAAATCCGCAAAGAATATCCAGACCCCTACTTTTGGGGAGCTTTTGTTTTGGTTGGGGAATAGTTTTTAAAGTCGTTGTGGTCTGCCATATTTTTTTGTTGCAAATGCAAGAATGCTCTTTTCATTCTTCAAAAAGGGTTTATATTTGTGAGCATGACTAGTGTTAGGTAAATAATTTTCGGTTTAAGTGTTTTGTAATCAGGAAATTGACTCTTTCGGCTAGCTTAAGTTTTTTTGTACCAGTAAAATTGATTGAGATAATGGATGTTCTTTTGGGTTTGCAGTGGGGTGATGAGGGTAAAGGTAAAATTGTAGATGTGCTCGCGCCCAGCTACGACATTGTAGCAAGGTTTCAGGGTGGCCCCAACGCTGGACATACCTTGGTTTTTGACGGCATTAAGCATGTTTTACACCAAATTCCTTCAGGTATTTTTCGCGTTGAAACCCTCAATGTGGTTGGTAATGGAGTCGTGGTGTGCCCTATCAAGCTCAAAATAGAAATTGAGGCTTTGCAGGCGCGTCAAGTAGACGTTATCAGCAACCTAGTGCTCTCAAAACGAACCCAAATCATTTTACCCACTCACCGCGCATTGGACGCAGCCTATGAACAGGCAAAAGGAAGTGCTAAAATTGGCTCTACGCTTAAGGGCATTGGCCCAGCCTACCAAGATAAATACGGCAGAAACGGCTTCAGAGTAGGCGATTTACTGCGTGCAGATTTCAAAGCGCGTTATAATAGCTTAAAAACTGCTCACCTTAAAATTTTAGAATTTTTAGGGGTAAGCCCAGACCTTGATGCAGAGGAAGCTGAATTCATGGCTGCCGTAGAGTTTATCAAGCAGCTCAAAATGGCTGACACTGAAATTCTACTCAATAAGGCACTCCAAGATGATCAAAAACTACTCGCAGAAGGTGCTCAAGGCTCGCTACTGGACATAGATTTTGGATCTTATCCTTATGTTACCAGTTCTAGTACCTGCATTGCAGGGGCTTGCTCAGGTTTGGGAGTACCGCCTAGCCGTGTGGAGCGTGTTTTTGGAATTTTTAAAGCCTATTGTACACGTGTAGGCAGTGGCCCTTTTCCCACTGAGTTAGAGGATGAAACAGGCGATTTGATGCGCAAGCAGGGACACGAGTTTGGCGCAACTACAGGCCGCTCGCGTCGCTGTGGTTGGTTGGATTTGGTTGCACTCAGATATGCAGTGATGCTCAATGGCGTAACGTCCCTTTTTATGATGAAAGCTGATGTGCTTTCTGTTTTTGATGAAATCAATGTGTGCGTGGCCTATCAGCTCGCTGATGGTAGCATCACAACAGATATGCCCTACGAAATAACCTCAGAAGAACCTCTAAAGCCAATTTACGCAAAATTTAAAGGCTGGGGCGAGCTGCCTAATCACATATCTTGGAATCAAAACATGCCAGAGCAATTGGAAGCCTACATCAAATTTATTGAAAAAGAAACGGGAGTTCCTATTGGCATGCTTTCCTATGGGCCAGATCGTAGTCAAACAGCTTTTAATCACGCCGTTTTAGCCCTCTAAAATCTATGAAGGAGTTTTTATCACAAGTGTATTACCAAAATACGGTTCTTGAGTGGCTTACCGCTTTAGGCATAGTCTTGGTATCACTTGTGATGGGGCGTGTGGTTTACTGGTTCTTTGACCGTGTGGTTAAACGTCTAACGGCAAGAACAAATACCAAATTAGATGATATTCTGATTGACATGATAGAAGAGCCTATTATGTTGATTGTGATTATTTTAGGTGTAAAGATAGCCTTTAATTATTTGCACCTGAGCCACAAAATATTTCTCTTTTTGAGGGGGCTTTTTTATTTGTGCATGGCACTCTCAGTGGCTTGGTTGATAGTTAGGCTTCTTTCGGTACTGGTAGATGAGGTTATCTTGCACAAAAGCCGTCGCGAAAGTATTCCTCTTTCTAAAAAGGCTATTCCTGTCATCAAAAGCGTTTTTATATTTACGATTTGGGTTTTAGCCATTATTATTGGACTGTCGAATGCGGGATACGATGTTTTTCCCTTACTCACAGGCTTGAGTATAGGTGGCTTAGCTTTAGCATTTGCGGTTCGCAATACGCTGGCCAATATTCTGGGTGGTATCACACTGATTTTTAATCGTTCTTTTGACACGCAGGATCACATAAAAATAGGTGCTTATGAGGGGGAAGTAGAAGACATTAGTTTCAGCACCACACGTTTAAGACTGGCTGGTGGCGAAAAAGCCATTTTCCCTAATAAATTTTTTACGGACAAGGAGGTACTTAACTTGAGTGCAGCCAACCTGTCTTCTTCCAGTTTTGATTTGAACGTGTCTATAGACACTGCCCCAGAGCGTTTGGAAGAAATTCTAGAACAACTCTCTCACCTTCCCGCTCTGGTAGAAAGCGCAGAGCCTAAAGGACAAGCCTATATTTTTACGTTTTCGGAAAGTGCAGTATTGGTCAAATTTACCTACTTCACAGCCCGCAACAATGACTTTTGGAAGGTGCATACCCAAATGGGGATTACCTTGCTGAAGTTTCTGAAAGAAAATGACATTAAGCTGGCAGGACGAGCCACAAAGCCTAAGATGACTACCAAGTAGCGATCCTTAGAAATCTCAAAGATGCTTATTGCGAGCAAAAAAATAGGGTTCGGTTGTGTTACAACCGAACCCTATTTTTTTGCTTAAAGTTAAAATTATTTTACCAAAACAGAAGGAGCTCCTAAGAGAATGTCTTCGGTGGCAAAATCTGCAAACTTGTCAAAGTTAGCTATAAAGGCTTTAGCCAAATCATTAGCCTGAGCGTCATAGGCGGCCTTGTCAGACCATGTATCGCGCGGATTGAGAATTTCTGATGGCACTCCCGTACAAGCAGTAGGAATCATCATACCAAAAATAGGGTGTTTTTCAAACGTCACGTTTTTTAAATCGCCGTTGAGTGCTGCTGTAATCATGGCTCTGGTGTATGGCAGCTTCATGCGCGATCCCACGCCATACGCGCCACCGCTCCAGCCCGTGTTAACGAGCCACACGTTTACGTTATGTTTCTGCATTTTTTCGCCTAGCATTTTGGCATACTTTGTGGGGTGCAGAGGCAAAAACGCTTGACCAAAACAAGCCGAAAAAGTGGTTTGTGGTTCTGTTACGCCCATTTCTGTACCCGCCACCTTGGCTGTATAACCCGAAATGAAGTGGTACATAGCTTGGCTGCTGTTAAGCTTAGAAATGGGGGGGAGAATCCCGTAAGCGTCGCAGGTCAAGAAGAAAATGTTTTGAGGGATACCGCCATAAGAATGTTCTAAGGCGTTGTCTATATAATGAATAGGGTATGCAGAGCGTGTATTTTCTGTTACCGAATTGTTTTTGTAGTCAATGGTGCGTGTACCCTCAAAGAAGCGGGTGTTCTCTACCAAAGTTCCAAATTTGACTGCGTCCCAAATCTGAGGTTCTTTTTCGCGGCTCAAGTCAATCACTTTGGCATAGCAGCCGCCTTCAAAGTTAAACACCGAGTCTTCAGCCCAGCCATGTTCGTCATCACCTATCAAACCTCGGTTAGAGTCTGCCGAAAGTGTGGTTTTACCTGTGCCCGAGAGACCAAAGAAAACAGCCGTATCTCCTTTGCTGCCCACGTTGGCACTGCAGTGCATAGAAAGCACATTGCGCTCTTGTGGCAGAATATAGTTCAAAATAGAAAAAATGCTTTTCTTCATTTCGCCCGTATAGGCTGTGCCACCAATCAAAATGATTTTTTTAGTAAAATCAATGGCCACAAAATTACCCTGTCTGGTGCCGTCTGTGCTGGGGTCGGCTATAAGATCAGGGTTTTGGAGAATGGTGAACTCAGGAATATGTGTCTTTATTTCATTTTCGGAGGGTCTCAAAAACAAATGGTGGCAAAATAAATTGTGCCAAGCCGACACATTGACCACGCGGAGGTTAAGACGGTAGCGAGAGTCTGCGCAGGCGTAAGCATCACGAGCATAGAGCGTGCGACCTTTGTAAGAATCTATCATTTTTTGATAGAGCTTGTCAAAGTGCTCTGTGCTCATTGGAATATTGACGCTTCCCCACCAAACAGTGTTTTCTGTTTTACTGTCTTTCACCACAAAACGATCTTTTGGGGAACGACCAGTAAACTTGCCTGTATCGCACATGAGCGCGCCAGTATCGGTGAGCGTGCCTTCTCCATTGCGTACAGCAATTTCTACAAGTTCTGCTGGTTTAAGATTCCAAAATACCTTTTCTGCTCCCGATATGCCCAGGTCTTTCAAAGAAGAGCGGTCTGACTTAATACCTGATTCTTGCATCGTTTTTGAATATAAGGGTAATGACTTGACAAAGAAGTCAATTGCTTGAAAATGAAATAGTTAAAATTAAATTAAAGTATCTTTCCAAATCTTTATAGAGAGGCGACTTGGTCTAACAGCTATTTGCACCGCAAAATTAGTACATTTTGATTTATTTTTCATCTAGGATTCATATTATTTTACTAGTGTTCATGAAGGGAATCAAATTTTTTTAAGCCTTTCCATATATTCTCGTAAGGGCTTGAATGATAAGAAAATATTTTTAAGACCGTTTTTGCATCTTCTTGAGCTTGTTAGGCGTTCTAGTTAAAGGATTTTTGATCTTAATGTATCTATTCACTTCCCAAAAATTTTATGTGGCTATGAATAAGAAGCTGAAATTTATACTCTACTTATTTCTTCTTTGTGGCTTGGCAGCCTGTGAAAGTGCTTGTGTGGAAGAAGAGCCCCACTGCCCCACTTACGATAAAGCGGAGCTTATACCTTAGTCTTGAACGCTTGCCGCGTGAGGCAGCAAAATCAAAAGGATTTAGGCTAAATTAATGTCTAGTAGCAGCCCAAAATAATTTATTTTTCTCAGCCTCACGCGCAAACCCAAGTATTTTTCAACTCTTTACTTGTTTTTTCAACTTTTTAGTAACTAATTTGTTCATAATGAAGCTACTGCAAAAAAATAATTGTCTGATTTTTTTTGCGGATGAAAAGCAATATGGCACTTCTGAAAAATTTGTGTTTGCTGCTTCAAAGCATTTAAAAGTTGTTTGACTGAAATTTTATAAAAAAATTTACTGATTGTATTAATGTAATATTTTTTATTAAAAAATAATAAAAATCAACACAAAGTCTCAATTTTATAAAGTTTTATTTGTGTAAAAAATATAAAAATTTGCTTTTAAACGAGTTAGGGTATGGGTGCAATACAGCCTTCGCCTGTGCATAAGACAATCCGAAAAGATAAATCAATATTTTTGTCTTTAATTTAAAAAAAATATCTATATCGTTTGCTATTTATTTTTGATGCTTTACATTTGAGGCGCAGGGTGGTGCAAGCTGCTTTTGCTTTTTGATTAAATTCACTTTAAGGCTGCGGCTATAGTAGTGATGTTGGTGGGCTGCAAGGACTGTTCGGAAGACCCAGTTCCAGAGGCTTATCAATACTGCAAAGACGGCGAACAGCTAGACGTAAAAACACCAGAAGAGCTTATGGCCATACTCAAAAGCAGCAAATGGCGCGGAGTTGCAAGGTACGAAAACCCCGCCGCACGTAATCTAGCAAGCGGAAGTCACTTAGTTATCACGGAAGGGAAAGAGTATAAAACCATACTATCTTTTGAAAAAGACTCAATGCTAACTACTCTCTCATATTCAATAGATAGTTCAGGTAAAGAGAAGTTACAATACTCCTCAGATACAAAGTATATCATCGCACTTTCGCCTCAGGGCAGGCTTAGCGCGTGTAGGGTAGTAGAAAGCAAGCTGGAACGCCGAGAATATCCTATATCTACTACTATTGTTGCAACGCAAACAAGCTGATTGTAGACTATACCTATCTGCCTGTTGAAAGCCAGTTTATTTACTACTCTATCTATAAACGTGATTAAACAAAATAACACTTTTACATAAATTAAAAAAATGTTTATGTTTCAATTCATCAGAAGATTCACGCTGGCTGCGGCTATGCTGGGTTTGGTGTCGTAAACCTCAGTACAAATCTTTTTTAGCGGACACTAGAAGTATTTTATACAAAAGTTCTATTATTTTGCGGCACAAAAACCAAAAAAATGAACTGGAAAACCGTAGAGGAACACATCAAAAAGCTGACCGTACTGGTGATAGGCGATGTGATGATAGACTCTTATCTTTGGGGAAAAGCCGAACGAATTTCACCAGAAGCCCCTGTCCCTGTGGTCAATGTGCTGCGCAGTGAGCAGCGTTTGGGTGGGGCGGCTAATGTGGCGCGCAATATCAAAGCTCTAGGTGCGCAAGTGTATCTTGCCGCTGTGGTGGGGCAAGATGAGCATTATCAAACCTTGCTGAGGCTTCTGGACGAAGAAAAAATTTCTACCAAAGGTATTGTCCCTTCTGCTGAACGACCCACCACTATCAAGCACCGAATTATAGCAGGCACTCAGCACTTACTGCGCGTAGATGCTGAAACTGATAAGCCCCTAAGTGAGCAAGAAAACACCGCCTTATTAAACACTGTGCAAGCACTTCTGCCAGAAATTGATGTTATTATCTTTGAAGATTATGACAAAGGCGTGCTCAACGAACAAAACATTACACAAATCATAGAATGGGCTAAAAGTCAACATATTACAACTTGTGTAGATCCTAAAAAGAGAAACTTTTGGGCTTATCGCAATTGTAGCCTGTTTAAGCCCAACTTAAAGGAGCTCAAAGACGGTCTCAACCAAGAAATCAATCCTAAAAATATTGAAGATGTGCATCAGGCAGCTAAAACCCTAGCTCAAAAGCTCAACGCAGATCATGTATTTGTCACCCTTTCGGAATATGGAGCCTTGGCCACACAAAAAGATGGTTATGTTCACAAAGAGGCTCACAAGCGAGAAATTGCAGACGTTTCAGGGGCTGGCGATACAGTAATTAGCATTGCCGCTTTGGGCTTATCGCTGGGTTTGAAACCCGATATATGGGCGGCTCTAGCCAATCTGGGAGGTGGCTTAGTCTGTGAGTATCCTGGTGTCGTGCCAGTACCAGCCACTAGACTCTGGAAAGAAGCCGAAATTTATATTAGTCTTTAGTTAGAAATTATACCAGAAATATGAACAAGCAAGAACTTATTGCTCTCATCAAGCGCAAACGCTCATTCTTGTGCGTAGGCTTAGACACAGATATTACCAAGCTGCCCACCGCCGTTTGGCATGCCGACGATCCTGTTTTTGAGTTCAACAAGCAAATCATAGAAGCTACAGCCCCTTATGCGGTGGCCTACAAGCCCAATTTGGCTTTTTATGAAGCCCAAGGCACACAAGGTTGGGAGAGTCTTGTCAAGACCCTTAAAGCCATGCCGCCTGATGTATTTGTGATTGCCGACGCTAAGCGGGCGGACATTGGCAATACATCGCTCCAATACGCAAAAGGCTTTTTTGAGGATTTAGGCGTACACGCCATCACAATTGCACCTTACATGGGTGCTGATTCTGTAAAGCCCTTTTTGAGCTATCCCAACTGCTGGACAGTCCTGCTCGCCCTCACTTCTAATAGCGGTAGCGCAGATTTTCAGCTTCAAAAGCTAGAAAATGGCAAGCTGTTATTCGAAGAAGTCCTGACTACTTCCTCAAGCTGGGGTACAGACCAAAACATGATGTATGTGGTCGGAGCAACAAACGCAGCTTACCTACAACGCGTTCGCGCCATTGTTCCTGATCATTTTTTGCTTGTTCCTGGCGTGGGTGCACAGGGTGGAAGCCTTGAAGAGGTAGCCAAAAATGGATTAAACAAGGACATTGGCTTGCTGGTCAATTCTTCGCGCGACATTATTTTTGCCTCTTCTGATAATGATTTTGCTGAAGTAGCTGCTCAGAAAGCTCAGCTATTGCAAGGCCAAATGGCTCATTTAATGGCACACTTGCTTTAATTATCCACATTTAGTTTCCTTATTAAAGAGCACTCCCTAGACACATTTGCCAGCTCTCTAGTGTTTTAACTTTTTTAGAAAGTTTTTTGAATTAAGTTATGGTTAATCAAAAAAAAATCATAGCTTTGCGGCTTGTTTGCGCAAATTGTATAGTAAGAACTCAAAAATATACTGCCTTGGCTATTCTAAAAGACGGTCGCGTCAATTTCAGTAAGAGTAAGACAGTCATTGAATTTCCTGATTTTCTGGATATTCAGTTTCAGTCATTCAAAGAATTTTTCCAGATAGGTACGGCGCCAGAAAAGCGTAAAAACGAGGGTCTCTACAAAGTTTTTAAAGAGAACTTTCCTATCAGCGACTCTAGGGAAAACTACCTGCTTGAGTTTATTGACTACACCATAGATCCACCCAAATACTCTATCGATGAGTGTATTGACCGTGGTCTGACTTTTGCCGTACCGCTCAAAGCCAAGCTCAGATTGTCTTGCAACGACGACGATAACGAGGACTTTGAGACCATAGAACAAGAGGTTTTTTTGGGCAATGTGCCCTATATGAGCAACAGAGGCTCTTTCGTTATTAATGGTGCTGAACGCGTGATTGTATCGCAGTTGCACCGTTCGCCTGGGGTGTTTTTTGCCATGAGCAAGCATACCAACGGTACAAAACTTTATTCTGCTAGAATTATTCCTTTTAAAGGTTCTTGGATAGAGTTTGCCACTGATGTGAGCAACGTCATGTATGCTTATATTGATCGCAAAAAGAAATTTCCTGTCACTACTCTGCTCCGTGCCATTGGTTTTGGTTCAGACCGTGAAATATTAGATCTCTTTGGCCTTTCAGAAGAGCTTCCCGCCACAAGAGCCAACTTAGAGAAAATGGTGGGTCGTAAACTCGCCGCTCGTGTACTTAAAACTTGGCCAGAAGACTTTGTAGACGAAGATACTGGCGAAGTGGTAACTATCGTGCGTAATGACGTGGTATTGGAGCGCGACCACCTCATTGAAGCCGAAGACATAGATACAATTTTAGATACGCAGACTGCTACAGTTGTTTTGCACCGTGCAGATGTGAATATACAAGAATATGCAATCATTTACAATACGCTTCAAAAAGACAACTGTAATACCGAAAAAGAAGCCGTAGAGCAAATATATCGTCAGCTTAGAAATGCCGAAGCACCAGACGAACAAACCGCTCGTGACATCATCCACAGCCTCTTTTTTAGCGAAAAACGCTATGATTTGGGTGATGTAGGACGTTATCGGATTAATAAAAAGTTATTGCTCAATACGAGCATGGACGTAAAAGTCCTCACAAAAGAAGATATTATAGAGATTATCAAACACCTCATTACGCTCATTAACTCGCGTACGGTGGTGGATGACATTGACCACCTCTCAAACCGTCGTGTTCGCACGGTGGGTGAGCAGCTTTACGGTCAGTTCGGTGTAGGCTTGGCGCGTATGGCACGTACTATCAAAGAGCGTATGAATGTTCGCGACAACGAAGATTTCAAGCCCGTAGATTTGATAAATGCCCGTACACTTTCCTCTGTCATCAACTCCTTCTTTGGCACAAACCAGCTCTCGCAGTTTATGGATCAAACCAACCCCCTGGCGGAGGTGACGCACAAGCGTCGCTTATCTGCGCTGGGGCCTGGTGGTCTCTCTCGCGAGCGTGCAGGCTTTGAGGTTCGTGACGTACACTACACCCACTATGGCCGTCTGTGTACTATTGAAACTCCCGAAGGGCCAAACATTGGTTTGATTTCTTCTTTATGTGTACATGCCCGCATAAACGGCATGGGGTTCATTGAAACTCCTTATCGCACTGTTAAAGAAGGCAAAGCAAGTAAAGATGTGGTTTTCCTCACAGCTGAGGAAGAAGACGGTTACTATTTTGCACAGGCCAATGCTTCTAATAATGAGTCTGGTGAGTTTGCTACCGAAATAGTAAAATGCCGTTTTGAGGGCGATTTCCCTCTCAAAAGTCCAGACGAAGTGCACTATATGGACGTGGCTACCAATCAGATTGTATCCGTGGCGGCCTCTCTCATTCCGTTTTTGGAGCATGACGATGCTAACCGTGCGCTGATGGGCTCAAACATGCAACGTCAGGCTGTGCCTTTGCTCAAGCCAGAAGCCCCTATCGTAGGAACTGGTTTGGAGCGCAGAGCAGCTCTTGACTCACGTGCTTTGATTGTTGCAGAAGGCGATGGCCACGTACACTATGTGGATGCAACAAAAATTGTGATTAAATACGATTGGTCTCCAGACGAAAGCTTGGTGCGTTTTGATGGGGATTATAAGACCTATAATCTTATCAAGTTCCGCCGTACCAACCAAGATACTTGTATCAATCTAAAGCCTATTGTACTACAGGGGCAGGCTATCAAAAAAGGCGATGTGCTTTGTGATGGTTATGCCACAGAAAAAGGAGAATTAGCCTTAGGTAGAAACCTCAAAGTAGCCTTCATGCCGTGGCAGGGCTATAACTTTGAAGATGCCATCGTTATTTCAGAAAAAGTAGTTCGCGATGATATTTATACTTCGCTTCATATTGAGCAGTTTGAGCTTGAGGTTCGTGAAACCAAACGCGGTGAAGAAGAACTAACTGAAGACATTCCTAATGTAAGCGACGAAGCGGTTAGAAATCTTGACGAAACGGGCATTATCCGAATAGGTGCTGAGGTTAAAGAAGGCGATATTCTCATAGGTAAGACCACACCAAAGGGTGAGTCTGACCCAACACCAGAAGAAAAGCTTTTGAGAGCTATTTTTGGCGACAAAGCGGGTGATGTAAAAGATGCATCTTTGCGTGCACCTGCCTCTCTTCGTGGGGTTATTATCAATACCAAACTTTTCTCTCGTCCCAAAAAAGACAAAGATTTGCGTGCTAAGGCGCGTAAAGATGTGGAGGCACTCAAAAAGCAGTACAGTGTAGACTTACGCAAAGTACGCGATGAGATGATAGCCAAAATGATAAAGCTTCTCGAAGATAAAGTTTGTTTAGGTGTTCGTCACAAGTTTGGCAGTGTGGAGTTGGCCAGAGGTGTGAAGTTTTCTAAAAAGAATATCACTGAAAACTTCTTCCCAGAACGCAACGTTTACCAAGACGAAAGCCAGTACAATGTGCCAGAAGAAGCTAATTTTGTGGCAGATTTGATACAAGAAAACTGGACCAATGACGCACACATTAACTCTCTTGTAGGGCAAATGATTCAGTTCTACAATGAAAAGCGTAATGAAATAACAGCAGCCTTCAAGCGCGATCGATTTGCCTTAGAGGTAGGAGACGAACTACCGACAGGTATTGTGAAGCTTGCCAAAGTCTTTGTGGCTAAAAAGCGCAAACTCAAAGTAGGTGATAAAATGGCTGGTCGTCACGGTAACAAGGGGGTAGTAGCTCGTATCGTTCGTGAAGAGGATATGCCTTATCTGGCTGATGGAACGCCTGTAGATATTGTTCTCAATCCTCTTGGTGTACCTTCGCGTATGAATATTGGGCAGATTTACGAAACACTCTTGGGCTGGGCTGGTCTAAAATTAGGCAGGAAGTATGCTACCCCAATCTTTGATGGTGCTTCAGAAAAAGAGGTGGAAGAGGAATTAACGGCGGCAGGTCTTTCTAACTGGTGTAAGAGCACGGTTTATGACGGCTTGACAGGTGAACCATTTGAACAACTGGTTACTGTGGGTATCATTTATATGCTCAAGCTTGGTCACTTGGTAGATGATAAAATGCACGCACGTTCAATCGGACCTTATTCACTCATCACGCAGCAGCCACTTGGTGGTAAGGCTCAGTTCGGTGGTCAGCGTTTCGGTGAAATGGAAGTGTGGGCACTCGAAGCTTTTGGTGCATCACACGTCTTGCGCGAAATTCTAACTGTGAAGTCAGATGATGTGGTAGGGCGCGCCAAAGCGTATGAAGCCATTGTTAAAGGTGAAAATATGCCTGAACCAAATATTCCTGAATCATTCAACGTATTGATTCACGAATTGCGCGGTTTAGCTTTAGAAATCACCCTAGAGTAAAAATCAGGTATAGATACTGATACAAAAAAATGTCCTAATCTCGTTTTTACCGAGTTTAGGACATTTTTTGTTTAGACTGGTTGCAAATCTAGCACATAGGCTTTAAATATTGGCTCTTAGGCTCACAACAATGTTGCGTCCCATAGACGGAATGCCTGAACCATAAGGCAGGTAGAACCTATCCAGTAAGTTTTCGGCAGCAAAATTAAGTTGCAGGTGTCTATTAAACTGATAAGAGGTGCGTAAGTTAGCAGTCCACCAAGCAGGTATACGCTGGCTTAAGGTTGCGGGTTGGGTATCGCCACTGTACAAGAAAGATTTGTCTGCCACTTCAGCCGACATTTCACTGAAAGGTACGCTTTGAGCTTGGTACTGCATCCAGAACTCGGCACGCACTTTTTTCATTTTAAACATCAGAGAAGTCATGCCAAACATAGGAGGTGTAGCCTGAAGCTGCAACGTTTGGTCTGGTACTGACTGATCTTGAGAGGTTGTGTAGGTAAGGGTGGTTCTGAAAGCTAAAAACTTAGTGATATCTGTCTGTATTTCAGTATGAACACCTGCTATATAACCTTTACCGTCGTTAGTAAAAGTTTCCACTTGGCTCTTTGTGCCATCATAAAGGATAGAGTCTTGCCCGTTAAACTGACCAGGTCTCAACACAATTTTTTGGTTGAGAAGAGTGTAGTAAGCGGTAAGGCTAATGGTAACGCGGTTGGCTAATTTTTGTGCAATACCTACTTCTGCATTGTAAGTGTATTCAGGGCTTAGGTTTGGATTGGGTACCACCACACGCCCTACTGAGGCATTGGAGTCAAAAACTTTACCTATATCGTCCACGTTGGGCGCACGGAAACCAGAAGCCAAGTTGGCGTTGATTTGTGTACTTTCTGTGGGGCGGTAGTTAATGCCTAGGCTAGCATTAAATGCTCCTGCGTTGACTGTGGCTTCTTTATAAGGGAACTTAAAAAAAGTTGTGTCAGAGAATTTTCCATTGAGCCAGTAGTGGCTGTATCGCAGACCAGAAGTGAGGGTTACTTTTTCGCCAAAATTGGTTTTATTCTGTACATAAGCAGCAAAAAAGTTCTGCGTGCTGCCCCCGCTAGGATAGCGCGTAGAGGCTGGCGTTATCTTTCCGTCTTTAATGTTGAAACGCGAAGCTTCGGATTGTACATCGTTCATCACCGCCTCCACTCCGTAAAACAAATCAGATTTTGAACTGAGTTTTTTATCAAGGTCAAGGTTTATATTCCAAACATTTACCGTCTCGATGCGTGTGGTTTTATTATTGCTGTTAAAACCTCTTGTGATGCGGCTTTCATTCATGTATTGCTGTGCTATACTGAGTCTAAGGCGGTCATAAGCTCTATTTTTATTCGTGAGCGTAAGCCCCAGTTGGTGCATTCGCCATGTTTGTGGACCATAGTACCACTCGCTTTGACTGGGTTTCACTTTTGTAGGGTCTGTTTGAGTGAGCCTGTCGTCTTGAATAAGGCGGTCATAGCGCGGAATATCGGAAGAGTTGCTGTAATGCAGAGCATAAGCAAGTTGGGCGGTTTCAGAAAGCTTAAAGGTGAGTTTCTGCACAATGTTATGCTGGTTATATCCAGAGTTTACGGCTAGATAAGGCTTGCTGTTACGCACTTTGATGTCTGTATCTCCCATACGCTCCACATACCAGAGGCGCATACCCATACTGTCCACATTCTGTTTGCCCATTTGCATATCGCCAAAATCGCTGAATGACACTGAACTAAACCAGGCCAAACGCTTGGTGGCTAAATTCCAGTGGGCGTGTGCGGTGTGCTCGCTATTAGCAGAGGCATAGCGTGTGAGGGCTTGTGCTGAAAGTTTTACCTTGCCATCACTCGAGAACTTGGGAGTGTAGGTCTGAAAGTTCATCACACCACCCAGTGCGTCGCTGCCATACATGACCGAACCTGGCCCAAAAAGCACTTCAGCCTGTTCCATGCTGTTGGCATCTAACTGAATTACATTTTGTAAATTTCCCCCTCTAAATATGGCGTTGTTCATGCGCACGCCATCTATTACAATCAAGACGGCGTTGGCATTAAAACCTCTTATCATCGGACTACCACCGCCCTGCTGGCTTTTTTGAACATAGATTTCACCCGAACGGCTTAACAAGTCTGCTGAGGTTTGGGGGTCAGTAAAGGCTATATTTTTGGCCGAAATCGACAGAATTTGGTTGGGTGTTTCTGCCCGCTTGAGCGCGTTGCGACTGCCCGTAACTACCACCTCTTCTTGCTCAAAGAGTTTTTCTGTAAGGTTTATCTCACCTTTACTCAGGGCTTCGGAAGCCACAAGACGCTCTGTAAAAAAAGCAGAGTGGCTGAAAGTAAGCTCTAACGTTTGATTGACGTTGGCAAGATTAACCCTGCCTTGTGCGTCAGAAATAGCGATTACAAGGCCACGGTCATCCATGACGTACACGCCTTGCAAAGGCTCCTGATTGGTAGCATCTTTTATCAAGACACTGTTATTTTGGGCAAATGCACCCCCAAAAAAGCTCAGCAGGAGGGCTAGCAGGAAAAATAGTTTTTTCATAAATCTATAAATATGTTTAATGAGCAGTTTATGATTAAAATGCTCTGTGTTAGTTTTTTAAGAAATACAGTAAATGAAGTTATCCAAAGCCTACCCACGTGCATTTTATGCCAAAAAGGGCAAAAGAGCGTGCTTTAAGGGCACAATCATCTAGCTTTGTCAAAGAGGAAGTCTTGAAAAGACCTGTAAATTAAACAAGCGCAGACTCTGGGGGGGGCGGGCTTACATTTAAACAGTATGAAGTGTAAGTCACGTTGTAAAAAGGCAGCAGAGCAGTTTGGGTATTATCTGAAAAATACAAAGAAGAGTTAAATTTGACAGCAAAACATAGAAAAGGTGTGTTCAAAAACTGCTTTGGAAAAGCCAAAAGCAATAATGCTGTTCTGTTTTTGATGGGTTCTGTTTGCTTATCAAGACTTGGCACAAGGTCAAAAAGCGCGAAAAGACTTTCTTCTTTACGGTCTTGTAGGCAATAGATATACAAAAGATTATTTTCTACAAAGCTATGGCGTACATCGTATAGGTTGCCTTCCCAAGCAAATTCCTTAGCGTGTTGCCAGTTTAGCTGTTTAGCATTAGAGCTGTTGTAGTTTTCTTGTGCAGGAAATACCAAGCGAAGACATTCATTTAAAGGGATCTTGGGCAAAGACTGCTTAACCTGTTGTCTTATCTGATTATGTGCCACACCAAAAATAGCCCAGTATGAGACATTTTGTACGAGCATAAACAGCGCAAGTAATATGACAGATAAGATTTTCAAAGCAATTACTCAATAGTAGCACAGATTATGTACAAAAGCGAATCAATCAAAAGCCTTCAACAAAAGATGTCTGTATTTACATGCTTTCTTAAAAAGAGCATCTGTTAAACTTTAGGTTCTTAAAACCACAGATTTCAAAAGGCTTTTAGATAAAAAAACGCTCAAGTCAAACTTTGTAGTTTGGCTTGAGCGTTTAATAAGTGCGGGTAAAGGGATTCGAACCCCCACACCTTGCGGCACAAGATCCTAAGTCTAGCGTGTCTACCAATTTCACCATACCCGCGTTTGTATATGATGTCGCAAAACTAAAGCAACTTTATGAGTGTTGCAAATATTTTGCCAGAAATATACTCTAAAAACGAAACATCAGAGCAAAATGTTGCATAATCTTGGAAATTTTTGTTACAGAAGAGATCTTTCTTGCTATTTTAGCTACTGTATTATGAAGTGATAAATGATTTTTAATATGTTTTGGCTTATTTTTGCAAAGTAGCTTAAAACACTCTACAGAATTTGCTATAGCTTTTTAATGGCTGTGAATACTTGAGCTATTTGTGGGAGCAGGTGCTGTTTGTGATCATTGTGAATAACAAAATGAGCATGTTTGAGCTTTTCTTGATCGCTGAGCTGCTTTTCAAAAATGAGCTTCACGTCTTGCTCGCTTCGGTGTGGGTCGCGCGCAAGTACCCGCTTGAGTCTTGTCGTTTCGTCAGCAAGCACCAAAATAAGTGCGTCCAAGCCTTTAGTGGCTTTGGCTTCTATCATGAGAGCGGCTTCTCGCAGCAGAAAAGGCGCATGTTCTGGCTGTAAAGTTACCCACGTTTTAAAATCTTCAGCCACAGCAGGATGTACCAATTGCTCAATTTTTTTGGCAGTTTCTGGCTTTTTGAGAATTTGCTCTGCAAAAAATGCTCTATTCCATTGTCCTTCGGCAGAGTAGGCTTCTTCGCCCAAAAGTGTGCGAAGTGCGCTTATGAGCTGGGTGTTGTGCGCCATGAGGTGCTTGGCACGAGCATCTGAATCATAAATAGGCACACCTAATGTGCTAAAAATAGCACAAACAGTGCTTTTGCCACTACCAATACCGCCCGTTATGCCTACTATTTTTCTTTTTTCTATCATATTGAATACGGATTGTGTCGGTAATAAGCTGGGGATAAAGACAGCCTTTAAATAAGTTTTTGACGTGTTTTATGTGGGTTGGCAACTGTTCTGGTAGAGGTGATTTATCAGACAAAGTAAGCTCGTAATACATTTTTTGCATAATCTCATCCGCGGCATATCCCCTGCGAACAAAAAAACGCATTTTTACAGCCTCTACATTTGTTTTCAAGTTTTTAGGGATAAAGCCATTGAGTTTTATGGGTAGCTTCATTTCTTTAGACTCACAAGCTGCCACATCAAATTCTACTGCTATTTGGGCTACATTTCTGCGCTCTAAACTGCTTTTGGTCAGTGCGGGAATGTCAATAAATTCGGTGTACTTACTTCTAAGGCTCTCGTTAGGGTTTTGTGAAATGAGCATGAGTGTCTGACCAACACCTGCCCAAGCGGTTCGTGGAGCTGTAACTTTTATCCATTGAGGTTCTACTTTGACAGGAGATACTTTAAGGTAGCCGTTAGCCGTATTGAGCCGTGAAGAGTCAAAGATGATTTTAATGAGTCTGGTTTCTAGCTTGTCGTACTTGAAGCGAATAGAGTCCTGGCGAAGCCCCAATACCTTTAGCCGGCTTTCTTTGAGCATATCAGACAAGATTTGCAAGTAGGGCTGGGTGGGCAGAGGTCTGCTTTCAAGAGGGTTCTGCAAATGAGCTGTTATTGGTTTGAGATTTGCATAAAAACTGTAGCGCAGTAGTTGCCAGCCAGAGCCGCTTACATTCACAGGCAGATAATCTGGAGGTGCTTCTAGAGCTACTATGCTATCGTTAGAGGAGGTTTTGATGGTTATTGGGTAATTAATAGTGGTAGTGTAGTTGGGTTCATTGAGCGCATTGAGCATCCACACCGCTATTGAAGTGAGTAAGCAAACCAAAATGGCTTTCCAATCCCATGTTTTTACCAACTGCCACATTGTTTTGCCTATTTAGTCAAACAAAATGCTCTTTTCTTATGCTATGTTTTTATTTTATATTATTGCACTCTCAAAAAAGCCTTTGCAATTTTCAAGCCTTTAATTTGCAAAGCTATGAATTTTTGCAAACTCTCATAATCCTGCCGCGCATATTTCAGAAAAGCAGAAGCTTGTCCGTACACCGAAGGCAAAGGTAGTTTGCTCAGGGCGTGGTAGCCATCCAAAAAGCTCTGTATGCCTCCCGAAGCAATGAACCCTTTGCAGCGCAACTGAAGTGTTTTATCTGCCATTATTTTTTGTAAAAATTCTACCATTTGGGAGCTGCTATGCCCTATTTGTGTAAGTGGATGCCATTGCTCACTGGCAAAGCTGTCGCTGCGGAGCAGCTCCAAGAGTGCAAAGTTAGTACCGCCTGCTGCTGCAAAGTCTATAGCTGCTAGCGGAAGCTCCAACAAAGCTCTCAGGCTCTCAGGCCCCATACCTTGCCCTACCTCCTTGACTACAACGGGCTTGGATATCAATTCTAAAACTCTTTGAATAGTATAAAGAGGCGGATACTTAAATCGGTCTCCTTCTGGCTGCAACCACTCCTGAAACGGATTGACGTGTATGATTAAACCATCTGCGGAGAGCTTTTCTAAAAGTTCAATAATTTTATGTTCTTGGCCAGCTTCGTAAAGGGTTTCTATTTGAGCAATGCCTAGATTAGCCAACAGTGGCAAGTCTTTACCTATCAAATATTTTACATCAAAATCTTTGAGATATTCGTCGCTATAGAGCAAGCCTCTGCAAGAACCAAGCCCCATGCCAAAACCAAATTCTCCGCAAGCCCGAGCCAGATTCTGATTGATAGTACGGGCTGCTCCTGTACCACCTGTCATGCTAGACACCCACATAGGTACGCGGAACTCAAAACCTAAAAAAGAAAGCCCTAGTTGCTGTTCTTCGTCAGGATGGGCGGCTAACATGGGTTCATAATAAAAACGTTTGTCCAGAAAAGCAGCGGTCACTTGCGATTTGAAGGCCAGTTCTATGTGGTCTTTTTTTCGCGAAGATGCTGTAGGGTCTATATCACTCATGAAGTTTGGGGAATAAAAAAGATGCTGCAAATTACGTGTTTTTTAGATTTTTCTCACAACAAAAAAACGCCGTGTTGATGCACGACGTTTTTTTTTATTACAAAATAGTTTGTGATCGTCTACCAAGAAGGCTTAGGTGGTTGGTTCTGGTTGCCGAAATACTTATTTTTGAAGTGGTCGTCATACTCATCAGCATAAGTACCAGTTCTATTGAGCATAGCCAATACTTCATCACGGTCTAGGCCATGTACTTCCCTGATCATTTTGAGGTATAGCCAACCTTTAAATACAGTAAACGCCACGCCATAGAGTGTGTGATTGGTTTCAAGAGCCTCTTTAAAGAACTCCATTTGATTTACCAAAGGCACTTGGCAGATGGGAGCCATAGTCTGAAAATAGCCGTAAGTAGGATTGTGCTGAGACACAAAAACGTCTATCCAAACCTGAGCTGAGCCTTTTTTCATATCCCATTGACCAGGGTTCTGGCCTCTGCAAGTATGAGGGTCTATACCCAATGAGCGAACGCAGTCTTCTACAAGGGTGTAATAAGGGCGTAAATCTAACATTTCTATAAAGTTGTTTATGAAATAAAATGACGATACCAATTGATAGCGGCAATTTCTATCAATGTTTTTAACAATACAAATATTATGCAATATTTTTTTAGACAGTGATAAAGAAGTCTAAAAAAGTATAGAATACACAAAAAGCTTAGCTATGACCGAGAGTTTGTGTTGGATAGTATTAATGAGTATATATTAAAAAAGCCATTTGCTTACATACAAATGGCTTTTTTAATATGATAACCAAAAACTATTGCTCGTTTTTGTAAACCTCTTCTCCGTTAATGAAGGTTCGTAATATCATCGTGTTGCGCAGCAAGAGATTGTCTGTATCTAAAATATCCGTATCCAGCACAACAAAGTCGGCAAACTTGCCTGCTTCTATGCTGCCTTTATCTTTCTCTTCGAAGTTGGCAAAGGCAGACCAAATGGTAAGAGCTTTTAGAGCTGTAGGCTTGTCCATGATTTGTTCGGGCATATAACCACCATCTGGTTCAAAGTTTTCGTCAGTGCGGGACACTGCCGCATGAAATGTATAGATGGGATTTTCTGGAACTACTGGAAAGTCGCTACCGAAAGCAATTTGCCCGTTTTGAACCATAAGATCTTTAAAAACATACGCATACTTTACGCGATCTGGGCCCAGTCTATCTTTAGCCCATTTCCAGTCTGAAGATACATGTTGGGGTTGAACTGATGCCAAAACAGAGAATTGTTTGAACTTATTGATATCTTGAGGATGAACAACCTGTGCGTGTTCTATGCGCCATCGTTTGTCATTGGTTCCCTTCAAAATCTTGCCATAGATGTCTAAAACCGCTCTTACAGCAGAGTCGCCAATGCAGTGGGTGTTGATTTGAAAACCTTTAGGTGCTATTTCGTTGTATAAATCTTCCAACTCTTTAGGCGTTTTTTGCATCACGCCGCGAGTATCGGGTTTATCGGAATAAGGAGCCAGCAAGCAAGCACCTCGCGAACCTAAGGCTCCGTCTGCGTATACCTTAAACGAACGCACGTTGACACGACCTGTATTGTAAGGGCCTTTGGCTAAGTAGTGCTTTTTATTCTCGTCTGTAGGGTTGAGCATAGCATAAATTCTGAGCTTAAGTTTATTTTCCTTTTCAAGCTTCTCGAGCAAATCTACAGTTTTTTTATCTAAGCCAGCTTCGCTAATGGTAGTAAGCCCCACTTCTAAACACTTCTTTTGAGCAGCGAAAAGCATCTCTGCCCACTCTGTATCGTTGGGTTGCGGCAGTTTGCTCAACACCAAGTTAAAGGCAGGATCTTCTAGTAAAAGTCCTGTTAACTTACCGTTCTGAAGCTCAATGGAGCCGCCGCTTACAGTTGTTTGGGCAGTGATACCTGCCAAATCTAAGGCTTTTTGATTAACCAAAACCGCATGACCGTCAATTCGCTTGAGCACTACAGCCACATTAGGAAATTTTTCATCCAATAGCTTTTTGGTTGGCATCGTTTTATCCGTCCATTTGTTTTGGTCCCAGCCCCAGCCTACAAGCCACTGCCTGTCAGGATACTTTTGCTTGTATTGTTCAAGTTGCTCAACAATGCCTTCCATAGACATCGCCTCACGGAGGTCTGCTTGTTGTATACGTTCGGCCAAACCAATCAGATGAGTATGAGCATCTACAAAACCCGGCACAATAGTTTTGCGTTGCATGTCCAACTGAGCCACGCTCTCGTATTTTTCCAAAAGAGCTGCACCATCGCCCACCTCTAGGAATTTACCGTCACGTATAGCAAAGCCATCAGCTTTAGACATTTGACCATCCACTGTGTGAACTAGGGCATTATAAACAATCAAGTCAGCTTTCTCTTTGCCTTTGCAGCCATATAGAACAAGGCCTGTCAGCAATATCAAATAGGATAGATGTTTTTTCATTATAATAGCAATAATAAAGGCAAAATTAAGTGCAAAATAGTGGGTTTATTTATTTCTGGCAAAAACTTAATTGGTGTTTGCTAATCTGATGCCAATTTTTTTTCGGCGCGTTTCAAGTCTGAATAGCTGTAGCCCATTAGTTTAGGATTAGCCGATTCTTGAGCCAGTATTTGGGCTAGTTGTTTGTTACTTGGGTTTCTTTTTTTAAGCAAAAGAAAAAATTCTTCCAAAGACCATTGATGACGACGGAGTAGTTGTTTAGCTTCTTTCAGCTCCCAGTCCACATTAGCAATGCGCATAACCACTAAAAGCAGTTGCCATTGCAAAAAACCAGCAGCTAAATGAGGAAAAAGATAAATCAGTACTTCGTCTTTGGTGGCGTTTTTAAACCAGTTGTAGTTGGCATAAGACCACCATTTATTTTTGGGAAAAAACATATCGCTTGTTAGCTCTACTCCAATAAACGCTGCAAGTACTAAAAAAATTACCAATATGATGTTATACTTTCGTCCATTTAAGTCAAAAATCATAAAACGTCGTCTTAGTTGGTATACTGCCACAAGCATACATAGCATAGACCAAAGAGTCGATAAAAAATAAGGGTGTCCGTAGTGCATTTGAGCATTCTTGAGATACATGACACATTCTGCATTGCTCAAAAACATCGTTTCTAGTATCCATTTGGCCAAAAATGCTGAGCTTATAGGCAATACCAACACAATGAAAATATTCAGAAGAACAAATTGTGTGGTGGCTGAGGCAGATATTTTTGACATTACTTCAATACAAGGTTAAAAACGCAAGGCATTATCCTGCTGGAGTTTTTTAATGCAAAAGCTTGATTGTCTAAATTTTTATCGTTTAGATAAACAAGTTGCTTGCAGGCTAAGACGCTACAAAATTAAACTTTAGTTTTGAAGACGTTAAAAAAAGGGATAAAAAAATATGCTTTTGGCACACATTTTTTAAAATACCCCACAAAACAGCTTCAAGACTCAGGTACTTTTAGCTTGGCCTACTCAATTGCCCTACAAACTAGCTGAAATATTTTGGATTTTACCAATAGTCATTATCAGATATTTTGGTAATTGAAATGGATAGCACAAAGTTGTTTTCTAAAACAATTGTATAGCTTAGCACCAAACAAAAACAAACTATTTTATGCGAATTTAGAAATAAACATTTGCTTTTACGAGTTCTAATCTATAACTTTAACGTTTTAAGAAAATTTATTCTTAATTCTAGAGCAGTATTTTTTATAAGTGCTCTCTATGGCTTTCCTTAGAATAATACTAGATTTGCCACCAAAAACGAAACCCTCAAAAGAATTAGTCTTAAGCCGCTATGAAACCTTTTTTTAATAAAACCAAAATTATAGCCACCGTTGGAACGGTTACTAACACACGAGAAAAATTATTAGAGCTTATTTTGGCAGGAGTTGATGTTTTTAGGCTTAACTTTTCCCATGGTACCCATGCTGATCACCTCAAGGTAATAGAACATGTACGGTCTATCAATCAAGAGTATGGCTATAATGTGGGCCTCTTACAAGATCTTCAAGGTCCTAAAATTCGTGTGGGCATGGTGGAAAATAACGGCATGGAGCTTGTGAAGGGTGGAAAGCTTACCATTACCATCAACGATGAAATAGGCAAAAATGGACGCGTCTCTTGTGTTTATAAAGCCTTGCCCAAAGATGTAAAGGTGGGCGACTTGATATTGATGGACGACGGCAAACTGGAGGTTTGTGTGACGGCTGTTAGAGATACTGAGGTGGATACGGAAGTCAATTATGGAGGTATTTTAAAATCCAAAAAAGGCATGAACTTGCCGCTTACAGAAATTTCTGCTCCTTCACTTACGGCCAAAGACCGCGAGGATTTGACTTTTGGCTTAGAACATGATGTGGAGTGGATAGCACTCTCTTTTGTCCGCTCAGCTGAAGACATTTTAGAGGTAAGGCAAATCATCAAGGAAAGTGGTAAATTCGCCCATGTCATAGCTAAAATAGAACGTCCAGAAGCGATAGGTAAAAATATTGACCGAATTATAGAGGTGACAGATGCTGTAATGGTAGCGCGTGGCGATCTGGGGGTAGAAATTCCTCTTGAGGACGTACCTGTAGTTCAAAAAATGATTGTTCACAAATGCAATGCAGCGTCTAAACCAGTGGTCATTGCTACTCAGATGATGGAAAGTATGATAGATGCTCCGCGTCCTACTCGTGCAGAAACCAACGACGTGGCTAATGCCGTTCTCGATGGTGCTGATGCACTGATGCTCTCTGGCGAAACCGCTGTTGGCAAGTATCCTCTAGAGGTTATCAGAAGTATGTCCAAAACCATCAACTCAGTAGAAATCAGCAGTAACGTCTACAATAAATACCGTGACATAGACACCTCTGTACCTGATGCTACAAGCCGAAGCCTTGTACAAATGGCTTGTCGTTTGGCAGAAGAAACTCAAGCCACCGCAATCATCGGTATGACGCAGTCAGGTTATACAGCCTATCATCTAGCCTCACATAGACCCGAAGCCCATGTTTTTATCTTCACGTCCAATGTGCCCTTGCTCAACACCATGAGCTTGATATGGGGAGTTCGTGGATTTTATTATGACAAAATGACTACCACAGACGAAACCATAGCTGACACGGCCAATATGCTGATAGAGCAAGGACATCTTAAAAAAGGAGATATTTTTATTAACACGGCCAGTATGCCTATTCAAGAAAAGCACCAGACCAATATGCTTAAAATCACTAAAGTCAAATAGATGTACTTTTTGACTATTTTTAAAGCAGCTGGCTCAATGCCAGAGTTCTGGAAAGAATACTTGATGGTTTTTTTTGCGAGTATGCTCAAGTTCCTCTTTGGGCCTATTTTAGGGGCTACTTTCAAACTCGGTTGGTTGGGGATTTTTATACCCACTAGCTGCGGAATGATTACAACGGCAGTTTTGCTGTCTTGGCTAGGAGTACCGCTCAGAACTTGGCTTTTGGGGTTTCGTAAAAAAAAGCCTAAGCTCTTCACTAAGCGCAACCGACAAATAGTGAAAATTTGGCGAGGCTATGGTATCAAAGGAGTTGCTTTCTTGTCGCCTCTGCTTTTTAGCCCACCAGGCGGTACGCTCATTGCTGTATCATTTGGCGAACGCAAAGAGAATATTATTTTGTGGATGAGTATAAGTGCTATTTTTTGGGGCGTAGTGTTTTCTAGTATTGCTGTTTTTTTACGCGAATGGTTTCTGAGAGTTTTGGGTTAAAATGCAAAAAGCGATATGTTTAGGTACATACCGCTTTTTAAGCTTCTAAAGAGGATCCTTTAGAATAATCCAATAGTAGAGATGGTAACAAAAACAAAATCGGAAAAATCAGATTGCAATAATTCAAAACAAAAACACTGGATAATAAACTGTAGTTAACAAAATGCTGCTGTGAGCGAATGGATATTTAAACTACGCAAATTTTTTAAATTAAACACTAAAAAGCAATAGTTTGATAGCTGAAGTTTATGAAATGCAGGTTTTTTTTTATGAACGGGCTTTGATGTCAAGAGAAAGAAATCCTTTAGACGTTTTATAATCAAAATTAGGTATCAGAGATTGAAGAGGCATACCAAACTCTAGTAATAAAACTCTTGAAACAAACCTTTTATGAAGTATCAAGAAAAATAGAGGACTTTTTATGATCATTTGTTTGGCTAATTAAAAAAAAAGATGTAATTTTGTAGCTCTTAATTAAAAAGGTCACGTGGCCGAGAGGCTAGGCTCAGCTCTGCAAAAGCTGCTACAGCGGTTCGAATCCGCTCGTGACCTCCAACTGAGCTCTAAAAGATGTAATCTTCATTACATCTTTTTTTGTGTAATCAATTTACTGCTCCTGTAAGCCCCATTTTGAGGGTGTGAAAGTGCAAAAACACCTTTTCAGACTGTTTATGGATACGCTTGATAATTTTGTTCTTACGTCTGCTCAAATCGTATCACCACAAGATACTCAAGTGATTGTGGAGCTTGGTGCGCGCGACTGTCAGGAAAGCTTACGCTTTGCCAAGAAATTTCCTCACGCCAAAATATTTGCTTTTGAGTGTAATGACCAAACATTGCCTCTTTGCAGGGCAGCGATTAAGGACTATCCCAACATTGTTCTAACGGAAAAGGCAGTATCTGATCGTAACGGCTTTATCACCTTTTATCCAATAGACCCTGAAAAAACCGAAACTATTTGGGCTGATGGCAACCCAGGTGCGTCTTCACTTTTTAAGGCCAGCGGAAAGTATCCCAAAGAAAACTATGTGCAAAAAGAGGTGCAAGTGCCCACAACACGTTTAGACACGTTTTTTAGGGACAATCACATCAACGAAGTAGCACTCATGTGGATGGACATACAAGGTGCGGAGTTGATGGCACTCAAAAGTATGGGCGAGCACATCGCAAAGGTAAAAAGCATTCAAACCGAGGTAGAGTTTTTTGAAATTTACCAAGGACAAGCCATGTTTTCAGAGCTTCATGCTTATATGGAGGCATCAGGCTTTATTTTTGTGAAGTTCACTTATCAAAGCGGTTATTTTGGTGATGCGGTTTATTTCAATAAGCGTTACATGAGTGGTGGCCAGATAGCTAAGTACAAGCTCAAAAATCTGCTTCGTAACTTTAAAAAGAGCCTTTGGGGCTTTTTAAGAAGTATCAAACACCTCGTTTTTGGTAAGCCCAAACCCCAAACAAACGCCTGATTCATAAACGTATGAGCAGTCAAAAACTCATTATCCAAATCATGTATGGCGGACTAGGCGACCACCTTTTTGTAACGCCTGTGCCTCGTTTGGCCAAGGAACTAGGTTTTTATGACCAGGTTTTTATCTCTAATAAATCTGATTTTAGGCACCCTGACTATAAAAGGCTGGTATGGGAGATGAATCCCTATATTGATGGATTCACCGACGAAGATGGCTCTTTTCCATACATAGATGTGATGCCTTATTTTGAAAAAGATTCCCGCATAAACATACTAGATGCAGTTTTAATGAACTATCATCTGTTTGACGGGAATTATTGGCATGAGCCAGAGCTTTACTTCAAACCCAAGATAAGAGAAGATTTAAAAGATAAAGTAATTTATGATCCCAACTATGTGTCCAATGTCGGGATGGTTTCAGGGCAGACCATAGAAAAGTTCTTTAAAAAGAACCATGTAACAGTAGATTTTCAGCTCAAAGTACGTGGCAATACAAATTTCCCTATTGGCAACGCGCTGCAAACTCTGGAAACCCCTACTATAGAGGACTATTGCAGTGCTATTGTATCCTGTAAGGCTTTTTATTGCCTGACCTCGGGCGGGGCAACCTTAGCCTCGGCCTTAGAAAAGCCAAGTACTTGCTTCTATGCTTATGGACAAGGCAAAATTTTTCATCACTCTAAGTGGCATGTTTATCAATATGCTGGTTCACGAGCATCTGATTTTAACTTGTTCAGAGATCGGACAAGCCTTGCGGTAAAATCAAAGCTCCCATTTGTACACAATCTGCTCAAAAAGCTTTTGGGTAAATAAGTCAGATTCTAGCTTGCAGATAGCATCTGGCTGCCTTAAAATGGGTTTTTTTTTAAAGCTTGCCAGAGAGGAAAAGTAAAAATGATATAAGATTTATCTTTTTCTCATCAACTTACTCAAATTCATTGCTAGAGAAACATTCATACCAGTATTGCCTACATACTGTGAGGTCCAAGATGCACCAAGCTGAAACGCTCTAAATCTGTATTGCAAACCTAACGAAAGCCCTACCGTTGCGGGGCGTGCAGTTACAAGCATTTCGCGCCTACGGAGAAAGTTGTAGGCACAAATCACCTGAAAATTTCTGTGTAAGAGCAACTCAGCACCCACCACAAAATGGCGAATAAACTTTTGAGTGTTACTGACAACGTCTTGTATGGGCAAGCCATTTGAACCAAGCTGGCGTGGTTTGGTGGGGTCGTCAGCAGAACTGCTGCTTCGTCCTATTTGCTGGGCTGTCAAAGAAAACCGAATGGGCATACGGCTGGCTTTGTACGATACGCCTATTTGAGCTTCAAAAGGCATCAAGAAGCTGCTGCTCGGCAAATAGTTGTCCCACAAAAACCCAATATTTTTGAAGGTAAAACCTATAATGAAATCCTGTTTGGGATGAACAAAAGCTCCCCCTAAATCTACAAAAAGTCCACTGGCGTTGTAGTTGGCAATCGAAGATCCAGCTAGTTTGAGAGTGCCACCCAGCCTATAAACGTTGCTGCTGAAAGACTTACTGACACCCACAGCCCAGTCGCGGTTAGAAAAAGAGTTGGTAGGTGCGCCCGTAGCATCATAGCCCTGTATGTTCCCATAGTTAAGGTACTGCATAGACAGCCCCAAAAGCCCTGCCTTTTTGAATTTTATACCACTTGCTAGATTGTATTGGGCAATATCAGCTACATAGCCCAGATGGTTGATAGAAAGCGTATTAGTACAAGTACTGTCGTTTAACAAGGCTGGATTACTCACAAATAGGTGAGGATCCTGATGCTGAGAACTCACGTTTACGCCGCCCAAAGCCCACAAACGCGCATGAGAAGGCATGTTTAAAAAATCAAAGGTGCGTCGCCCACCCACTTGCGCATGCGATAAGTATCCATTAGTTAAAAGATAACATAGTAAGAGGAGTGTAATCAGTCTTTTGTACATAACATTTGGTGAAAAAGAGCGTTTAAAAATCATCACTTTCCGCCCATTGAGAAGAAGCCAAATCTAATTCTCGTGGCAGATAATTGGGGTATATGGTCAGGTGCTTTTTTTGAATTTCTGCCCAGAGAATTTTCTTAAGAGTATCCACATTGAGCTTTTTAACGGCAGAAATAAACACACTGTGACGATCCTGACCCAAATAAGAGGCTTCTAGCTCTTCAAGTGAGGGTGGCAAGATGAGGTATTTATCCGACATAAGCGGCTTGTCGAGATATTGGTCTATTTTGTTGAAAACATAAATCATAGGCTTGTCAGCAGCCTTGATATCTGTGAGCGTTTGGTTGACGATATTGATTTGCTCCTCAAAGCCCGCATGTGATACATCTATGACGTGTAGCAATACATCTGCCTCTACAATCTCAGCGAGTGTGGACTTAAAGCTTTCTATGAGCATGGTAGGCAACTTGCGAATAAACCCCACCGTATCAGATACCAAAAAAGGAACACCGTTCCAATGCAGCTTGCGGACGGTGGAGTCTACTGTGGCAAACAATTTATTTTCAGCAAAAACGTCGGCCTTCGTGAGCAGGCGCATGAGAGTAGACTTACCCACGTTGGTATATCCCACCAAGGCCACTCGCACCAAACCGCCACGGCTTTTACGACGCGTAGAGGCTTGTTGCTCAATTTTTTTGAGTTTCTCTTTAAGCAAAGAAATTTTATCTTTGATAATACGGCGGTCGGTCTCTATTTCTTTTTCGCCAGCCCCTTTCATACCTATACCTCCGCGTTGGCGAGAAAGGTGCGTCCACATGCGCGTGAGACGGGGGAGCATGTATTGATAACGCGCCAGCTCCACTTGCGTATGTGCTTGAGCTGTTTGTGCTCGAAACCTAAATATCTCCAAAATAAGAGAGCTTCTGTCCAGAAGTTGCACGCTTTCAAGCTTTTCTTCTTTGAGAACTTTTTCTATATTGCGAAGGTGTGTCGCACTTAACTCATCGTCAAATATCAGTAAATTGGCTTTACTTTGTCTGATAAAGTCAACGATTTCAAGCAACTTGCCGCTCTTGATAAATGTTTGACGATCAGGCCTGTCCATAGCCTGTGTAAATCTTTTGATAGTTTGCACGCCAAGCGTCTCTGCCAAAAACGCCAATTCGTCCAAGTATTCTTTGGTTTTGTGAGCCGCCTGTTTATAGTTGGTAATACCTACCAAAACAGCCTTTTCGGCCTCGTCGGCAAGAGTAGAAATCATGGTTTGCGAATTATATTTGGAGTGCTTATGTTACTGCACTGCAAAATAACAACCTTTTTTGTAGAAAACAGCTATTTGTGTACCAAAATTAAAAGTGGCTCTAGCTTTGAGCCATCGACTCTAATGCCGCATCTAAATCTTCTTCAAAAGATATAGTAATATTGAGCTTAAGAGCTTGCATAGATTTAACAACCAACTCAGAAGCCTTGTTTTGAAATGCACTACGCTTGGATAAAAGCATGCATACTATCATATTACCTATCTCTCTGTAGGCGCGAGGTCCAAACTGAGTGACAAACCAAGCCCTTCCTATGGCAGGCGTAGACTCTGCATCTGACAAATCAAAAATGACTTTGTGGTATTGATATTCTTTAGCAAGCTTGAGAATCAACTCCATAGAATGTTTATAATCAACAACTTTGACACTCCCAGAAAATTTTAACATGATAACACGGCGTGTGCTGTCATGCAAAATTTTTGTTGTTTTTTCTTCGTTTATAAAAAGTTCAAACATGGGAACAATAGTAGAAGAGGTTAGTTGGAGCTGAATTGTTTAGCTATCAGAATACAATAATAAGAAAGAGTTCCTTTAAATACAATACATTTTCGTGCCAAATTATAAAAAAACAGTAGCGAAAGCATATTGAAAAATATTATGCCTCCACTACTGTTTTTTTATGTTTAATGCTTAGTTTCCGCCAGTAGCACCTTGCGCGCTGCCTTTAGAGACGCTTACAAGCTCTACTTTGAAAATCAGCACAGAATTTGGTGGTATACCTGGACGCTCCATTGGACCATAACCCATGCTAGAAGGGACAATAAAGGTAGCCTTACCGCCTTCTTTCAACATAGGAATACCTTTGTCCCAACCCTGTATAACTCTGCCCATACCAATAAGTGTCTCATAAGGCTGGCCGATGTCATAAGATGACTCAAATTTACTGCCGTCTGACATCAAGCGACCCTCAAAATGAACCTTTACGTTATCACCAGAAACAGGTTGTTTGCCTTTGCCAGGATTTTCTATGATATAATACAGGCCGTCTTCTGTACGCTCGGCTTTTATGTTGTTTTTAGCTAAATAAGCTTTTATAGCTTCTTCATCAATGGCTTTAGATTTTTCCATTTCCTCCATCATTTGTTTTTGCTGCGCTTCTTGCATGGCTTTCATTTCGCGTTGATTTTCTTCTTGCGTGACAAATTTGATGACTTTAATCGTCAATTTGATTTTGTCTGTAGCTGCAATACCAGGAGGTAAAGGCTGGTTAGGTGGCATAAATTTAGTTATGGGTGTGTAGATGCTCAAGCTGTCTCCCACACGAAAGTTTTTGAGAATATCGTCAATGCCGGGCGCACTTTTGACAGGAACGGCCAAAGGATCACCATTAGGATTGCTTGGGTTCTTGGCATAGCTTTCGGAAATCAAAGAGTCTGTCTTGCCTTCGGAAATTTTATACATCCTAAAATGTATTTTGGCTAACATATCTTCTTTGGGTAAGTCGCCTGTGCCAGAGGCATGTATCACGTAGCTCATGTCTTTTGTATACTCTACAAGTTTTTCGCCCTGATTACAGCTAAAGAAGCTCAGAGACACCAGTGCGAGCACATATGCAAGCCCCCAAGACATATTATAAAATTTGAACATTACTTTTGGATGATTTTGAATAAAATAAACAACAAACCAACGCAGTTTTTGCGGCGCAAAGATAAACTAAAAATATTGCTTTACAAGCATGTCTAAATAAAATACAACAAGAACTTTAACGTAGTTAGCCTTTATTTTCTTGTGTTTGGCTCAAGCCCATCTCGCTCACCCAATTTTTTAGCAGTTTGAGGGCGTAAAAGTGTTTCGTGCAATTGAACTTTGGGTGTTTATTTACAGCTATATGTAAGTAGCGTACGCGCATACAGTACGGGTGTGCCCACGCCACTTGTACCCAAAAATGCCCTTACTTCTGTAGGAAAACCATTGGAGTCGTAGGTGTATTCATACAAGTAAGCATCTATGCCACCGCTGGGTCGTGCCGTAGTGTATTCTGCCACATTTTCAGCACTGCCAAAGTTGGGATCATCATCCAAGGGCGGCAAAGTGAAGCCATAGGCGATTGGGCGACGTGCCTCTGTGCGCGTGATGGTGCGAGTGGGTAATACCTGTGGATCGTAAGACACTTCTGTGAGTACGCGTTTGGGTGAATAGCGCATGTTGATGCGGTAAGGAGTGCGTCCCGCATCGCTGACAGTGGCGGTGATAAGCCCCGTAGCACTGCTGCCGCTATAGGTTACCGATCGGGTTTGTGTACCTCTTGCGTCAAAGTCCTGTACTCGAGTGTATGCCGTTACTTTTGCGTCGGTGGTGTAGGTTTTGTAAGAAATGAGTCGGTCAGCTACAAAAACGCTTCGTTTTTTTAGGAAAGGGGACTGCGCGGTTTGGTATTCAAACACAACTGTTTGCTCAGAAGCAATCTTACTTGGGTCGTTCGAATCATAAAGTTTGCTCATTCTTTTAAGAAGCTGGCCGTTTTCGGCGTGCTCGTAGGTAGAGGTGATGCTAACATTGCCGCTGCCATCATATTGTACAAAAGAGGCCACTCGGCACTTTACATCGTCTGTAATGACTACATTCTCGTCTTTACAAGAGGTAAGAAACCATAGCAGTGCGCAGAGACAAACCCAATAGCTGTTTTTAGAAGTAAATATTTCAAGCATAAGTTAAAGATTTTAGAACACAGCAAGCTGTGTGTTGTTGCCAAAAGAATAAATTTAAGTGCCTTTTCTTAAGAAACTTACTGTATACCTGTTTTGATTTCAAAATTAAGATTTTTTAAGAATATTTTCAAAAGAAATCACACAGACCTTCTTATGATTGCTTCTTACTGAATTCTAACTTTGTTGCAAGCAGTATGCCAAGTCCAATGACAAAAAATACCGACATGGCTAGTGCACCATTGCGCATACTACCCGTGAGCTGCACCACAAAAGCAAATACAAATGTGCCACATGCATAGGCCACCTTGTCAGCAACATTAAAGAAGCTGAAGAATGAGGCGGTATCGAGACTATCATCGGGGATAAGCCTCGAAAAAGTGGAGCGTGCCAAGGACTGTATGCCGCCCATCATTAGCCCTACCACCACTGCCAAGGCATAAAATTGCGCTGAAGAGCGCACAAAATAAGCCACCAAACAGACCACTGTCCATATCACAAGCATACTGGCTATGGCGTGTTTGTTGCCCACACGTTCTGCTACCCATGCAAAAAAATACGCCCCACCTATAGCCACAAGCTGAATGGCCAGCAGTACCGCTATCAGTTCTCCTGTTTCCAAGCCAAGTTCTTCTTGTCCAAAGCTCGTGGCCAAAAGCATAATGGTTTGAACTCCCATGTTAAAAAACAAAAAAGACAGTAGATAAAGCCGCATAACCTGATTGTGCCGCACATAATGCCATACTTTCAACACTTCCTCAAAGCCCTTTGCAAACAAGCTCCCTGTTTGTACTTTGGCAGGTAGGTCATGCAACACCCTAAAAGGAATTTGGGCAAAGCCTATCCACCACAAACCTACCATCACAAAGCTCAGACGTGTAGGTAAGCCTTTGTTGTCAAAGCCAAAAACGGTATGCATTTCTATCATGACTAGGCTTAAAATAAGCAAGATAACACTACCTATATAGCCATAAGCAAAGCCCTTGGCACTCACAGCGTCCACCCGGTCGGGTGTGGCTATCTCAGGCAAAAAAGCATTATAAAACAGTTGTCCGCCTGCAAAACCCAAACAGGCTACCACAGACGCGAGAATACCCAATTCAATGTTAGAGCCTGTAAAAAAATACAGTCCCATACAGGCCAGAGCACCCACATAAGTAAAAAATTGCAAAAAAACTTTCTTTTTGCCCCCGTAGTCCGCCATCCCAGAAAGCAAAGGCGATATCAAGGCTATGAGAGCGAACGAAAAAGAAAGCGAGAAGGAATATAAGGCTGTCTTGTCCAATGATATACCAAAAAATTGCACATTACTGCCGCCAAACGCTGACTCTGTGGCTGCATTGTAGTAAATGGGAAATATGGCTGTGGTAATGACCAAGTTATACACTGAGTTGGCCCAGTCGTACATTGCCCAGCCATTGATAGTTTTGGGGTTGTTTTTTTCCATGAATAACAGACAGTATTTTAAGTGCTTAAAAAGCCTCTTGGCGAACAAATAACAAGTTTTAAGTCCGAATTTCCAATAAAAACCGTATTAAATTGCACATTTTTATCACATCATCTATCTGTTACAAGGTAGTCTCGCTAAAAGCTTTATCTAAATCAGTGTAACAGAATTTACATTATAGTTGATTTTGAGTAGTGTTTTTGATTTGCATTTATAAATTATGTATTTTTGCAACCCTTAATTTAGAATATAGAAAAGATTTTTCTTCTTATCTCATAAAACCATGTCCTCAGAAATTTCTAAAGTTTATCAGCCTCAGGAGGTAGAGAAAAAGTGGTATGCGCACTGGCTAAAGCACAAATTTTATGAAGCCAAGCCCAACGCTAATAAAAAACCCTACACCATTCTGATGCCGCCACCCAATGTGACAGGTATTTTGCACATGGGTCATATCCTGAACAACACCATTCAAGACGTGTTGGTGAGGCGTGCGCGCATGAAAGGCTTTGAGGCTCTTTGGGTGCCAGGCACAGACCATGCCTCTATTGCCACTGAGGCCAAGGTGGTGAGAATGCTTCGCGAACAAAATATTCGCAAGGCTGACCTTACCCGCGAGCAATTTCTGGAGCATGCTTGGGAATGGAAAGAAAAATATGGTGGTATTATCCTCAAACAACTCACGGTTTTGGGTGCTTCGTGCGACTGGTCGCGTACCCGCTTTACACTTGAACCAAGCTATTATCGCGCTGTCATCAAAGTATTTATTGACTTTTACAAAAAAGGTCATATATACAGAGGTTTACGCATGATAAATTGGGATTGCGAGGCCCAAACAGCCCTTTCTAACGAAGAGGTAATTTACAAAGAAGATGGCGAACGCTCCACACTTTACAGCATTCGTTACGCCTTAAAAGAAGGCGATGGGTATATGGTTATTGCTACGCAAAGGCCAGAAACGATTATGGGAGATGTGGCCATTGCCGTAAACCCGACGGACGAACGCTACAAACATTTGGTGGGTAAAAAAGCCCTTGTGCCTTTCATCAACCGCGAAATACCCATTATAGCAGACGACTATGTAGACAAAGAGTTTGGCACAGGCTGCTTGAAAGTGACACCTGCCCATGACATCAATGACTACGAAATAGGACTCCGTCACAAACTAGAAGTTATAGACACCATTAATGCCAATGGCACGATGAGTGAACTGTGTCAAATGCCCGAGTTTGTGGGCAAAGACCGCTTTGAAGTGCGTAAACGTATTGTCAAGAAGCTGGAAGCAGAGGGTTTTATTGTAGAAGCCAAAGAGTTTGTTACGCGCATTGGCCGTTCGGAGCGCACCAATACGGTTGTGGAACCCAAACTATCTTTGCAATGGTTTATCAATATGCAGACTATTTCTAAACCTGCACTGGAGGCTGTAGAGCAAGATTTAGTTCGCTTGCACCCCCCTAAATTCAAGAATACTTACCGTCATTGGATGGAAAATGTCAAAGATTGGTGCATTTCGCGCCAGCTTTGGTGGGGACAGCGCATTCCAGCCTACTATCTGCCAAACGGAGAGTTTGTTGTAGCTGAAAGTGCTGAAGAGGCTCTGCTTATGGCTCAAAAGATAAATCCTGCTTATACTGCCCAAGATTTAACTCAAGACCAAGACGTACTAGACACTTGGGCATCTGCTTGGTTGTGGCCTATGGCTGTGTTTGACGCGTATGAAGATTTTAATCTTAAAAAAAGCGATTTTGATGCCATAAACAAAGATTTGGCCTATTTCTACCCCAGCGATGTGCTTGTTACGGCTCCAGAAATTCTTTTTTTCTGGGTGGCTCGGATGATTATAGCGGGGCAAGAATACATGAAAAAACCGCCTTTTCAAGATGTGTATCTCACGGGTATAGTGCGCGATAAGCAAGGCCGTAAAATGTCTAAACAGCTTGGCAACTCTCCCGACCCCATAGACCTAATAGGTCAGTATGGGGCAGATGGAGTACGTGTGGGCATGCTATTCTGCTCGCCTGCGGGCAACGATTTGCCTTTTGACGAAAAACTCTGTGAACAGGGTCGCAACTTTGCCAATAAGATTTGGAATGCTTTCAGGCTCATTAAAGGCTGGGAGGTAGATGCAGAGGCCAAACCTGCCAACCGCAAGGCTATCAGTTGGTTTGAGGCTAAACTCAATCAGGTACTAACCAATATCGAGGATCTCTACGAGCAGTTTAGGCTTTCGGAGGCACTTATGGCCATTTATAAGTTAGTTTGGGACGATTTCTGTTCTTGGTATTTAGAAATGGTCAAGCCCGAAGCTGGCGAAGACATAGATCCTGAGACATTGCAAAAGACCAAAGACTTTATGGAGACTTTGCTTAAATTGTTGCATCCATTTATGCCGTTTATCACTGAAGAAATATGGTCTTTGCTCAGCGAACGTGATGAAAAAGACTGTATCACGGTCAGTGCTTATCCTCAAGTTAAACCTTTTGAGACACAAATTTTGGGTCAGGCCGAAGTAGCACTAGAACTAGTGAGTCAGGTGCGTAATTTCCGTAGTCGCCATGGCTTGTCACCAAAGCTAGAGTTTGACATTGAAATTCTCTCAGGTTACAATACGCCTTATGTGGAGTTTGCGGCTGAAATCATGAAGCTGGCCAACTTGAGTGGGCTTACTTTCCCAGACCAGAAGTCTAAGTTCCCTTTGAGTTTTGTCATTGGACAAGATGAATTTTTTGTTCAAATAGAACTTCAAAAAGATCTTGAAAAAGAAAGAGAAAACCTTCACAAAGAAATCGCTTACCACAAAGGCTTTTTAGAATCAGTACTCAAAAAACTGAATAATGAACGCTTTGTCCAAAATGCAAAGCCTGAAGTGATTGCTTCGGAACAAAAGAAAAAAGCTGATGCTGAAGCCAAGATTAAAGCTTTGGAGGAGGGGCTGATGGCTCTACAATAACGCATGGTGTAAAAGTACCTCAATCACGAATCCTATCTGTCGCGCTTGATTCGCAACAGATAGGATTCGCGGTTAAAAAGTGGCAGCTTTGAGTTATTTGGCCCAGACTTCGCTTAATATTTCCCCTTTGGGATAACGCACGCTATAAACAAACTTATTCGTTCGCGATTCGCCGCTGTTGAGTCTGTAACGCCATTCTAGTTTACCCGTTTCGTTGCTCGTGCTTGCACCGTCTTTGTTCAAAAGTTCTACTTCAATGCGGCTGTCTGTACTCACTACATAAGCATCGCGGAGAACGATATTCACGGCTTCATTTCGGTTGTTACGCACTGAAATCTCATAGCCTCTGGTTTCTTTTTTGTAAAGTCCTATCAAACGCTGGCTGTTGTGTTCTTTAAGGAGTTTTCTTTCCACCACTACACGATTATCGCGTCCCAACGAAACCATGAGTGTGTCTGTGGGGTTTTCTGTAGAAAGGTAAGTTTTGCCCGTAAATGTGCCCTGAAAGTAAACATTAGCATCACCCGAAGTGAGGTTATAGGTTTGCCAGTCAGTGATTTGAGCTGCCAAAAAAGCACTTTTATCCAAAATAGGCGTGAGAAAATAGGTGTAGTTGGCCTTCATCTCTATGTTTTGAACATCTACCAGAGTGGCATTATCGTCAGTGAGAACAGTGTAAGGCAGCTTTATTTCAAATTCGGTGGCCATTTTTTGGCTGTTCACCTCGGTGTAGTCTGCTGCTGACTCACCTGCCTGTATATCTGCCGATCCATACCCGTCTATTCCTTTGCTCATGGAACGGTCTTCGAGGTCATCTTTCTCTTTAGATTTTTTAGCATCTTCGCTTCTCATGCGCATATTTTGCGAAACATACGTTTTTTTGTTAAATCTTGCATCTAAACGTGTGAGTATAGGCATTGTAGCACCCAGTGTAGGGTCGGCAGTAGAAAGCTTTAGTATCACATCTTTCCAGTCTACGCCCGTTTTTTGTCTTACAAAGGCACGGTGATTTAGCTCCACTGGGCTTTGAGTGTCCTGTACACGCAAGTCATAACTAGGTGTCCAGCCTGCGTCAGTTACTAGGTAAGAAAGCATAATTTTAAGATTGGTGCTGGACTTGGCCAAGAATGTCAGCACAATTTCCTTGGTGGGGCGTTTGATGCTCTGACGGGTGTCTTGTATTTGACGTGTCAAACGCGTTTGGTTGCTGGTATTGAGGCTGATACTCTGTTCAGTTTTGAGCTTTAGGTGATAAATTTCTGTGAGTCTCGCTCTATAAAAATCTGCCATTTCTCTAATTTCTATAACTGAAAGTGCTTTGTCCTGCCCCCCAATCTTTTGGTTGGCTAGTATCATGGCTTCTTCTTTCTCAAGAACTGTCTTTTCGTTGCTCAAAAGTTGGCCTCTGTGTAGATAAATATTGAGCGAGTCGCGAAGTTTGCTCACCTGCTGCGAAATGTGTTGTTCTGTAAGAAAGTTGGTTTGTGGCACTACCGATAGCAATACGACCCCATTACCCTCTGTTTTTACTTGTACACTATTTTCTACCATTTTGTCTGAAATGCCCTTCATGATGATGGTAGAAGTGCCCGACTTGAGTGAGGTCATGGCTTCGGTGTGGATCTGAGCTTGATTATAAAAAACCGTCACCTCTTTGATTTTAGGCTCTATGTTCTGGGTATTGGCCCAAATACTCAAAGGATTAACGAAAAGAGCTATTAAAAAAAGGCTCATTTTAAAATAGTTTGCTTTCATGATTTTGAATTCGTTTAAAAGGTTTAGCTGCTTATAAGATGATAAAAAAGCCTCAAATTCATAAAATTGATTTTTTTTTATGAAAGTTTTTAAAATAATTCTCTCAGATCAGATTTATAGGCAATTTGAGCAGTTATTTCTAAAAATGAATTCTCTATAGCAACAATATCTGATTAAAAAAGTGCGATAATATATCAGTTTTTTGAATTAATTCTCAAAAAAACAGTATATTTGCAGCATGACTGTTTGGTTAAAAGAATACTCTTTTTGGCAAGAAGAGGATTCAAAGACCGTAACAGATTTGTATTAAATTCTTGCTTAACAAAAGAAAGCACATCTCAAGGAGCCGCTTTTGAGTTCTTTAAACATATATAGCTTGGAATATTTTGCTCAAACATTTAAAGTTTACTTTGCAAACTGTATTTTACTGATTACTTAAACTCATTGTAAAGACACATACTGAGAAAATAGCTTTCTTTATGGCCTATGGCCTCATTTTGTTATTTTTTTAGGCGTTGCTAGTGCATAAGCTGGCACAAAGAAACTTTTTAGAGCTTTTATACTCTGCTTTGTAAAGAACAACCGCTCAAGGCTTGTTTTCAGATACCTGAAAAGCTATTTTCTAGGTTATCTAGTTGTTCAGCAAAAAGTTTTTTGGACTATCAAAAATCGTCTTTTGCGATAAAAGTATGTTTACATCTGAAGTTATCATGGTTATAAGTGGTGTGGCAATCTCAAGTATTCTGGTGGGGATTGTCATAGACCGTTTTTTACTCAAAAAGTTTTCGGCTCAAATAGAGCAGTCGGCTAAAGAAAAAGCAGAGCTGATAGAAAAAGAAGCCCGATTAAAAGCCGAAACTACCCAAAAAGCCGAACAGCTTAGGGCTGCTGAGGTGCTTAGCAAGCTCAAAAACGAGCATGAGGCCGAGCAGGAAAACAAAAGACAAGCTTTGGACGCAGCCGAAAAGCGCGTAAAAAGTTACGAAAATAAACTCAAACAAAAAGAAAACGCACTTAAGCAAAAAGAAACCTCTCTAGCTAAAACCCAAGAGCAACTCAAAAAAGAGTCTGCTGAAGGACAGAGTTTTCGTAGCGATGCGCAGAGAAAGTTTGAGCTAGCCACCAAAAAAATAGAAGAAGCCGAGCAACTTCTAGCACAGCAAGTGGAACAACTGGAGCGCATATCGGGCTTGAAAGCCGACGATGCGCGCAAGCAACTCATGGAGGCACTTACCGAAGAGGCCAAAAGTCAAGCTTCCTCAAAGATTAGGCAGCTCATGGAGGAAGCCCAGCTCACAGCTACTAAGCAGGCTAAAAAAATCGTACTTACCACCATACAGCGCACAGCTACCGAGCACGCTATAGAAAACTGTGTGTCAGTTTTTCATTTGGAAAGCGACGACGTAAAAGGCAAAATCATTGGCAGAGAAGGCCGTAACATACGTGCCTTAGAAGCTGCAACAGGTGTGGAAATCATCGTAGACGATACGCCAGAGGCCATTACGCTTTCTAACTTCGATCCTGTGAGGCGAGAAATTGCCCGCCTTTCGTTGGAGCGTTTGGTGGCGGATGGGCGTATACACCCTGCACGTATAGAGGAGATTGTAAACAAAGTACGCAAACAAATAGAAGAACAAATATTGGAGTTGGGCGAGCGAACGGCTGTGGAGCTGGGTGTTCATGGACTACACATTGAGCTGATTAAAATGGTGGGTAAAATGCGATTCAGGTCTTCTTATGGCCAAAATCTTCTACAACACTCACGCGAAGTGGCCAAGCTTTGTGGTGCAATGGCGGCTGATTTGGGTCTGAATGCTAAACTGGCCAAACGCGCAGGACTTCTGCACGACATAGGCAAGGTGTATACCGAAGAAACCGAAAAACCGCACGCCATTGCGGGTATGGAGCTGGCTATCAAATATAACGAACATCCCGAAGTTTGCAACGCCATTGGCGCACACCACGATGAAATAGAAATGACCTCGCTTATTTCGCCCATTGTTCAGGCTTGCGATGCTATTTCTGGCTCTAGGCCAGGTGCAAGACGTGAAACAATGGAGTCTTACATACAGAGGCTCAAAGATTTAGAAAATCTGGTTCTAGCGCATCAGGGCGTAAATAAGTGTTTTGCGATGCAGGCTGGGCGTGAGCTTCGCGTTATTGTGGACTCTGAATACGTGAATGATGAACGTGCAGACGCACTTTCTTTTGAAATTGCGCAGCAAATAGAAAAAGACATGCAGTATCCAGGGCAAATCAAAGTAACTGTTATTCGTGAAAAGAGAGCCGTAAGCTTTGCTAAATAATCGATTAAAGCGGTTGTTCTACACCAAAATCGCTGCAAATGGGGCAGTTTTGTACCACATGCCCACGCGCTGGGCAATACTCTCTGCCGTAGAAAATAATCTGAAGATGTAGCTTATTCCAAGATTTTTTGGGGAATAGTGCCTTCAGGTCTTCCTCTGTTTGGCTGACGTTCTTACCTGCTGTGAGTCCCCAGCGGATAGCCAGACGGTGTATGTGCGTGTCTACAGGAAAAGCTGGCACGCCAAAAGCTTGGCTCATAACCACCGAAGCTGTTTTGTGCCCTACGCCAGGCAATTCCTCTAGCAAATCAAAACTTTTAGGGACTTCGCCCTGATATTTTTCTAGCAAAATATGCGAAAGCCCATGTATGGCCTTGGCCTTGGTGGGCGAAAGACCACAAGGACGTATAATTTGTTGAATTTCTGCCACACTTAAATGCGTCATTTGTTGGGGGGTAGCGGCCTTTGAAAAAAGCAATGGGGTCACTTCATTCACACGCTTATCTGTACATTGTGCCGAGAGCAGCACTGCCACCAACAGGGTGTAACTATCGCGATGATCTAGGGGAATGGGTGTTTCGGGATAAAGATCCTCTAAAATAGCCTGAATCGCTTTGGCTTTATGTTTGCGAGACAACACAAGGGGCATAGTGGCCAGTGAATTAATCTGTGAAAAGTATTTCTGAAGGAATCACACCCACTCGGTAGGTTTTTTTGAGCTTCTTGGAAGCCAAGTCATAAACAAGGAGTTTTCCTTTTTGTACATAATCTAGTGCTTCTGTTAGATAAAGCTCTTTCCTTTGGGTGTTTACGCTCATGTTATAAATGATTTGGGCTGAAGGAAAAGAAAGGAAAAGCTCAAGTTTAGCATGGCTTGTATTGGTTGTATAGACTGTGTTTTGAGCCAATACGTAAAGCTTTTTTTCTTGCTCGTCGTAGCAGATTTTTCGCGGTTTGAAATTTGGTAAAGTGCTTTGCTGCGCGAGTGTATAATTGGTATTGTACTCTAAGCAGCAAATACTGCCATTCTTTGTATCGGAGGCAGCCAGAGCTAGCCATACTTGGCCTGTGTTGCCATTCAGAGTCATATCAAGCGGCATACTTTCTAAGTTTATACGCTGAATAATTTTTTGAGAGTGCTCATCAATGACTAAAAACTGGCCTGTTTTATAGTCTAAGCTTCCTGCACAAACCAGTATTTTGTCTTTAAAACGCGCAATTTTCTCACTACTAAAGCCCAAATTTATCCGAGAAAGCACTTGTCCGCTTTTAAGTTCGGCCACCGAAAGGGCTGTGTCATACAAATCGGTGATAAATACCTTGTCGCTATTGCTGGAAAGTGCCATATAGCGAGGCGATCTGAGGCCGTTAATAGTCTTTTGACGCTTAAAATTGCTGTTATTTACAATTTCTACCTTTTGAGAATTATTCACAGACAGTAAAAAGCAATCGGGAGCAGGTAACATAGATTGCACCACATTACCCAAAGGCGCATTATTGTTGGCCACTGCAAATATGTCAGCATAAATGGTGTCTTTTTCAAAACTTAAAAAGTCTACAGTAGCTACGCCCCAGCCAAAATTTCCCTCGTTAAGAATAAAAGCACCTTTCGAGAAATTAGCAGGTAGGTTTTTGTTTGGCGAGGTATCGTGTGGGCTTACGGACGTTTTGTTGCAACCGACTCCAAAGCTACCCAATACACAAAAAAATGTAACAAGAAAAAGGTTTTTGAGTGTTGTCATAATCTAGTCTAAAAACATTATGTACGCATACTGGCTTGTATGCGTGTAAACTGCTTGCGTTCGTAGAACACTATGATAGCCGAAAATGTTAGAAACAAACCATTCATAACTCCAAATTTCATATAAACATCTGCTATCTCTATCCATGTTGTAGCCCAAACCACCACAGCCGCCAAAAACATGACGCTCAATGCCGATTTGAGAAAATAAGGAACAGGAAAATACTTTTCCCCCCACCAATAACAGGCCACACACATAAAAGCATAGCAAGCCAGAGTGCTCCACGCACAGCCCCAATAACCTAACAAAGGAATAAGACTATAATTACCCAAAAGCGTAATGATAGCTCCTAAGCCACCCAGATAAGCCCCGTAAATAGTTTTGTCGGTGAGTTTAAAGCACACAGCTAAGTTATAGTAGATGCCTAAAAAGACGTTAGCCATGAGCAAGATGGGCACTAAGTCCATAGCCGCTCGGTAGCTCTCTTGTCTCAAAAAATACTGTAAAGTGTCTAGGTTGAGACTTACACCTAAAAACATAAGCGTACAGGCTATCACAAAATACCGCATGACCACAGCAAAGACTTTGGGCGAATTTTTATCAGCAGCCTTACCAAAAAAGAAAGGTTCAGCAGCATATTTAAAAGCCTGAACAGCCAAAGAAATAAAGATGGAGAGTTTGTAGCAAGCTGAAAATATACCCACAGCGTCCAAAGAATTGGCATCGGCGTAATAACCTTCAGGCAGCCACCATTCTAGAAAATTACGGTTGCCCACCTCATTGATACAAAAAAACAAACCCATGAGCACAATGGGATATCCATAGCGCAACATCTTTTTTAAAAGCTCAAATCTGAACTTTGGAACATAATTTTTTAGTTCTGGAATGAGTAAAGGCAACACAAAAGCATTGGCTATGAGATTGATCAAAAACACATAAGACATGGCATCGGCAGGGGAGTAAAAACGCGCTGCAAACACACTGATAGACTCAAACCCTTCGCCTGTTACGGCCTGATGAAAAAAGTACAACACCAAGTAGTTTAGAATCACATTCATGACGATATTGATGAGCCGCACGGTAGCAAATTTTTTGGCGCGGTTTTCCATACGCAAGCGCGCAAAAGGAACGATGACAATGGCATCTATAAAAAAAATACCTGCAAACCATCTTACAAATTGCGCTTGTGAAGCGTCTCCTATCCAACCCGCTACGGGCACAGCCAACACATACAACAAGCCCGAACTCAAAAGGCTTATTACCAAAATGACCGTAAAAGAGACGTTGAAAACTTCCTGTTTGTCTTGCATTTTGTCTGCCGAAAACCGAAAAAAGGCTGTTTCCATACCAAAAGTATAGAGCACATTAAAAAAAGCAGCATAGGCATAAAACTTAGACACCACACCATAGCTAGATGTGGCCAACACACCCGTATGGAGTGGCACCAACAAATAATTGAGCAAACGCCCCAGAACGCTGCTCAGTCCATAAAGTGCCGTATCTGAAAGTAGTTTTTTTAACACAAAGCTTTTGTGAACATGAAATATCTCTAAAATTTGAGCAAAGTTAATTTCTTTTACGCTAAAAAGTAAATCCTTGAGAAAACCTAGTGCAAAAGCTACTTGCTGGGTATAGTCAAAGTTTGTTTTGATGTTGGTAGAGGTTGAAAATCTTGTCAATTGCTATAACACAGAGAGAGTAACTTTTATTTTTGTGTTCTCACTTGGACTTTTACTTGAAATATTCAATCTTTGCGCCACTAAGGTGTATGATAAACGTCTGTTTGTATATACTTAATAGGGAAGCTGGTGTAAAACCAGCACTGTGCTCGCAACTGTAAGCCGCGAAAACCACAAAACACCCTCTGCCACTGCATAGCTTTGCGGGAAGGCCGTTTTGAGTGGGCGGTAAGTCAGGAGACCTGCCTTGGGAACAATAAAAGCGCATCTCTGTCGAGCAAACAGAAATCCGCTGAATGTTTTTTTAAACCTTTTTTAAACCATTTCTTAAAAAAATCTGCTCTACGAGGCGGGTTTGACTGTGTGTGTACATATCATGTGTATGTGCGCTTTCAGACGCGAGTCCAAGGTGTGCTGATGTTTTATGAGGAATTTTTAACCCAATCAGACAATGCGTATTTTATCAGTAAAACCGATGGCTTTATTAGCCCTCATTTCTCTCCTAGTATTTTCTTGTAATAACAAAGAAAACGATTCTGACCTTGTAGGCTACCAGAATAATATTTTGGTGCTTAACGAAGGTGCTTTTGGCAAAAATACGGCCTCTTTAAACGCTTTGAGCAGCAATTATGACACCGTGGCTAGCGATATCTTTTTCAAAGCCAATGCGCGGCCCACAGGAGATGTCTTGCAATCTGCGCTCCGAAATGGAGATTTGACTTATTTGGTACTCAACAATTCTGCTACCGTAGAAGTGGTCAAGAGTTCTGATTTTAAGAGTGTGACAAGCTTTAAAACGCCTATTCCAAACCCGCGCTACATTGCTAAAGTGAGCGAAAATAAAGCCTATCTGAGCGCATGGAGCGATTTTACGGGTGCTATTCAGCCTAAATTGATGGTTTTGGATTTGAAAACAAACAGCATAGTCAAGCAGATAGAATGTGGAGCTGGTACGGAATTTATACAGGCTTTGGCCAATAAAGTATTTGTGGGCAATAGCTTTGAAACCAGTATCTTTGTTTATGATGCAGCTAACGATGTCAAAACTGGCACCATCAGCACCGCGCCACACAGCCCTTACCAAATGGTATTGGACAAAAGCAACAAACTATGGATTATCTGCTTTAGTTTTGATGCGTCTTTTAATAGCCCCAAAGGTGCTTTGCTTCAAATAGAACCAACAAGCGGAACTATAGAAACCAACGTTGCTCTAGACGCTGGCAGTAACAATATCCGTGGACGTTTGGCCATTGATAAAGCGAAAGAAACGATTTACTGGTTATTCTCAGACGGTCTTTATTGTCTCAAAATTGGCGAGACTGCACCCAGAAAGTTAGTGAGTGGTGATTTTTATGGACTTGGGGTAAGTGCTCAAGACGATATTTTGTTGGGTGCAGCCAATTTTGCCAACCCTGCCAACAATCGCGTATTGGTATACCGCAAAGACGGCACAAAACTCAAGGAAGTATCTACTGGCATAGGTCCTAATAGCTTTTTGTTTCCATAATTTCTGTTTTTAGGAGGCTAACAGGATACCAGAGAACGGACAAATTTAGTGTATAGTTTTGGTATCCTGTTTAGCTTTTATTAAATTTGCAACACCCTGCGAGCCAGTTTTCACCCTTGATTTTTGCTTGTTTACATTTATACTTTATGTCTTATGTCTGAACTAATCAATTACGAACGTCTAGAAAGCATCAAAGAAAGCCTCAAGGTGGAGTTTAATGACCCCAAAAAGCCTTTCAGATACCTCTGTTTTGAGAATTTCTTTCATTTGGAGGCCGCAGAGCGTATTCTTCATGCGTATCCTGATGTTACCAAAGGGCAATGGGATGGTACGACTTACATCAATCAAAAAAACAAATATGCCCTTACCACTTTCGAGGAGCCGCTACTTAATCAAGTGTTTGAAGAGCTAAATAGCACAAAACTGCTCAGTATTGTTTCTGAAATCACCAAAATAGAAGACCTCAAACCCGATGCAAAACTCTTTGGTGGAGGGCTTCATCAATCGCTAAAGGGGGCTTTTTTGGATGTACACGTAGATTTTAATTATCACCCAGAAACTAGGCAGCATCGTCGCCTCAACATTCTGGTATACATGAACAAAGATTGGAAAAAAGAGTACAATGGCTTTTTAGAGCTTTGGGACTTACCCACCAATCAGCAACTTGCTTATATTTCGCCTGATTTTAACCGCTGTGTTATTTTTGAAACCAATGAGGTGTCTTTCCACGGACACCCTAAGCCACTCAATACACCGCCTCATTTGTCGCGCAAGTCTATTGCAGCCTATTACTACACCGATACACGTCCTGCTCATGAGATAGCCTCTGAACATAACACCATTTATGTAAATACCGAAGGGCTAGACGGCAAACTCAAAAATTTAAAGTCTGGCATGAAGGCGTTCTTAGAACGTGTGAATAAGAAAACGGACGCTTAATAAACTTAGAAATTATTGGCAAGAAGGCATCAAAAGAAGACTTTTTGCACACGGTTTGGTACAAATAATACACGCAGCTTATGATGCCTTTGGTCTTTCAGATAGGCTTTTTAGAAGTGCATTGGGTAGACATACTAGATATGTTCTTTGTAGGGCTGTTGCTGTATAGCTTTTACACACTTGTGCGTGGTACGATTGCTGCCCGTGTTTCTATAGGTTTCTTGTCGCTCTATTTAATATACCTCATCGTGGAAGCCTCAGAAATGAAGCTGCTGAGTAAGATTTTAGGGCAGTTTATGGGTGTGGGCATGGTAGCACTGATTATCTTTTTTCAGACTGAAATCAAAAAGTTTCTTATTATTCTAAGCCAAACCGCTACGCTCAATCGCTGGCAGGCATTGTTTGTGGCGGCTCGCAAGCGGCAAAATGCTACAGCATGGGACATTAATGGTTTGATAGATGCCACCAAACGTATGAGCGAAGCCAATACTGGCGCGCTCATTGCTATAGGGTCGGAAATAGAACTTAATCCCTACATAGAAACAGGCGATAGAATGGAGGCGATTATCTCAAAGTCTCTTATTCTGTCTATTTTCTTTAAAAACAGCCCAATGCACGACGGTGCTGCCATCATCACCAACGGTAGACTTATGGCGGCTCGTTGCCGCTTACCAATTTCTGACAACAACACCCTACCCACTCATCTTGGTTTAAGACACCGCGCCGCGCTTGGCCTAACAGAACATACCGAAGCCTCTGTTTTAGTGGTTTCTGAAGAGACGGGCCAGATTGCTCTCGCCCGAAAAGGCGAGATAGTCATGAATCTTTCCTCGCGCGAACTTCGCACAATGCTTTTAGAATTTCTAAATAGCCAAGAAGCAAAAGCCTAATTTCTTAGCGGTTCCAAGTACCGCTAACCGCTATCTTTTTGCGAACTACAGAGGTTTTACCGCTCAGGTTATACGTCTGTATCGTTATCAGATAATAGCCTACAGGCACTTTCTGTCCGCTGTCGGTGAGGCCGTCCCACGTTAGCGAGCCACCACTCGTAGCCACTAGCCTGTTCTGAACTAACTGACGCATGAGCCTGCCTTTCATATCGTAAATGTTAATGTCTGCAATAGTGCCCAAATCTGCACAAGTGTAGTTGATTTGTACAAAATCGTCTATGCCGTCGTTGTCGGGTGTAAAGATATCTAGACTTAAACCAAAGCAATCTTTATTTTGACTTGCTCCGTTTTCGCCCACATACTGAGAATTCAAATAGCCTGGCGTACCATAGCCAATAGTGGCAGCAGCAGAATGCCAATTGTTGCGATCGTTAGTGGGATTATTGAAGTTGATGCGTTCCAAACTCACACCTTCTCGGTCGCGGATCAAGTCTAAATGAAAATCTTTGTTATAATCAAATCTGTCTACAATCTGACCAGTGTTGCTCTGCAAAATGACTGTACCTTCTGAATCTGCAAAAGAAGGTAGGCTATTGATAGCCCAAAAGTTTTCGCGTTTGCCGTTTGGATATTGTCCCAAAAGCAGCTCGTTACTGCGTGAAACTGCCAGATAAGACTGAGGAGCCAGAATTAGATCTTCTTCCGAAATGATTTTTGGGGTATAAATTGCTCCATCACGGAAGCCTGTTATACGCCAGCCTCTCAAATTGACAAACTTCTCAGAACGGTTGTAAATTTCAACAAAGTCTGTACCGCCTACAGGAGGATCAAAGAGAATTTCATTAATGACTAAATCCGTGGAGTCGCCTTGCTCAGGTAGAACAAAAGTAGCTTGGTTGTTTTCTGCATTGAGTAAATTACCCACACAATCAGTGATTTGTCCCACTTTGGCGGTATAAACAGTTCTTGGGGTCATGTCTGAAACCAGCCTAAGTTTGACAAGCGAAAAATCAGCAGGCTCTAACTCTAAATTTTTTACAATCAACCCTTTGTCTAAGCTGATTTCTGCAAAGCGCACCAGTTGTGCACTGTCCAGCTTTTCATCAAACTTTAAACGCACCGTCAAGGGATCTAAGGCATCAGCTTTAAGCAACTTGGGTGGTCTATTATCTGGAAAACTACCCAGTACCGAATTTTCTTTTGCGGGTGTCCCGCCTTTGGGGTGTTCAGAAGCCGTCCAGTTGCTGCTACCTGCACAAGGGTTGTTCGGGTCAATCATCTCCAAAGACCAGCCCCCTTCTTCTTTGTCGGCAGAATTGTACCAATCGTCCGAATAGGTTACGTCATGTATCAAACGGCCATCAGGCGTGCGCAGGCGTAAGTTTTCGCCGAAGTTATCCAGGCTCACCCAGTTCGAAATGCCAAGAATATTACTGCCAAAAAGAGACAATGCGTTCACTGAAGAAGAGGGGCAAATGACCCAATAGCTTTGAGGTTGAATATTTTGAAATGGTAAGACAACCGTTTCAGAGCCATCGGAGAGCAGGACACCTCCCAAACTTAAAATTTTGTTCGTCGGATTGAATATTTCTAGATATTCTGTTTCAGGAAGTTTGATAACAGGTGAGGGGTCGCACATGATTTCTGTAATGATTAACTCATTGAAGTCAGGCACAACACCCAAACCAAATGGCCAAGCAATTTCCTCTATGGCGTTGCCTGAACAGTCCCTGACAGCTTTTACGGTAAGTTTATAGGCTTTATTAATCAAAAGCTTGGGACTTATGACAAAGCGGATATTTTTTTCAGATAGATAAATGATTTTCTTCAAAACCAAAGCGTCTGAAAGCAGATAGTTAAGGCTATTCATCAAGCTGACACTATCCATCTTCTCAGAAAAGCGCACTTCAATGAGAGTATCTGACAAGGCCAGAACTTGTTCTATTTGCGGCGGAAGCACATCACGCACTTCACCACTGAGGGAGTTGGCAGCGGCTGGAGTACCGCCTGAAGGAGACTCGCTCGCTAGCCAGTTGCCAGCTTCTATGCACGGGCTATTAAGGTCTTTGAGTTCAAGTGTCCAGCCGCCTGCTTTTTTGGCTGGGTCACTATACCAGTTGTAATCATAGTCAACGCTAAACAATAAGTTGTTGTTTGCCGCTCTAAGAGTCAGTTTTTCACCTTCATTGTCAAGGCTTGGAAAGCCCGTTACGCCAATGACAGTACCATAAGCCGCAAAATTGCTCACCGAAGATGTGCCACAAATCACGGCGTATTGGCGCGGTAAGAGCACCGCAGGAGGTAGGGTACACACGCCGCCTGCGTCAGAAAGCGTTACGCCGCCAATTTCCAAAAGCTTGTCGCTATTATTATGAATTTCCAAGAACTCTCGTTCTGGAAGACCAATTCTCGGGCTGGGATCTGCCAAAATTTCGGTAATCAGCAGCTCATTGCCAGTGGGTGCTACTCCGCGACCAAAACTAAAGGTTTGTGCTGCTGAAGCGTTACCGCTACAATCTCTTAGCCCCTTGGCACTAAGCTCATAAATGGTGCTGGTGGCAATTTTAGGTGAAAAACTCAGTGTAATGCTTGTAGCATCTAGCCATCTCAAAACTTTGATAGTAAGTCCTTTGTTAAGTGTATAACGTGCTGCATTGAGCACATCTAGACTATCCATTTTTTCTGAAAAATTTATCCTAAGCAGAGTGTCGGCAAGTAGCGTAATGCTGGAAATTGCAGGAGCTACCGTGTCTGGATTAGAAGCTAATACAGAATTTTCAGCAGCAGGCGTACCACCCAGAGGGTTTTTAGATGCCAGCCAGTTGTCAGCTTCGCCACAAAAGTTACTAGGGTCTATCATTTCTAGAGACCAACCTCCCAAAGCTTTGACAGGATCTTTATACCAATCGTCTGAGTAATTAACGCTGAAAATTCGTTTGCCAAGAGAGTTGATAAGAGACAGCTCTTCGCCACTATTAGTTAGACTCGGAAAACTGCTCATAGCCAGAGCATTGACCGTTGCGAAACTGTCTATCTTGCTGGTGCTGCACAAAAGCAAATATTTTTTACCTTCAATGGCAGAATTTGGCAGTTTGTATTCACTTGTAGCATCTTGAATGACAACATCTTGAAGTGAAATCAAATCAGGTGTTGGGTTGTATATCTCTAAATACTCCGCCAAAGGCAAACCAACTTTTGGAGTTTCGTCTGCCATGATTTCCGTAATAACCAGCTCATTAGCCAAAGGGATACGGCCTTTACCAAAATTTTTGCTGCTTGCTGAAGCATTCCCAGCGCAATCTTTGGCCCCTGTAACGGTTAATTTGTAAAGCAGAGTTTCTTTAATAGGCGCAGAAAAGTTGATTCTCGCAGACTTGGGCGAAACATATACCACTGAAGTAATACTGAGTCCCGCCACTGCATAGTTAGCCGCGGTCACCATACTTAAGCTGTCCAGCGTTTCAGAAAACGTAACTTCCAATTGTGAAAGCGTGATAATTTCTAGCGAGGCTATGGCTGGTTTGGTCAAATCTGGCTTAGAAGCTGATACGGAATTGATTTTTCCTGGCGTACCGCCTTTCACATCTTTAGAAGCCAGCCAGTTATCGGCTTCTCCACAAGGGTTGTTTTGGTCTATCATTTCCAGAGACCAGCCGCCGTTCTTTTTCACTGCATCACCATACCAGCCATCATCAAAGTTGATAGCAAAGATTTGTTTGCCCGAAGTGTCACGAAGTGTGAGCGGTTCCCCTGTGTTGCTCAAGCTCGGAAAGCCCACTACGCCCACAGCATTACTGATACCAAAGCTATCTACTTTACTTGTGCCAGTGAGCAACAGATAAGCACCGCCCTCCAATACCCTTGAAGGCAGCAAAACGGAACTGGTAGCATCTGAAAGTCTTACAGTCCCCAAATTGAGAAGCTTTGAGGTTCTGTTGCGAATTTCTATATACTCGGCCAAAGGCAAACCGACTCGTGGGGACTCATCCGCCATGATTTCGGTGATAATCAAATCAAAAGCTTTGGGAACTTCTCCTACACCAAAATTTATGGTATCAGGTTGTGTATTGCCTATACAGTCGCGCACGTTGCGCATGACGAGAGTGTAGAGCTTGTTAGGGTCTAGTGCTGTCGCAAAGCGCAAGGTGAGCTTTGTGGGACTATTATAAGCAATTGAGGCCACAGATAAAGAGCCGTCCAAAATGCTATAATTGGCTAGTGTAACCATGCTCAAACTGTCAGACTCTTCGCTTAGGCTCAACTCCAAGCGATCGGGAACTAAGGTTTTTGAGGCTAGAATAAATGGAGCTATGGCATCAGCTGTTAAGCCATTGACAGAATTGATTTTAGAAGGAGTACCTCCTGTACTGTCGCGAGACGCTAACCAATTGCCACCACCAGCGCAAGGTGAAGACAAATCAATGCGCTCCAAAGACCAGCCACCAAGCTTTTTAACGTCATCTTTGTACCAATCATCATCAAAGGTGACAGAGGTAATTAGAACGCTATCGCTGCTTAAAAAGCGAATAGGCTCGCCTGAGTTGGTGAGAGAGAGCCAAGAAGGCAGCCCTAAGCAAGCCCCAAACACCGAAAAACTATCCACAGCCGATAAGGGGCAAAGTGTGACATAAGCACCAGGTGCAAGAGTGTAGCTCGGGAGAGTGGTTTGCGAGCTACCGTCTTGCAGCAAAACACCAAGCAAGTTTTTGGGTGTGGTCGTGGGATTATAAATTTCTATAAATTCAGCCAAGGGCAAGCCTTTTTTGGGCGACTCGTCCGCAAAAATCTCTGTGATGAGCAACTCGCCAGGTGCTGGCTGCACAGGTCGCGAAAATGTGAGATTTTGAACGCCCATTTCGTTGAGGAGCAAATCCCTGACACTCTTAACAGTCAGTGTATAAACTGTTCCGAAGGCAAAGTTTGAGGCATAGGTTAGCACCACCACTTTCTTGTTTGAACTCAATACTACTGAGACGGGCAGGCCAATCCCAAAATTGACAGCATAATGGTTCAAGGCTTCCGCCGTTACTTCGTCTAGTTCTTCTGAAAAAGTCAAGCGCAGCGATTTTGGACCTATCAACTCAAGAGTCGTTACCGAAGGTGGCACGTTGTCGTATACAAAGCTATGTGTAGAGATTGGGGCTATTTGTCCGTTCAGCAATGCGCACCAGCCTGCTGTGAGCGTGTAGGTGACGCTAGGCAAGAAATTGGGGCCAAAAGAGAGGTGTACTAAAGCAAAATTGCTGGCATCACGCACCGCAGAGGCTGGGTTGCCGAGCGTGGGTGCAACGCTGTATTTGAGTTCATCTTCGGCATCAGCCAAAACCACGTTAGAGCTAAAGAAAACGTCCAGCAGGTTGGCAGAAACTACTTTGACTTGTGTGATGCGTACCTGATAGGAAAAAGTTTCTGTAGAAGCTGTCGTAATGGCATTGCCAAGCAAATCTTGAACGTTGAGAACACTCAAAGTGTATGGAGTACTTATAGCCATAGAGGCTGCAAAGTCTAATTCTACCAAATTAGGGGCGGTTTTGGTAGCCAAAGAAGGCACACCCAAAGAAGGTACATTATAATTAGCTTCGGTTTCGGCAGTGAGAGTTTCTATGGGTTCAGAAAACTGTACACGTATTTTTTGACGAGAGAGTACCCATATTTTGCCAATACTAGGGCTTCTAGTACCAAAATTGAGAACCTGAGGCGGACTCATGGCGTTGCCGAGCAAGTCTCTCACGTTAGACACGGTGAGGGTGAGTGCTGCAAAATCGCCCAGTCCGCCCGCAAAGGTCAGTGTAACGATACGGGCATCAAACGCTGATAATGTAGCGGCTGTTGGGTTTCCTATACCACTACTCACCAAATAGTTAGTTAACAGTGTAGCAGAAGGATTTTGCACAAATTCACTAAAAGTCAATTCTATGTTGTTGTTATCAAGTACGCGTAGCTTGACCACAGTGGGATTATTATTATCATACATAAAATCCCGTGTTCTGGTAGTCATTTCATTGCCAACCAAATCTGTTACGCTTTGTATTTTGAGCTGATACATTTGCTCTACCACAAAAGAAAAAGGAAACGTGAGCAGTACTTGTTTGGGATTGCTCACATCGCGCACGGCACTTGTGGGAAAGCCTAAGCCCAACACTTCATAATTATTGACAATTTGAGAAGTGGTAAGATCCACATCTTCATCAAAAATAACCCGAACTTGATTGGGCGACAAGGCTATCACACAGCCACTTGGACACACATCAGGGCGGTCTGTGTCATAACGAAATAAGCCGCTGATAGCTGGCGAAATTGGATTGGAAGCCAAGTCTCGCACATTGATAATGGATAAATTTTGGTTGGTGTTAGCAGGGAAGTTGTCAGGAAAGGTCAAGTGAACAAGTTTAAAGTTGGCCGCATCGCGCAGCGCAATAGCTGGATTGGCTATCCCTAAACTTTTGCTGTAATTAGCTTCTGTTTCAGCACTAAGCACCTGCACGTCTTCATTAAAAAACACATCTAAAGCATTAGCCGAAATGACTTTTAACCTACTGAGCATAGGCGGTAACAGGTCATTGAACACAAAGGGCAATGCGGTTGTACCCACCATATCGTTGCCAAACAAATCTTTGACATTGCTCACATTCAGAGTGTAGGCCGTAGCGGGTACAAATGTTGTGGCAAAGGTGAGGATAACCTGCGTTGGGTTTAAGGGATTAAGCTCAGCTATTAGAGGTGCACCAATACCCACTACAAGATAGTTGGAGGCGTTTTCTGCTGAAATTTCATTTATAGGCTCGTTAAAATTAACGGCAATTTGATTAGTTGCCGCGCCTTGTACCGACGTTGGGACAGGTGGTGCAACATCAATGTATGGCTGAATAAGTGCATTGTCAAATACAAAATCATTGCGGCGAGTAGAGGCAGAATAGCGGTACTGTACTCCAAAAAAACTAGATGTGGTGTAGGTTAGGTCTGTAGCCACACCTTGCAAAACACCGCCCAGAAACACCTGCCAAAGACCAGACATCGTGCGTATGACACGTATACTGGCTGTAACAGGGCTTGCAAGTGGTGTGCTGGTGCCGCCCACAAGGGCAAGTTCGGTCTCCACCAAGCCGTCTTGGCGATTTAAAGTAATTTTATCTTGCACTTTGATAAAATAACCGTTGAGCGCGCCCAGCAAATTGCTTGCATCTGAAGTCAAATAAATTCGGCTATGGTTGGTGGAATTTGGCGGACTTGGTGTAGTAAAGAGTAGTTGAGTATTGCAGCTCCATTCGTAATGGTTGGTGCTTAGGTTGATGGCTGTGGGTGTGGTCAAATACGCAAAGCGAGTTCCTGTACCAATGTTGGCTAGATTTGTCTGGAGCTGTAAGCTGGGATTAACCGTAAAACCTTCAGCTGGACCCACAGTGCTGCCACCCACCCAAGTTGGTGAGGCGGTGTAATTACCGTCTGTGAAACTATCGTTTAGTTGTGCGTAAAGTGAGGCCGTAAAGCTCAAAAAAACTACTAAAAGGCTGTATAACTGCTTCATAAAACTGTTGGCTTTAATATCTTGCAAATTACACCACTGATAGCTAAAAATTGATTAACAGAGAGTTAAATTTTAGTTTAAGGTAGAAAATTCATAAGCTATTAAAGGCAAAAAAGCACGCTAGACTTTTCCAGCGTGCTTTTTTGCCTTTAATCAAGGAGAATAATCTAAACCAAAATTAATCTGCTTTGAATACCCAGAAGTTCAACATCAGTTGAGCATTCATACCACCATTTTTGGCAATATCAGTGTTCGGCTTAGTTTCGTCATACTCCTGTGCGTGAACATAGATATACTCGCGAGAGTCGTCCTCAAAAGGCTCGGCAGTGTCAATAGGCAAGAGCGTGAAACGGCCATCTTCTTGTTGATCTCTAAACGAAATCATCAACTGCTTCTTGGTTACGGTGTCATAAGCAATGAAAGGTACGTCTACATAATCGCGGTATTTGTAGTCCTTAGCAGGTACGCCAGGGCCGCGCTTGTCTACTGTAAAGCGGTGTGCTTTTTGCTTAACGTCTGGGCCGAAGAGTACAATCACGTTCTTCTGGATTTTTGGATCAGGAACATTCACCAAGCCACCAGCGCGATTAAAGCCAGCTACACGAACAAAGCCCAAGAATAACTCACCACCGTAACGAATTTCTGTAGAGTCATCAGACACTTTGTTGAAGAACAACGCCAACTCAGGGAAATATTCGAATTCTACGTTAGTTTTTACTTCTACAACAGTGCCATAACCTGTACCAGCAGCATTAGTCGCATAAGCTGTAACGAAGTAAGAAGTACCGCCCATCAAACCTTTGATTTCAGACATGAAAGAAGCACCTGAAGTACCAGCACCCAAAGAAACTTTGGTGTCAGCAATAGTAGGACGCTTGTTAGTGGCAGAATACACAAAACCATGATCGGTAATATCTACGCCACCAGTAATTCTACCGTTGGCCTTGAATGAGGTAACCATGATATCTTCTTTAGCCACAGGCGATATTTGTACAGATGGCGGAGTCGAAGCAGAAGGCTTTTGGGTACGGAACTTCGCGCTTGCAGGACTATAAATAGTAGACTTAGCTGTTTTGATATACAATCTAGCAGTATAATCTGTATCTGGTTCCAAAGCCTTGAGGTTGCTAACGATATCGCCTTTTGCTAAGGCTCTTGTAGATTTTACGGCAGTACCTGTTTCAAGTGTAGCGTCTGCTGTGCCTTTGGCATACACGTGGCCAAACTCAAGAGCATTAAAGCCTGCAGGCAAGCTAATGATGCTACCAGTGATAGTGGCCGCATCAGTTTTAACAGCTGAAGAGACATCAGCTTTCACTACAAAGTTAGCATTGGCAGCATCTGGGCTACCTTCTAATGCAATGTCTACCTTAGGTTTGTCTTCCTCTGTTCCTTTGTCACCGCAAGAGGCCAAAAAACCAAGAGAGAACATTACCATGACATAACTCAATATACGAAGTTGCTTTTTCATAAAGTTGGTCAGTATGTTATTTTAAATGTAAGAGTAATAATTGAAATTAAGTGATAGAGTAAATTTATCATAAAGAATATAAACGGTTGCCGTTAATACCAAATTCTATTTGGTGTTTCTATGACATTACAAAATTAAATGTTTAATCGTTTAATGCAAATTTTTTATTAAAAAATCTTAAAATTTCTTAACGGAATGTAGCCAAGCTTTTTCTAAATACACCAAGAAACCTTATGTCAGGATTCCAAAAGCAGAAACAATGAAAAGTTTCACTGGAGTATGGAATAGCTAATTACCAAAAGTTTAAGAGTTCTCTTTGCCTAATGCTTCATGCTGGGTTGCGTAAAGTTTGGCGTTGATTTGTGCAAAATGACTCCCAATATGCCGTCTGAAAAAAGCATTGGTTGAATAGCGCGTAGACGTAAGATAGTAGTTGTCAATATTGTACTTTACCATTTCAAAGAACAGGGGCTCTGCATCATGTCCTAAATAAAAGTTATCATAGTTTACTACCACATGGCATTTTTTATGTAAAGATTTGAAGCGTTTGTCTAGCATATCTTTAAGCTCCAACACATCCGTTTCTTGATATAGGCTGATACCTTCAAGGTTGATATAAAGTGTGTTAGTATCTTTTTCATAATGCATTCTGTCGTCAGGGCTTAGCGACTGATCTTTGCGGATCTTCATTTGTCCAGGTAGAAATATTCGCGCGTCCATCAGCTCAAGTTGAGGCGATATGAGCGGCTTAAATTGCATTTTCTGAAGGATGTCTTTTTCTAAATCCACTCCAGGTGCAATTTCTATCAGCTCTAGTCCTTTGTCTGTGAGTTTAAAAACAGCTCTTTCGGTGATGTAGTAAACAGTTTGACCTTTTTGTGCTGCAAACTGGCCGTTAAAAGTAATCTGACCCACTTTTTTAGTAAACTTAAGCTCATCGGAATCCCTCACAATACGTATTTGCCCGTTTTCTATCAAAATATCAGACTTTGCCGTGAAGGTACCCATAAAGTAAACAGCTTTGGCATTTTGGCTTATGTTGATAAATCCGCCTGCCCCTGCTATGCGGTTAGCAAACTTGCTCACGTTGACATGGCCGTTCTGGTCAGCTTCTGCCATGCCCAAAAAAGCTTGGTCTAAGCCACCACCATCGTAAAAATCAAACTGGGAAGGTTGACTAACAATAGCTTGCGCATTAGACACAGCACCAAAGCTCAATCCACCAGCAGGAATACCGCCGATACCGCCTGGTTCAACGGTGAGTGTGATGTAGTCCAAAATATTCTCTTCGTTTGCTACCGAAGCCACCCCCTCAGGCATACCAATACCAAGATTTACCACAGAGTTGATTTTGAGGAACATGCTGGCACGTCGGGCAATAATCTTGCGGGAGTTGAGCGGGATAGCCTTTACCATAGATTTGGGCACTGAAATTTCACCCGTATAAGAAGGGTTGTAGTGCTCGGCAAAGGTCTGGGCGTGGTTTTCAGGCTTAGCTACCACCACGCAGTCTACTAAAATTCCTGGTATGACAATCATTTGGGGGTTGGTACGGTGAAAATTCGTAACCCGCTCCACCTGTACAATTACAATGCCGCCTGAGTTTTTGACAGCCTGCGCAATGGCTAGAGCTTCAAGCACAAGAGCCTCTTTTTCCATAGAAATATTGCCCTCCACATCCGCTGTGGTGCCGCGCAGAAGTGCTACATTTAACGGAAAGGTTTTGTAAAAAAGATACTCCTGCCCCTCTATTTCTATAAGTTTAACCAAATCTTCTTGGGTAGTCTGGTTCATCTTACCGCCTTCATAGCGCGGATCTACAAAGGTGTGTAGACCCACATTGGTGAGTGTGCCTGGCTTTTTAGCCGCTATGTCGCGAAAAAGATGTGAGATAACGCCCTGAGGAAAATTATAAGCCTCTATTTTGCCCTCGAGAGCGAGCTTTCCTAGAGAAGGTACCAGCCCCCAGTGTCCGCCTACAATGCGTTTAACCATGCCCTCATGTGCAAAGTGATTGAGCCCTCGAGTTTTGCCGTCGCCTTGCCCTGCCGCATAGAGTAGGGTTAGATTGCGTGGGGTTTGGCTGTGCAAAAAACGTTTTTCAATGGCAAGAGCTAGCTCTTCAGCAAAGCCTATGCCTACAAAACCTTCAGTAGCAATCACATCACCATCGTTTATTAGCTCGGCAGCCTCTTCAGCACTCACTATCTTATTGCGGTTCATGGCGTTTAATTTGGGGCTATAGAAAACACTTACATGTAAAAAAGATGTATTATTTGGTTCAAAGATAGACTTTTTGACAAATCCGTCAAGTTTTTTTGGAAGAAAAGTTTTTTGACTAGCCCAAAAACAAAGAGAGCAGCCTTTGGGGGCTACTCTCTTTGTTTTTGAAAGGAATATTTTATTTATTCTACCTGACCAAAAGGAAGGCGTATACCAGCTTTCACTGTCCAGAAGTTTCGCATAGGCATTTCTTTAATTGTGGTGCCGTCTACGTAGTGGTTCAAATTGGTATTTATAGAACCATCTGCAAAGAGATAAAAATTAGAAATATAAACCTCTGTACCCAGACCTGCCGAAGCATTGACAAAAAGTGCGTGGCGGTTATAGAAATAGTTGCCTTGCTCTGGAATTTCACGAGGAAACTTATCCCAAACAATCCAATATTGACCAGCTGTTAGACCTCCAAAAGCATAGAATCCTCCCTTTCGGTTATAAGCACCTGCCAAATAATGGTTAAACTGAAGGTCAAGATAGCCCATATAGTTCTTAGCCTTTGCATCATTGTAATGAAATGCTTTAGAGCCATGATAAACGAAATTTGCGCCTATACTCATAGACGTTTTGAAGTTCAAACCTATGTTGTAGCGCAGGCCGCCACCCAGCTGACGCGGATAGTCTGACACTTCACCGTAAGGAAACGCGGAAAGAGGAGTAATGTTATAAAACTCCTGATAAGTGCCGTGCAAACTAAGACTGCCTTGCGCGCGCGCTGTTAAGGCCGCCGATAATATCAGCATAATAGCCGCTAAAAACTTGATGCTGTGCTTCATTGGGTTGTAAGCTAAAATTCTTTGAAAGAAACTTAAACTAAATAAGGAACGACTATGGAACTTTACAAAAACAGAACGGTTTTAGTTTCAATTTATTGGAAACAAATACCAGAATTTTGAGAATAAATATTTTTATCTTTTCTAGCTGCTTATAAAAGCCCTAGTTATAGAGCATGTAAATCACGAATACAATAAACATAACAATTACCGCTACAATTGCCACAATTTTAAGGGAAGAGCTATCTTCTGATTTGTCGGGCGCGGCCTGTATGTGTGTGCTAGGTTTAATTTCTTTGAGAATTCTTAGCTCAGTTTTAGCATCGCTCAAAGCAATTCTGGCCTGGTTAAGCTCTGTCTTACTAGCTGCAAGCTCTGCCATCAGCTGATTGATTTGTTTTTGCTGGTCGTTAGTTTGAGTTTGCAAAGTTTGGAGCTTGTCGTTTACGTTTTTGGATTCTGTTTGTACATTTTTAAGATCACTTTGCGCTTGTAAGGTCTGCTGTTGAGCAGTTTGCAGCTGTGTTTGCGAAGACTGCACAATCAAATTTTGTTCTTTGTTTCTCTCGGTAAGCTCTTTGATTTCTTTACCATTGTTTTCTATGATGTCGTGCAGCTTTTCTTTGTCGTTTTTGAGTTCTTTGATTTGCTTTTCCAAATCGTCAATACTACCCTCTTTAGCATCAATTTGTTGCCCTTTAGAGTCCAACATATTCTGTTTGTTGTTCAATTCATCTTGCAGCTTTTGAGCTTTTTCGGCTTTTTGTGCAGCCTCTTTCAAGCTGTTATCAAGTTGCGTTTTGAGCTCTTCATTCTTGATTTGCAGTTCTTTAAGAACAATCTCCTGACTGGCTATTTTGTCTGTACTGTCTGCATTAGCAAAGTAGCTATAGCCGTAGGCTAAAAAGACTGATACCATCAACACAGCCACTACAAACTGTATGATGCTCGTTGGACTTTGCTGAGAAAAATTAAACTTCATTTAAAATGAATTTTGGTTTTAACTAGAAAAACTCCAATTAAGAGCAACTAAAAACAAACTTTTGTGAGTATTAGAGAACTTTTTGTATTAAAAAATCCAATACCTACTCGGCAAAACTAAAGCATTTGCAAGTTAATTGCAATACTTTGTTTACTTTTTTTGTGTAAAACGCTTATTTTTTACGCTTTTTAGCCATAAATATGGATTTTGGAGTTAAACGCATTCAAAATTAAGTCTGAATATACTTTGTTGTTAAGTTAAGCTGCATAAAAACAGCTTGCGGTCAAAATCTAGAGTAAGATTTTGACCGCAAGCATGTACAAAAAATTGGTTAACCAGTAGGAATAGCTACATCAAGGATTTAAAGCCCTTGAGAGGCAAATTTAGCTCCTAAGTATTCGCGATTCATGCGCGCAATGGTAGTAAGCGGGATTTGTTTAGGACACTCCGCTGAGCAAGCTCCTGTATTGGTACATGCACCAAAGCCCTCTTCGTCCATTTGCGCCACCATGGCTTCAGCGCGTTGATCTCTTTCCATCTGTCCTTGTGGCAACAGAGCAAGTTGAGATATTTTGGCTGCAACAAAAAGCATGGCAGAAGCATTTTTGCAGGCGGCCACGCAAGCTCCGCAACCTATACAAGCAGCAGAGTCAAAAGCCTCATCTGCTGTTACTTTAGAAATCAAAATCTCATTGGCATCAGGTAGATTCCCGCCTGTGTTGATAGATACATAACCGCCTTTGGCGATGATGCGGTCGAATGCACTGCGGTTCACCGTCAAGTCTTTAATAACGGGGAAAGCACCTGCACGCCAAGGCTCTACCACCAAATTAGTATTGCCTTTAAAGTCACGCATGTGCACCTGACAGGTAGTTGCGCCTTTAATTGGGCCGTGAGGACGACCGTTAATGTGCATGCTGCACATGCCACAGATGCCCTCTCTGCAATCATGGTCAAACGCAATTGGGTCTTTGCCTTCTCTTAAAAGCTGCTCGTTCAGTACGTCAAACATTTCAAGAAAAGACATATCGTCTGAAATATCCTTTACGGTGTAGGTTTCAAACTTACCAGAGTCTTTGGCATTTTTTTGTCGCCAAACGGTTACACTATAATTTCTTGTAGCTTCCATAGCTTATTTTGATTCTGTACTAACAATAGTTTTCTGAAAAAACAAAGGGTTAATAATTTATGTTTGGTGATTTGGGCAATTTAATTCTCACCAAAAAGTCTGTTACCGAAATGCAATATTAGCATAGGATTGTCAGAGTACAAAATCTGTACAAAAAAAATCATTGAGAAAAGCTTTAGTTTATGCATCTATGCCACAAAATGGGTTATGTATTTTCTCGTAGCCAATGGTAGTAGGTTCCCCATGACCACAAAAAACAGAGGTGTCGTCAGGTAGCTGAAACATAACATTTTGTATGCTTTTTAGAAGCTGATCCATATTGCCACCTGGCAAGTCAGAGCGGCCAATGCTACCTTTAAAAAGTACGTCGCCATTGATGCAAAATTTTTCTTCTGCTGCATAAAAAGCGACATGACCAGGTGAGTGTCCAGGTACAAAAAGGACTTTTAGCTGGCTTTTGCCAAATTGTACCAAATCATTTTCCTTCAAAAAATGGGTGTGTGCAAAGTCTTCGTATTGATGAAAGCCATATCGGTCTGCCACTATTTTGTTCATCTTACAGTTGCTTAGCTCTAGCTCGTGTATGTAGAGAGGGATACCGTAGGTGCGCATGGCCCATGCGCAGCCCAAGACATGGTCTATGTGACAATGTGTGTTATAAATGCCCACCACTTTGAGTTGTTCTTGCTGAATAAAGCTACTGAATGCCTCAAATTCATGTTTTTCATAGCAGCCTGGATCTATAAGGATAGCTTCCTTGGTCTCATCCCAAAGAATATAGGTATTTTCGCTAAAGGCGTTGCAGGTTAGGAAGCGAACTTGTATCATGTGTTTGATTTTTACTTGATGATTCTTGTAATGTACTGAAAATCAAAAGAGGCCAAACTTGAGTAGATGGCCTCTTTTGATTTTCAGTAATGAATAAGGTTTAAATCTGTTGCTAAAAGAACAGGTTAACCAAAAAGTACGTTGAAAATTGTATCAGCCTCTTTCAAGAGAGCCACTATCAACCATACGATAAATGCCATTGGTAAAATAACCGCGTAAATCAATATTTTTACTTCGTGTTTCAAGTGCATGAAATGAGCTACAATGTAAAAAGCTTTGACAATAGTCAGAATGATAAACGCGATATTTTTGAGCATTCTAGGCAAGTCAGTAAAAGCAATAGCAAATTCAATAAGCGTAATCACTGCTAAAATACCTGCTACAATCCAAATCCAACGGATGTTTGCACTTTTTTGTGCTTCTATTTGCTCTGGGGAGAGTCCTTCGTAATATGCCATGACGGTTAGAAATTTTTATGTTACAAAAAAGTCTTTTTAAACGAGATAGAAAAAGGTAAACACAAATACCCATACCAAATCAACAAAGTGCCAGTAAAGACCTACCTTTTCTACCATTTCGTAATGGCCGCGGCGATCGTAAACTCCCATCACAGTGTTATAGAATATCAAAACATTAAGAGCTACGCCTGAGAGAACGTGTGTGCCATGAAAACCTGTAATGAAGAAAAAGAAGTCTGCAAATGCGGGCGGACCGTACTGGTTTTGTGTCAAGCTTGCACCCAAGTAAGTTACGCCTTTTTGCAAATAAGGGCTGTCAGGACCTGTGCCGCTGATAAAGTGCGACCATTCCCAAGCTTGGCAACCCAAGAAGGCTAAACCGCCAAGTATTGTCCAGAGCATCCATTTTTCTACTTCTACTCTAGAGCCACGGTGTCCAGCTTCCACAGCCAATACCATCGTTACACTGCTCAAGATAAGAATAAAAGTCATAATACCTACAAAAACGAGAGGAGCTTCAACCGTGATAAAAGGCGCAGCTGCGAAAACCTTTTCAGGAATTGGCCAGTACTCAGTGCTGAATTTATAAGCCTGAGAATAATCAAAAGAAGGATACGCAAAGCGCACCGTTCCATAAGCTGTTAGGAATGCTGAGAACGTGAGCGCATCGGATACCAAGAAAAACCACATCATGAGTTTTCCATAGCTGGCTTTCATTGGCTCAACGCCGCCGCCCCAAATGCCCCTCTTACTGTTTGTAGCAATGCTGTTAGTTGCCATAAATAACTGATTTACAAATTTGTTAAGGATTTACTATCCCTTTAATGCCTCAAATTTATAGATATAATCCAAATATTCACGCTTTTTTAGAAAAAAAAACTTTTTTTTTATCGTAAAACAAGTGGCTAATGGAAGGTTTTAGACTATGGCGTTTGTAGATGTCTAAAAGTGAGATTGATGCGCTCGCCTACATTTTTGGTACTTTTGGGCAGCTCATGCAGCCAATTGGTTTGGGTGTGGCCACGCATGACGAGCAAGCTGCCGTGCTCAAGGCTAATTTTAAGTGGTGAGTATTTTTTTCGTTTATGAACGAGTCTAAAAAAACGGCTCTGCCCTAAGCTCAAAGATGCGATGCAAGGCTCTGAGCCAAGCTCTGGTTCATCATCCGCATGTAAGCCCATGCTATCTTGGCCGTTGCGATAATAGTTAGCTAGAACAACATTAAAATTTGTTTGCAAAGCAGCTTCAAGTTTTTGCTTCAAGCTCCAAAGAACAGGCGGCCAAGGCAGGGGCACATGCAGAGTTTGAGAGTAAGTATAAGTCCTGTGCTCATCGCCATAAAAGGCTGTGAGACGTGGTTCTAAAACCTGTTTACCAAAAAGCTTGATATGTTTTTGTTGCCATTGAAGCTCTTGCTTGAGTAACAAGAAATAGTCATTGGCCTCTGCCACACTTAAAAAGTGAGCATAATACAAGACATCTGCCTCTGGTAAATTAAAAGTTATACGTTCTGGTAAATCAAATAAAACCACAATAGGAATGCGCTAGAGCTATACTTTTAATCGTAATTATCGTTCTAATCAATAAATTAGAGTACCAACTTCCTGACCTGTGAGCACGCGACGGAGATTATCAGGCACGTTCATATCAAATACAATGATAGGTAAAGCGTTTTCTTGGCAAAGGGTAAAGGCTGTCATGTCCATGACGTTGAGATTGCGAGCAAAAACTTCTTGGAAGGTTAGGTTCGTGTATTTCGTAGCCAGAGGGTCTTTTTCTGGGTCTGAGGTATATACACCATCTACTCTCGTGCCCTTTAGCACCACATCGGCACCTATTTCAATGGCGCGTAGGCTAGCAGCAGAGTCTGTTGTAAAGTACGGACTGCCAAGTCCTGCACCAAAAATTACAATGCGGCCTTTTTCGAGGTGACGAATGGCACGACGGCGCACGTAAGGCTCACAAACCTGTTCCATTTTCATACTAGACATGAGACGTGTATAAAGCCCCATTTTTTCTAGCGCACTTTGCAAGGCCATAGCATTAATAACTGTGGCCAACATACCCATATAGTCGCCCTGAACTTTGTCTATTCCTACGCTTGCTGCTTGGATGCCTCTAAAAATATTGCCGCCGCCAATCACAATAGCTATCTCTATACCTTCTGCTGCAGCTCGTTTGATTTCAAGTGCATATTGCTCTAAACGGTTGGCATCTATGCCGTAGTTTTGTTCGCCCATGAGTGCCTCGCCACTCAGCTTGAGCAAAACGCGTTTGTATTTGATAGATGTTTTCATTTGAATATTTTCTACAAAAGTAACAGTTATTTTTTATTAACCCACACACCTCAAAAAACTCTTACTTATTTTGTCATCATATTTTAGGCCATGATTGATTTTAGACACAGCTCACAACATAATCTCTTGTAGGTTCACCTAGATGAGGCAGTCAATAAACTATAGCTCTTCTCTAGCCTTAATCCAAGCCCCATTTTTTTGTACGTCATAAAGACTCAAGCCTCCCTCCATAGCTTCTTTTTGAAGTTTTTGAACTCGATATATCTTATTTGTAGCGTCAAAAATCAAATACTTGAACTCAAGCTCTTCTATCATTCGCAAGCTCCCGAGCGCGTCATGGCTCACCAAAACAAGTTCAGATTGACCTCTGATGGGCTTGGTGAGTTTGTTTTGCAAATGATCTATACAAAGCCCCTCCCAGTAAATCCGTTCACCGTAAAACGTTTTTTTAATCATAACATCTGGTGATTCTTGCTCCCAGTTTTGCAGACGTACATCTGCGCAACCACGCGAATTCAGGAAAGGTAACATGTTGTTTTTAAATGCTTTGATATCAAGTAGTAAACTAGAATCAGCATAAACCCGCGCTTGTTGTGCATTTAAAAATAATAAATGACTGTGGTTGGGCAGGTGCATAATGGCTAGCACATGCTGTTGTTTGGCTTCTTGATACTGCCACCAACTGCCAGTGAGCCAGATAATGCTCAACAAAAAGCTTATGATTAAATAATTGAACCTTTTTTGAACTAAAAATAAGAACATAGTAAACAGAAACAGATAAAACAAAACCACCTCCCACATCTCCAAATGAATGTGCTCAATGCTGGCCATAGGCAAGGTATCTATCTGAAAAACAATGAAATTCATTAACCATATTTGCCATTTTGTTATCCAAGCCAAAAGCCAGCCGATGTATGGAACAGCATGAAGAATCAGTAGTAAAAGCCCGCTGTACATCATAAACGAGCACCAAGGAACAATGAGCAAATTAGCTAGCAAAAAATAAGTAGGAAATTGGTCAAAGTAATACAATGAAATGGGCATGGTCATAATTTGCGCCGCCACGCTCACGCATAAGGTTTGCCAGAGCAAGTCTAGCAAAAAGTAAGGGCTGCTCCAAAGCCTTTCCAACTGCCTGTGAATAAATACAATCCCAAAAACTGCCAAACAAGATAGTTGAAACCCGACATCTAACAACAAATAGGGGCAGTAAAGTAAAAGCCCAAAAACAGAAGCAGAAAGTGTGTTGTAAATGTTTTTGCGCTTGCCAAAAGTCTCTGCCAGCACCACCACAGTGAGCATGGCAGCGGCTCGCAGCACCGAAGCCGAAAGCCCTGTGAGTGTGGCATAGGACCAAAGAATTGTTAAGGCAGCCACTAAATAGAGCCAGTTGCCACGCTTACGGACCTTCCACCAAGACAACAACCAGTCAAAGACAACAAATAACAAGGCCACATGCATACCAGAAACAGCCAAAATATGCATAGTTCCACTCACAGAGTAGGCTTGTAATGTGTCATCGTCTAGTTCGGTGCGCAACCCCAAAAGCAGAGCCGCCGCCACAGCATACTCCTCTGTTTCAGGTTTCAGGAAAGTTTTTAGGACGCTATCGGAATAGTGTCTTGCTTTCAAAGCTATACGCATAAAACCCCATCCTTTAGGGCTAGAGAGCTTTGTTATTTCACCCGCACCCACAAACTGTTGATGATGAATATTTTGTCTACTTAAAAAAGCGCGATAATCAAACTGTTTGGGGTTTTTGGGAGCTGCTACCTGCTGAGGACAAGCCCAAATCAGCACAGTGTCGCCATACTCTAAATATTGTGTGCTGCTGTCGCGTGCATAGATTTTGACTCTACCGTGAACATTTGTCCAGCCTTTGGCCGATTTGGCTGAAAGCATTTCTATCAAAAAAGCATTATGATTTGGCTTGATAGTGACTTCTGACACTATGCGAGCCTCATAGCAGCGCACACTATCTTTGCGATTACTCAAATGTGTTGCGTCTAGCTGCTCATTGTGTGCGTGCGTGTGGAGAAAGCCCAAAAGAATAACCGTAAACAGGGCTAAAATACTCAAAAAAAGACTTTTAGGTATTAACTGCCTTTCTTTCTGTACAAGCACCGCTACGAAGTACACCAGCGCAAAAAGAGTGCTCAAAACTTGTAAAATGAGATAGTACTCCCTTGTGATTTCTGCAGAGAAGTTTACAGAGAGCAAAATGCCAACCATCAAACACAATGCTAAGCGCGCCATAGGATAGGGACTCCAAGAAAATGCGGTAGCTCTCATGTTAAGATTTTGGGATTAAATCATTGATAAAACAAAGAAAAGGTTACTAAAGACAGCTCAAAAGGATACAGCGTGTCTTTTAAAAAGAATCAATGACTCCTTTTTATCAGCACTTTACTTGCAAATATAACAAAGTGCCAATTAGCGAAAACTATTTTAAGCATTAAAATTATAATGATACAGAGGTGTTTTTTATTTTTGGATAATATTGCTTTGAGGCTAAATATGTTCAATATGATGTATTGTATAGAAAATTAACATTCAACTAATAATTTTAATGATTTTGATATTAACTTTGCACATAAGAATTTTTAAGACAACCACACTTGCTGTGAGGTCAAGATAGGCCAGTTTCAACCAGAGAACCACACCAACTTAAATACTTAAAAAAATATGAAACTCTTAGTAACTACAGACTTTTCAAATAACTCGAAAGGTGCCATTAAATTTGCTCAAACTTTAGCCAACCAAGTGGATAATGTTGAAGTCATATTCTACCACGGAGTTTATGTTACAAGACCCACCAAATGGAATGATACTTTTTTTAGAGCTTATGAAGAAGAAGAAATGCAACGTCTCGCCAAAGAGCTTAAAAAGTTTGTAAATGGCACTATTGACAAAGCTGAGAGTAACTTTGCAACAACTCAATTTGTTGTAAAAAGCAGCATTTCATTGGAAAAAGACATGATAAAGTTTGCAGAGCAGCACAAAGTGGACTTTGTTTGTATGGCTACTAGAGGAGCTGGCTTGTTACGAAAAATTATGGGCACTCACACATCTTATATAGTAAATAACTCTAACATTCCTGTTATAGTTGTGCCTAGTCACTATAAAAATAAAGTACTTAAGAAGGCGACCTATTTGTCTGATTTCGAGAATCTTGAGACTGAGCTAGCAAAAGTTTTGTTCATATCTAAAGCAGCCGCCTTAGAAGTGGAGGTATTACACTACACCTCAGTAGTACTGGATCAAGAACAGTTTGAGTACAACAGCAAGTTGTTGAGTGGCAAAAAGTATAAAAATTTCCATCTAAATCTCAAAAAAGAGGCACTTGAATTATCTTTAGTGGACAAGATAACTAGCTATGTGCAAAAAACAAAACCAGAACTGTTAGTGATGTTCACTAAAAGAGACAAAGGCTTTTTTGAAAGCCTCTTTTTACCCAGTAAATCTGCCGAACTTACCTATACTACCAGAGTACCAGTACTGATTTTTCCAAAATGAAATCCTCAAAAAGCAGAAATTGTATCCAAAATATTCTTCGTAAAACCAGAATCAATATTTTCAGGATTTACCATGCCAAAGGCCACCCCCACGAGATTGCATTAGGTGCAGCCATTGGTGCGTTTTGGGGAGTGTTTCCTACTTTTGGGTTGGGTACAATTTTTTCTTTGCTGCTTTACAAGGTCTTTCGCTTCAATTTACTAGCTGCACTTTGTGCCGCTATAATCTCTAATCCCTTGACTAGCCCTTTTTTCTTGCTAATAAGTTATGAGGTAGGAGTCTTTGTCTTGGCCGCCCGCATGGAGTTTGATTATGATAAGTGGCATCAAAACTTTTGGCAAGTGGGTCATATAATGCTCACTGGTTCAGTTATAGTCAGTATGACTGTAGCTTTTTTAGTGTATCTCATCACCCGATACGCTGTGATATATAAACGTAAGTCAGTAGACAAACAGAACTTTATAAATCCACCCCAATGAACTACCATTCCTTATCCATATCTCAAGTCCAAGAGTTACTTAACACAAGCCAGCAAGGACTGAGCCATGAAAACGCTCAGAATAGGCTCAAAGAATATGGTCGAAACGAACTGGTTGATAAGCATCGAATATCTTTTCTCACGCTTCTAATTCATCAGTTTCAAGACATTATGATTTTTATTCTTATCACAGCAGCCGTCGTTTCGGCTGTGGTGGGTGATGTCAAAGAGGCAGTCTTTATTTTGATTATAGTATTACTTAATGCCTTTATTGGTTTTTTTCAGGAGTATAAAGCAGAAAAAGCGATGGAAGCCTTAAAAAAAATGGCTGCTTTTAATGCCACTGTTCGCCGCAATGGTTCTATAGAGCAAATTCCTTCATCTCAATTAGTGCCAGGCGATGTTGTCATTCTTGAAGCAGGCATGTCTGTACCTGCTGATATTCGCCTTACAGAGGTATATGCCTTAAAAGTAGAAGAAGCATCGCTGACTGGAGAGTCTAGTACTATAGAGAAAAAGATAGAAGAAATTAATTTTACCAACACTCCTCTTGGTGATAGATTTAACATGGTCTACAAAACAACGGTTGTTACTTATGGCAGAGGAGAAGGGGTAGTGGTGGCCACTGGTATGCAAACAGAAATAGGCCGAATAGCGCAATTACTTCAAGATAAAGAAGACAAGACCCCTCTTCAAAAAAGACTCATTCTTTTTGGTAAAAAATTGTCAATGGTTGTTATTGGGATTTGTGTAGCTATTTTTGGAGTAGGTTTGTTAAGAGGCGAAAACGCTGTTCAAATGCTGCTTACTGCTATTTCGGTGGCTGTGGCAGCCATTCCAGAAGCATTACCTGCTGTGATAACTATCACCTTAGCTCTAGGAGCCAGTCGCCTGATTCGCAAAAACGTCCTCATCAGAAAACTGCCAGCAGTTGAAACATTAGGTTCTGTTACCTACATTTGTTCAGACAAAACAGGTACTATCACCCAAAACAAAATGACTGTGGTGAATACTTGGCTTGCTTCAGATGTGGAGCCTATTCAGGGATTTTCACCTGAGCAGCTATTGCTGCTCTCAATGGAGCTGAACCATGATGTTGTAGTAGATTCTAATCATCAACTCAAAGGCGACCCTACAGAGGTGGCGTTAGTTGAGTATACAAGAAATGCAAACAGCCAAAGCAAGCAATGGCCTCTGCAATTTAAGCGGTCTAATGAATTGCCTTTTGATTCGGTTCGCAAACGTATGACCACCATACATCCCCTAGCAGACAACTGGCTAATTGTTTGTAAGGGAGCCGTAGAAAATATTGTTAATTGCTGTACAGGTGTCAATTCGGAAACAGTCTATTCAGCCACCGAAGAGTTTGCTAAACAAGGGAAAAGGGTGTTGGCATATGCCCTGAAAGTGGTAAAAACTCTACCCGATACCATCACCATTGATTCAGTGGAGGTAGACCTGAGGTTTATTGGCTTAGTGGCTATGATGGATCCTCCAAGACCCGAGGTGATTCAAGCAATTACAGACTGTCATACCGCTGGCGTTACCCCTGTCATGATTACAGGCGATCATCCTGCTACAGCAAAGGCTATAGCTTACCAAACAGGTATTTTGAAAAATTTGACTGACATTGTCATGACAGGAGCAGAGCTTGAAAAGCTCCCGCCTGATGAGTTTGCTAAAGAAATAGAGAACATAAAAGTCTATGCTAGAGTATCGCCCGAACAAAAACTGAGCATCGTGAAAGCCCTTCAAGACAAGCAACATTTCGTGGCCATGACAGGTGACGGAGTAAACGATGCACCTGCTCTAAGACGTGCTGATATCGGTGTTGCAATGGGTATAACAGGAACAGATGTCTCAAAAGAAGCTGCTCACATGATTTTACTTGATGATAACTTTGCTACTATCATTCGCTCTATCCAAGAAGGGCGCAGAATATTTGATAATATTCGTAAATTTATCAAATACATCATGACAAGCAACAGCGGTGAAGTTTTGACTATTTTTCTAGCACCTCTGGTTGGATTATCAATTCCTCTTGTGCCGATTCAACTACTATGGCTCAATTTAGTTACCGATGGCCTACCTGGCCTTGCTTTTGCCTCTGAGCCTGCCGAAGAGAATATTCTTAAACGCCCACCACGTAAGCTCAATGAAAATATTCTAACTAAAGAGCTTGCTTTTCACATGCTTTGGGTTGGTTTGCTGGTAGGAGCTATTAGTATTGGTATTCAAACTTGGGCCATCTATGCAGGAAATATCAAATGGCAAACTATGATATTTACAGTACTGAGTATTTCGCAAATGGGGCACGCTATGGCTATTCGCAGTGATAAAGAGTCGCTTTTTAAGCAGGGAATTCTTGGCAACAAACAGCTACTGGGCGCAGTTTTACTCACGCTTGGGTTGCAAATGGCCGTTGTTTATGTGCCTGTTTTACAAGAAATTTTTCACACTCATTCACTTAGTATTGCAGAGTTGTCAATTTGTCTAGGGTTATCTACCATCGTATTTTGGGCAGTAGAAATAGAAAAGTGGATTAAAAGACAAAGAAAATAGAGCAGATCATACGTTTCTAGAAGACCATAAAAAGCCATAAACTGCCCTTTTTCCTGTTTAAAACCATTATTTTAAAGCTTTTTGAAATAAAAACGAGCATTTGTTTTTGTATTTTCAATAAATTTTGTATAATTTTGCAATTGGAATAACACCAAACTTTGTGCTATATGTCTAAACTCCGAATACTCTACGCCACGAGTGAAATTAATCCCTTCTTGTGTAAATTAAATGTGGGCAATTATATCAGACAGTTGCCCGAAGCCATGCAAAATAGAGGTTTTGAAATTAGAATACTAATGCCTAGATTTGGTCTAGTAAATGAAAGAAAAAATAGATTACACGAAGTAGTAAGACTATCTGGCATCAATATCAGCGTGGGTGAAGACGAAAGACCATTGGTCATAAAAGTAGCGTCTATTCCTCAGGCTAAATTGCAAGTATATTTTATCGATAACGAAGACTATTACCACCGCAAAACTCTCTGGGAAAAAGAAAAAGGCGGCTATCACGAAGACAACGACGAACGCGCCATATTTTTTAGCAAAGGGGTACTAGAAACTATTCGCAAGCTGGGTTGGTCGCCCGACATCATTCACTGCAATGACTGGATAACAGGCTACATACCTATGTATTTGAAGAGCACATATAAGAATAACCCACTCTTTAAGAGTTCAAAAATCATCTTTACAGTTTACGACAACGCTTTTGACCAAGAGTTCTCTACAAAAGACATGTTCGCCAAAATTCGTATGGACGATGTACAGGAAGATATGCTCAAGTTTACAGAAAATGGCTTTAACTATAACACATTTGTAAAAATGGGGGCAGAATATGCCGATGCTGTAACCTATACAGGTGCTCACTCTGAAGATATTATGGCTCATCTGAACGCTCTAAAATTAGAAAAGCGCGTGGAGCAAATAGAAGAAGATGAACACTATCTGGATCATTATAACGATATCTACGATAGCTTGATAAGCGAATTGGTTAGGGTATAAGTTTTTTCTAATCTCCTAAAATTAAAGATCAGCCCTTGGGTTGATCTTTTTTTGTCTTCATTTTTTTATAAACCCAAATAAGCTTTCAAGATTAGGCAGAGTCTTTCTATTATCTTTGCAGCCAAACGCATCTTGATTCAATAAATCGGTTTTTCAATGCTTACTAACACACCTCACCCACACATCAATGTGCTTTATGAGCACTTTATTCATTCCAACGGTGTTTGTACCGACAGCCGATCGCTACAAAAAAACCAGATTTTTTTCGCACTCAAAGGACAAAACTTTAACGGTAACGCCTTTGCCAAGCAGGCTCTTGAACAAGGTGCACGCTTAGCTGTAGTGGACGAAGAACAATACGCTACAGACGCTCAATGCCTCTTGGTAGAAGATGTGCTCTTAGCTCTTCAGCACTTGGCACGACACCACCGACAACAGTCCAGAATCCCGTTTTTAGCCATCACAGGCAGCAACGGAAAGACCACTACCAAAGAGCTTGTAGCCTTGGTGCTTCAAAAACGCTATAAAGTACATGCCACCAAAGGCAATCTCAATAATCATATCGGTGTGCCACTCACTTTGCTTTCTATGCCACCCCAAACTCAAGTGGCTATTATAGAAATGGGTGCCAACAAACAAGGCGATATCGCGGAACTTTGCAGTATTGCTGAGCCTACTCATGGGCTTATCACTAATATTGGCGACGCACACCTTGAGGGGTTTGGTGGCCGAGCAGGTGTCTTGAAAGGTAAAACAGAGCTTTACAGATACTTGCAGCAGCATAAAGGCACTATCCTTCTCAACAGCCTTGAGCCAACACTTGGCCCCATGGCTCTTGAGTTTGGTAAACCTGTGCTTTATGGTCAAAAAGGCAATTTCTGTTATGCTTCTTTGATAGAGGCCACTCCTTTTGTGCTGTATGAAGATGAAAACGGCGACAGCGTGCAAACTAACCTACTTGGAAGCTACAATTTTCACAATCTGCTTACCGCTTTGGCCGTTGGTAAGCTATTTGATATAGATTCTGCACTGGCCAATGCGGCCATTGCTGGTTATACGCCCGACAACAACCGCTCTCAGGTTCTCCAAACTGCCAAAAATACACTTATCATGGACGCTTATAATGCCAATCCAACCAGTATGGCGGCGGCATTGGCCTCTTTTGAGCAACTAATACATCAAAACAAAAAAATCATCTTGGGAGATATGCTAGAGTTGGGTCAGGAAAGCCCGCTAAAACACCAACAAATAGCTGATTTGGCCATGAATATTCCTAATGCAGAGGTCTTTTTTGTGGGAAAACTTTTTCATGAAACACTGGGCAATAACTATCAAGTATTTGAAAGCATATCAGCTATGAGGAATTTTCTTGAAGCTCAAAATCTAAAAGATAACATGATTCTACTCAAAGGTTCTCGCGGTATTGGACTTGAAAAATTGATTGACTTGCTCTAATCAAAACGCTTCTAAAATATGCATCAATCCATTAACCACATAAAGCAACTATGAAAAATGCAATGCCCCGCATAGCTCTTAGATTTCTAGGTTTTTTACTGCTTAGCCTTTGCATGGTGTCAGTACAAACAAAACAGCCCGAAAAAAAACTAATGACGGTTGTTTTAGACGCAGGGCATGGTGGCAAAGATCCTGGCACACTAGGGCGTGTGCACAAGCACGAAAAGTTTATTGCGCTGTCTATTGTTTTGGCCTTGGGCAAACTTATCAATAAAGAGTTTCCGAATGTAAAGGTTATTTATACCCGTAAAACCGATGTTTTTATTCCGCTTGACGAGCGAGCAGCCATTGCCAACCGCAATAAAGCAGACTTATTTATTTCTGTACACTGCAACGCGTCTAAAAACAAAAGTACCTACGGAACAGAAACTTACGTCATGGGCACACATAAAACAGAGGATAATTTGGAGGTGGCTATGCGCGAAAATGCCTCCATTTTACAAGAAGAAGACTACAAAAAGCGGTACCAGAACTTTGACCCCAACAGCATGTTGTCTTACATCAGAATGTCTAATTATCAGAGCGCAAATCAAGCACAGAGCTTGAGATTTGCCCAGAAAATTGAGTCTGAAGTAAAAAACTATGCCAAGAGAACGTCCAGAGGTGTAAAGCAAAGCGGTTTTTTAGTACTTTGGAAAACCTCTATGCCTAGTGTGCTCATAGAAACAGGCTTCTTGACCAACTCGGCAGAAGAAAAATACTTGAACACCATTGAAGGCCAAAACATGATGGCTAACTGCTTTTTCAGAGCTTTTAAAAGCTATAAAAAAGAAGTGGACAGTAAATAGGCCAGCTTTAAAGCTTCAAAAAGTTAGTTGGCGGTTTTGTTGAGAGGCCCCATGTTGTTGTCTATTACCTCTACCTCACCCTTAAAAAACAAGGACGTATTGGCCTCAAGAACGTTCGAAATGACAACAACAGGTTTTTGCATGAAGCCCTGTTTGCCTTTGCTGTCGAAAGTGACAGAAATCTTGCCAGAACCACCTGGCGGCACGGCTTCTTTAGGATACTTTGGCTTGGTGCAGCCGCAGGTGGCTTTAGCATCTTCAATAACCAAAGGAGATTTGCCCACATTTTTAAATTTATACTCAAAACTTACGACTTCGCCTTCTTTGATTTTACCAAAATCATGCTCCATGGTTTCAAACTCAAAAATAGGCAGATTGGCAGTGTCAATTTTCTGTTTAGGCATGTCTTCGGCCAATACTACTCCGTTAGCATCTTGGGCAGAGTCAGAGCTGGCATCAGAAGCGGTTTGAGGGTTTTGACATGCTGAAAAACCTAAACACATCAAAAAACAAATCAACGCTATATTTTTCATGTGAATGCTTGGTATAAATTATGACAAGAGGTCAGTAAAATCAAAACTATTTCTGTAGACGCATTTGAGCCAGTAAATCTTCCACATCAGTGAGCAGCTGCTCAGCCTTTTCTTTGACTTCAGTAATCACTTTTTGGCCTTCTTCTTGGGCAGAGTTGGTAGGCTCATGTTTGCTGCGTGCAAGTTTTTCCACACTGGCTCTGAGTTTGTCGAGAGAGTTGTCTAGTCGGAAGCTTAGGCTGTCACGTATGTTTTTGCCGCTGTCGGGCGCATAAAGAATACCAGCAATGGCACCCAGCGCAGCACCGCCCAAAAATGTTAGGAAATAAGGGACGTTATTATTCTCTTGATTGTTCATCGTTATCGTAAATTATAGTAAAAGACAGCAAATGAGCTTTTTTGTATTCTAAACTTTATAAATGTTGGAAAGCAACATACTTTTAAACGCCAAAATTAAAAAAGTATTTGATTAAAATACACTCTTTTGAACTTAATTTTACGCTAAAAATAGATAAAAAGTTACAGAAACTAGAGTGACACTGATTACATCAATGGTTTTTATTATCAGCAAAACTCAAAATTTTTGTTGACAAAAGAACTTTATATACGCTTAGTTCTTAAAGCTAAAACTCTTTTTAAAGTTTACTCGTTTATATATTCGGTCAATTGGTGTGGAAGAAATCACTTCAATACACAACACTTAACAAAACTAAAACACAGACTAAAATTATGCAATCCGTAGAATTTGAGGAGAAACAGACCGCCAAAGGCATGATCCTTATCGTCCAATCCATTCTTATTCTAATCACTACAACTATCTTGACTGTAGTTGTTATCATTCCCTATTTATCCAGAGGTAGGCTCAATAGTAGTGCCTTGGGCGTAGCAGGACTTGCGCTGGGGGCTGGTGTGCTTGTTTGGCTATTGTTTAGGTATATGACGCTTAGAACTATCATTACCAGCGACTACATTGCGGTTCAATACAAACCTTTTCAGTTTTCGCCTGTTAAAATAAAGTGCTCTGATATTGAATCATATGAGGTACGTACTTACGAACCGCTTATGGAATATGGCGGCTGGGGTTTGCGTTATTCACTCATCAACGGTAAGGCATACAACATTTCGGGCAATATAGGACTGCAGCTATACCTTCAAAACGGTAAGAAAATTTTGATTGGTACAGAGCAACCGGAAGCAATAGAAAGAGTTATGCAAAAAGTGCTTGGTTTCTAATAATTTACAACGTTTTTTAAAACAATCCCATGAAACAGTGGCTTACGTTATTATCTTTTGTTGTTACGTTAGTAGCTTGCTCGTCTCTGGCTTCGCCCAAAGACACTCAACAGACCCTTACCCAATCCCAAACTCTTGATTTAGAACCCTTGAATACGACAAACTTAAGCGATAAATTTGAAACTGCTACTTTTGGCGGTGGTTGTTTCTGGTGTGTAGAGGCAGTTTTTTTGATGCTCAAAGGTGTACAAAAAGTAGAGTCGGGGTATGCGGGTGGTCAAACACTTAATCCTACTTATGACGATATTTGTACAGGTACAACAGGCCATGCCGAAGTGATACAAATTACTTTTGATCCTTCACAAATAGGTTTTGCAGATCTTGTAGAAATATTTTTCAATGTTCACGATCCCACCCAGCTCAATCGGCAGGGTGCGGACGTGGGTACGCAGTATCGTTCAGTGGTGTTTTATCATAATGAAGAACAAAAAAAGGCAACAGATAGCGTAAAAACCGCTTTACAAAATGCCAATTTGTTTGGTAAGCCCATTGTAACAGAGGTGAGTCCTCTTACTAAGTTTTATAAGGCTGAAGCCTACCATCAAAACTATTACAACCGCAATCCTGAACAGGGTTATTGCAGTTATGTAATTAGTCCAAAAATCCAAAAGTTTAAAAAACAATATAACCAAAAATTAAAATAACGCATATTATGGGTCTAACCAATATACCAATGGTCACTATTTTGATTTGTATCGCTGTGGTTGTGGGAGTCATTGCTGTAGTGCTACTGATAACAAAAAATAACAATAAATAAATCTGAAGATCCTTAAATTTATATTTTGAGGGTTCTCCAGTTTTTTTGTAATGCAAAGTGAGTCAGTCTGTCTTTGTTAAAGCCTTGTACTCACTTTGCATTAACCTAGACTACTGTTTGATGTTGAAATTGATATCGGTTGCGAGCGAACAGGCTTTGGGTTTGCCATTAACGCGAGGCGGGTCAAAATAAATATCTGTCTTGAGGATTTTCTCAAACACATTTTTAAAGCTCTCTTCCAAGCCATAACCAGGGGTTTCTATAATTTTGTAGTTAATCACTTCGCCTGTCTCGTCTATGTATAGGCGTGCCACCACGCGACCCTGAGCGTTAGCATCTATGGCTTCTTTTGTAAAAGACCAATAGCGAGCGCAAAGACTCATGTGGTAATAACTCCCTCCAATAAAACTTGAAGATTCTATAGGGCTGCCATCTAACAACTGCCCATTTTTAAAAGGTTGGGATCCTTCTGTTTTCAAAACAAATTGTCGTTTGGTGTGGTCATAAATTTGACATAAACGACCTTCTTTATCCACATAACGCCACTCGCCTACTTTTCTGCCATTTTTATAGTGACCCCTAGAGCCGTATTCTTCCCAAAGACCTGTTTTTCTACCATTTTCGTAGTAGCCCGTCACGTAGGCTTTTCCTCCGTCAAAACCTACCATCACATGGCATTTATACTGACCGTGAAGAACTTCGGGATTGCTTTTTAAGACTTCTACCTCTTCGCGGTAGCGGGCATGTGTATGAATCACCTTTTTGATGGTGGCTTGAGCAAATATATTTGTGCTTATCAAGACCAGTATAAAAAAGAAACTAAACTTTTTCATGGGATAATTATTAGTCATCTGTACTGCATTGTGCTGGAATCTGGGGTTGAGTTCCTGTATCAAGATGCAAGAGGGGTGATATTTTCCACAAAGGTTAAGGATTTAAACAAAAAAAAGCACTTTTTAAACAGTAGAAATTTTTTTTCACGCAGATGGCTTACCATTGATAAAATTTGGTTTATTTGCACAAAAATTTTAAGTATAAAACCATCACTTTGCTATATGAATTTTCCTGCTGAATTAAAGTACACCAAAGAGCACGAATGGATACGTCTTGAGGGCGACACGGCTTATGTGGGTATCACAGACTATGCCCAAAAAGAACTTGGCGACATCGTGTATGTGGATATCAACACTGTGGGCGAAACAGTGTCAGCTAATGCCGTATTTGGTACAGTAGAAGCGGTTAAAACCGTCTCAGACCTCTATATGCCCATCACAGGAAAGGTGCTGGCCTTCAATGAAGGTCTTGCAGATGCTCCCGATACCGTTAATAACGACCCTTACGGTGCTGGCTGGATGGTGAAAGTGCAGGTGAGCAATGTGGCAGACGTAGCAGCTTTGCTTAGCGTGGCAGACTATAAGGCTCTCATTGGCGCGTAAAGCGGCAAACCATTTTAAAAAATCACAAAGTGTGCGCAACTATCAAAAGCAGAGTTGCGTATGCTTTGTTGTATATAGGCATTACAGCTATAATTTACCCATTTACTTTTCTTTTGTTGAATCATGAACAGTTCCCTAAAAATTTACAACACGCTTAGCCGCAAGAAAGTTCTTTTCGAACCACTTCACGCCCCTCATGTAGGCATTTATGTGTGCGGCCCCACCGTTTATAGCGATGTACATTTAGGCAACTGTAGAACTTTTACTACCTTTGATGTAGTGGTTCGCTATCTGAGATATTTGGGCTATCAGGTGCGTTATTTGCGCAATATTACCGATGTGGGACATCTGGTGGACGATGTGGATGAGGGCGAAGACAAAATAGCCAAGCGGGCCAAGTTAGAAAACCTAGAGCCTATGGAGATTGTGCAACGCTACACTGTAGGGTTTCATAAGGTCATGCAGCAACTCAATAATCTGCCACCAAGTATAGAACCCACTGCCACAGGACACATCTCGGAACAAATCACGCTCATTGAGCAGATTCTGGCGCGTGGCTATGCGTATGTGGCCAATGGTTCGGTGTATTTTGATGTGCCGGCTTACCTCAAAAACTACCCCTATGGCGAGCTTTCAGGCAGAGTCGTAGAGGATTTATTGAGCAGCACACGCGATTTGGACGGCCAGAATGATAAAAAACACCCTGCAGATTTTGCGCTTTGGAAGCTAGCCAACAGCGCGCACATCATGCGTTGGCCTTCGCCTTGGGGTGAAGGTTTTCCTGGCTGGCACATTGAGTGCTCAGCCATGAGTACCAAGTATTTAGGACAGGTCTTTGACATACACGGTGGAGGTATGGATTTGCAGTTTCCTCATCATGAGTGCGAAATTGCACAGGCACGTGGCGCACACGAGCACGCACCTGTTCGCTACTGGATGCACGCCAACATGCTCACCATGAACGGCCAAAAAATGAGTAAGTCATTAGGCAACTCGATACTACCTAAGGAGCTTTTTTTAGGCTCTCATCCGCTTTTATCTCAGCCTTTTAGCCCCATGACTTTGCGTTTTGCGTTTTTACAAACGCATTACCGCAGCACTATGGATCTTTCGGCAGATGCGCTTAAGGCCGCACAAATTGGCTATAAAAAATTAATGAATGGTCTCAGGATTGCTAAAAGGCTCACAGAGCCTCAAAGCTATCATGCGCCAAACGACAAGCTGATTGCAGAACTACTCAAAACCTGTGAACGTGTTCTTGCTGGTCTGGATGACGATTTCAATACAGCTGTGGCTTTAGCAGCCTTATTTGACTTGGCCAAGAAGCTTAGTCAGTTTGAGGCGGGTCAGCTCAGTTTAGCAGACTTAGATGCCGCTTCATATGCTCGTTTGAAGACCACCTACATCGACATCACCGAAAAAGTATTGGGCTTGGTTGAAGAGCAACCAAAGACAGAGGGCTTGGTTTCTGTTTTGCTCAGCGATTATGCCGCCGCAAAATCTGAGAAAAACTTTGAGCGGGTAGATGCCCTACGCGCCATTGCCAAGTCTATGGGCTTAGCTTTTAAAGACATGAAGACGGGCATTACTTGGACGTATGATGAGGCATAGTTTTTAAGTGCCGCCTTAGAAATCATAAGGTCTTGTTGCAATATTGAGCCTGACTGCTAAGTGAACAATGACAGAGCTGAGATCGAGTTTATCATCTTGGCTCTGTTTGTTTCTGTAAGTAATGCGGCCATCAAAAAAGAGATTGTGTCTAAACTGGTAAGAGCCTAAAAAGTCAGCTATCAGCAAATTAGCTTTTACACCTTGTCCTGTTTTGTTGCCATATTCCTGTACATAAGTGGTGTTGTCTTTAAGAATGTTACCGCCCCAATTCTTACCGTCGCTGTCTTCACCAAAAACAGCTGATATGATTTTGCTGGTGAGCGTAAATTTTTTATAAGGCTGATAGCGTACAATGAGTAGCGTTTCTTTGAAGTTGGCTCCCATAGGATGTGCCATAGACTGCCTGTAATGCGCGTAGTTGGACAGCTCCTCAAAGTTGAAGTGAGTGTAAGTGTAGGGCCTTACGGTATTGTACTCTATTTGCAGGTCTAGGTTATTGATGCCCCCAACATTGATATACTTTGCGCCAAGCTGAATGCCTTGTTTGTTACCCCACCAGCCTTTTCTGTTCATCACTTCTTTAAGAACAAATTCATCTAAAACCACTTGGGTATATATCTGAAAGCTTTTCATAAAAGAGTATTTGGCATCTAAGCCCAGAAAAGCGTTGTCGGCAGAGCCTAGATTTTGCTCTATAGAGCGATAGAAAATAAGCGGATTCAAATAACCTAGCTCTATGCCATCATTCACTCGGTTATCTTTGCGGCCATACACCACGCTCTCAAACAAACCCACATTGAGGTTGGGCAAAATGTTCATGCTTAGGTGGTGATTGACCATGTATTTCTTTGGATACACATTATTGGCACGGAGCACATCAGCTGTGAGCTGGGCAAAAAGATTGGTGTATTGAATCTTCCAAACTTGGGTGCGCAGTTTGAGAAAAAGATAAGGAGCAGCGTAATCTGAAAGAGCCAAAGACCTGAAACCATGCCCCAGAAAATGGCGATCATGTCCAAACTGAGCATGTACCACCTTGGCCATGCGCCAAGTGATATAGCCTCGTGAGGTGATAAAATCCACACCACCATTTCTGAAATCTTTCCAAAAAGCTTCGTTGGGAACTACATTAAAAGAATCTATTTCGTTACGGATGTAACGAGGAAATCGCGCTTGTGTCTCTGCCACTGACGCATAATAGCCTATTCTCTGACCCACAGTGCCGTAAATTTCTGCTCCTCTAGCATTGATAAACACCCTGTTGGGTGCAATAAGCGGATCTGAGCCCATGCCAAAGTGTATGATTGGGTTCAAATGCAAAGAAAAATTAGGCTCTTTGACATAAAAAAAGTCACTTTTTTTAGTATATATTTTCGGAACAGGTTGATCCAAACTCTTTGATTTGGCATGCTTAGACCATTCCCAGTTATCCACGCAGAGATATTGCAAATTGAAGTCGTCCAGCTTTGATTTTTTGAGAGCTTCGTTGCTAAAGAGGGTATCAGCAAAAGCGGCCACATCGGGGCGTGAGAGTGGCTTAACTCCTCCATGAAAATAGCTGCTGTGCTTACCTGACTGAATCTCATAACGGTCTACAAGCAGATTGTAGTTATGATCCAAATTAGCGTAACTGTTCTGAGCGCAAAGGTCTGCCCAAGTACCCAGCAAAGCCAAAAGCACACTCCAAAAACAAGAAGAAAAAATTTTCATACAAAAAGTAAAACTAGAGTATTTTTATTAGATGTTCAGAAAATCAGTCGTTGGGTGAACCTTTGTTAATCCAAGCCTGAAGTTGCTGTATTTGGCAGTCTGAAAACTTTTGGCCGCCTTTTGGCATAGGGCTAAAACCTGGTTCATGCTTGATTGTACCCATTAACAACCCATTTTTGACATATACCAACACGTCTTTGTGAGTTTCCAAATTCACGTCGCCCGACATAAAACCTGCATTGTGGCAGCCCACACACTGGTCTTCCAAAATAGGTTTTATCACCAAACTGTAGCGAACGTCTGTAGTATCGCAAGAAGTGTTGTCAAATAGCTCTTCTTCACTGTCCCATTTACAGCTGCTGATACCCCCAAAGAGGATGATACTCAAAATAACAGGCCAAAAATATGATTTCATCATGCTTGCTTCTTGTTTTTTTATGGAAAAAAGCAAAAAAAGTTTTTGCAAATATGACTAATAAAAACAAGATATTCAAGCAAGTAGTTCAAAAAAGCACGTCCCAGCTATAATTTTACGCTTGTTTTTGGACTTTGGTAAAACTTAAATACACACTTTGCGTTTAGAACACGGTATTCTGCGTTTTGACCGCAACTAAAAACACCCTTTTGTTATGCTGTATCCTGAGTCTTTAGAACAAAAAATTGGTTTTGATAAAATACGTAGGCTTATAAAAGACGAGTGCCGAGGAAGTGCTGCTCGTGAGCTGGTCAACCAAATGAGTTTTAGTGCTGATACTGATCTGCTGAGTAGGCAAATAGGCCTTACAGATGAGTTTATGAAAATTCTTCAGGATGTAGCTTCTTTTCCAGAAGACAATTTTTTGGACATGAACGGAGTGCTCAACAAAGCCAAGCCCGAATACAGCTTTTTGAGTATAGAAGAGTTTTTTGATTTAAAACGCTCTCTTAAAACTATTTATGAAGCCCTGCGCTATATCTACACGCGCCGTGTGCAGTATCCGCTTTTGGCTGAACTTTGCGCACCCGTGGCTCTGCCTTATGAGATTGTGACAGCCATTGATGCAGTTATTGACGAAACGGGTGGCCTAAAGAATAATGCCTCTCCAGAGCTCCAAAAAATAAGGGCAGAGATACAAAGCACGTTGGTCTTTCTGAGGAAAAGATTAGATCAAATTCTTAGACAGCTCAAGGCTGAGGAATGGGTCAAAGACGATGCAGAAATGACCATCAGAGAAGGCAGGATGGTTTTGCCACTCCGCGCCGAACACAAAAGACATGTCAAAGGTATCATACACGATACCAGCACCTCTGGACAAACTGTTTTTATAGAGCCGCAAGACGTGGTAGAGCTTAATAACGAAATTAAAGAGCTTGTAAACAAAGAAAAGAGAGAAATTATACGCATTCTCACACGCCTCACAGATGCTCTACGCCCGCATATAGAAAGCCTACAAACAGCCTACGCGCTAGCCGCTGAGCTAGACTTTATTCGAGCCAAAGCAGCGTTTTCACGAAAAATAAAGGCAAATACCCCAATTATACAAGAACAGAAAGGGTTTAAATGGTTTAATGTCTACCATCCGTTGTTGTTTTTGACCCTACAAGAGCAAGACAAAATCATTATTCCCTACGACATAGAACTAAACGATAAACAGCGTATTCTGCTCATTTCAGGCCCAAATGCGGGCGGTAAATCTGTATGTCTCAAAACGGTGGGGCTTGTACAGTACATGTTTCAGACCGGCCTTCCCATTACTGCACAAGAAGGTTCAAAAATTGGGGTGTTCAAAAATCTTTTCATCGATATTGGCGATGAGCAATCCATTGAAAACGACCTCAGTACTTATAGTTCGCATCTGCGCAACATGAAGCAGTTTTTGTTTTTTGGCAACAAACATAGCCTTTGTTTGATAGATGAGTTCGGTACTGGTACTGAACCTCAGGTGGGTGCGGCGGTGGCAGAGGCTATCTTGGAGCAAATTAATAGGCAGCAATGTTTTGGAGTCATTACCACTCACTATAGCAATCTCAAAACCCTTGCCCAACACACCGAAGGCATCCGAAACGCTGCCATGCGCTTTGATGCCGATAATTTAGAGCCGCTTTATGAGCTAGAAATAGGCCGTCCAGGCAGCAGCTTTGCGCTCGATATTGCTTCTAAAATCGGCTTGCCTGGGCCTATTTTGGAAGCTGCGCGCAAAAAAGTGGGTACAGAAACTTTCAGCATGGAAAAGCTTTTAGCCGATTTGGATAAAGAAAAGCATCTTTTTGCTACCCAAAACAAAGCCATCAAAGCCAAAGAAAGCGAGTTTAACGATCTTTTACAAACTTACAACAAACTCAAAGACAAGCTAGAGCTTAATCGAAAAACAGCTCTCAATAACGCCAAACAAGAAGCGGCTAACTTACTCAAAGAAGCCAATAGGCGTATAGAAGAAGCCATTAGAGGCATCAAAGAGGCTGAAGCAGACAAACATAAAACACGAGAAATCCGCAAAGAGCTAGACACTTTTGCTACGGACTTGAAGCTTGAAGATTTACCTAAAGAAGAAAAAGCAGTTCGCAAAACCATTGAAGGCGATATTTTGGTGGGCGATACGGTGTTGCTCAAAGAACAAGACACTATGGGCGAAGTGCTCGAGATAAAGGGAAAAGATGCTGTCGTGGCTGTGGGACAGCTCAAGACCACCGTAAAACTAGACAAGCTCTTGCGTTTGAGTGCAAAAGAGGCCAAAAAGCAACATAAAAATAAGCTCAAAACCACTGGCTTAGATCTTGTACAGAGGCGTGCCGATTTTTCAGCAGAGCTAGACTTGCGTGGGGCAAGAGCCGAAGAAGCGATGAATATGGTTTCGGATTTTATAGACACAGCTCTTTTGTTGTCCTATCCCGAACTGCGCATTATTCACGGCAAAGGAAACGGTGTGCTGCGTGATGTGGTACGACAAACGCTGCACCGCTTCAAAGCAGTGGCATCGATAAGCGACGAGCACCCCGACCGAGGTGGTGCAGGGGTGAGTGTTGTAGTGCTTAAGCACTAAACCTCTTATTTTTAGCTGTTTAAAGCTGTTTTGTTTAGTGAATGGTTTTCAGGCATCATGTTTTTTTGAGAGCGATATTTAATTTTTTTAAAAAAAGCTTGCAATCAAAATAAATATGACCTTAATTTGATTATTAAATTGACTGGAAACTCTAGATATGCCATGGCGATAAAAAAATTTTATTCTGTGATGCTCGTTGATGACAACGAGATTGACAACTTGATCAACCAAAAGATGTTAGAAGCTACGGCAGTTTGTGAGCGTATCTACTTGCACACAGGTGCTAAAAGTGCTATCGAGTTCTTAAAAAATATAGATAAAGTGGCCGATGATAATCCAGATATTATTCCTGAAGTGATTTTCTTGGATATAGATATGCCTCTCATGGATGGTTTTCAGTTTCTTGATCAGTTTGAGAACCTCAGCGACCGCATCAGAGCCAAAAGCAAAATTGTCATGCTCACATCTTCTATCAACCCTCAAGATGTAAGTCGCTCACGAAAATCTAGTTACGTTAAAAAATATCTCAATAAGCCTCTTACACAAGACGCACTCAAAAAGTTGGATATTTAAAGAAAACCATTCTAGCTACACTTTTACACTCATAGGGCTGTCTTAAAGGACAGCCTTTGTGCTCCCTAATGATTTCTAAATTTTCTTTTAGGTTTGGTGCTTTCCAAAAAAAGCATTTATCTTTGCCTCAGGTAAATGCGAATGGGGTGCCTTACCAAGCAGGCTGAGATCAAACCCACTGAACCTGAACACGTTAAAGCGTGCGTAGGGATTCGCGATAACACAAAAGTGACAGACTTTTAACGTGGTCTAATCCTTTTGTGCTAGCGTTCTTTTTAGAATTGTCTGCCCTTAAACCCCATGTTTTTGTATCTTTTAAAACATGGAAAAATGATTTCAAGATTTATTTCTCACAGTTTTCTGTTGCTAGCTTTTTGGCTTCTTTCACTACCTTGGTTGTGTGCCCAGCATGTTATACAAGGTCAGGTCAAAGATCGCAATAGCGGATTTGTGCTTTTTCAAGCAGTAGCGCAGCTTTCTACTCCAAGCGGCGAAAAGTTTAAAGCCACCAATGAAAAAGGACTGTTTGCATTTGATAACCTTCCAAATGGCGATTATCATCTCAAAATCAGCTTTGTAGGCTATCAGTCCTACGAAACACAGGTCAAAGTATTGAATGAAGATATCAAGCTGGAGATTTTGCTTGATGAAAGCTTAAAAACATTGTCAGAGGTTCTAGTTCAGGGTTTCCGCGCGCCCATGTCGGGAAGCAAGCTTAATGCTAAAGAAATTCGAAAAATGAACTTAGGACAGGATATTCCTATTTTGCTCAATTTTACACCTTCGGCTGTGGCCACATCAGACGCGGGCAGTGGAATTGGCTACACATCTCTGCGCATACGAGGCTCTGATGCCACGCGCACTAACGTAACCATCAACGGAATACCTCTCAATGACTCGGAATCACAAGGGGTCTTTTGGGTAAATACTCCCGATTTTGCTTCTTCTGTTCAGAATGTACAAATTCAGCGAGGAGTGGGCACGTCTGTGAATGGTGCGGGTGCTTTTGGCGCAACCATCAATATGGAGACTTTAACCCCGTCTGACTTGCCTTCTGCTGAGTATAATGCCAGTGTTGGATCTTTCAATACATTAAAAAACAATGTTTTAGCCTCTTCAGGTTTATTGCAAAATAAGCTCAAGCTAGCTATGAGACTTTCGCAAATACAGAGCGATGGATTTATAGATATGGCCTCTTCAAACCTAAAATCTTATTTTGCAACAGCAGATTATCACCATAAAAACACCAGCGTACAGGCCAATGTATTTGGAGGAAAAGAGGTGACATTTCAAGCTTGGTATGGAGTACCAGAGAGCTTGCTGCGCGAAGGCCAACGCACCTATAACCCAGTGGCTAACTACCACAACGAAACAGATAACTATCAACAAACACATTATCAGCTTATTTGGAATCAAAAAGTGCATAATCAAATCAAAACGCGTTTAGCTCTCCACGGCACGCTTGGCGAGGGCTATTATGAGCAGTTTCGCAGCAATGACCCTTTGGAAGCCTATGGACTAGAGCCTGTTCGTGTGGGAGACTCTCTCATCAATAGTACTGAGTTGGTGAGACAGCGTTGGCTTGACAATCAGTTTTTTGGGGTTGTTTTCAACGCTGACTATGAAAGCAAAATTCCTGAAGGGGGCAAAGCGGCTCTTCAGCTTTCGCTTGGGGGAGGCTACAACCAGTATCGTGGTCGCCACTTTGGACAAATCGTTTGGGCCAAGTTTTTGAGTTATGAAGATACTCGCAAGCCTTATTACGACAATGACGCACAAAAAAATGACTTCAATACTTTTGTTAAGGCCAATTACGCTCTGTCTACGAGGTTGTCGGCTTTTGCAGACTTGCAAGTGAGGCACATTTTCTACAGTTTTTGGGGCTTTAATGAACAGCTTCAAAATGTTCAGCAAAGTGTCAATCTGACTTTTTTTAATCCTAAAATAGGCTTGAGCTACCAACAAGGGCAGCATCAAGCTTTCTTCTCGCTTTCTAGAGGACAAAAAGAACCCAACCGCGACGAATTTACTCAAAGTACGCCGCAGAGCAGGCCACAATCTGAGGCTATGTGGGACGCTGAACTAGGCTGGCAATGGGGAAAGAGCACACTTCAACTAGCTGCCAATCTGTACTATATGCACTATCAAAACCAACTCGTGATAACTGGAAAAATCAATGATGTGGGGGCTTATGTTCGGGAAAATGTGCCTGAAAGCTTTAGGCGTGGTGTGGAGCTTTCGGCTCGTTGGCGAATACAAAAAATATGGCTTTTGGACGTGAATGCTGCATTTTCTCAAAATAAGATTCAAAACTACCTAGAATTTATAGACGACTACGACCAAGGAGGGCAACAGCAAATTGCGCACGGGCAAACAGACATTAGTTTTTCGCCCAGTGCAGTACTAAACGGGCAACTGAGCTGCCAACCTACCGCATGGCTAGAATTAGGGTGGCTGTCTAAGTATGTGAGTAAGCAGTATCTAGATAACACCTCTAGTGACAGCCGCAGCTTGGACACTTTTTTTGTGAATGATTGTAGGGTGAGCCTAACACCTAGTAATCGGTATTTTAAAAATTTGACTATCAGTTTTTTGGTAAATAATGTCTTGTCGCACCAATACGAATCCAATGGGTATACTTTTGGTTACATCAGTGGCGGCCAAACCACATACGAAAATTTTTATTTTCCGCAGGCAGGCCGTAATTATCTACTAGCACTTCGTTTGGCTTTTTAGTCAATAAAATCAGCTGAAAGTACCTAGCAAATAATGCACTATTTAGTAGGTATTTTGAGATATATGCTTATTTTTGCCCAACTTTTCTTGAGTTTACTTATCATAACAAATTCTTAAAGATGCCTAATAACAGAACCTTTACCATGATCAAACCTGATGCGTTTGAAGATGGCAACACTGGCGCAATTTTGGCCGCTATCGAAAAAGCAGGTTTCAAGCTTGTATCAGCCAAACTGACTAAGCTGACCAAAAAACAGGCAGGTGATTTCTACGCTGCACACGCACAACGCCCTTTTTACGAGGATTTGTGTAAATATATGTCTTCAGGCCCAATTTTGGCTGCCATTCTCGAAAAACAAAATGCGGTTGAGGAGTTCCGTAACCTAATAGGTGCAACAGATCCTAAAAATGCAGCAGAGGGCACTATCCGCAAAAGATTTGCAAAATCTATTGAGGCCAATGCCATTCATGGCTCTGACTCTGATTCTGCGGCCCTGACAGAAGGCAACTTCTTCTTCTCTTCTTTGGAGCAGTTTTAGCAAGTCAAGATTTTTTTACAAAAACACACTTTTCAGTTACGGGAAGTGTGTTTTTGTATGTGGTTAATTTTTAAAAGCGTATCTTGGGCTTTACAATTCTGTGACTGCTTTGCGATTTAAGCTTGCCTTTTTAGTGTTCTTTATCGAGAAAGGCGAAAATTTTGGAAATGTATCATGGTAAAAGAAAATCAATATATTGAACTTCTGCATCAAGAAGACATAAAAGATTGTAATACCTTTCATTTAATCAATTGTATTATTGATAAAATTGATTTGATTGGAGTATTCGAATTAAATGCTCATCTGATTATAGAAAGTTGTATAATCAATAATTTAAAAATTCATTCCTGTTGGTTTGTTAATGGATTATTATTAAAAAATTGTATTGTTAGAAATCATATAGATTATCAAATGGGTGGACATAATTTGAATCCCATAGTTATTGAAGGGAATATTTTTAACGGTTTTTTTAATTTCTTTGATTGCCAATTTAAAAATCGTATTGAATTAAAGAATAACAATTTCATTAAAGGCACAAATCTTTTAGGTAATAAAGGAGAAGGATTTGAAAATAGTTTTGTTGAAGGGTGGCTTGTTGAAAATAATGTAGGGAATATTGATGTAAATAAAGTGGAAGTGTAGTTGCCGCTAAGGCGGAATAAAATATCCCAAAACCCCTTTTGCAAATCAAAAAAAATGTCTAACTTGCCTCTGAAAGCACTAACTTTCGGACGTTCTTTGATTGGGTGCGAAGCTTTTTATTTCTTGGGTCTACAACAGAATCAGAAATGTATGATTTTAAGAAAGTCCTCAAACAAGGTCTGCCAGAGACCGCAGCAGCGATGATGTCAAATATTCTGGTAATATTTCTGTGATGCCAGCTAATGAACAAGCTAAGCAGTATATGTAGCGTAAACATGGAAAAAAGCGTATAGGTGAATAATACCTCTATGAACAGGATTTATAAAAAACCATGAAAAAATTATTTTTTATCGTGTGCTTGATGCTTGCTTTTAAGAACCTTCCTCTTTGGGCGCAAGAAACGATAGACCCCGAAATTGCATTTAAGATGCATATTTTCATGGGGAAGACCGATGGTTTTGAGGGTGAGTATAAAATTATAAGAGATAGCGGACTTATAAAAAGACACCAAATATTCAAGGCGTTTTATGACTCTACAACTTTTAGCATCGATACCTTAGACGCTGCTTCTTCATTTGGCAATGGAATCTGTTTTTTTAGAGTAAAGAAAATTACTTTTAGACAAGGCTATGATTGCCCCTTAGAGCTGCTTCGGTTTGCTGACGAGACCAGATTTATACTTGCTATTGACCAAAAGTTTTCAGCGGTGTATCGACTAGGCGGATTTAGAGAAAATGATTTTTTTCAGATGCTCGCGGATGTCAAAAGAAGCGAAAAAATATCAACACGATATTTCCTATACAATAAGAGAGTTAATGATTTAGATTTTCGCTGCCTTTACATTGCAATACGAAAAATTATTCTTATCTTTCCGCTGTAAAGCAGACTCTATGGATGTGCGGCTGAGGGTCGTAGATGCGAGTGTGGGCTTTCGGACGTTCTTTGATTCGGTGAGTTTTAAGTTGCTGCGGGACGCGGCCAAGGTGATTCAAGAAAACCACTACTACCCTTTTGGGCAGAACATG
>RDZD01000049.1 GCA_004293815.1 Cytophagales bacterium | reverse complement strand
CTATCAGTGTAGCATCGTAGTTGGCTTTGTCCATTCCGCAGTTATCAAGCATATTTGCCATAGTAGTAATGTTAGTTAGATTCCAATTGGCTAAACTTTGATTGAAAGCAGTAGCACCAGAGAACATTCCTTCCATATCTGTTACTACTACAATATTCCAATTACTGATGTTTTGATTAAAGTTAGTAGCATTGAAAAACATGTATCTCATATCTGTTACCGTAGCAGTATTCCAAGAGCCGATTGGTTGATTGAAATTAGTAGCTCCCCAAAACATAGCCCCCATATTGGTTACTGCACTAGTATTCCAAGAGCTAATATTTTGATTGAAATTAGTAGCACCTAAAAATAGATTAATCATGTTGGTTACTGCACTAGTATTCCAAGAGCCGATTGGTTGATTGAAATTAGTAGCTCCCCAAAACATAGCCCCCATATTGGTTACTGCACTAGTATTCCAAGAGCCGATTGGCTGATCGAAAGAACTAGCATCTCGGAATAAATTTCGCATATCTGTAATTGTTGTTGTATTCCAGCTTCCTATATTTCCATTAAAGTTAGTACAACCCCTAAACATAAAAGACATGTCAGTTACCCCTGTCAAGGTTGGTACATCTGTAGCAGTATAAGTCAAGTTGTTACAGCCATAAAAAGCACTATTCATACTTGCCCAAGCAATATTTCCCCATTGTTCTATGGTTCGTAGTTTGGGTGCATTGGTCGCATCATTGTTCATATAGAAATGTGGAAAAGTGCCAGAGATTTCTATACGGTAGGTACTGCCACTTTCTAAACCCGCAATGGTATAGTTTCCTGATAGTGCTGAGGCAGAACCGTTGCCTACCCCTGCATTGGTGAGGTTTGTCCAAGTAACAGTGTAGTTATAAGTGTAAGTAGGGGTATTGGTCGGGATAACAATTATTCCGTCTGTGGTTATCCAAGTGGTGATGAAATCAGTAGTATTAGTATATTTCAAAATTGTTCCATTATTACCTACTACATATCCTGCATTGGTATCGGTGAAGGTGACGGAAGTGAGGGGTTCAGTCGTCCCCGAGGTTTGTGCTGTCCAAGTCGTCCCTGCATTGGTGGTTTTACGGATAGTACCATTTGTTCCTACTGCATACCCTGTATTGGTATCTATGAAGGAAACAGAG
>RDZD01000019.1 GCA_004293815.1 Cytophagales bacterium | reverse complement strand
CTTAAATATCTTGCAAACATTTTCTGATTTTACTAAAGGAAGTTTAACTTCTTTTGAAGTGACTAATTCATTTCAATTATTAGCTTTTCAAAAAGAGTTCAACCAGTTTTGTTTTTTAACAAGGTTTTTAACATTAACTAATTGTACTGTTATTCCTACTTTTAGAAAAGTTAATATAAGTCATTTAACTAGGTCTTCTGATTTTGATATTTGGTTTTATGAAAATGATTTATTTCAAATTACTAAATTTAACTTTCAAACAAATCAAGTAAGTATTCTTTTTTCTATATCTCATCATATAGATAATGATGAAGTATTGCTTGATATTAAAGAATATCAAAACTATTTATATTTACTTTTTGATGATAATAAAATTTTAGTGCTTGATCAATATGGAATTTTATCTTCTAAATATGAAAATATAACTACTTCAAAACTCATTTTTAATGAAAATAATTTACTTTATATTAAAAATAAAAAATTGTATCAATTAGATATTTATTCTAAAAAGAAAATACTAGTAGAGCTTGATTTAAATAATCAACAAAATTTAACTTATTTAACTAAACTTAAAAACAATTTCTATTACTTTGATAATACAAAAATCATAAAAATATCTAGTAATTAAATATCATAAAACATAAAATGAATAGTTAAAAGGCTTATTTTTGTATTGATTAAGACATTTCATTCAAAATATAGAATTTTATGCTCACCTCTGAAAATCAAGACAAAGTTTATCAGATAAACTTAGACGCTTCTTTTTTTACCAACAAAAAAATAGCTGTTATAGTGGCTGAATGGAATCCATCTGTGACACAAGCTATGCGCGAAGACGCTGAAAAGACCTTGTTAAAAAATGGAGTACAAACAGGTAATATCTTGACTCTGAACGTTCCTGGTAGCTTTGAGCTAACGGCAGCGGCGGCTATGGTGGCCCGTAATGCCAACTACCACGCTATCATCTGTTTGGGCTGCGTTATACAGGGCGAAACCAAACACTTTGATTTCATTTGTTCTTCTGTGGCACAAGGACTTACAGATTTGGGAATTCGCTATGCCATGCCTGTTATTTTTGGAGTTCTCACAACCAACGCCCTAGAACAGGCTCTTGTCCGTTCCAATGGTCAGCATAGCCGCAAAGGCGAAGAAGCCGCCATAGCTGCTCTCAAAATGTTGCATTTGAGTGCGCAAATGGCAGCCCCTACACAAAAAATGGGCTTTTGAAAACGCCTAGAATCATGTAAAACCCAAACCTCAGCCAGGACAAGCTATAAACCTTGTGCCGTGTTTTGAGAGCCCGTTCAAAAAGAAAATAGCAGGAACTACGCTGCTATTTTCTAAAAGTCTTCTATAGATCAAGATATTTTCTTTGAGAAATGAGTTTGGTAATCTGACCCGAAAAGCATAGTTTTACAAAAAAAATAGAGTTCTTTAAACCTAATTTAGCGAAGAATATGTCTGTATTTCAAAGAATGCTCGCAAGCATAGGCATAGGTGCGGCAAAAGTAGATACTGTTTTAGAAAAAGAAGAGCTAGTTGCGGGTGAACACGTCAAGGGCTACGTACACCTCAAGGGCGGCAGTACAGACCAAAAAATTGACAAAGTAAGTCTGTTTTTACTAGCGCAAATTCCCTTTGGAACCGCCGAAGAAGGTGGCAGAACCGTTTACACCATAGCCGAACTTGACGTGCTCACAGTTCCCTTAACGCTCAAAGCCAAAGAGAATCAAAGAATAGATTTTGTGTTTGAGGTTCCCACCGACACCCCGACTAGCTTGAGCCAAAACACTCAACTCTGGTTCAAAACAAGCGCAGGCATAGAGGACGCGTTGGATCCCACCGATGCGGATCACGTCAAAATACACCCCAATTTTATCAATAGTGCTATTTTGACAGCTTTTAAAGAGCTAGATTTTAGTATTTCAGGGCTGAGCTATGAGCCTCGCCACTACCGAATGAATACCCGATTTCCCTTTGTTCAGAAACTAGAATTTAAGCCCAAATCCCGATTCAAAGAGGTTTTAAGTGAATTAGAGTTGGTGATGGTTAGCCATAGCACCCATACAGAGCTATTTTTCGAGCTTGACCGCAAAAAAATGGGCTTGGATTTGGGCGAGAAAAACATCAAACTAGAAATCACAGAGGTACAAGCCAAACAAGCTCAGGAGCTTCTCCAAACCTTGAAAGATTTGATTGAGAAAAATATAGCTTAGTTAGAAATATCTCAAAAATCCGACTGTTTATTCATCACCCAAAAGCTTTGTTTGCTTTTAGAGGATTTAAGATGAAGAAAACAACTGTTAATAATATGTTAAGTTTGTTTGTTTGTTTGTTTGTTTGTTTGTTTGTTTAGGCTTTAAATGTTCTCTAACCTCTTTAACGCTAAAACTCATGAATTACTTCCGTGCAACCCTTTTTTTCTATTTGACCCTTGTGCTGGTGATCAATCTACAGGCTTACACCTACACGTGTAATTGGTTTGCTCCCAAAATAGTACCCACTTGTGACATTACTCCTGTATTCGCTGGGACTACGCACAATCAAGCTCTTCAAGCTGTTTACAATGCATTGCATCAGGCTATTATCAATAATAATAATCAAAGCAAGCCACCTCTTACAAGCCAACAGCTTAAAGACATTGCTATTAATGCGCGTAATAGTTTTTTGACACAAACCTGCTCACAATTTACACCAACCATGATAGCTCAGTATGCAGATATTAGCACCGCAGGTTTAACACAAACAATTGCAAATTCTTCAACCTCGCAAGCATTTAAAACTGCAGTAAACGCTTTGCTAAACATTGCTAACCAGAGTACGAGTCCCGCACAGACGCGCTCTTTGGCAGGTGCTATACCCACAAGTGGCATGAGTGCCACTGAATCGTTATCATTTTCAAGGCTCAAAAGAAATATTATGTTCTTCTCATGCTTACTGGCATAGCAATTTTGACAACTGGAATAGTCTTATTACTCTCAACAACCCTAGCGCGATGAAAATACCGCCTAGCAAAGAAAGGGATGTTCTGCAAGCAGATTGTGAAGGTGCCATAGGTGGAGCTATAGTAGGCTCAGCAACTGGTCCTGCTGGTGCAGCCACTGGTTTTCTCTTAGGTGGTGTTGGAATGTCTGCGGGAAAGGCCATAGTCTCATTCTTTTTTTAGAATTTTATCATTACATCTTTTAATTCACACTTTAACAATCTAATATCTATGAAAGGACGTGTTTGGGCATCTGTTATTTTTACAGTAGGATTTGGATTGCTTACAACTTTAATCAACTATTGTCATGTAGCTTACTTAGGTGGTGGTAGAGAAAATTCCCCTGCTGAAAATATCCTCGGGGCAGTTATCACAGGTGTTTTATTTTTTATCTTTTTCCCCTACATCCAGCGTCTAAATGATAGATGGAAAACGAAGTAGGGTGGCTAAGCTGTTCTATAGCGTTTAGGTCTTACCGTGTAGAGGTTTATACAAAGCTAATCTAGTCACATCAAAAACTCCGACTCATAAAACCCTTTCGGGTAACTGAGTCGGAGTTTTATGTTTTTACCAATCTAATTTTTTAAAGAGGCTTTACAAAATCTTCAAAAAATCTGAAGATTTTTTTCCACAAATGCGCTCGCTCTGCGCCACGCACATTATGGGCGTGGTTAGGGTATGGAAAGAAGTCTACCAAAACACCATTTTTAATACATTCATTGATAAAAGCATCAGTGTGTTGCGGCAGTACCACGTCGTCTTGGAGGCCATGAATGAGTAAAAGTCTCTTTTTGAGCTTGCTTGCAGCTTTGACAAGATTGTTTTGTGCATAACCAGCAGGATTTTGTTCTGGTCTATCCATATAACGCTCGCCATACATGATTTCATACATGCTCCAGTCCATCACTGAGCCTCCCGCTACACCCGCTTTAAACACATCGGGATAGTTCAAAAGTAAATTAGTAGTCATAAAACCACCAAAACTCCACCCAAAAACACCAATCCTAGAAGCATCTACAAAGGTTTGCTGTTTGAGAAAATCTATTCCTTTGAGTTGATCCTTCTTTTCCACCTCGCCCAACTGACGGTGTATAATGCTCTCGAAATCAAAGCCTCTGTTGGCAGAGCCTCTATTATCCAGCGTAAATACCACATAGCCCTGCTGAGCCATGTAAAGCATAAACATATCTGCACCACCTAGCCAAGTCTCTGTGTTCATTTGAGCATGAGGGCCTCCATACACATAAAACATCACAGGATATTTTTTGCCTTGTTCAAAGTTAGTTGGCTTGAGCATTCGACAATACAAATCGGTGTTGTCTTCTGCTTTTAGCTTAAGAAACTCAATGGAAGGCACATCATAAGCCTCTAAAGGGTTAGGCGCATCTAGCACTGTGGTCGTCGTTTTCTTTTTGACAATATCTACTAGCTGAATGCAACGCGGCTTTTGTCTTGAACTGTAATTGTCTATCAGATACTTACCCGAATGGCTCAACTGTACGTCATGCGTGCCGCTTTCGGCTGTAAGCTGCGTAGTCTTGTTTGTTTTGAGGTTTAGAGAGTAGGCATGTTTTTCCAGAGGGCTTACTTGGCTGCTTGTGTAAAACAATTCTTCACCTTTCACATCAAAACCAAGTATTTCATTCACTAACCAAGCCCCTTTGGTGAGTTGTTTGACAAGTGTCCCGTCTATTTGATAGAGATACAGGTGATTGAAGCCATCTCGTTCACTCTGCCAAATAAACTGGTTGGGGTTATTGGGCAAGAATAACAGACCATGCTCAGGTTCCACATAACGCTCGTTCTTTTCTTCGAAAAGCGTTTTGATAAAGTTGCCTGTGGCTGCATCATATTGATTGAGCTGCATGGCGTTCTGGTCACGGTTCAGAACCGCTATGAAAACGCTTTTATTATCTGCACTCCAAGAAATATTTGTCAGATACTGATCTGATGGGCCTTCTGTTTTAAGATAAACGGTTTGTTTATTGGCTGTATTCCATACCCCTACCGTTACGTGATGACTAGCCTGACCCGCCATTGGGTATTTGGTAGGGGCATTTTGGGCTGGTACAGTACTATAAGATGTGAGAGGATAATCTGTGACCATTTTTTGATCCATTCTATAGAAAGCTAGTTTTTGACCATCTGGCGACCAAAAAGTTCCTTTCACTATACCAAATTCATTGCGGTGCACACTCTGGCCATACACCAAGTCGCGGTTGCCGTCCTGAGTAATAGCTATAGGCTCTGTGGCATTTTGTGGACACACCCATAAGTTTTCATCAACAGTAAACGCCCAGTGCTGAGCCGAGGACTGATCATGATTGGCGGCGTTTTCGGGCGAGAAGGCTATTTGCTTGAGCTTTTTAGCGTTGGTATTATATTCAAAAAGTCTGTTGTCATGCGAAAATACCAAGCTCTGGTCATTCTGCCACTGCACAAAATAAACACCTTTGCTCAAGCTGCTTACACCTTGTGGTAACTGATTGTCTAGTTCGCCGCTTTTTATCAGAATGCTCTCCTGACCGTTTTGGGCGTTACGGAGCATAAGGTTACCTGTGGCATTATCTGTGTAGGTTACAAAATCCGTCTTAGCTCGCCACGTCAGGTCCCAAATAGCGGTGGGTCTTAGACGAGGGCTGACCAGCTCTTCAATGGCAAAATTCTTTTTTTGGGCAGAAGCTACAGACACGCAAGCCAGCACCACGCTCAAGCAGAACAGGAAATAGAGTTTTTTCATTGGCTCTGTTTTTTTGAATGCTTTTTAAGGAATGTTTTTTATGAATAAAAGATGCGCTTGGTTAAAGAAACTCAAGCACACAAATCTAAACAAATTTTATTTCTTTTTGCCTTTTATTTATTCCCTCCCTTCATTTATGCATAAAAAAGCCTCAAAGGGCAAGCCGCCATGAGGTAGGTTTATGAGACAGTAGAGAGAAAACTTAACAAAAAGAATGGGCTTGCAGAGCAAGTTTAATGAGGTTTACACCTGCTCAAAAGTCTTATAAAACAAGACAGCAAAAAGATTTAAAACATTCATTTCAAATCTTTTTGCTGTTTTGTAACTACCTTTTCAAGAGATTACTTATGCCTTAGGAGCTTCGTCTTCTGATTTAGCTTCTGTAGCTGGTGTATCAGTTGCGGTAGTAGTAGCAGTACCTTGCGCAACTTTTCCACCGCGTCTTGTGCGGCGAGTAGAGGCAGCGGCGTTTTCATCATTGCTGCTATTCATCATGCTGAAATCTACCAATTCGATCAATGCAGTAGGCGCGTTATCGCCTTTGCGGTTACCAGTTTTGAGAATGCGCAAATAGCCACCTGGACGGTCTGCAATTTTTTGTGCAATTTCATCAAAAAGGATTTGGGTAGCCACCTTTTCGCCAAGATTTGCATACACAACGCGGCGAGAGTGAGTGGTGTCATTCTTTGATTTAGTGAGCAAAGGCTCAATGAAGCGTTTCAATTCTTTAGCCTTAGCCAAAGTTGTGGTAATACGCTTATAATAAATCAATGAACAAGCCATATTTGAGAGCATAGACTTACGATGCGTGTAAGTTCTGCCCAAGTGATTTACTTTATTTCCGTGTCTCATTATTGAAGAAACAATTTTTGGGTTAAGAAAAATGGATCAAAGTCTAAGGTTTAGTCTTCGTCCAGTCTATATTTGCTAACATCCATGCCAAAAACAAGGCTTTTGTCAGCTACAAGCTGCTCTAATTCAGTCAAAGACTTTTTACCAAAGTTTCTGAACTTAAGCATATCAGAAATTTCGAGGCTCACGAGGTCGCCCAAAGTGCGGATATTAGCTGCTTTCAAGCAGTTATAAGCTCTTACGGACAAGTCAAGCTCAGAAAGAGAAGTCTTCAAGAGCTTACGCATGTGCAGCATTTCTTCATCTACCGCCTCTTCTTCTTCCGACTCACCCATATCAAGCGATATATTTTGGTCAGAAATCAACAAGAAATGTTTGATGAGAATATTGGCTGCTCCTTTGAGTGCTTCTTCTGGGTGAATAGCCCCGTTGGTGTGAATCTCAACTAACAACTTTTCGTAGTCAGTTTTTTGTTCCACACGGGTATTTTCTACTGTATAACGCACATTTTTAATGGGCGTGAAGATGGCATCAATAGGAATATAGCCAAGCACAGCATCTGTAGCAGGCTTGTTTTCTTCTGCTGGTACATACCCTCTACCTTTGTCCAAATAAAGCTCAATTTCGAACTTTGCAGATTTGTCCAAATGACAAATGATATGGTCGGGATTGAGTATTCTGTAATCAGACGTGGTAATATCACCAGCCTTGAGTACAGTTTGTCCGTTTACAGAGATTGTAATTTTTGTTTCAGGCTCATCAACAAGCTTCTTTAAGCATATCTGCTTGATATTCAAGATAATGTCTGTAACATCTTCTACAACTCCTTCTATGGTAGAAAACTCGTGTAATACACCAGGAATTCTGATACCAATCACCGCGTGACCTTCCAACGAGGAGAGCAACACACGACGAAGCGCGTTACCCACCGTTACGCCGTAGCCGCGCTCAAGAGGTTTGAATTCAAATAATCCACGGAAATCGTCACCTTTCTCCATGATTACTTTTTCTGGCATTTGGAATGCTAAGAGAGCCATATCGTTTTGTTTTTGATAAATATCTTTTTAAAAATGATTTACAAACAACTCTGCAAAATCCAAAGATGATTACTTAGAGTATAATTCCACAATGAACTGCTCTTTGATATTCTCAGGCACTTCGTCGCGTGAAGGGTAGTTCAAAAACTTGCCAGTGAGCAAGTTGAAATCCCAATCCAACCAAGAATATTTTCTGTTTTTAGCACCCACACAGTCTGAAATTACTTCCAAAGACTTTGATTTTTCGCGAACTTCAATTGTGTCGCCAGGTTTGAGCAAGTAAGAAGGAATGTTTACAATTTCACCATTCACGCAAATGTGACGGTGGTTTACCAACTGACGAGCAGAACGACGCGTAGGGGCTATGCCTAAGCGGTATACAGTGTTGTCGAGTCTAGCCTCCAAGAACTGGAGGAGGTTTTCACCTGTAACACCTTTTTTACGTGCAGCTCTCTCGAAGGTATTTCTGAATTGACGCTCCAAAACACCATAAATATACTTGGCCTTTTGTTTTTCTTTGAGCTGTTCAGCGTAAGGAGATACTTTTTTCTTGCGCCCTTTACCATGTTGGCCAGGCTGATAATTCTTTTGTTTGTGCTTTACTTTGCCATCCGCTTCTACGCGTGCTGGTGTAAGTTGCTTGCAGTGCCCGAAAATGTGCTCGTTGAATTTTCTAGAAATTCTGGCCTTCGGACCTATAAAACGTGCCATATTTTAAAATCAAATAAGATGTTGAAAATGTTTTGGTTAAAAACCATTCAATAATATTGACCTGCCCTGAACTGCCTATTCTGGTCGCCATTCTACCTCTAGAGTCCTATAGATGAGGCAAATGCGCTGAATAAGAGCCGTTCCAAACCAAGTGGTTGTGAAGAACAAAAATGTTCTTCGTGCATCTGGTGCGTAGTTTATACGCGGCGACGCTTAGGAGGACGGCAACCGTTGTGCGGCAAAGGTGTTACATCTACGATAGACGTTACCTCAATGCCAAGGCCGTGTATAGTACGGATTGCAGACTCGCGTCCAGCACCCGGACCTTTCACAAAAACCTCTGCTTTGCGAACGCCCAAATCATAGGCACCTTGGCCTGCATCTTTGGCCGCTACTTGCGCAGCGTATGGAGTGTTTTTCTTCGAGCCTTTGAACTTCATTTTGCCAGCTGAAGACCAAGTAATGACCTCACCACCCATGTTTGTAACACAAACAATGATGTTGTTGAAAGAGGCTTTGATATGTACCTGACCCTGTGCTTCTACTTTTACGACGCGCTTTTTTGCTTTATCTTTGCGTTTCGCGCTTGATGTCTGTGCCATTTTGCTTGAGCTTGTATTAAAATAAAACTAATTTGAACGCTTATTTCTTCTTGTTGGCTACGGTTTTACGTTTGCCTTTTCTTGTGCGTGCGTTGGTGCGTGTGCGCTGACCTCTCACAGGTAAGCCTCTACGGTGGCGCAAGCCTCTAAAACAAGCAATGTCCATGAGGCGTTTGATGTTGAGCTGAATCTCTGACTTCAGTTCGCCTTCGGTTTTGTACTCACGTGATATCACATCACGGATTTTACGAGCTTCTTCATCTGTCCATTCACCTGCTTTTTTATCGGGATTTACGCCCGCTTTGGTGAGGATGTCCAACGAACTTGCTCTGCCTATTCCAAAAACATACGTTAGGCTTATGAGGCCGCGCTTCTTGTCTGGAATATCTACACCTTGTATCCTTGGCATAGTGCTAAATTGGGTTTAATAATGGATTGAATAAATTAAAAAAACTACAAAAACATCAGCCAACAATGAATTAGCCTTGTCTCTGCTTAAACTTAGGGTTCTTTTTGTTGATAATGTAAAGATGACCCTTACGACGTACCACTTTGCAGTCAGCACTTCTTTTCTTTACAGAGGCTCTTACTTTCATTGTAACAACTTGCTTATTTTGAACTGATTAAATAAAATTACTTATAACGATACACAATCCGCCCTTTAGCCAAATCGTAGGGCGACATGGCAAGTTTTACTTTGTCTCCTGGCAAAATTTTAATGTAATTCATTCTCATTTTACCTGAGATGTGGGCAATCACTTCATGACCGTTTTCTAGTTCTACACGAAACATAGCATTTGAGAGTGCTTCTGTAACGGTACCATCTAGTTCTATGTTGGCCTGTTTGGACATACGTAACGTTTTGAATATTAAACACAAAGGCAAGAGTGCGCAGAGCACACTCTTTCAATTGAGCAGCAAAAGTACTGTATTTTTTTGAATATCAAAGACTTTAATTCAATTATTTTAAAAGTTTTTTAACTTTTTGGATTCTGGTCATATTTTAAACGCATAAAAATACAAGACTTCAGATTGGTTGATTGGGCAGGATAGCATTTGCCTGTCTGCTCATAAGATGCTCCAGAAGGAGACAGTCCACTCAGGCATAGAAAGACGCATTCACCAAAACAAGAAGCATTTGGGGCTTCAAATTCTGATGAATGCGTTCTTGAGTTATTTTTTAGGCTTATTTTGTTACGCCTAAAAGCTGGTCTAATTTCATTTCGAGCTGGCGACCTTTGAGTTTACGCGCCACAATATTACCTTCAGTATCAACAATAACCGTGTAAGGAATGGCATTTACACCGTAGGTTTCTGCTGCCACCGATGTCCAACCTTTGAGGTCAGAAACTTGTGGCCAAGCCAAATGGTCTTTAGCAATAGCTTGTATCCAGTTGTCACGCTTATTGTCCAAAGAGACACCCAAAATTTCAAAATTTTTGTTCATCCCTTTGTATTTTTTGTAGAGACGCACCACTTCTGGATTAGCTTCACGACAAGGGCCACACCAACTCGCCCAAAAGTCTATAAGTACCACTTTACCTTTCAGGCTAGACAGCTTGAAAGTGTCACCTTTGGAAGAAAGCAAGGCAATTTCTGGTGCCGCATCGCCCGTTACGTCGCTGTTTTGAAGACTTCTTGTAAACCAAGTGCCGAAGGCTAAATTGGTACTGCCATCCTTCATGGGTCTGAAAGCCACCATGCCTAGTACGCATAAGACAATCCCTATAATGCTTATTTTCCAGTATTTTTTCATACGCTACATTTGTAATGTTTTAGTAAAAAAACAAGTTGTTTTAGTATTTAAACGTGAATAAAACAAAGTTGTTGTAAATCAACTGCTTATTTATTAGAAATGATTCCGTCGTCTGAAATTACTATGGGACATTCAGGGAAGTCTGCTTTAGTAAGCTCTTGCACATATTTGATAGCTTGTTTGTTGGGGTCTATAGCCACTACTCCTTTGCCCTGCTGTACGATAGGAGTAATCTTGGCCTTAAAAAACTCTCCTTTGCTGTTGGTTTGCACTTCTATGATAGGCGCAACGCCATTGGGGCCTTTGAGTCCAAAGCGGGCATATGTGCAGAAATTACCAAGGCTGTAAGCGATAAAGCGATTTTTATACACTTCCACTGCTCGCGTTACGTGGGGGCCGTGCCCAAAAATGAGGTCTGCTCCTTCATCTATCATAGCGTGGGCAAAGGCATAAACATTGCCGCGGTTTTCGCCATAAAAAAGCTCGTTCTTACGCGTAACATGCTGTCTACTTGCGCCTTCAGCCCCTCCGTGAAAGGATACAATGACAATATCGCATTTGGCATCAAGCTCTCGCACTAGCTTTCTAGCATTTTCGAGGTCATTGAGTGGCACTGTGCCAGAGTTGGGCGCAAAGGCTACCATGCCATACTTGATACCGTCTTTTTCAAAAACGGTTGTGGGGCAGTCGAGCAAACCTGCAAAAGGAATTCCTAGGTTTTTGAGGGCTTTTTGAGTGTTGGCGCGTCCTGTGGCTCCAAAGTCACTGACATGGTTGTTGGCAATACTCAGCACATCAAAACCAGCGTCCAATAAATTTTGAAGCAAATACTCAGGCATTTTGAAAGCAAAACACACACTTGGGTCGCCACATTGCTTCACCTCTCCGCCTTTATCCAAGACAGTGCCTTCTAAGTTGCCAAAAGTCAAATCTGCAGCAGAAAGTATAGGATACACAGCCTTCATCAAATCTTTGCCGTCGTTGGGTGGCAAATAGTCTGTAGAGGGGTAGTTTGTACCAAGCATCATATCGCCCACACCTATAATTCTGAGGGTATCTTTTCCTTTTTTTTCTGGCTGTTTAGTTAACTGAGGAGGCTCAGTGCCGTAACCGACTTGTGTGGTTTGCACCACTGTATTTTCGGTTTGAGCCTGACAGGAGAAAAAGCCACTGCAAAGCGCAAAGGCCAATAAGCTCAAAAGAATAGGTTTTTTACACATATTAAAAAAGTTTGAAGTAAATGTTATTTATCTTCGGAGTCGGTATCTTCTTCATCCTCCTTAGATTCTGTGGCTTCTGTTACTTTAGAGCCCTCTTTGAGCTGCTTCGACACCACATTATAAGGCCCCACCACGATGCTTTCATTTTCTTTGATACCTTCAGTAATTTCAATGTTGTTGAAGTCGCTGATGCCTGTTTTGACCTTCACCTTTCTCACTGTTCCTTTGGTTTTGTCATATACAAAGATAACTTCTTCTGGTTTGGCCTCGCTTTGTGTGCTGTTGGTGTTTTTGCCGTCCTCAGATTTTGGTAAGCGTGTGGTTACGGCATTAAGCGGTACGGTCAAGATTTTGTCTTTTACGTCTGTAATAATTTCTACGCTAGCCGTCATACCTGGCAAAAATGGCGAGGGTTTGCCAGCTTGCTCCAAATGCTTGTAAGAGTTGGCATTGACTCTGATACGTACTTCAAACTCTGTCACAGCATCAGTGGAAGCCATGGCCGTTTCTTTAGCACTTTTGGCTATGGCCATGACTACGCCTTTGAAAACTTGCTCAGGATAGGCATCTACTTCAATATTGGCAGAGTCTCCTTTATTGATTTTAACCACATCGTTTTCATTAATATTTACACGAACCTCAATACTTTTGAAGTCAGCTATTCGAAGCATTTCGGTACCCGCCATTTGTGAAGTGCCCACCACGCGTTCGCCTTTCTTGACCGAAAGTTTAGATACAATGCCTGTTCGAGGTGCAAATACTGAGGTAAGCAATAAATTATCTTGTGCTTGCGAAAGCGAAGCCTGTGAGCTTACTACGGTGTTACGAGCGGCTTCTACACCTTGAGTGGCTGCTTCCAAGTCGGCTTCTGACACGTTCAACGCTGTTTGAGCGGCCTGATATTCTTGAAGAGGAATGACTTTTTGTTCATAAAGACTTTTGCTGCGCTCAAATTCTTGCTTGCGCTGCAAAAACTGGCTTTTGGCCTGTGCCAAGCGAGCCTTGGACTGCGACATATTCGCGCGCTGTACGCCTACGCCTGCACTAGCCTGCTCGAGTGCCGCTTGGTAGTTGTCTGGACGGATTTTGAGTAATAACTGACCCTGTAAAACAGAATCACCTTCTTCTATCAATAATTCTGTAATTTGTCCTGGGACATCTGGTGCAATTTTGACTTCTTCTTCAGGCTGTATACGTCCCGAAGCACTAACCAGCTGAACAATCTTAGTATACTGAGCCTGACCCAATTTAACTTCTAGTGGCTTACTGCCCCCTATCCAACCTTTGTACTTGGCCAAACCCGAGCCAGCCAACAACAATACAAGGACTCCGCCAACAATGTAGAGTAAATTATTTGATGATTTTTTTTTGGTTTCCATTTCGTTTGATTTGAAGAATTCTGTCTGTAAACAAAATTTAGTATGTATGCGGGGGCTCGGCCACAAAATTAAGGATTCTGTGATGGCATTTGACAGGATACTGTCATTTTTTTTTTAAAGATAGCAGATTAAAACTTGTGTTGTCTTTTAGCTCTTTTTAAAAAGGCACTAGAAAAAGAGCTGAAAGAGTTGCATGTTAGTCTTTATGAAACACATTCTGCAAAATATCAGCTCTATTTTTTGATTACAATAATGCCTTTAGAACTCCTGATTAGGGTCTTTCTTGCGAACAAACAAGGCCATAAGAGCCGATACTGCAGCGGAAGTAAAACCAGCACCCAGCAACAGGAATACCACTCCCCAAGGTTTATAAGGCGACATCCCCATGCCAGTCTTGACAGCTATTTCGTGCTGCTCTTCGCTAAGTTCAGAGCCTTGAGAGGCACTTTTGTCCAATTCCTCGAGTAGAATAGACTCCATTTTTTGATGAAAGCTCTCCACTACATCAGGCAAAAACGTATTGAAGTAGAAGTACTCAAGTAAAATTCCAGAAAAATAAGGAATCATGATTAGAAAGAAGCACACAGAGAACGCCTTTGTATAAGTCATATAGCCGCTCGGCTGCTCTTTTCGCTCTTGCAAAGCAAATACGTAGGTCAGCACAACCAATAAAAGCACAACACCCCAGCCAGCCCACTTGTTGAACATCAGGTCTAGGCCAATAAAGCCTTTAGTAACGACCCAGCAAGCGTAAACAAGCGATAAAACTAAGGCATTTCTGTATAACGATTTCATATTTTTTTAGAACAAGGTTTTTAATGTTGAAAACAATAGCTAATTGAAGACATCTATAAAGACCACAAACATAGTTCACGCATTTGGCATAGCCAAAAATTGTCAGATGAAAATCCATATAGAAACTTGATAAATAGCGGCCATAGGTTTTTTGATATAAAAAATCTAGTATATTTGGTGCGTTGAATCCACCTAAATATTTGTATTTATTGCTATGAGTCAGCCTTTTAACCCCAAGTCTCTTTTGCCTCACTTCTTAGCTATTGCGTTTTTTTATGTACTGACCTTTGCCTATTTTAAAGCAGAAATCATAGATGACAAAACGATACGCCAAGACGACATGTTGCGTTATCAGGGCATGGTAGCAGATCAATCAGCTCATTATAAAGCTACTGGCGAGGCTTGTATGTGGAATGCACGCATGTTTGGGGGTATGCCGGGCTATCTTATTTTTTCTATGTTTGATTATGGTCCCATTACTTGGATAGAAAAAGTCTCTTACGGTTTTTTTTCTGAGAGTAAATCCTCGCATTTGGTGTTTTTGCCCATGCTTTGCACCTACATCATGCTTTTATGCTTTGGAGTTAGGCCACTCATTGCGGCTGGCATCGCGGCTGGCTTTTCTCTAACCACTTATAACCTGATTCTGATAGACGTAGGGCACATTACAAAGCTGAGAGCTATCGGTTATTGCCCTTTAATTCTAGGTGGTATGCACTTACTTCTGCATCGCAACAAAATTTGGCTCGGGGGTGGGCTTACAGCTCTTGCTATGACATTAGAGCTTAGAGCATCGCACCCTCAAATAACGTATTATTTTGCCTTTGTATGTGCTTTTTATGGCTTAAGCGAACTGATTTTTGCTATTCGTAACAAGACTTTCAAAGACTTTTCTATTGGATCGGCGGTTCTATTGTTGTCAGTTAGCTTGGGAACTGCCACTTATGCGGGACATTTGATGACCACGCTAGAATATACGCCGTATTCCACACGCGGCACCTCCCAGCTCACACCGCAAGAAGGTGAAAAACAAGGTGCTGAAGGTTTGGACAAAGATTATGCTTTTGGCTGGAGTGAGGGCGTTGGCGAGTCTTTTACGCTGCTCATTCCAGGACTTTACGGCGGCTCTACTTCCGAAAAACTTTCTACAAACTCCGAAACCTATAAAGCCATAGCAAGCCAAGCTTCGCCTATGCAAGCGGAAGAAATGGTGGCCTCTATTCCGCTCTATCACGGCACACAGCCTGGTACGGCAGGCCCTATCTATGCTGGTGCTATCATTTGTTTCTTTTTTGCTTTAGCCTGTGTTGTCCTAAAAGACCGCCTCCGTTGGTGGCTGGTAGCTGGTGTGATAGTTACACTTTTCTTTGGCTGGGGCGATAATTTTCAGGCATTCAACTACTTTATGTTTGATAACTTCCCAGGTTTCAATAAATTTAGATCTGTTTCCATGGCGATGAGTCTAACGGTTTTAATTATGGCCTTGATGGCGGGTCTGAGCTTAGAGTGGTTAGCCGAACAAGAAAACTGGGACAAAGAACTTTATCAAAAAATTATTTATGCAGCCGCACCCACAGCAGGTTTATGCCTCATTATGGGAATCATGGGTACAGCCTTTGTAAGCGTACAAAGTGCACAAATAGACAGCAACTTAGGAGGAATTTTAGAGGCTGTTTTAGCCGACCGCAAATACCTGCTCAAGCACGATGCTATTCGTAGCTTTTGCTTTATTGCAGTAGCTATTGGCTTGGCTTGGGCATTCCTGACTAAAAAATTGGGTAGAGAGGTGGCTTTGGCCATTATTGGATTGCTTTTGGTGGCAGATTTATGGCTTATAGGCAAACGTTATTTATTAGAAACTGATTTTGAAGAAAGCATTGCACAACGCAATGCCACACCTTCGGCAGCCGACAATAAGATAAAAACAGACAAAACATTGGCTTACAGAGTCATTGGCATGAACGAAGATCCCTTTAGCAGCTCTTCAGTATGTATCCATCACCGATCCGTGGGCGGCTACTTTGCAGCTAAAATGCGTCGTTATCAAGACCTCATCAGCCGCCGCTTACAGCCAGAAGTACAGGCTTTTGCTGGTGCACTTAATGCTGCCAAAGGCGACCCTACCAAGCTCTCATTCAACACAATACCTGTTTTGAATATGCTAAACTTGCGCTACTTCAAATTCGGCGAAGACGAAAACGCTGTTCTTCAAAACCCTAGTGCCTTAGGAGCAGCTTGGTTTGTAGACGCGCTCAAGCAAGTACAGAATCCTGACGAGGAGATGAAGGCACTGTCGGAAGTAGATTTATCTAAAAATGCCATACTGGACGCAAGCAGATTCAAACCACAACGTGCCACATGGAGCAATGCAGATAGCAGTCGCAAAGTGGAAATCAAATCCTTTGCCTCAAACAAAATTGTTTATGAAGCTCAGAATAATGACGACGGCTTTGTGGTATTTTCTGAGATTTATTATCCGCACGGCTGGAAAGCCCTTATTGATGGCAAAGAAGTTCCTATTTTGAGCGTTAATTATGTGCTCAGAGGTTTGGAAGTGCCCAAAGGAAAGCACAGCATTGTTTTTGAGTTTAACTCAACATCTTATGAGCAAGGCGCAATGTATACTCGCATAGCATCTTACTTGGTTTGCGCTTGGGTGCTTGTAGCTTTAGCTTTTAGTATTTGGCTGGCTTTAAAGCCACAACCAACCTCAACAGAGCCTCAAGCATAAGCAGCCTCTGATGGATATTCCCGACAATGTTTTGGTAGTGGGTCGTGCCGAAGCCATCGATATACCCGCTTTGGGGCTTTGGAAAGTGCCAGCCAAAATAGATACAGGAGCTTATGGCTGTTCTGTTCATTGTTTCAGTGCTCAAACAAGACGTTTGGCTGATGGAAAAGAAATCCTTGATGTACAAGTGTATCAGTCCACACCCTCGGTGATTTTTGATGAGTTCGAAAAACATGTAGTCAAAAGTTCAAACGGTGACAGCGAAGAGCGTTTTGCAGTAAAAATTGTAGTAAAACTTGGCAAAAAGCGTGTTAGAACCTTAGTCTCTTTTGCAGACAGAGAAGACATGCGTTATTCGGTTCTAATTGGACGCAAATTCTTAAGAGGTCGCTTCTGGGTGGATGTGAGCAGAAAATTTGTGCTTACCACTGCCGTTTAAAGACTTAAAAGAGAGAGCCTTATAAATAATTTAGGCTATTACTTAAAAAAAGACAGGCTTTATGCAGCTTTCAATCAATTTTGCGCTTATCTTTGCGCCAAAATTCTAGTAAAAACATCCACTAGAGCTATTTAATACAGTGATAATGGCAAACTTAGGTAAAATTATACAGGTAATTGGTCCTGTAGTAGATGTGAGCTTTACAGGCTCTTCGCTTCCAGCCATCCTAGATGCTTTGAGCGTTAAAAAAGAGAACGGCCAAGAGGTAATTCTTGAGTGTCAAAAGCACCTTGGTGAAGACCGTGTGCGCACCATTGCTATGGATAGTACAGAGGGTCTAACTCGCGGTATGCCCGTTACGGCTTTGGGTAGTCCCATATCTGTACCTGTAGGTGAAGAAGTACGTGGTCGTTTGTTCAATGTGGTGGGTACTCCTATTGACGGCTTGAAGCCCATTCAATCCAAAAATAGATTGTCAATTCACCGTGCTGCGCCTAAGTTTGACGAACTCGCTTCTTCAACAGAAGTTCTCTATACTGGTATCAAAGTAATTGACTTGATTGAACCCTACGCAAAAGGTGGTAAGATTGGTCTTTTTGGCGGTGCTGGTGTGGGCAAAACTGTATTGATTATGGAGCTCATCAACAACATTGCTAAGGCATATTCTGGTCTTTCAGTATTTGCTGGTGTGGGCGAGCGTACACGTGAAGGCAATGACTTGATGCGTGAAATGATTGAATCTGGCGTAATGAAGTATGGCAAAGCTTTTGAAGAGTCTATGGAAAAAGGCGGCTGGGATTTGAGCAAAGTAGATGATAAAGAATTAGCAGAATCTAACATTGCATTGGTGTTTGGTCAAATGAATGAACCACCAGGTGCGCGTGCACGCGTGGCCCTTACAGGTTTGACTCTTGCCGAATATTTCCGCGATGGTGACGGACAGGGCAAAGGCCGTGACATTCTGTTCTTTGTAGACAATATATTCCGATTTACACAGGCTGGCTCAGAAGTGTCTGCCTTGTTGGGTCGTATGCCTTCGGCAGTAGGTTATCAGCCAACTTTGGCTACAGAGATGGGTGCTATGCAAGAGCGTATTACTTCTACAAAACGTGGCTCTATCACTTCTGTACAAGCAGTTTATGTACCTGCTGATGACTTGACTGACCCAGCACCTGCTACCACCTTCTCTCACCTTGACGCTACGACAGTACTTTCTCGTAAAATTGCTGAGTTGGGTATCTACCCATCGGTAGATCCGCTTGACTCTACTTCTCGTATCTTGTCACCAGATGTTTTGGGCGCAGAGCACTATAACACCGCACAGCGCGTGAAAGAAATTTTGCAGCGTTACAAAGAACTTCAAGACATCATTGCCATCTTGGGTATGGATGAACTTTCTGAAGAAGATAAACTTGTTGTACACCGTGCACGACGCGTGCAGAGATTCTTATCTCAACCGTTCCACGTTGCAGAACAGTTTACGGGTATTCCTGGTCAGTTGGTAGACATCAAAGATACTATCAAAGGCTTTAACATGATTATGGACGGTGAAGTAGACCACCTTCCAGAGAAAGCTTTTCTTTTGGTAGGTACCATAGAACAGGCTATTGAAAAAGGTGAAAAACTCATACGCGAAGCAGAAGGCAAGTAACATTGCTGTTTTGACCTAGCCTAAAATATTTTTTACATGAAAGTAGAAATCATCACACCAGACAAAGTTGTATATTCAGGAGCAGCCTCCCTTGTGCGTGTGCCTGGTGCTAAAGGCTCTTTTGAAATTCTGGATATGCACGCTGCCATTATCAGTGCATTGGAAGAAGGCGAGCTTTTTGTAAAAGCCGACGATGGAAACAATCACACTTACTTCATTGATGCTGGTGTGGTGGAAGTGCTCGAGAATCGTGTCATTATTTTGGCCGAATCAATAAGCAAAACCAATAATCTTGCATCGCCTAAGTAAGCGTTTGTAAACACAATTGTTTGCTTAAAAAAGCAGACGAATAGAGATTACTTTATTCGTCTGCTTTTTTATTTACTTTAAAACAAGCTCTAAGCCAATGATTGGGCTGCTGCAATAATATTGACAAATTCTCTAGCATCCAGAGCAGCTCCACCCACTAGACCACCGTCTACATTCGCAATACTAAAAATCTCAGCGGCATTGCTAGCTTTACAGCTTCCGCCATACAGAATCGAGGTGCTAAGACCGTGCTGGGGCTGTATACTAAGCAAAATACTGCGCAGAAACTGGTGCATTTGAGCAATTTGCGTTGCGTTGGCGGTTTTGCCTGTGCCTATAGCCCATACTGGCTCGTAAGCCAAAACGATTTGCGCAAACTCTTCTGGAGTTAGTCCTGTAAGTACTTCTCGCACTTGCTGCTCTACAAATACATTTTGCTGTTCGGCTTCGCGCACTGCTAGCGGTTCACCACAGCAAAAAATAGGCTTGATACCATTCTTGAGAGCCATTTTAAGCTTAGCAAGCAACATTGGGCTTGTTTCGCGTGCATATTCCCTACGCTCGCTATGGCCTATGATAACATATTCTACTCCATAAGACCGCAACATAGACGCTGATACCTCGCCCGTATAAGCTCCTTGTGCCTCATGATGGCAGTTCTGTGCAGCCAAAGAGACAGGAAAGTTGCCAATTCCTTCCAGCAGACGCGCACAGGGGTAAAGGTGTACGTAAGGCGCAGCCAGGATAGTGATCACATTATACAGGTTTTCTCTTCGTACGGTCTCAAGCACTTCCGAAGCGAGAGAGAGTGCTTCCACTTTGTTGAGGTTCATTTTCCAGTTGGCAGCTACGATTTTTGCAGGAGTCATTGCGCAAGGGCTTGTAGGTGAAGAATATGATTTATTTTCTGTTGCAAATATCGTAATTTTGAGAAGCTTACTTGCAAAAACAAAAAAATAACACAAAAAAACAGACTAAAATAAATAACTTTTTTGACCTATTATAGGGCTGAATATTGTTTTGTGGCAGCAAGTATCTTAAATTTGATTTTTTTAGTTACATAAATTTGTTTTATCACTCTAAACACAGTTTTTCAATATGTTCAAAAAAATTTTGTGCGTTATCTTAGCAGCAGGCATGATGTCATGTGGCTCTGGTGGCAGCTCGCAAGTGGTGTCTACAGACAGTACAGCTACAAGCAATGCAGAGGAAGTTACAGAGAATCCCGTAACCGAGCTTAAACCTACTTTTAAGTTCGTAGTTATCAAAACTGTTGAGGATGGTGAGCCTGCTACCCGACTAGATGTAGAAGCTAATGGTAAAACTCTCAAGGGGAATGAGGTGTCAGTGCCGCTCAGCGACGGCCCTTATCCAAGTGGTGCAGCGTCGGCAGTACCTAAAGATGCTATTGCATCATGTAGCGGTTTTTGGGGTGGTTTACAGCTTGAGTTCTACTTGCTCAAACAAGGCGATGATTTTGTACTATACGAAGCTGCCCAAGACGAAAGTACTGAAGCACCAGTTATTACCGAAATAAAACGCTACAAGGCAGCCGATTTTCAGTAAATGAATCTTTAAGACAACAAAAACCGTTAGCGTTTTGAAAGTCGGTTAGTTACCTTTTCTCAAAACGCTAACGGCAAGTCTCTGCAGATATTTTTAAAGTTGCTCCTTGATACGAGCTGCTTTACCAGTGCGGTAGCGTAAGAAATAGAGACGCGCTCTTCTTACACGACCAGAACGAATAACCTCAATTTTATCAATGCTTGGTGAAAGAATTGGAAATATACGCTCCACACCTACACCGTTTGATATTTTACGAACCGTAAATGTTTCGCCGTTAGTGTTTGTATGACGACGCTGAATAACAGTACCTTGGTACTGCTGAACGCGTTCTTTGTTACCTTCACTAATTTTCACGTGAACATTTACCACGTCGCCAGCCTTAAATACAGGCATTTTTTTGCGATTTTCTGCATCAGCAGCTTCTACTAATTTTATTAAATTCAGACTCATGGCTTTAAGAATGGCTACGGAGTTGAGTGATTTAACGCTGTCCCAGCGCAACAACAGAACAATACTTTATGATATGAGGCGCAAAGGTAATGACATTTTTTGATTTTACAATACATTTTTATAAAAAAATATCATGCTTGTAAATAGTAGCTTGGTATCTGATTTTAGGAGATACTTCGCTTTATGCTTCAGTTTCTATCAATAAAGCCATACAGTCCTCATGGGCTTCTAGTATGTGCTGTATATCTGCATCTTGTACAGCTGCCGACACGAACAGGCTCTCATACTGCGAAGGAGCTAAGTAAACACCCCTATTAAGCATTTCATGAAAATAGCGTGCAAAAAGTTTAGTGTCTGTCGTTTTAGCGTCTTCAAAGTTATTCACTGGCTTCTGAGTGAAAAAGAGCGTAAACATAGAACCGATGCGATTGATGGTATAATTCAATCCTAATTTAGTATTGATCATGCGCATACCCTCTGCTATTTGCTCTGTATTTCTATTGGCTTTTTCTATTATCTGAGGGTTGTTCTTGATAATTTTTAAGGTGGCTAGCCCTGAAGCCATCGCAACAGGATTTCCAGATAGCGTGCCTGCCTGATAAACAGGCCCTAATGGAGCCACCATATCCATGATATCAGCTCTCCCACCATACGCACCCACAGGCATACCGCCGCCTATGATTTTGCCCAAAGTGGTAAGGTCTGGTTTCACACCAAAAAGCTCTTGTGCGCCGCCCTTAGCTAGCCTAAAACCAGTCATTACCTCGTCAAAAATTAGCAATACCCCATGCGCATCACATAAACGTCTCACAGCTTGTAGATAGCCGTTTTGAGGTATAACGCAACCCATATTACCCACCACAGGTTCTAATATGACGGCTGCCACTTCGTGAGCATTGGCTACCAAGCAGGCTTCGAGTGCTTGCGTGTCGTTGTAGGGTACAGTAAGCGTATCTTGCGCTGTTTTCTTTGTAACACCCTGACTATCTGGTATTCCAAAAGTTGCAGCGCCGCTGCCAGCTGCTATCAAAAAGGAGTCTGCATGACCGTGGTAGCAGCCTTCAAACTTAATGATTTTATCTTTTTGGGTAAAGCCTCGCGCTACTCTAATAGCAGCCATAGTGGCCTCTGTACCAGAGTTTACCATGCGGATTTTCTCTATACTAGGCACAAGTTCTCTGATAAGCTCCGCAACTTCTATTTCACGCTTGGTGGGTGCACCAAAAGAAAAAGAATCGGCCAGCACAGAACCCACAAACTCAACCACTTCTGGGTGGGCGTGTCCGAGCAACATAGGTCCCCAAGAGTTAATGAGATCTATGTAGCGATTATTATCTTCATCATACAGATAAGGGCCTCTAGCCGAGCTAATGAAAACAGGATGTCCTCCCACTGACTTAAACGCTCTGACGGGGGAGTTTACGCCGCCTACAATACTTTTTTTTGCTTGCTCAAAGAGTTGCTTGCTCTTAATAGTGTTCATAATGCTTTTTGATGAGTAAACCCGTGATAGAAGCACAAAGTTCTATACAAATACTTTTATGCGAAAGTATTTTTAAAAAAACATCTATGCTTCACATAAATACTTCATATCGGGCTAAAAACATGTCACTTTTAGCCATTTGAGGTGTTATTTAAAACACTAGACTCAATAAAATGCGCCTAAACATCTAGAAAACCGTTTAAACTAAAACACAAATCTTTAGCCTAGACCTTAAAACAAAAAGACCACCAAAAACTGGTGGTCTTTTTCTTAAGCTGCCTCTGAAAGCAGTTTATTTGTGCTTGTACGCCGTACGGGAATCGAACCCGTGTTACCACCGTGAAAGGGTGGTGTCCTAACCCCTAGACGAACGGCGCGTATCGTTGTCTCAGTTTTGACGCTGCAAAGGTCTCAGTTTTTATATTTAAATCCAAATTTTTTTATCACTTTTTTATCGCATATATGCACAAATATTTAAGCAAGAGAATTTAAACAAGTAATAATCCTTTAGTAAACAATTTAATTAACTGATAAACAGAAATTTATTATTGAACAAACTATGGAAGAGTAGGAAGCAATAAAGTTCTCTACGCGCTATTTTAGTTCTAAAAAAGGCCAAAGAGTAGATACCATTTCTGAGTTGAAGTTTAGATTCCTCTCTCAACAAAAAAAAGTTATAAAATTTGTATAATCAGCAAGTTTTTTATAATTTTGCATCGCAGTAAGCTAAAGGGCTCATAGCTCAGTCGGTTAGAGCATCTGACTCATAATCAGAGGGTGCTTGGTTCGATCCCAAGTGAGCCCACTTTTTAGTTTCTTGAACAACCCAAAAAGTTCACTCCTTATATGGATTGTGAACTTTTTTTGTGCCGTACAAGGATAAAAATATATAGAAACATTTGAAACAATAATCAGCAGCAGTCATGCGTCAGGCTTTTCTTCAGTATCTTGCCCAAACCTCCGACTTCCCTCTGATGCTGGAAATAAATAGAGCCAAAGGGGTGTATTTATTTGGGCGAGGCGGAAAAAAATATATAGACCTCATTTCAGGCATTGCAGTCAGCAACCTTGGGCACGGCCAACAGCAAATACAAAATGCTATTAGACATCAAATACGCAAATACTCTCATTTAATGGTGTATGGCGAGTTTGTACAAAGCCCACAAATAAAGCTCGCAAAAGCCCTTATCAAGAGCCTGCCACAGAGTTTTGAGCAAGTTTTTTTTGTAAACTCGGGCAGTGAAGCCATAGAAGGCGCACTAAAGCTAGCCAAAAGAAGTACAAAACGTTCCAAACTGGTAGCTTTCAAGGATAGCTACCACGGCTCTTCACATGGGGCACTGTCCATCTGCGGCAATGATGATTTCAAAAAAGCATTCGAGCCTTTGCTCCCACACGTACACATACACGCCTATGGAGACCTCACCGTTATCCCACACATAGATACCCACACAGCGGCCGTGGTGGTGGAGCCGATTCAAGCCGAATCGGGAGTAAGATTGCCCCCAGAGGGCTTTTTGGAAGCTCTAAGAACACGCTGTAACGAAACAGGTGCTTTATTGATTTTTGATGAAGTGCAAACAGGTTTTGGTCGCACAGGCAAGCTTTGGGGCATGGAACACAGCAATGTACTGCCTGACATCGTCGTCATGGCCAAAGCTATGGGCGGTGGTATGCCTTTGGGGGGCTTTGCGGCTTCCTCTAAGTTGATGGCATTGTTCAAAAATGATCCGATTTTAGGCCATATCACCACACAAGGCGGACATCCAGTATCTTGCGCAGCAGCTTTGACGGCTTTGGATTTGCTGCAAAAAGAAGCTTTTTTTACTGACGCAGAGCGTAAAGCTGAGCTGTTTAAAAGCCTGCTTGTTCACCCCAAAATCAAAGATATTCGATACAAAGGCTTGATGATGGCTGTGGAGTTTGAATCTTTTGAAGTACTCAAAGCCATTATTGACAAAGCGATAGAAAAAGGTGTGCTTACAGACTGGTTTTTATTTTGCAACAATTCTATGCGAATAGCTCCGCCGCTTATTATTAGCGACAGCGAAATAAAAAAGTGCTGCAAAATTCTTAATGAAGCAATAACAGAGGTATTGGGCTAGTTTTAAAAAAGCTCTAAACTTTGTTTTTATTCGCTAGCTGCCCACAGGCTGCATCTATATCCATCCCCCTGCTTTTCCGAACGGTTACGATTGCGCCTCGGTCTGCCAGATAAGCCGCAAATTGATTCAAAACACGCCCTGAAGCACGCTGAAACTGAGGAGCTAGCTCCACAGGATTGTATTCAATGATATTGATGCGAGTAGCTAGGGATTGACTGAATCTAAAAAGATTGTCCGCATCTTGAGGGCTGTCGTTGAAATTGCCAAACAAGATATACTCTAGGGTGATTCTATTTTGGGTTTGGCGATAGAAGTAACGCAAAGCTTCTTTAAGAGCCTCAAGACTATTGCTGTCATTGATGGGCATAATTTTGTTGCGCTTTTCATCATCGGCAGCGTGTAACGAAAGAGCTAAATTAAATTTGACTTGGTCGTCTGCTAACTTATAAATCATCTTGGCTATACCTGCCGTAGAAACAGTGATACGCTTGGGCGACATGCCTAAACCGTCAGGCGAAGTGATTTTTTCTATGGAGGACAGGACATTCTGGTAGTTGAGAAGAGGTTCTCCCATGCCCATGTATACGATGTTCGTGAGCCGCGCTTGGTAATTCTTGAGAGCTTGCTGATTTATTTCAAATACTTGGTCGTAAATTTCAGGTGCAGTCAAATTACGCTTTTTGTCCATAAAACCTGTAGCGCAAAACTTACAGGACAGAGAGCAACCCACCTGTGAGGAGATGCAGGCAGTCATGCGATCTTCGGTAGGAATAAGGACTCCCTCTACCAAGTTGCGGTCATAAAGCGAAAAACCTACCTTAAGTGTACCATCTTGGCTTTTCTGAACTTCCTGAACGCTTAAAGGATAGAATCCAAAGTGAGCCTCTAGCGCATTTCGCAGCGCGAGACTGAGATCGGTCATTTCAGAAAAATCCTTGAGGGAACGTTGCCAAAGCCACTTATAAATTTGCTTGGCGTGAAAGGCTTTGAATCCATGACTTAACAGCCATTCCGCTAACTGTGGCACACCCAATTTGCGGATGTCTGGCTTGGGCAGTTTGGCCTCAGGCAAAGGTTGTACATTGATGAGCACACTCATTTTTTTTGCGCAAAGCTACTATCTTTTAAGCAACTTTACAAGTTCTCGAGCTTCAGCATCGAAGTTAGCTGCAAATTCAGCTTTTGGGTGGCTATTTAGGTTGCTCAAGACTTGATGAAAATCAGTAGAGCTTAAATTTTGGTTTTTCTCCAGAAATGCCAAAAGTTGATTTGAGGTCTTACTAGTAGATTGTTCCATGAAATTTAGAAAAATTTGAGTTAAATGATGTGACCATAAAAAAAGTACATTGAGCAAAATCGCACTTAAAACTTTTTTAAATAGATATTGTTTCGCCGAGTTGCAAAAAAATATCTGATAATGGTTAATTCTCATGTTTGGTACACAATAGAGAAAGGCCAGTAGAAAGTATTCGCTCTTATTGAGCAGCTTATTCTAAGAAATGACCCTCTAACACCATTTTTTTAGTCAAAAAGGCCGCTTTAAGAGGAGCGGCCTTTTTAGCCATCATTCAATCAAATTTTAGTCTTTGAACTCTACAAACTGATTGTCGTTTACATGCTCATGCCAAGGCAAGCCATATTTGGCCAGTTGCTCAAGGAATGGATCTGGATTAAACTCTTCCACGTTGTATACGCCAGCTTTCATCCACTCCCCCGTGAGGATCATCATAGCACCCACCATGGCGGGTACACCCGTAGTATAAGAAATGGCTTGTGCATTCACTTCTTTGAAAGTCTCAGCGTGGTCGCAGTTGTTATAAATAAAGTAGTACTTATCCTTACCATCTTTTTTGCCGCGAATATGACAGCCAATAGAGGTTTGTCCAGAATAGTTTTCGGCCAAAGAAGATGGTTCAGGCAAAACGGCCTTAAGGAACTGTAATGGCACTATGTCTACACCGTTGTATTTAACAGGGTCTATACGCGTCATTCCCACGTTCTGAAGGACGTTGAGGTGATTGATGTAGTTTTTAGAAAACGTCATCCAGAAGCGTGCACGCTTGATAGAAGGGAAGTTCTTAACTAGAGATTCCAACTCTTCATGAAAGAGCAAATAAGAATCTTTGCCACCCACATGAGGGTAATTGATAATGCGGTTAATCTCTAGTGGCTCGGTCTCTACCCACTGACCATCGAGCCAGTATTTGCCTTTTTGGGTAATCTCGCGAATATTTATTTCAGGGTTAAAATTGGTAGCAAAAGACTTGCCATGGTCGCCTGCATTGCAGTCTACGATATCCAAATAGTGCATTTCGTCAAAGTGGTGCTTTTGTGCATAAGCTGTAAACACCCCTGTTACACCTGGATCAAAACCACAACCCAAAAGAGCGATTAAACCAGCCGCCTTAAAACGGTCATGGTAGGCCCACTGCCATTTGTACTCAAACTTGGCAACGTCTTTAGGCTCATAGTTGGCAGTGTCCATGTAGTGGGTGTTCGTCTGTAGACAGGCCTCCATGATGGTAAGATCCTGATACGGCAACGCCACGTTGATAACCAGCTTCGGATTAAAGCTTTTGATAAGTGCTACCAGTTCAGGCACATTGTCGGCATCTACGGCAGCCGTTTTGATGCGATCTCCGCCCACTTCGGCAGCGATGGCATCACATTTAGACTTGGTGCGGCTTGCAAGCATAATGTCTGTAAAAACATGTGAGGCTTGCGCACATTTCTTTACTACCACATTGCCAACGCCACCCGCGCCTATGATAAGGACTTTACTCATGGATTTATCAAGAGTTTTTGAGAGAAAATACTTGAACAAAAGAGCCAATTATCTTTTATATTGGCTTTAAATTAGGCACAAAATTACAGATTTTAAGCAGACAGACCACGCTTAAAAATGAACTTTTGTTTAATAATTTTGTAACTGATTCAAGAGATTTTTGCCTTTTAACCTCTATACGTGCAACTTGTTAATTTACAAAAATTTAGGCCGCAAAAATGTATTTTTGTGGCCTAAATTTTTGTATCATTGATTATAAATTCAACACATGCCAGCAACTAGCGCACAGTTTTGATTTTAGCCACTGCTTCAATACGCTTGAGTGCGTTTTGGATAGCCACTTCTTGCGCGTTGCGATTTTCGGCAAAAGATGTATTAAGCACCTGTAAGGTGGCATCATAAAGAGCCTCCGTTTTTTGAACAGCCCAAGCGCGATCTAAGTTTTGATACTCTCTGTATACATTTATCACACCACCAGCATTAATCAAAAAGTCAGGCGCGTAAATTATACCACGTTTCAAGCACTCATTACCATGCTTTTTCTCGTCTAAAAGCTGATTGTTGGCACAGCCCGCAATGATTTGTGCTTTTAGTTGGCTAAGCGTTTGATCATTGACCGTAGCACCCAATGCACAAGGTGCGTAAATGTCTACATCAAGACCATAAATATCATCAGGACGTACCACTTCCACTTTATACTTGCTGGCTACAGCCTTGATTCGGTCTTCGTAAATATCTGTTACAAAAATTTTACAATTTTCTTTGCTCAAGTGTCCAATAAGGTGCTCGCCCACATTGCCTACGCCTTGTATAGCAATTTTCTTGTTGGCTAAGCTATCGTTCCCGTAAGCTTTTTGAGCAGAGGCTTTTATACCCATGTAAGTGCCTAAAGCGGTGAAGGGCGAAGGATCTCCGCTACCACCCATGCTCTCAGGCTTGCCCGTTACGTGCTTAGTTTCCATAGCCATGTATTCTATGTCTATGGTCTGCATACCCACATCTTCGGCTGTGATGTACTTGCCGTTGAGACTTTCCACAAACTTACCAAAACGACGTAAAAGAGCTTCTGACTTATCTTTACGGGCATTTCCAATGATCACAGCTTTACCACCTCCTAGGTTGAGGCCAGCTACAGCGTTTTTAAAGGTCATCCCGCGCGAAAGACGAAGCACATCGCGAATGGCATCTGATTCGTTTGTGTAAGACCACATACGCGTGCCGCCAAGTGCTGGGCCAAGAACGGTGTTGTGAATGCCAATAATGGCTTTGAGACCCGTGCTGGTGTCATGACAAAACACCAACTGTTCATGTCCCATTTGCTCTAGTTGCTCAAATACAGAGACTTGGAGCGTATCATTTCCTGATTTTAGTTCCACCATTATTCTGGCCAGTGCTTAATAGATTGAACAATATAAAAACACAATTATCAATTTTGCCGCAAAGATACTGTTTTTATGTTTAAAAAAAGTTTTTGAGTTGCTTAGAATCAAAAAAACTCAAAAAAAACATAAATTTAAGTCGCTAATTTTAAGGGTCTTTATTCTGCTCTATCTATCAAGCCCTAGCTTCCACACCAAGAGGTCGGCCATTACTGAGTCCCTTCAGGTGTGTGAGTTTTTCCTGTTACCTCAGGTTGATTTTGTGTATCTATCTTCAAACCGCCATCTACCTGCTCGGTAGTATCAGGTTCTACACAAACATCGCCGCTAAGTTTCGGTTCCATTATTTCCGTACAGCCCGAAGCCAGGAGCCAGACTCCTACCACAAGCAACAGAACGGATTTACCTAATTTGCTTAAAAGGTCTTTTGCCTGCTTTTGTTTTATCTTGGAATAAAAGCCAAGCCAATAGGTGATGTTGTGGTTTTTGGGGCGCGGGTTTTCGTCCAGTTGCGACACATAAAAGTGTCCACATATTTTCTCGTTGTGGTTTGCCAGAAGATAGGCTTCTACTTGGGGTTTAGTCATTTTAGTAAAATCCACTACCACTTTTGTGCAAGCAGAACAGGCTCTTCCTAAGCCTTTTGGTGTCATTCCATCCCAGTCTGCTGGACATGGGCTAGGCACAGTAATTTTGAAGTTGTGCATAATTAGATATCATTTTTGACACAGAAAAATAACAAAAAAGCTGATTAGGGTATAATAGTTATTTTTCAGAGAATTACACCGCCCAGCCATATCTATTTAACGTTTGGTTTTTGAGAAAAGTTGCATATGGAGCTTGAGAGAAGGCTGGAGTTAATCATATAAAAAAAGCGGTGCTCTGTTAATGAGAACACCGCTTTTTTTGCTCAAATCTCAGTCCTAGTAACCAGGATTTTGAATCATACCTGGATTGAGCTGTAACTCACGCTCAGGAATAGGCAATAAAGCATCTGTCTCTTGCCATGTGTCAGGGTTTACACTACCCATCACATCGCCAATAGTGCCAGAACGTTGCAGGTCATACCAGCGGTGGCCTTCAAAGGCAAATTCTACAGCTCTTTCTTCAAAAATGAGTTGCAAGATATCATCTGTACCGCTTACCAAGGTGCTGGCCTGTGCGCGTCTTCTTACTGTCAAGAGGTCTTCTACAGCACCAGAACGATTAGCCAATTGAGCACGAGCTTCAGCACGGTTCAAATACATCTCTGCCAAGCGAACCACTTTTACTCGGTCTGCTCCATTTTGAATATCACGGTACTTTCTAACCACAGCAGTGGTACCCGATCCACGCACACTGGAGCCCAAACGTACTCCACCTTTGTTTCTCAGAAGAGTAAGGATTTCAGGGGCTGGAGCAAATTCGTAACGGCCACCAGCACTTGCTCTTTCCATAAAGAACGCAAGGCTGTTACCATCAATAGCACTAAAAGCTATCTCAAAAATAGATTCGTTAGAAGTGCCGTTTTCTGCTACCCAGAGGGACTCAAAGTCATAGTCATAGCGACCACCACTATTTTTATCCAATGGATCAAACAATGCTATTACCTCGGTGGCATAACGCTCTGCCTCTGCGTATTGACCTGTCATCAAATAAACTCTTGACAACAACGCTTTAGCAGCAGTAGATGATGGCATAACCCTATCTTCTCGTCGAGCTATAGCAGGCAATCGTTTTTCTGCTTCCTGAAAGTCCTTTATCACCTGAGCCAATACCTCAGCTTTAGGAGAACGGGTTATGATCAGGTTTGCATCAAAATCAGAAGTTAAAGGCATACAAAAATCACCCCAAAGAGAAACACCTTGTAGAAAAGCCAAGCCTCTTGCAAAATAAGCTTGCCCTGTTACAAGCGTAATTTCATCTTCAGTGATCTTATCAGCCGGAATCAAAGGCACTCTCTCGAGCATGATATTTGCTTGGTAAGCTACAGAGAAAATAGACCCATAAATACCTGGAATTGCAAAGTTATTAGCCTGCACCTCATTGAGATCGAATTGCTGATTCTCCAAGAAAGAGCCAGAATGGCGCATTTCGTCAGAAAGTGTACCTGTCATGGTAATGTATTGCTGTCCATACATGCCACCTCCTTGAAGTGAGTTCATTAAGCCCCTGCCTGCATAGATTGCTTGTTCACCATTAGACAGAGCCTCAACATCTAAAACTTGATTGACGACAGGTTGTTCAAGTATATCGCAGGAGCCTAACATCAGAGCTGCCACAGCTCCCAATGTCCAACGTCTTAATTTTTTAGTTGCTTTCATTTGTTTTTATGTTTTTTAAGCAGCCAAGCTTTTGGCTTGGCTGCTTGTAAGAAACTTTGTTTTATTTTTAATTAGAATTTGAGGTTTATACCAGCGGTGAACATTTGAAGCTGAGGCAATGTCAAAAAGTCTGTACCTGCGGCACTATTAGACTCACCGAAAGTGCTCACCTCGGGATCAAAACCAGCATACCTAGTGATTGTCCAAAGATTCTGGCCAGAAAGCGTCAAGCGTAAGCTTTCTATTTTGGCTTTTTTGAGTAAATCCTTAGGCACAGTATATGATAAGGCCAAGTTTTTGAGACGACCAAAGCTGCCATCCAATACAAAACGAGATGAGCGAAGGTTGTTCTGAACAGCTTCTGCTGAGCCTATACCTGCACGAGGAACATCTGTAACGTCGCCTGCCTGTCTCCAACGGTTGAGCGTACTGGCATCTTGGTTCCAAACAGCAGAGCCCATAGACTGGATAAACTCCCAGTTGCTGTTGTAGATTTCATTGCCGATGTTTACTTGCCAGAACATATCCAAACTCAAGTTCTTCCAAGAAAGCGTGTTGGTGATACCTCCATAGAAAGGTGTGAAACCAGCACCCAAGAACTGATAATCTTCTTGGTTGAAGATACCATCACCATTTACATCTTCATACATCATGTTGCCAGTTGCAGGGTCTACACCTGTAGATTTGAGTGCATAAAAAGAGTTGAAAGGTCTGCCTATCAACACCGCACTGCCAAAGCCCGATATAATAGGTTCCTCATCTACCAATTCTACCACTTCGTTGGTAGAGTAAGCCAAGTTTACGTTCACATCCCATTTCAAACCACCAGTTGTAGATCTGTTAATAGGCGAACCACGCACCTCTAATTCCACACCTCGGTTGTTGCTCTTGCCTATGTTATACGTTTGAGAGAAGAAACCCGTGGAAGAAGGGAATTGTTTTGCAAAAAGAAGACCTGTTGTGTTAGTGTTATAAAAGCCCAAATTAACGCTCACTTTGTCTTGGAAGAAAGCTGCTTCTACGCCAACGTCAAATTTATTGCTGCTTTCCCAACTCAAAGCAGGGTTACCAATGCGTGCAACATTGCTGGCAGGCATGCCGTTATAGTCGGTTACACCCCAAGACTTTTGCCAAATGTTATTGCCTATTTGGTCATTACCTACCAAACCATAAGATGCGCGGAGTTTCAACAAGTTAACTGTTTCACTTAAATCTTCAAAGAAGGCTTCATCGCTGATAATCCAGCCAGCACCCACAGACCAGAACATACCATAACGCCTATCAGGACCAAATGCGCCAGAACCATCTGCACGGCCAGAAACATCCACGTTATACTTTTCCTTAAATGAGTATGAAAAACGGCCAAAGTATGACTGAAAGCCGCGACGGTCAATGTTGGAAGACCCCGAATTGACTTGTGCTGCTGAAGCTACGTATGTCAAGCTGTTGAATGCAGTTGGAAACACTTCACCAACAGTGAAACTGCTTTGATCAGTGGTTTTCTGAAAAGTCATACCAGCCACAAGATTAAAGGTGTTATCTTCGTCAAAAGAACCTTTATAAATTAAATAAGGTTCTACCACGTAGCGAAGGATGTTACGAGAAGTGTAGACACCAACACCAGAAGGAATACCTTGGGTGGTGGTTGGCGGCTCATAGTGATCTTCAATATAACCGTTGTAGTCTGTAGAAAGATCCAACATCAACTTTAAGTCCTCATTCTTTTTCTTCCCTTTGAACAATCTGTAGGCAAAGTTCATGTTGCCAGTAAACTTCAAATTGGTGTTCGCATAACGAGGCTCAAGAGCTGTAGCAACAGGGTTGGCAAACTGCCATGCTCCATACTCACCATCTTTGGTAAAAACAGGTACGTTAGGCGGGCAAAGCATAGCCGTACTCAATACCCCAAAAATATTGTTGTCATTATTGATACGGTTGTTCAAGTCGTAACTACCAGCCATGGAAGTCCTGATTATGAAACCCTCAGATGCTGAAGTTTCGGTATTAACCCTTGCATTGTAGCGATTGAATTGAGAACCTATAATAATGGCTTGTTCGTTACGGTGAGCTACGCTAGCATAGTATCTAGTTTTGCCTTCACCACCCGACACCGTAACTTGATAATCAGCAATATCTGCAATCTTAAACACTTCGTTCAACCAGTTGGTGTTGATGGTGGTATCTATCGCAATTTCAGGAAAACCGTCATTTCTTCTGGCTTCGTTGCGAAGTGTCGCATACTGACTGCTGTTGAGCATTGTAATGCGGTTGGTCTCTTTACCCCAGCTGCGCGTATAGTTGAAAGAAATCGTAGGCCTACCAGTCTTACCCCTTTTGGTAGTAATCACGACCACACCGTTGGCAGCACGAGCGCCATAAATAGCCGTAGCAGCAGCATCTTTCAATACCTGCATAGACTCAATATCGTCTGGGTTCAAACCAGCCAAGCTAGAAGTATTCTGGCCACCAAAGCCCACTTGACCAAGATTACCGTTTACCATAGGCACACCGTCAATGACGTAGAGTGGGTTGTTTCCCGCCGAAAGAGAAGTCTGGCCGCGCACACGCACACTGATGCCACCACCAGGCAAGCCTGATGAAGATACTACCTGCACACCAGCCGCCTGACCTTGCATACCTTGGTTGATAGTCAATATAGGCAGTTTTTCCATGGATTCTGCATCAATAACAGATGCTGCGCCCACAAAAGTCTTTTTCAGCTGAGGGCTGTAACCCGTAACAATTACTTCATCATTACCTTCGAGCTCAAGAGATACGTCTATAGTAGACCTATTCCCAATCTCTATCTCTTGCATTTTGTAACCAACAAAGCTAAAAGTCAGAAACTTAGAACCAGCAGGTACCTCTATAGAGTACTTGCCATCGATGTCTGTTTGAGTGCCCTTTTGTGTACCCTTAATGGCCACAGTAGCACCTGGCAGGGATTCCCCCTCACTGTCTTTTACAGTACCTGTTATGGTGGACTGTGCAAATAATTGCGACGTCCCCACACCAAGCAGCATAAAGCAGATTAATAAAAGATGTTTGAATTTGTTCATAAATAGTAGCACCTTAGAAAATAAAACGCTTAATTAGAATTAGATAAATAAATAGTAACACAAACCAATTTCCAAATTTAACAGGTATTTGATTAGAAAAACAAAAAATATTCTTTGGTTTGTTCTCAATTATACCAAACTTCTGTAAATAATTTAATTTTTTTTTCTGAACGATCCCTTAAAACTCTTATTTAAAGAGAATTAAAAAAAAAACAAAATTTGTAAATTCTTGTAAATATTAAATTTTGTTAAAATTGCATCCGAAAGAGCTATAACTCCCACGCAGAAAAGCGCATCTGAGAGCAGCAAATAGCCTTAACCTAAAAGGTTCAATGCTTTGATTTTGAAATTGGTATGCGTTTTGAGGTGGTCTTTTATCACTCAAGTCAAAAACAAACTCGTTCAACAATCTCATCACCTCATGAAAAAACTATTGCTTGCAGCCGCTCTTGTGTTAGGCACAGCCTTTTTGACAACTCTTTGGGCACAAACCAAGGGGGGCTCCACCCAAACAAAAAAGGAACTCAAAACGATGACAGGAAAACTTCTTAAAATGCCTTGGTCCAAGAGCCATGAAAGCTATTGCGCAGGTGGCAGTGATTACTTTGTGCTTGAGGTGGCAGACCAAAGGCATATTTTGCAAACCAAAAGCAAAAAAATTTGGAGCTCACTCACCCAAAATGCTAACAAAACGGTCACCTTGAAGGGCTATGCCGAAGACAAACGCATTGAGCCTAACCCAATGGAGCAAGCTCCCATAGGCCCTGATGGCAAAGTAGCTACTATTGTTTGCCCTGTATTTGTGGTACAAGGCTTAGAATAATTAGGCAAACTACAGCTGCTCTTCATCATTCAATTTTGAGAATTGCTCAAGCTTGAAACGCATTGACTTGCTTTTGAGCTTGTCTGTGCTTATGAATATGTACAGATATCATTCAAAGAATTTGTTATTGTGTGCAAGTTGAGTAACTTTGCGCTTGTGCTTGGCTCATGTTGCGCGAGAACGCAATGAGGCTTCTTGGAGTGTAAGTACTAAACCACACATTATGAACTTCTTTAAACGTATTTTTTCGTCTGAAAAAAAAGAAACCCTAGACCAGGGCCTAGAAAAATCCAAAACTGGTTTTTTTGATAAGCTCTCAAAGGCGGTTATGGGCAAATCAAAAATAGACGATGAAGTTCTTGATGAACTAGAAAATATTTTGATAGCTTCTGATGTGGGTACAGACACCACCATACGCATTATTAAGCGTGTGGAAGACCGCGTGGCCAAAGATAAGTTTCTGACCACCTCAGAACTTAACCAAATTTTAAGAGAAGAAATAGCCGCTCTTCTGGCTCAAAACAACACCCGCGATTGGGAATCTTTCGAGATTCCACACAACATCAAACCTTATATACTCATTGTGGTGGGTGTAAATGGCGTAGGCAAAACCACCACCATAGGCAAGCTAGCCGCACAGTATAAAGCTGCTGGCAAAAGTGTTGTTTTGGGCGCAGCCGACACTTTCCGAGCAGCAGCTGTTCAGCAGCTTGAGCAGTGGGGGGAGCGTGTACAAGTCCCTGTAGTGTCGCGTGGTATGAACGTACACCCTGCCACCGTGGCCTTTGACACAGTAGAAGAAGCCATAAGGATAGGTGCCGACATTGCCATTATTGATACCGCTGGACGTTTACACAATAAAGTAAATTTGATGAATGAGCTTTCAAAGGTTCACCGAGTTATTCAAAGACATATCCCTGAAGCTCCTCACGAGGTATTATTGGTTTTGGACGGTAGTACTGGACAAAACGCATTTATTCAAGCCCAAGAGTTCACGAAAGCCACAGAAGTAACCTCTATTGCGGTTACAAAACTAGACGGAACGGCCAAAGGCGGCGTGGTGATAGGTATTTCTGACCAGTTCAAAATCCCAGTCAAGTACATTGGCGTAGGCGAAAAAGTAAATGACCTCCAAATCTTCAACAAACAAGAATTTGTAGACTCTTTTTTTGGTGGCAAGCAGATAGGCTAGGAACAAACAAAAAGTATTCGTTAAATTTATATTCTTTTAAACATACAAAAAGCCGAAGAAGATATGCTTTTTCTGGCTTTTATTTCTATATTTGTATTCTATCTAAAAAATTTGCGAGCTGACACTAGAAAAAAAATCTGTGTTTTTGTGGCTAGAATATTCTTATACTGCTACATTTGCAAATAAAAAAACACAAGACTCCTTAATTTGTTATGGGACGCGCATTTGAATATCGAAAAGCAAGAAAATTTAAGCGTTGGGACGCTATGTCAAGGCAATTCTCACGCTTGGGCAAAGAAATCGTGATGGCTGTTAAGCAAGGCGGCGGTGCCGACCTTTCAGCTAACGGAAAACTCCGTATCGTGATTCAGAACGCCAAGGCGATAAATATGCCCAAAGATCGCATAGAAGCTGCCATCAAAAGAGCCACCTCCAAAGAAGAAAAAGACTATGAAGAAGTGGTTTATGAGGGCTACGCGCCACATGGCATTGCCGTTGTAGTGGAATGTGCCACAGATAATAGCACCAGAAGCGTGGCTAATGTGAGAATGTATTTCACCCGCTCGGGCGGCTCGCTTGGCAAAACAGGCTCATTGGACTTTCTTTTTGATCGCAAGGCGTGTTTTACACTGTCGGCACAGCAAGTAAAGCTAGAAGATGTAGAGCTAGACTTGATAGAGTTTGGGGCAGATGACATAGAAACAGAGGGCGACGACATTTTTGTTTATACTCGCTTTGAGGATTTTGGAAAAATGCAAAAAGGCTTAGAAGACCTAAAAATACCTGTGGTTTCGGCAGAGCTACAGCGTTTGCCACAAAATACCACCAAGCTAAGCCCTGAGGCAACTAAAGAAGTACTGGATCTCATCGATAAAATTGAAAATGATGACGACGTACAAAATGTGTTTCATAACTTAGACATGTCGGACGTGGAATAAACCCCATTTTTGAGTTAAAAACATTTGTGCTAACCAGTCAGTTATGACACTGGCTAATTTAAAAACTTTTTTGTATTCAATAAAAGAACTCATTAAAACCAATCAACTCAGACAATGGGAGCTTATAATGCAGATTTAAAAGAACAGGGCCTAAACTTTGCCGAAACCGAAACTCAACAAATGATAGCTCAAACTATCAGAGAGTTTGGTGCCAAGCACATCACGCCTTTTCGCAACAAATGGGACGATGACCAGCATTTTCCTATTGAAGTATTCAAAGAACTGGGCAAGCTTGGTTTAATGGGAGTTCTTGTTCCCCAAGAGTACAACGGCTCAGGGCTTGGTTATGTAGAATATGTAACGGCTATTTCGGAACTCGCCAAGATAGACCCGTCTATCGGCCTCTCTATGGCCGCACACAACTCACTTTGTACTGGCCATATCCTTCAGTTTGGCAACGAAGAGCAAAAGAAAAAATATTTGCCGCTCCTCGCTACAGCCGAATGGATAGGGGCTTGGGGGCTTACCGAGCCTAACACAGGCTCTGATGCGGGCAATATGCGCACGGTTGCCGTAAAAGATGGTGATTATTATATCATCAATGGCGCAAAAAACTTCATCACACACGGCAAAAGCGGCAACGTAGCGGTGGTCATTGTGCGCACAGGTGAAGTGGGCGACTCACACGGCATGACGACTTTTGTCATTGAAAAAGGGACTCCAGGCTTTTCAGCTGGCCGCAAAGAAGACAAACTCGGCATGAGGCTTTCTGAAACTACCGAACTTATCTTTACAGACTGCCGCGTACACAAAAGTCAAATGTTGGGCAAAGAAGGCGAAGGCTTCGTTCAGGCCATGAAGGTTCTTGATGGTGGTCGAATTTCAATTGCCGCTTTGAGCTTGGGCATCGCCATGGGCGCGTATGAGCACGCTTTGGCCTATTCCAAAGAGCGTCATCAATTCAATCAGCCGATCTCTAAGTTTCAGGCTATCGCTTTCAAACTTGCCGAAATGGCTATGGAAACCGAAGCAGCCAAGTTGCTCACATTCCAAGCGGCCTCTATGAAAGACAACGGCCAAAATGTCAATTTGCAGTCGGCTTATGCCAAATATTATGCCTCCGAAATTTGTGTAAAAGTAGCCAACGAGGCAGTACAAATCTTTGGCGGATACGGTTACACAAAAGACTACCCTGTAGAAAAATACTACCGCGACTCCAAGCTTTGTACTATTGGTGAGGGCACGTCCGAAATTCAAAAATTGGTAATCTCTCGTGCTATTTTGAAATAGATTTTACCCAATTTAAAATTGTGGCATTGCGGAAAACTGCAATGCCACAATTTTTTTTACCGTTTATCTGTGCTTACCCATGCTACAACCTCTGCTTGTTTTCAGTCTTTTATCGCTTTTGGTAGCTGCTTGTGGAGTGGGTAAATCCTCCTCGCAAAACAACCGCCAGCAGGCAGCGCAAGTTCAGCAAACGACTCTGCGCACGGGCGCACAGCAAGACCATTTGTATGTGGAATGGCTTAAAGGCAAAAAAGTAGGCTTGGTGCTCAACCAGACAGCCATATACGATTCCAAAACCCACCTCGTAGATTTTCTGCGCCAGCAAAACATCAACATCACACGCATTTTTGTCCCCGAGCACGGCTTTAGAGGAACCGCCGATGCGGGCGAACACGTCAAGAACGGTATTGACCCACAAACCAAGATTCCGCTCATGTCGCTTTACGGTCAGGACAAAAAGCCCAAGCCCGAATACATCAAGGATTTAGACATTCTGCTTTTTGACATTCAGGACGTGGGCGCAAGGTTCTACACCTACATCAGCACCTTGCACTATCTCATGGAGGCCTGTGCCGAACACAACAAACCTCTCATTGTATTGGATCGTCCAAACCCAAACGGACACTACGTAGATGGCCCCATTCGCCAGCAAGGTTTTAGCTCTTTTGTGGGTGTTCACCCCATACCCATTGTTCATGGCTTGACTGTAGCAGAGCTAGCTCAAATGATTAATGGTGAAAAGTGGCTTAGGAATGGCCTACAATGCGAATTAAAGCTTATTCATTGCAAAAACTACACCCACCAAACGCCCTATATATTGCCCGTTCGTCCCTCACCAAACCTCAAAGACAGTGCGGCTATATGGCTTTATCCTTCTTTGTGCTTGTTTGAAGGCACGCCGCTTTCGGTGGGTCGCGGTACGCCTCTGTCTTTTAGAATTTTTGGGCACCCTAACTTACCCCAAAACCAGTTTTCGTTTGTACCTAAAGCTGACGAGGGCAATAAAAAGCCCATTTTTGAAAATCAAATTTGCTATGGCACAGACCTTAGCCACCTCACTGCCCCGCTCCAGAAGTTAGACATCAGCTACCTTCTCAAGGCTTATGAGCAATATCCAGAAAAGGCTCAGTTTTTTACTCCATTTTTTGATAAGCTGGCAGGTGACAGTACTCTACGCATCTGCATTCAAAAGGGCATGACCGAAGCTGAAATCAGACAAACGTGGCAGAAAGACTTGAATCGCTACAGAGTCATGAGAAAAAAGTATTTGCTTTATCCCGAAAACTAATTCCTGATGTCCAACTAGGAGGGGTTCAGTTCTAGGCTAGTGGGGAGAAGACTTATCCCCTACCGCCCAACACCTCAGCGGCATCGGGCGGTGGATATAAAGGTTTCAGTCTGATTTAAGAAAGACTTATTCTACGACCAAACGCAGCTCTTCGGATTCCTGACCGTTTTGTATGGTAACTATGTAGAGACCTGTTTGCAAACTGCTGATATCCAAAGTTGTTTGGCGTTCGAAAGAGGTAAGAAAAAATTTGGTAGAGCCTATCATGTCTCTTACCGTAATCTGCAAACCATTTGGCGACATCACTATCTCGTCGCGCAACGTTACCGCAACTTGTCCGCTGGCAGGGTTGGGTGAAAGCGAGGCCATACGTCCGCCCACAGGGCATTCTTTGACCCATACATCCGTATCCGATCGGCTGCCACAGCTGCTAGTTGTCGTTACTTTGATGGTACCCAAAGCCCCCACTGGAACAGAAGGTGCCCATTTTACCGTGATGCTGTTTGTGCCAGCACCGCTAAGAATAGTACCACCTGACACCACCCATGCGTAAGTGAGGCCCGACACAAGGCCAGGTGGATAGCCCATCGCATTGGCTGTAAAGGTGTGCACTTGCTGAGGGTTGCAAATCTTCCAAAGATTCGGGGTGCTGCTAGCAATGGTTGAGCTGGTGGTGACGGGAACGGCTGGCGCACCAAACCAAACCTTTTGCTCGAACCAACGCCCCGTACCGCAAGGCGTTATGCCAGGTATAGGTTCCAAGAGTTTCATACGCAAACGAATGGTAACCTCGTCATTATGCGTATAACTGACGTTGGTAAGAGTCATAACGTTGGCTATGGGCGAAGAAGTGGTGAAAGTGGCCACGCCAGCTGGCAAAACTTCCCACTCGTAGGTGTAGCCCGCGTGCGGGGAGGTAGCTACGGTATAACTCTCGCCAAAGCAAATGGGCGCGGTGCTGGTCTCAGGCGTAAACTTGACCCCAGACAAAACACTCACACAAGGCCAGCCAGGTGTCAATGCGAAGGAGCCTCGGTAAACACTCATTTGACACCTCATACGGTCAAGCTGCTCTAGTGTAAACATTTTTTGACAGGCCGAATAGTCCATGATGTTTTCGTTCATATTCTTGTTATCGCAGTTATATGAAGGAGTTATGCAAAGGCTGTAAGAAAACGCATCTCTAGGTGTATCGGCGCAGAGGTCGCCGTAAATATATTCACAGCCTTCAAGACAGAAGCCTTCAAAAGTATGGGACAAACCAAACCAATGCCCTATCTCATGCGCTGTCAGCATGGTAGGAATGGTGCTCGCCGCAAACATGCTCGAGCGCAGCACAATACCCGAAAGTTGAGGACGCACCAAATCCCATTTAGGGAAAGTCGCATAACCCTGAGCAGTGGTTCCTATCAAATTGCATATCCAAACGTTCAAAAACTCGGTACGGGGCCAAGCATCTAAACCGCCACTGGCTTCGTATTTGACTATATCCGGATGATTTATGGCATCAGGCTCAGTATCTGGGTCAGTAGGCCCGTAGTTGTCAAGTCTAAACCCTTCCTTGTAAGTGGTTCTGCGTTGTATGCCGCTGTGGGGGTCGCCATTGGGATCTACGGCCGCTCTCACGAAGCGTATACCCGTGTTGCCTGCAAAAACAGGGGCGAAGTCGGGGTCTAGGACGGTTTGTGCGGGGTGAGTGCCAGCAAAAACTTGGTTCAGCTCTATGATGAGCATATCTAGCATGGCCTCAGTAATGGGATAAGCCAGGACATCAGCCTGATTTTGTACGATGTGGAATACTACGGGAATGTAGTATTCATAATCAGGGCAGTCGTAGTAAGGCGACTCGCAGTCCGAAAGACTGCGTTTGTTTTTCATGAGTTCCAGCACCTCTTGGCGCATGGCCTCATAAGTGGCGGGATCTACATGAGTGCCACACTCGCCTTGGGCGAATAATCTACCCCCCCCCCATCAACAAACATGCCAAAAACAGGCAAATGATTTGAAAGTTTTTCATCGTTTTGAAAGATTTTAAGTTTAAGAAATTTTAATCGCGAAGGAAAACGGTGTAATAAATAAATTGAAACTCTGGTGCCATATAAGTATTATCTGAGACAAGCTTACTTTCATCACAAAAGTAGTAGTACCGAGGTTCAAACTTAGGTGTCCCGTTAGGGTGCTTACTAGGTATAAGTACACGCGCAGCAAACTTGCCTTCAGGAGAAAGCATAACGCTGTACTTCAAGTCATAAGAATACCTTAGCTTTTCTCTACCTAGACTGTCTAGGTCATACAGCTTAACAGTGATGATAGAATCTTTGTTAAACTGTAATTTTTGCTTATACGGCTCGTTCTCCACTATCACCAGAGGGTCTAGGCTTGCAGGTGGTTCGCGCCTAGCTACGTTTTCATACGCAGCCACAGCCCACCACTCGCAGCTTCGGAGTAGCTTTTGAAACTCTTCCACTGTTTTAATGTCTAGCTGCTCGCCGTCTTTGCAGTAGCTGTGTCTATCAGGCGAGGGTTTGTAGAGGGTGGTGTCTTTGGGTTCGCCGTAGTCTTCGGTGGGCGGCAGCACTGGCTCCACGGGCTGGTCTTTTTTGCAGCTGGGCAAGCTGAGGCTCGCGATGACAGCCGTCACCAAAAGCCAAGTGTTTAAGATTCTAAATCTCATAACATGGTTTGTTTAAATTGATTTGAATAAAAATTAAAAAAAGCAAGGCGGCGTGCATCACCCCACGCCGCAAACGTAAGAGATAAAAGCCATAAAATCAAGTATATGTGTATTTTTCAAAAAAAGATAGATTCTACATAACGAAATCCTGAAACATGATGCCTTTGAGTCAAATTTTATTGACTTTTTAGTCAAAAAAGTACATTAAAAAAGTAAGCTTTATTTTTGCCTTAACTTTCGCACAAGCAAAATAAGCCATAAGCAAGATAAGAAAATGAGCGCAGATTTAAAAAAAATTAGTTTTTGAAGGCTGTCCCTTTATTTCTTTACCCAGAAGCCTCCTTCGTAGTTAGCCATAATGCCATTTGAAAGCTGCTCAGGATAATCTACAGTGCTTTTAATGGATGTGAGCAGCCTGTAATGCGAAGATAAGACCGCATAAAGAGCCGATTTACTCAATACCGAACAAGGGTAAGAAGATGGATAAATGTGCTCTGGAACATGCTGAACGCAGAAATAAGGCTGATTGTTAGCAGAAAAGAGCGTTCTGTCAATAATAACAAATTGAAAATCAAAATTTTTCAAGGTCTCTTCTAACCACTTTAAAGGCTCTGGAAGATAAGGCAATACGCCTGACAGAAAAAGCACATTTGCCATAGGCTGTCGGTTTTTAGCAGAAAGAATGCTTTCTTCAAAAAAAATAGGCAACTCGGACAAATATTTTTTTCCAGCTTCTACAAAATGTGGCTGCTCTACCACAGTCCAGAGCAAAGGCCACTGTTTTTGCTCAAAATAAGTGCGGTGTTGGATAAAAAAACTCCCCAGCGCGCCCCCAAAGTCTAGCACATGAAGGGGTTGTTTATAAAAATTTTGAATGTGCTCCAAACAAGCCAAAATATGAAGTGATAATTCTGGTTCCTGAAAAAGTACCGTATCGCGCTCAAAAAGAGCTTTTCCAGAGAGTACAGCTTGTGTAGATGCCAAATACTTAGCCAGAATAACTTCATCATCGTATCCCTTTGAAAGCTTTTGGGCAAGTTCTAAGCTTGCTACCACCTCCAAACCCTCCGCAATTCTTGGAGCTTGGGGCTGAGCATTTGCATTGGTCAATTTTTGCCAAATAAGCACAAAAATAGGGGGTAACAACAGCTTTAAAATTTTTTTCATAAACTGGGTATCAAAATAGCTTGCGGAGCTCCAAGTTGTCCTGCGCCTTGTAAAACAGATGCGAATATACAAAAAGTGTTTTTAAATACACAGCACACGAGCCACCTAAAACGTCAGTAATTTTTTACCGAAAAAAAACGATTATTCGTCGAGTCTTAGGCTTCTGCCCCATACAATCTAGCCTATCAAAAGCGCATAGGCATTGTTATTGTGCTACTTTTAAAGGTGTCTTGTTGCGCATACTGCTATACCCAAGACCTCAGTACTTGTTTGATATTTTGCATTAAAATGAGCTACATTTGCAGATACCTTATCTGTGCATGTCACAAATTAAACCATCAAAATTTAAAATAAAACAACGTTTCTCTACAGACAGACTATATTTATTGGATTATTTCTTTTAGAAATCCATACAGAGCTATGCGCGTTTTCAACGTTTTATGTTTGCTGACTGTTTGCCTATGCGCCCACGTCCTACGTGCGCAAGACTCTCTCCGCATTCAAACCCCAACCAGTGATTTGGCCACTATTGATTCCTTTGCACGTCCTCAGCAAGTTATCTTTACTATGATAAAAGGGCAGATAAAGGCTTTTAACAACAAAGTGCCAGCACAAGCCAAGCTTAGCGTTATAGACGCTCAGTCGTATATAGAGCAGCCTTATGTGTATAAACCAGACAGTGTGGATGGTAAGTTCTTTATGCTTTTGTCGCCCCAGCGCAACTATCGGGTGTTGGTAGAACTAGAAGGCTATAAACCCTATCAGTTTGATTTGTATGTACCAGCTCGCACATACCACATTGATATTCAGAAAGATATTTATTTTGAAACCATCAATCTGCTCGGCAACTCTATTGGCCAGCAAACCTACGAACAGAATGGTACTCAGCGTATCGTGAAGCTTTTTGATGAATCCAACGCCCTAGAAAAAGTGAAATACGACTTCATGGTAGAGTTCATCGACTACTTAGTTAGCTATGAAAACCAAGACAATATGGCTATGGCGAGCGCAGCTATGGAAACAGAAACTAATGAAAATCAAAATGTTAGCCAAGAAGAAACCTCTGATTCATACTATGACCCGCTGGTGAGTCTTATAGATTCTGCCATACAAGTAGGCAATATCAAATTGATAGAAGAATTACTCACCAAAGCTGAAAATACACCACGCCAAACCATTTTTTTCTTTGAAAAAGAGCAAAATGAAGAGCCTATTTTAGCCTCTGGCCCCAACGCCAAAGGACAACAAGATGTGAAGTGCTTAGCCAAGCATGTGTTGTACTTTGAACCCAAACAAACCAAGCTAAACAGAACGCAAAAGAATCAAATCAATGAAATTTTAGATTTCTTGAGCAAACAAGAGGGAACCTCTATTGAGGTGAGTGCGATGGTAAACCCTCAAGACAGCTTAGATATGAATGTTCAAATCAACCAAGCACAAAATCGTGCATGGCGAATGAGCAAGTACTTAAAGAAAAACGCCATTGAAAGCGAAAGAATCTCAAAAATTAGCTTTGGGGCTGACTGTACCATCACTTCACCCGAAACAGAATCGGACATGGCTAATATGCATCAAGTACATATTTACATCACCAAGCGTTTTGGCTATGATATTCACGAATAAAAAAAATTAGAATCTCTGATAAAAAAAGTGCCTCAAAAAAATTTGAGGCACTTTTTTTATGTTAAAGATTTCCTTTTGTCTTAAAACTCTATGATAAAACCGATAGTGGGTATAACCGTAGAGGCTTCATCATTAAGAATAAGCGGAACAGCATTGCTACCATCTTGCGCTAGAGGCTGACCATCTGTTGTTTTGAAACCTGAATTATCTTCATTTCTCTCAAAAGTGTATTGCGGAAAAGCTGGGTTTACTGTAGCAAGCGCATTAGTCACATCCATGTAGAGGTCAAAAGTCCAGCGATTGAAGTTCCATTTTTTATCAATTCTAAAGTCAAATTGATTGAAGGCATTGAGACGTTCAGAGTTTAGACGGGTATTGTCTAAAATTCCTACGCCAAAAGAGGCATAATTTTGTTGTGAAGCCACAAGGTCGAAAGGAGTGTAAGGTGCGCCACCTGCAAAGCGGTATTTCATACCAATTTCCCAACCCTTGCGAAACTTGCGACCAAACAGAGCCGATATAAGGTGACGACTATCCCAAGCCGAGGCTATAAACTGGTCTTTGTCTGCACCTGTAAACTCGCTTCGCACGTAGGTGTAAGAAAACACAGTAAAAATCCCCTTGATAAGCTTCTGCTGCGCGAAAAACTCAAGACCATAAGCACGCCCACGCCCCGAAGACGTAACGGCTTCGTTGCCAATAGCACCAAAATCTCCTCCCTGATTGGCCAAAGAAATACCATCTCTGATGGATACAGGATAACGATTGTAGTCTTTGTAAAAACCCTCAAGGGTAAAGCGGGTGCTACTGCGCGGTATCCACTCGAGGCCGCCCGTGTAGTGCGTAGACTGCGTGTAGCGGTTGTTTTTATTCACAAAATTACCGCTAGCGTCTTGGTAACCCAAAACAGTATAAATAGGCATTTTGTAATACTGTCCCACCGAAGCATTCAAATTAAGTCCAGAAAGTACCGAGTAGGAGAGCGAAACACGCGGTGAAAGCGTCTCGAGCGGGTTCAAGCCTTTGTCCAAAAAGGTATTCATATCTGTACGTATGCCAGCCGAAAAGCGCAACCTGTCCTTAAGAAAAGAACGTGAGGTTTGATAGAACGCGCCAAACCTTGCAAAAGAGATGTCTGTATTAAAATCTACAATGATTGCAGGCTGAACAACGTTGTTGGCAGAATCGCGAAGCTCTTTGCGGATACGGTTATAGATATTATTGGAGAAAGCCACTTGCTGAGCCACCAATCCAAAAGTATGTTTCCAAGCACCTGTATTTTTAACAAGATTAAACCTTAATTTATTCTCAGTTTCTTTTGAACGTATTTTCAATATTCTGAGTTCTTCCACACCGTTTTGGCCATCTTCAAAGCGGTTTATGGCATTGCTAAAGTCATTACGGCTGAGAGCTAAATCCCAATAACCTTTATTTATGAGCCTTTTTATCACAAAACCAGCAGTGTAGTTCCACTGCTCTATACTCGGCGTAGCGCGCAAGACATACTCTTTAGAGGGAGTGCTTTCGCGCGGCACACCAAAACTAAACTGGTCAATAGCCCCCACGCCCAAAGCTGTAAGCGTTGTTTTAGGATTAATTTTGTGTACCACCTTGTACTGAAAGTCCCAATAATTGGGTCTGATAGGTAAGTCTATAAGTGCGAAGAGCAGCTGTAAATAAGAGCGACGAGCAGAAGCCAAGAACGTTGTTTTGGGCGACAAAGGCCCTTCTAAGGTTAATGCTGCCTCTGTTCCACTCAGTCGGAAGTTACCCTGCAAACGTTCCTTGTTGCCTTCGCGCTGCTTAAACTGCAACACCGAAGCCATCACGTTGTCGTAGCGCGCATCAAAACTGCTCGAGCTTAGTGTAACGTCCTCAATAAAAGACACATTAAGCATCCCTGTGGGGCCGCCAGCACTACCCTGTGTAGAAAAGTGATTGATTACTGGAATTTCTATGCCATCCAGATAATACACATTTTCGTTGGGCGCACCTCCACGTATAACAATGTCGTTGCGAAAACCACCCCCGCCTGTAGTACCGCCCACACCAGGTAAGCTCTGTATCACACGTGAGATATCAAAGTTACCGCCAGGGTTGCTCTTGATTTCTTCAGTGGAGAGCCGCTGAATAGAAAGCGGTGTTTCTATGTTGCTCACAGAAATAGAGCGGTTAAAAGTTACCTTGACCTCGTCTAGAGCTTGAGCCTCTTCTTGAAGTTCAAATACCAGCGTAACAATGTTACCAGAAGTAATCACAACGTTGTATTTGGTTTCTGCCTTGTAACCCACAAAACTAGCTACCAAATTGATACTTCCTGTGGGCACATCGGTCAGTTTAAACTGACCGCTCTCATCTGTAAGCGTACCTTTAGTGGTATTTTCTATTTTGATTGTAACTCCAGGTAGGCTTTCTTGTGTAGCCTTGTCCACTACCGAGCCAGAAACTATACCTGTGCGCTGTGCTAAAACAGGTAAAACACCTAGCATAAGCCATACCAAGCAACTAGCAAGGCCTGCTATAAACATTCTATAAAAATTCATTCGAGTTTGGGTTGAAATATGACTAAGCACCTTAATATTCAAAAAATAAAATGTTTTTGAACTATTTTTTTTGAATATAAAGCAGAAACCAATTACTTTTAAAAAAGTTTAAGAAAACATAAAATATATTATAAGCTCATATCTCGACAAACAAGGCGCACTACCACATGGCAGTGCGCCTTGTTTGTTAAATCAAAATAGTACGAAAACAAACTTTATGGCTTTATCAAGGCCCAGAATTCTTGGGCACTCATCATACGCACGCCTAGCTGCTCGGCTTTTTTGAGCTTGGAGGCTCCTGCCTTATCGCCCACCACCAAAACATCGAGTTTGGCAGATACTCCCGAAGCTAGCTTTCCGCCATTTTCACGAACAATTCTATCCATATCTTCTCTGCTGTGGCCTTCAAATGAGCCAGTAACGAGATACGTTTTACCTCCGAGCGCGTCACCCACTTTCTGCATGACGGTTTGCGTGTGTGTAAAGTTAAGTCCGTGGCCTATGAGTCGTTCTAAAATAGCTGCATTTTCGGGCGTTTGGAAATAGTCTATGAGGCTTTGCGCGATACGTTCACCTATTTCGGGAACCTCCACAAGACTTTCCAATGTGGCCGCACGCAAGTTATCCAAGTTTCCAAAGTAAATAGCCAGTTTTTCTGCCACACTCTCGCCCACAAAGCGAATACCGAGCGCGAAAAGCACCTTGCTAAACGGCTGCTTCCTAGAGTTAGCTATCCCTTCTAATATATTTTTTGTAGACTGCTCCTTAAAACCATCTAAAGATAAAATCTGTTCGGTTTTTAGCTCATAGAGATCTGCCACATTTTTGATAAAACCTTGCTTGAAGAATGTTTCAATAGTTTTGCCGCCTAGGCTTTCTATGTTAAGAGCCTTGCGATGAACAAAATGCTCTATTTGCCCAATCAACTGGGGCGGACAAGAACGGTCGTTGGGGCAGAAAAAGTCTACCTCACCCTCGCGGCGTTGAAGCTCTGTATGGCATTCTGGACAAACGCTCGGAAAATCCAGAGGTTTACCTCCTCGTGGACTATGACTGTCTACTGCTGTGATTTTAGGAATAATTTCCCCTCCTTTTTCCAAAAAAACAGTATCGCCAATTTCTACTCCTAGCCGCGCTATTTCGTTGGCATTGTGAAGTGTGGCGCGTTTGACGGTAGTACCAGCTAGTAAGATAGGCTTCAAATTGGCCACAGGAGTAATCTTGCCAGTTCTGCCCACTTGGAAATTGACACTCAGAAGCGTTGTTCTCACTGATTCTGCTTTATACTTGTAGGCAATAGCCCATCGCGGCGACTTGGCCGTAAAACCCAAATCTTTGCGCTGCGTATAATCGTTGATTTTGATAACAATACCGTCTGTATCCAAAGGCAAATCAAAACGTTGGTGTTCCCAAAGCTTGATATAATTTTTTACATCTTCTAAGCTGGGGCAGAGCTGATAGTGATTTGATACCTGAAAACCCCATAACCTAAGAGCTGCCAAAGCCTGTGCATGGTTTTGAAAAGGTAGCTCCTCTGCCAAAACATCATAAATATAGCAATCTAGTCGCCTTTTGGCCACTGCGCTCGCATCTTGGTTCTTGAGTGTGCCCGAAGCTGCATTGCGTGGGTTGGCCAAAAGATTATTGCTTTTTTTACCCAAACGCTCTCTTTCTTGATTGTCTTGTAGTATTTCCGCATTGATACGCTCAAACTCTGCTTTGGGCATAAATACCTCGCCTCTAACTACAAGTCGTGAAGGAATATTGGTGTCGCTTTTATTCAGTTCTAGAGGTATCGTTTTGATAGTCTTGATATTAGAAGTCACCTCATCGCCTTGTTCGCCATCACCTCGTGTAATGGCTTGAGTAAGTATCCCGTTTTCATAAACCAGAGAAATAGCTACTCCATCAAATTTAAGTTCACTAACAAACTCATAAGTCCCCACAACGTCTTTTTGGATGCGCTCATTAAAGTCATTCAAATCCTCATCGCTATAAGTATTTGAAAGAGAAAGCATTGGGAAATCATGCTTAACAGTATTGAAAGATTTGGTAATACTCCCCCCTACGCGCTGTGTGGGTGACTGGGGGAGCTTAAGCTCTGGAAAGGCATTTTCTAAGGTAGAAAGTTCTTGAAGAAGTTTATCAAATTCAAAGTCAGACACTTCTGAAATATGATCCTGATAGTACAAATGGTTATATCTGTTAATGAGGCGCGTGAGTTCTTGTATTCGACGGCCTGCACTGTCCTTATTTGGTGTCATTCTGCAAGTAAAAAAGTCATCAGATAACGCAAATTTATCCTAAATTACTGAATAGAAAAAGTCTTGTTATGAATTGAGGCATAAAATATACCCAAGATGTTTGCAAAAAGGGTATAAAATCTTGGTTGCTATAGTTCAACGAATTGCTTTTTTCTATCTATCTCAAAAGTAAAATACAAAAATATTTCTAAATGCTGCGTGCTTAGAGGCTTATTGCATAACTTTGCAATCTCAAATCTGTTTTTTGTTTATAATCCAAAAAACTCTTCATCAACACTTTAGTATCATGCAGTATCAGAATTATGACGTTATCGTAGTGGGTGCAGGTCACGCAGGCTGCGAAGCTGCCAACGCGGCTGCACAACTAGGCTCGCGCGTATTGCTCATCACGATGAATATGCAAACCATAGGACAGATGAGCTGTAATCCAGCCATGGGTGGCGTAGCGAAAGGGCAGATAGTGCGTGAAATAGACGCTCTGGGCGGGCTTTCGGGCATTATTTCTGATAAAACCATGATACAGTTTCGTATGCTAAACCGTTCTAAAGGCGCGGCTATGTGGAGTCCACGCTGCCAAAGCGACCGTATGCGCTTTGCCGAAGAATGGCGTTTGGCTTTAGAGCGCAATCCTTTGGTGGATATGTGGCAAGACACAGTAGAAAGCCTGATTGTAAAAGATGGACGAGTTTTGGGTGTACGCACGCAGATGGGGGTAAGTTTCAATTCTAAGGCCGTGGTGCTTACCAATGGCACATTTTTAAACGGTTTGATTCACATAGGCGAAAAGAATTTTGGAGGAGGAAGAGCAGGCGAACGGGCAGCTCAAGGACTTACTGCACAACTAGAGAGCCTTGGTTTTGTGAGCGGACGCATGAAAACAGGTACACCGCCGCGTATAGATGGTCGTAGCTTGAACTGGGAGGCTATGCAAGAGCAAAAAGGCGATGAAAACCCCTCTAAATTTTCTTATTCATCAGAAACAAAACCTCTTTTAGAGCAACGTAGCTGCTATATTACCTACACCAATCAGGCTGTACATGATATTTTGAAAGACGGTTTTGATAAATCACCCATGTATGCGGGTCGCATTCAAGGACTTGGCCCTCGTTACTGCCCCTCAATAGAAGACAAAATTAGCAGATTTTCAGAGCGAGACAGACACCAGATTTTTGTAGAGCCAGAAGGCTGGCAGACAGTAGAAATTTATGTGAATGGCTTCTCTACGTCCCTACCAGAAGATATTCAATACAAAGCTCTTAGGCTTATTCCGGGTTTTGAAAACGCCAAAATGTTTAGACCTGGCTACGCCATTGAGTACGATTATTTTCCGCCTACACAACTCAATACTACCCTAGAAACCAAGCAGATAGAACATCTCTATTTTGCAGGGCAAATCAACGGTACCACTGGTTACGAAGAAGCTGCCTGTCAAGGACTTATGGCAGGCATCAATGCTCACCTCAAAATCAATGAAAAGCCCGACTTTACTTTAGACCGTTCGGAAGCTTACATAGGCGTGCTTATCGATGATCTGGTACACAAGGGCACAGACGAGCCGTATCGCATGTTTACCTCTAGAGCAGAATTTAGGCTCATGCTGCGCCAAGACAATGCCGATTTACGTCTTACAGAAAAGTCACATGCTATTGGTTTGGCATCGTCGCAGCGTTTGAACGATGTGCTTATCAAACAAGCTCAAGTGGCTCAAGCTCTGAAAATTATAGAAAGTATAAGCATAGAACCTAGCCTAGCCAATCCCATTCTACTCAGCGTGGGTTCTGCTGAAATGCGCCAAAAAAATAAAGCGGTGGAGGTGCTTCGCAGACCTCAAGTAGATATGGCACTTTTGCTCCAAACCAGCCCAGAACTGGCCAAGGCACTGGCTAGCTTTACGACTGAGGCACTGGAACAGGCTGAAATTTCGCTCAAGTACAGCAATTACCTCGAGAAAGAACAGGCTTTGGTAGAAAAAATGAAAAAGCTAGAGCATGTTCATATCCAAAATCGCTTGGATTACAACAGTATCACGGCTCTCTCGAACGAAGCCAAGTCTAAACTGACACAAATACAACCACGTACTTTGGGACAAGCCTCGCGAATAAGCGGCGTAAGTCCCTCTGATATCGCTATTTTGATGGTCTATTTAGACAAATAAAGAAATTTTGATTACTTGTATAGCTCTAAAAATTAGACTTCTACACATTTATCTCTGTTCTGTCTTTTTCCAACCAACAAGCGGGTTGTAACCATTGCTCATGCGTTTGTAATGACCCGTTCCGTCGTATACACGCAGGTCTGGTGCCTGTGCGCAGAGTTCTGAGCAAGCTCCGGCAAGCTGCTCTGCACAAGTTTCGCAGAGCGCAATATGCTCGTTACAGCTTGGATTTGCACAGTTAATCATGCGTTCACAAGGCTCTTGGCAGTGATAACAAACACTTACAGTAGTGGGATTGACCGAATTAACATCTACCGCAATGCGGTCATCAAAAACATAGCAACGGCCTTCAAAATCTTCACCGCCAGCCTCTATGCCATACTTGATAATGCCTCCGTGTAGTTGGTAAACATCTTCTATGCCCAACTCGAGCAAATAAGCACTTGCTTTTTCACATTTGATGCCACCAGTACAGTAGGTAAGTACTTTTTTTCCTTTAAGCTTTTTAAGCTCTTCGGCGTGATGGGGCATATCCCTAAAGTTTTCTATGTCTAGAGTTCTTGCATTTTTGAACTTTCCTAAGCGGTGCTCATAGTTGGATCGAACGTCTAGAATGACCGTATTAGGCTCATCTTTTATTTTTTTGAACTCACTAGGCGACAGGTGCTTGCCTGTTTTTTGATTAGGGTTGATGTGGGCGAAGCCAGAATGAACGATTTCAGGCTTGATACGCACATTGATTTTTCTGAATACATGCTTTGTGTCTGTATCAACCTTAAAATCTATCCCAGCAAAACGGCTGTCAGACTTAAAAAAGTCCATATAAGCTTCGCAAGCCTCCTTTGTCCCTGATACAGTGCCATTTATTCCTTCAGTAGCTACAATAATTCTACCTCTAAGTCCTAGCTCAATACAAAAAAGATGGTGTTGCTCGCGAAAAACTTCTACGTTTTTTATGGGCGTATAGCAGTAATAGAGCAATACTTGAAGTTGCTCTTTATCAGTGGCTTGTCTTAGTTTCATGCTAAGTGCTATTCAAAATTTATATCAAAAAATACGGCGCAAAGATAACTCAATTTGTTATTTATAAAAAATGTCAAAAGGCAAAACGTCTGATTAATTTAGATTAGTACCCGTTTTAGCTTTACTGCCGCCAGTCTGTGTGCGCAAAAAAGTAAGTTTAAGAGCTTCTAATTTTTGCTTTTTGAGATTTTTGAGTGTCTTGTCTTGCTCTTCTATCCATCTGGCTTCGCTAAAACCTCCTTGTGGATACTTCTGGCTATAAGGCACATAAGAAGACCCATACTCTTTAAAAGCATCGGTATAATATTCTTCTATCAAAAAGAAGTTCTCGTAAGGATTCTCTTTGAGTTCTTCCATCTCTTGCGACTCGGTGAGCATCAACTCCTCCAACTCAGCAATAAAGGTGCGAACTGTAGGCCGACGCATTACTTCCGTGAAATCTTCTTTGGGCGGTTCATTCTGTTTCACGGTGGTGCTAGCTATCTTGTTATTGATGAGCCTTACCCAAAGTGCTTGACGCATGAGCTTAACTTCTACGCGCTCGTAGTTTGTTATGGACAGCCAAGGTTTGCCTATATAACTTTCCCAAACCAGCAAATTGTGAGGATTTTTTTTGAGTTTTTCCCATATCGCTGGTTTTTTCATAGGATCTTCTACTAGCGTGTAAGGGGCAGTCAACTCAGCATTGGTATTTTGTGCGTAGCTGTTTAAGGAAATGAGTAATGCCAGACTTGTAAGTAATGTTCTAAAACTAAGAGGGAACATGTGTTCCATAAAATTTATTTTTAGGTTAGACTTTTTATACTTCACAAATACAAAAAACATTCCGTTCCTTACAATAAGAGCAAATATTTTGTTAAATATTCAAAAAATCCAGACTGATTTCCAAACAATTATTTGAGTGTTTTGATAAGATTATTCATCATAAAACCTACCGCAAAAAGTACCATAGCGCCACCAAAAGCACCATACATCATACCTAGCCCGCCATAATTACTTACAGGCTGAGAAAGTATGGGCGAAGCAAACTGTCCAATAAAGAGAGCTGCGCTTACTCCCCCCATAATGCGTCCGCGTAACTGTATTGGGGCTACAGACATGAGCCAGAGGTTGGTGTTTGGCATGGTCAAGCCTGTGCCCAGACCAGCTACTACCACCCCAGCCACTACCATCCAATAGTTGTGTGCTACGCTGATGAGGGACATTCCCACCGCCATAGCTAAAAAGATGATGCCGTATATACTTTCGTAATCCATTATCCTTTTGAACTTTGCATGATTAAATGAAGCTACCGCACCCGACAAATTCGCAATGGCTATTACAGCACCAATTTCCAAGTTTGTTTTGGCCACTTTCAGCTCACGCAGCCAAAAAGGCAACTGAGCAGGTATCATATAGAAAGTCGTCATAACCAAAAATGCCAAAAAATAAATGAACCAAACAGTTTGCTTGGAATAAGCCACGTCTTGCGCGGGGTCATTTTGTCCAGTAGTGCCATTAGGGCGCGCTCTATCAGGCTCATAAAGAGCAAAATAAGCCACAGGTACAAGTGCAATGGCCGTCAAGTATAAAGCAAATGGATAACGCCAGCTATAATCTGCTAAGAAACCACCCAAAAGCACAAAAAAGACTCCACCTCCAGCAATAAACGCACCCTGAAAGCCCACAAATTTATCGCGCTCTTCACCACGCAGATAGTCGCCTAGAAGCGTACTAGCGGTGGTCATAATAGCACCTACACTCAGTCCTAGAAAGGCTCTGCCAATCAAAATACTGTATACATCGTCTAAATAAAGACCTGTTGAACCTGCTATGCCATAGCAGATTAGACCGCATAGCATCATCGTTTTTCGACCTAACTTATCAATGATAAAGCCTGCTATGGGAGCGGTAAAAGCGATAAAAAAACCAGGGATTGTCAAAATCAACTTGCTCAAAAAAACAATGTCACCAACGTGAGCAAATTCTTTGCTGATGAGCGGCAGAGCTGGGGCTATGGTAGCACCTGCCATCACCGTCATAGAACTCGCTAGAAGCAAAGTAATTTTTATCCAATTCTTGCGAAAATTCGAAACCAGCATAATGTTTAAGTTGCGGTAACTTGTATGTCTGTTGTCTGCATACTATAAAAAAATATTTATTTACTTATTATCAATACTTTAGCATTCCAAACGCTACAGTTTTTTCTTGACAGGATTCTGCTATCTGCTAAGCTTAACCAAATTAAACTTAATTTGAATCGCAAATTTATCATTTTTTTCAATAAAGTACATTGTTTGGGAATAAAAATTACTCCCTGTGCAAAAGCCCAAAATATAATACAGACAGACTTGAGGATTCTGTTCTTTATAGACTTGTTTTGACTTAAGACTCTTGTCCGTGCAAAGTATAACAGTAGTCTTGAAATAGCAATATTATTAGCCGAAAATTTAATGATTACTCAAAAAAAAATTCAAATTTCACCATTTCAAGCGAATACTTCACAGTTCATAATTATCATTAGGAATGCTGTCAGCTTGAGTTATATCTCTCTCGAATAAGTGTAAAAATTTGATGCGTGATAAATTTCTACCTACAATATTACCAAAGTCCTATTTTTGAAAAAATTATGGTTTGCTCATTGCAATGAAAGTATAAACTTAGACGTTTTAGTAATAGTTTTTTATCGCTTAAGCCTTGCAGCCTAGTATTTCAATCCTTCAAAATATACAAATAAGCCACCAACTATGCTTTATCGCTTTTTTCAAATACGTTTTTGGACTCTAATTTTGATTTTTGAGGTCTTATTGCCCAGCATAGACTGTAGGGCGGTACAAAAAACTCCCATACAGGGTGTGGGACAGGCTTGGTGGGCCGCCTTGCCAGATGGTTGGAAAAAACATTTCCAAGACTCTCTCAACATCGGCAAAGAACCTAAAGTTTCTGATTTTGAGAAGATTAAATCCCTCAAAAAAATCAATTGTGCTGGGCAACCAGATCGTTTCAATCGCCAAATTATGGATATCAGAGCATTGGCCTATTTACCAATGTTAGAGGAAGTTAATATTTCTTTTACTCCCGTCACCTCCATCGCGCCTCTCCAAAAGCTTAAAAAATTGAGAATTTTGCGCTGCGAACAAACCAACGTACAGGATTTACAGCCTCTTGAGCAACTCCCTCTTTTGCAAGAACTTTGGGCACAGGGCTGTCTAGAGCTGAGAGATTTGCGTCCATTGCAAGCTTGCGTTTCCTTGCGTAAATTGTCAGTTTCAGAAACAGCCGTTACAGATATTTCGCCGCTTAGTGCACTTATTCACTTAGAAAGATTGTATATCTCTAAGACAAAGGTAGAAGATCTCAGTCCGCTTCAAAAGCTAAAGAAGCTCAGCAAACTTGGCATCGTAGAAACTCCAGTAAAGGATTTAGGCCCATTAGTGGACTTAAGTGCACTAGAATCTCTCTTATTCTGGAAAACTTCTGTGGTTGACCTCAGCCCACTCAGCAAGCTTTATAATCTGAAAGAAATTTTCTTTAATTGGACACCTGTTTCAGATATCAAGCCTCTTTCAGGGCTTACTAAACTGACGCATCTCTCCATGAGCGAAACTCGTGTCACAGATTTGTTGCCACTGGCCAATTTGACTGAACTGCGCGAGCTTTATATTCAAAAAAATAACATTGCTAGTCTTGCCCCTTTAGCTAATTTAAAAAAGCTAGAGGTACTGATACTAGACAAAACCACTGTGAGTGACTTTAGCCCAATCGGAACACTGACAGCACTAAGAAAACTACATCTCAAAGAAACAGGCTTTGAATCTTTAAGAGATTTGGCGGAGTGCCAGAATCTCAAAATATTAGATGTTTCTAAAACAAAAATCATGTCTTTAGGAGGCATAAGCGCACTCAGAAAACTCGAGGAGCTGAATTTTTCAGGCACAAAAGTAGAACAAATGGACTCCTTAATAGCCTGCCCTCTTCTCAAAACCCTGATTGGTTGTTACACTCCTATCCAAACACTCAGCGGTTTAGAATCTTGCGCCCAATTAGAGAACCTAGATATTTCTTACACAAATATTAGCGATTTATCTGCTCTAAAAAAAACAATTAAATTAAAAAATATTGATATTTCTCACACCAAAGTAACAAGTCTTTCGCCCTTGCCTAAAAGCCCTAAGGATATCCGTAAAATTTATGTGGTGGACACTCCGCTTGCAGACAGCGTAAAAGAAGAAGCCGCCGAAGCCGACAGAGATGCTATAGGAAATTAGGTCAGGTTGATTTTAGGCAGGGTTTGATGAACTTTTTGCTTATACTGCTCATCAAGCTGGTCTGCAAGAGAGGGATAATCGTCTGGTTCGTAAGAAGCACTGAATCCGCCGTTCTCTAAATGCACAATGCGGTCAGAGAGAGATGTGAGCGTTAAAAAAATATGGGAAGACATCAGAATACACTTTTCGGGTACTACCTTCTTAATAATCTGTGTCATGGTTTGTGAAGCTTCTAAATCCAATCCATTAAACGGCTCATCGAGAATCAATATAGGGCGTTTTTGAAGCAATACCCTCATAAACGCAAGTTTTTTCTTCATTCCTGATGAGTAGTTGCTGGCATAAGCCTGAAGATCTAAATCAAAAAGTTCGTTGAGATGTTTAATATCAGTCACATTTGCGCCAATAAGTTGCAGGTATTCGCCCCCACTCATGTAGTCGTAAAAGAAGTTTTCTGTTTCTAAAAAAGCCAATTGCGAGGTCTTCAAAGCCTGCCCCTCCCAAGACATTTCTTTGAAAGTCGCTGTTTGTAAGCCTACCAAAGTTCTAAAAAGGCTTGTTTTGCCGCTACCATTCAGACCCAAAATGCCTAATAGCTTTCCTTTTGGAGCTTCAAAGCTAAGCTGCCGCAATACATGATGAGTTCCATAACTCACTGAAAGGTGTTTGACACAAAGCATCGCTAAGCTATATTATTTTTTAGATCAGGCTTAGCATATTCTAAATGAGACAGAACTAGAAAATATTTTTCAATATAGCCTTTTCTGCTCTTAAGCGCATTGCCTGTCATACTCACTAGCTGGGGGATGCCTGCTCTATTTTTCATTTGAATGACACTTAGCCATTTTTCGCCTTTTAGGATATGCTTTAGACCTGAATCCAAAGTGGCCTCCTCATCTTCAAATAGCAAATAAGCTGTCCGCCCCAACACCTCAGAAGGTACAAACTTCATAGTGCTGTAAAAGTAGTCATTGGCCTCCAACACGTTTTTCTCCTCATCTAACTCTAATGTCATAAAACATTGGCTAAATGCCGCTGTTTTACTCTGAAGGCTATATTGAGTGCGAGCCATTTCCTCTTGGGTAGAGGTTAGCTCTTCTAGATTCTGACGCATTTCTTCTTCTTGAGCAGCTATTTGTTGCATCATGCTGTTTGATTCCTCCACCAACCGTTTGCTTTGAGCGTCATTGCTCAATATAGAAAAAGTGGAAGCCACACTCTCGCCCAATTTTTTCAAAAACTCTATCTGATATGATGCCAGTTGTTTAAAAGAGGCAATTTCTATCATGCCCATCACGATGTTATTAAGCATGAGTGGAGCTATGACCACAAAATTGGGTAGAGCCTGTCCCAAACCTGAAGTAATTTCAATATAATCTGAGGGTACATCACTTAAATGCAATAGTTCGCCTTCTTCCCAGCACTGTCCTGTTAGACCTTCACCTTTATAAACCCTTTTTTTGAGATGTTTTTTCTTTCCCCAAGCATAACAAGACTCTAGCTCTAAGCACTTTTCGTCTTGCTCATCCTTGCTCAAGATAAACAAGCCTCCTTGGTTAGCTCCAAAATATTTGATGATGCGTTGCAGCAACTCGTCAGCCAATTTGCTTAAATCATTTTGATTACGTCTAATAACATCTTGTACTAAAATCAAGCCTTCGTTAGTCCATTTGCGTTCAGAACTTTCTGTGTGTGCCTGTTTTAGATTATTACGCATGGTCAAAAGCGCATTACCGAGCAAATCCTCTGCACTAAGGGGCTCAAAATCCGTATCATATGCCTCTCGGCCAATTTCTTGAGCAAAAACTGTTTTGGCGCGTATACTTTTCACAAAATGCGCCACAGACTGGGTCATGTGGCCTATTTCATCATCATCATCAAATTTTAGACTGCCCGCCTCATCAGGCAAAACACCCATACTTAGCATTTTGATAAGCTCTTTGATATAATTGATGGGTTCAGTAATAGATTTGGCCATAAGATAGGCAAAGACCAAACTTAACAGTATAGAAACCAAACTTACAATGATAATCTGTTGTCTAATTTGCCCAAAAGAGCCTTTAATTTCAATTTGAAGCTGATTACTTTCTGCCTCTTTAACCTTGACCAATTTAGTGATAAAATCCTGCAACTTATTGTATATCGTACTGTGCCTTTCTATCTGAGTGAGCAAAAACTCTCTATTAGTAGTATCTGCGTAGTCTTCGGGGGCATTTAAGCGTTTCATAATGACTTTTTCTATGCCAATGAGCGCGTCAAACTCCATCATGACACTATCCAGAAGCTGTTTATCTTCTTGTTTCGGCCATTGTTCTGAAAGTTTAACGATGCTTCGCTTCAAAGTGGGGTATTCTTCCGTTTGTAGATTGCGTAGGGCACTTTTCTCGTCTTTGTCATGTGGGGTGTATAGCCAAGTGGTGATATACATTTTGGAGCGCGCCAGCATGGCCTCAAGGGCTTTTAGCTCCTCGAAAGAAGGTCTAAAAATGGTATTTTCTTTGGCTATCAAATCTTCATTTCTATTGATGGAAACAACCGCTATGACGCTGATTACACCCATAATGATCAACAGAAGAATGAAGCTTCCAAATATTTTTTGCCAAATACTTAAGTTTATCTTTAACATGAATCAAAGCCTTGTATAACCATAAACAGACGCAATAAACAACAAATTTTGAGTTTTTACATCAAAACCAATGCAAAAAAAACAAAAAGCTCTGTATAAGATAAATATCTAATTAGCCTAGCTTTATTTTTCATTGGACTACAGAAATTATTTTTTTTGGAACAAACTATACAACTCGGCAGTTATTAGTGTAAATTTGCACCTCAAATTAAGACAACCATTCAAATGAAAGCAGTAGAAAGCAACATTTTGACTGTATCTAGTTCCGAAGCTCACGAAAAGGGACTTAGCGAACAAGCCAAAGTATTTGCATTGATAGTGGGTTTGGGCAGTATTCTGATGACTTTTGCAGCTCTTACAAGTGCCTACATTGTGCGTCGTGGCGACGGCAAATGGATAGCCTTTGATTTGCCGAGTGTTTTCTATTGGAGTACACTGGTTATTGTGTTGTCTAGCTTAAGTATGATAGCCGCTCAGGTGGCAGCCAAGCGCGATGAATTGTTATTGATGCGTGCTAGCTTGATTGTAACCATCATTTTGGGCTGTCAGTTTTTATACTTACAGTTTCAGGGTTGGAAGCAGCTTGTGGCAGATGGTATTTTTTTTGCAGGGTCTAGCAGCAACCCATCGGGATCCTTTGTTTATGTCTTTACGGGCTTTCACGGTCTACATATTGTGGGGGGGATTGTGGTTTTGATGATTGCTTTAATCAAGGCTTTTCAGTGGCGAATTCATAAACGCAATATGATTACCATCAAGATGGCAAGTATTTACTGGCATTTTGTAGATGCTATCTGGGTTTATCTTTTTGTCTTTTTGAGCATGCTTCGCTAAGCCCCCAATACGGCTCTTTGTAGCCTTGTTTTTCGTATGGTTATACAAGAAGACTTCACGGTTGCGCCGCATATAGCTTATGAGCCTTCGGCTCTCAAAGAATTTATACTCAAAACCCTGAATATCAGTGAAGTAGATTTTAGTGTAAAACTGCTTCGTCACGCCATAGATGCGCGCTCCCGTGATGTACGCGTGCATATACGTGTGGCTGTGTACATAAACGAAACTCCTCCTATTTCTCAAATTTCTTATCAACGCCAATACCCTGATGTCCAATACGCTAAGCCTGTGGTGGTAGTGGGAGCTGGCCCTGCGGGTATGTTTGCAGCCTTGCGTTTGATAGAACTTGGGCTTAAACCTATTCTACTAGAGCGCGGTAAAGATGTCAAACAGCGAACCTCTGACATTGCCAACATCAGCCGACGCCATTTGGTCAATCCTAACTCGAACTTTTGTTTTGGCGAGGGCGGCGCAGGCACTTTCTCAGATGGAAAGCTTTATACCCGTTCACAAAAACGCGGCGACTGGCGACGAATTCTTGAGATATTTGTAGCACACGGTGCATCGGAAAATATCCTGACCGACAACCACCCTCACATTGGTACTAACAAACTGCCCCGTATTCTGGCCGAAATGCGGAGCAGTATACTCAATGCGGGTGGTGAAGTACATTTCAACGCGCTTGTAACAGATTTTGTCATCAAGAGCAATGAGATAAAGGCGGTCAAGCTTGCTAATGGGGCGGAGGTGGAAGGTGTTGCGGTTTTATTGGCTACAGGACACTCTGCACGCGATGTATTCGAACTTTTGCATCAAAAAAATATCTACATCGAGGCCAAGCCTTTTGCTTTGGGTGTGCGTGCAGAACATGCTCAGCAATTTATAGACCAAGCGCGTTATCATTGTGCTATCAGAAGCCCTTATCTTCCTGCGGCTTCTTACAGTTTGGTCACGCAAGTACCTTTTCAGAAAGTTGAGCGTGGGGTATTTTCGTTTTGTATGTGTCCAGGCGGTTTTATTGTGCCAGCAGCCACAGCCCAAGGTGAGATAGTCGTCAATGGCATGTCCCCTTCCAAACGCAACTCAAAGTATGCCAACTCTGGTATAGTTGTGGCCATAGAACCAGAAGATTGGCAGGAAATGGCGCAACACGGTCCGCTAGCTGCCATGTACTATCAACAAAAGCTGGAAAGGGCTGCTTGCGTAGCGGCAGGTGGCACACAGGCAGCTCCAACACAACTCATTTCTGATTTTGTGCAGAAAAAAGTTTCCAAAAGTTTGTTAGACAGCTCCTATCAGCCAGGTTTGGTGTCGGTAGATCTACATGCCGTGCTTCCGCCTTCTATAGCCCTGCGTTTGCGAGAAGGCTTCAAGGCATTTGATAAGAAGATGAAAGGCTTTGCTTCTGATCATGGACAAATATTGGGCGTGGAGAGTCGCACCTCATCGCCAGTCAAGATACCTAGATTGCCCGACACGCGTGAACACGTGCAAATCAAACGTTTGTTTCCTTGTGGTGAAGGTGCAGGCTACGCGGGTGGCATTGCCTCAGCGGCCATGGACGGCGAGCGCGTAGCCGAAATGATTGCCGCGCTTTACGCCTAAGTATAGTTGGCTTTGTTTAAATCCATATACCGTTCGTAAAAAAAAGCAGGCTTTTGTAAAACGAAAGCAGACTCTCGTGAAAAGAAGCAACTATTTTGTGTTATTTAACGTAAAATTTTTTAGCAAAAATGCTATATTGAAAGTAGAAATATAATTTTGTTTCATTAACTTTGTTCCTAGTCACACTTTTTAATCATAACTAACATGAAAGGTCACATACACAACCAAATAGAAGAACTGATTCAAAAATATGCCAATGGCGACCAGCTCGTGGTCAAGCTAATAGAAAGCAAGCTATTTTTGAGAGGTATTTATCGTCAAAAGTACGATAATAATACCCCAGACGATCCTGCTATACTTGCCACGTCTGGAAGCCATAGACAAGGAGCTTGAAAGGATATATTCTTAGATACAAGCCTCCGATCGCTCTCTCTTGAGTTCACGCTTAAGTTATTTAGCAAAGTAGAACCCCAATACGTCATTTTTATAGCTAACGGCTGTCCTAAAAAGAGGGCAATATAAAAAATGTGTTATGTGTCCTTGCCGTGATGTTGCCTTGTAAAAATGATTTGCGAGCAATAAGAACTGAATACATCTACTTAAGCTCTATCGTATTTACTAGAGCTGCTTTTTGTAGATTCGGTTAAAGATTCTATCCACTAATTGCAAAAGTGTTGAGCAGTTGAAAAAAATCAGCATGCCTGGTTCATCTTGTCTATATGTACTTTAGTGTTTGCGTAAAGTTTTAGACTAAAACTTTACGCAGCGTGGCTAACCTATGCCATTATCTCAACAATTTCTGTTCTATTAATATTTAGTTAATGGTACTTTTCTAATATCTTTATATTGCAAAAACATTATTTGTGGTAAATAATGGAACATTTGTATGAGTTTTGCGTTGAATATTTTAAGAAGCATAAGCAACCCTAATCAAGCAAAAGCAACTCAATTATTTTAAAAAAATAACAATATGAGAAACATTTTTACCCTATTTGTTCTAGTTCTAGGTTTTTCTTTGGCTGCGCAGGCTCAAACCGATAGAAAGTTTTGGTTTGCCGCCCCCGAGATAACCTCAGGTCATGGAGACTCTCCCATCTACTTGCGTGTGGCTTCAGGTACTACGGCTGCTACGGTTACCATTAGTCAGCCAGCCAATGCAGGTTTTGTGCCAATTTCTCTGTCTTTGCCTGCCAATACCTCTTCCACCGTAGACCTCACTCCTCGCTTGGCTATGGTAGAAACTGCTCACAATGTGGTGGCTAACACAGGTATCTTGGTTGAATCTACAGGAGATATTACTTGTTATTATGAGGTGGCACGTACCAACAATACTGATATCTTCGCTCTGAAAGGCCGCAACTCCCTAGGAAATAGATTCTACATGCCTTTTCAAACAGCATGGAATCATAGCACAGGGCTATCGCCTATGGGGCACACTATGGCTTTAGTAGTGGCAACAGAAGATAATACGAATGTTACGATTACCCCTTCAAAAAACATTGTATTCGGAGGAGCTACTATTCGTGTCGCTGGTGTACCATTCAGTATCACGCTTAATCGTGGTCAAACCTATTCTCTTTCGCATGAACAACCGAACGGTGCAGATATTGCAGCAGGTACTTTAATTACCTCCGACAAGCCCGTAGCGGTCACTCTAGCCCATGATTCTCTCCACAGCGGCTTAGATGGTTGTTATGATTTGGCAGGCGACCAACTCGTGCCGACAAACATTGTAGGCAAAGATTATTTAATAGTTAGAGGCTTTTTGAGCGTGGGCAGCTCTGCTGGAAATGACGAAAAGGTTTATGTAACTGCTACCCAAAATGGTACTGAGGTGCGCATTAATGGTGGTCCTGTTGTGGCGACAATAAATGCTGGCCAGTCTTATACTTTAACGATACCAGTGTCCAGTGTCCGAACTTATCTGAGTACGAGTAAACCTAGTTATGCCATGCACTTTTCTGGTTATGGTTGCGAAACTGGTGCTGCTTTATTACCGCCTTTCGACTGTACTGGTTCAAGACGTGTATTCTTTGTGCGCTCTTCTGATGAGCACTTTGGTATGACACTTATCTGTAAGGCTGGCAACGAAGATGCTTTTAGGTTGAACGATGATGCTACTAAGATTACTCCAGCAATGTTTGCATCTATCCCGAGCTTACCTGGCTATATGTCTGCCCAAATAACGTTCACAACAGCTGATGTGGCTACAGGTGTGGCCAGTAACGTAGAAAACACAGAAGGTTTGTTTAGCATGGGGGTCATCAATGGCGGTGCAACTTCTGGCTGTCGCTATGGGTATTTCTCAAACTTCAATGCCGTAAATATTGGCCCAGATATTAACATCAATTATGGTGGCACCGTCACACTTGATGCAGGTACTTCTGCTGGCGTATCTTATCTTTGGAGCAATGGCGCAACTACACAGTCTACAACTGTGAGTGTTTGGGGTCAATATTGGGTACAGGTAGACTTAGGCGGTTGCATACTCCGTGACACTGTCTGTGTGGGCACGTTCGAGTATGTATGGCAAGGCTATCAAGATACAGTCTGGACCAATATTAATAACTGGAGTAAGCCGTGTAACGCAACTGCTCTGCCTGATTGTGGTATAGACGTTGTTATTCCTGGTGGTGTAATACGCTATCCAACCATTACAACCAACACAGCAGCTTGCCGTAACTTAAGCCTGTTGAATACCGCGACTATGCGTGTTGCTACCCTAGGCAAACTTAGAATTTGTGGTGACTTTGTTCACAACGGCTCTCTTGTCAATAACATAAACTCTACTATTGAATTTGGCGGCACTATGCCTCAGGAATACGCCATGGCTAACACAGGTTCTGGCGAGTTCCAACACGTTATTCTTAACAACACCACACCTAACACTAGCGATAGCTACTGGCCATTCTTAATTGTAGACAACACAAGTGCCAGAAACATGGTGGTAAGCCCTACAGGCACTTTCACCTTCCAAAACGGCATGTTTGTAACCAAAAATGACCGCGAACTGGTTGTTAGAAACCCTTCTTCAGCTTCTGTATCAGGTCATGCTGCCAACCGATTCATGGCAGGCAGAATACGCCGCCATTTGAATCCTTCTGGTAGCTACGATTTCCCTGTAGGCTTAGCCAACTCTTTACCGCCTGTTCAAAACCCCGTAGCTGGTAGAAACGGCACGCTCGTAAATATGGATCCTGCCACAGATTGGAACACCAACAACTACTGTGCTGGCATAGGCAACACAACCACACTTGATTTTGATGGTTCAAACGACCGCGTAGATATGCCTGCTGTTGTAGCTATTTCTGGTGCAAACCCTCGTACAATTGAGTGTTGGGCTTTTGTGCGCAGCTTCAACAACGGAGGACTCTTCCAGTTTGGCACAACCAATACCCGCGAAGACTTCTCATTACGTACCACCACGACAAATGACGTTTGGCGTATGCAGTTCTGGGGCTCAGACTTGGATGTCACCTTGCCCGGAAGCTTGAACGCTTGGCATCACTACGCACTTGTTTACGACGGGACAACTGCTATGCTTTATTACGACGGTTCATTAGCAGCTACATACACTGTGGCTCTCAATACCAATCCTGTAACCCGTGTCATTGGTCAACATAACGGTGTCAGTATCGATGGTCGTATTGATAACTTCCGCATCTGGAATGTGGCGCGTGCAGGTGGTCAAATAGTTTCTGATATTTGTCGTCCTTTTGATTGTTCAAATCTTGCACCTAGCTCTTTGGTGGCAGAGTATGACTTTCAAGAAGGCACTGGCAGCGCACTCATTCGCTCTAAAACTTGGACTTGTCCTACCCCTCAGCTTTCTTATCAGTTTGCTAATATCACCTTCAATCCAGCAGCTCCTACCACCATCAATAACCTCTTAGGCTATTTTACTTCACACACAGCCCCTGCGCCTACTGGTCAAACAGGCATTTGTGGAGCCAACTGGAATGTTTGCAACGGCTTGAACAATGGTTTCTGGACAATCAACGCCTTTAACGGCATAGGCACACAAGTTACTGGCGATGGTACCTACATGACCACACTTCGTCCTATGGATTATAGCAACGCTTGCGGTACATCAGCAACTGTGCAGAAACGCACTAACTCGTCTTTCGCATGGCAAATTCCTACAGGCTTCTGTATTAGTGGAGCCATAACTGATGTGGTTAGAGGCGGCATGACAGGCTTCTCTGACTTCAGTATAGCCCAAAGCAATAATGTTGTTATTTTGCCAGTAGACTTCCTCTTTATCAAAGCAGAGCCACTGCAATCTAGCATTGCTGTACGTTGGGGCACTGCTAACGAAACACCAAGCAAAGGCTTTGAGGTACTGCGCTCGGAGGATGGTGTAAACTTTTCATTCATCGGAAGAGTGGATGCCAAAGGCGGCTCTAGCAACAGCTATCTCTATGATGACAAACAAGTGGTGGCTAACAAAGTGTACTACTACAGAGTGAGACAGATTAACAACGATGTTAGCACTATGAGTAAAATCGTAAATGCTGAAATCAAATTGGATCGCAGTGAAATAGGTAACCTGGCTGAAATTAAAGTGTATCCGATACCTACAGATGGTATGATTACATTAGACTTTTCAGGTATCAATGTTGATGCTACCAGTACACAAGCCTTTGTAGAGCTGCATAATGTGTTGGGTGTAAAACTTCTCAGTACCAACATTGATTTGAGTAATACCCGCACCCATGAGCTGAATATCAGCAATTTGGCCACAGGTATGTACTTCATTAGCATAACCAATAACAACCAAAAACGCACTGTAAAGATCGAGAAAAACTAAAAACTAGTCTTCTCATCAAGTGCCCTCAAGAGGCTGCTCATAACCTGAGCAGCCTCTTTGCGTTCTTCAGATCTCAATGCTTGCTCTGAGCGAATTTTTATTGCTCTTTAAATTTTTTGGCCAAAAATTTGATTACAAAATACTCTTAGAGAGAAGTCTCTATAATTTTTAGTAAATTTTTAAAAAATTTACTGTAATAAAATACGTATCAAAAGATAATCTGCTAACTTTGCGCCAAAATAGTGTTTTGATGTGGCTCTGCTTTCGCAAGATTGCTTCGCTAAAATTGTATTGGTAACAGGTGTTGTAATTTTTTTAAAATTTTATAACATTGATAATCAAGACAAATGCACATTTTGGCATGAAGAATTGTCAAATAAATTTGGCAAAACACTTTTTTGACGTATTTTTGCCGTTAAAGCAGAACAACTTAACCTCAATTGCATCATTTAAAATTAATAATTGAAAACACCTATGAGAAAATCTTTCAGTTACGTAGGCCTTTTGCTTGCACTGTTCTTCTGCGGAGGACAAGCTCTGCAAGCTCAGGATGCGGCCTCCACGTCATCCAACGACAAGGGCAAAGGGGCTGAAGGCAGTAAGTGGGAGCAGCGCATGGATCCTAAGCGTTACAGAATGGATCCTATTATCAACACGTTGCTGTACGATGAGTACGCCCCTGCTGTAAGCACAGATGGCAAAACCCTCATTTTCCAAACCAATGCCCGTGATGGCAAAAAATGGAACTCCTACCGTCTTTACCAAGTGCAAAAACTTGGCAATGGCAAATGGGGTAAGCCAGAAGCTATCAGTGCAATTAATGGCAAAGCCGGCGACACCGCCGTTGTAGCTGGTCCGTGGTTTAGCTACGACAGCAAAATGTTGCTATTTTCAGGTAACTTTGACGATAGCAAAGGCAGCATGGATCTCTACTATTCTACTCGTGAAAGCGTAGATGGAGACTGGAGTGAGCCTAAGAGTCTCGAAGGTGCAGTAAACACAAGCGACTATGAAGGTTTTCCTTCAATCTCTGCTGACGGCCAACGTCTCTACTTCATGCGTCGCAAAGCTGCTGGCTCTGGCGATGATGCAGCTGCAACAGAAACAACCACAGAAGGTGGTGAGAAAAAAGGATCATCTGACAAAGTAGGTCCAGTTTTCTGCTACAAAATGATGGTAAGTAAAAAACAAATGGACGGTTCATGGGGTGCTGCTGAAGAACTCCCAGATCCTATCAACAAAGATTGTGACAAAGGCGGTCGCGTGTTGGCAGACGGTGAAACTTACTACTTCTCTTCTATGCGCGGTGGTGCTAAAGGAAATATCAGAGTAGATGCACGTGATTTTGACATCTTTATGTCACGTCTCGAAGACGGTGGCACAAAATGGTCAGATCCTAAAGCGGCTGATTTTGCAAATCATCTTTCTGCTGATTTGTATCCTTGCATTCCGCCAATGGACGGTCCAACAACCATCATGTACTTTAACCCAGACATGAATGCATCACACGATATTTACTGGACACTCGTTCCACCAGACTTCGCTCCTAAAAAAGTGTTGAACGTGCGTGGCATTGTTTTGGACTCTATCGAGTATGTTAAAGGAAAAGAAGTTCCTGTTGCTGTTACACTTCAATTGACTAATGAGACTCGTCCTACTTTGAGCTATGACTTCAAAAATGACGAGAAAACAGGCAAGTTCTCTACAGTAATCACTGAAGGCAACAAATATAAAGTTTATATTGAGCATCCAGATTATCTCCCATATACTTTCTATTGGGATTATACTAGCGAAGAAACACTCACCAACGCTTTCCAACGCTGCTTGCTCGTGAAGAAAGGTTGTGATGTGAATATTACAACTATTGATGGTGTAACTGAAGCTATTGTAGATGCTCAAGTAACTGTAAAAGGTACTGATAACACAAGTGTAGAACTCGAGAAGAAGGGTGCTGGCAAATACTACGCTCGCATTAATCCAGGTCAGGTATATAACGTAACTGCAACTGCTGAGCGTTATGAAGAGGCTGTGGACACTATCGATCTCGTGAACGCTAAGCATGGTGACAAACGTGATAAAATCGTGAAACTTTACGATATCACTACTCTTTGCGCATTTGACAACTTGAACTTCAACACTGCTAAGTGGGATCTCTTGCCTGCTTCTAAAGCTACGCTTGACAAAGTGTACAAGTTCTTGACTGATTACAAAATGGTGCACATGACCATCGAAGCTCACACTGACTTCCGTGGTAGTGATGCTTACAACAACAATCTTTCAAACAACAGAGCGAAATCTGCTTATGATTACCTGATTAAAAAAGGTATTCCAGCTGACAGACTTGCCTCTGCTGGTTTCGGTGAAACACGTCCTACCGTACCTAACGAGGTTAATGGTAAGAAAAATGATGCTAACATGGCTCTTAACCGTCGTGTAGAATTCAAGTGTAAATTGATGGGTAGATAAAATATTTTTTCTGCTAATCTTATTCAAACGACAAAAGGTTACTTCGCGAAGTAACCTTTTGTCGTTTTAGGACTTACATATGTTATAGTTGCGCAATAGATCTTAACGCTATATTGGTTATGACAATACAAATTCTATTCAATAGGCTCAGTGTTCTGCTGGGCATTTTTCTTCTAGGGGTAGCCTGCCAAGATCGATCCCAGACAAAGACCAATCAACAGGATAAACCTCTAAGAACTTGGCAACCTAAGTACGCTACAGGGTTTCAGATTACTTACTATGATGATTATAAAGTAATTCACCAAAAAACGGTGGATAAAAAATATTGGCTAGGCAGCTCAGCAGATAGTAGTAAGTCTGAGAAATACATTTATTTGGCTAAAGTTCCAAGTAAAACAGTCCTACTCTCTACTATCATTGTAGCTTGGTTTGATATGTTGGAGCAGGAAAAATGTATTGTTGGTTTCAGTGGAAGTAACTATTTATATAACCCGAAGTTAAAAATAGCAGTTCAGAATACACAGATCAAAGAAATTAGCTCTGCGAATGGCTCTGGTTTGAACAAAGAGCTTTTACTTAGCTTACAACCAGAGGCTATATTTACCTTTTACGATCCTAGTAATGAGTCCACTCAAGCCATATTAGATATCTTAAAACTGCCTGTTATTTATACCAGCGAGCAAATGGAGGCTAGTCCTTTGGCACAAGCTGAATGGCTGGTGTTTATTGCATCGTTTTTCAACCAAGAGGACAAAGCTATAGGGCTATTTAACAAGATAGAAAACAATTACTTAGCTATCAAAAAGCGCGTACGAACTCAAAACTCTAAAACTGTGTTTTGTAATATCCCTTACAAAGATGTTTGGTATACACCAAGCGGTAAGAGTTTCCCTGCTCAACTCATACAAGACGCTGGTGGTGATTATTGTTTTAAAGACCTTACAGGTAGACCTAGCGTACCTTTAAGCTTAGAAAATGTGCTTGTAAAGGGGCTTAATGCTGATTTATGGCTCGTAAATTCCAGCCTACATCACACTAAGCAACAGCTGAGAGCAGAGCAGGAGGTGTTTCAAAAGTTGAAGGTCTATCGAACAAACCAAATGTACAACCCTACAAAACGCATCAATGGAAATGGGAATGATTTTTTTGAAACAGGCATTACCTCACCTGATCTGGTACTTCAAGATTTGGTAAATATCATAGAAGGCCGTACCGATAGTTTATATTTTTATCAGCCCATCACTAGCAACTAAGAAAGGTACTTTAGAGCACTCATACAAAAAAAAGCCTATCCTTTTGTGGGATAGGCTTTTTTAAAAGCAAACAATTTATAGCAAATCGCTTAGCGGCGAAAGCCCAAAACGGCAGCACCACAATAGCTTTTAGAGTCTTTAAATGTAAAGCTTAGGTAATAGATACCAGTAGCACTGCATTTATACTGCCAGCCAGGGAAGAATGTGTCATTCAAGTAGCTAGAAATCAGTTGTTCGCGCTTAGAGTCAAAAAGCGTTACAATAAGACCTTGCTGGTTGCCATCTTTGCTAGCCATACGAATCATGTAGTTGGTATCCTTGCTAAATACACAAGTATACTCAATTTTTTTACGTTCGCCACCTTTTCCATCAATACGGTAACTTTTTACAAAAGTGTAACCAGGCGTAAGCATTTTGAGAGCCATATTGTTATAAAGCTCTGAGTTGCAAGCCGTTTGGGCGTTAGCAGAAAAAGCAAACATTCCGCAGAACATGATACAAACAAAAATAAGAATCTTCTTCATAACAGAGTGGTTTCTGTGGTTTAAGAAATCAGTTGTTTAATTATAACTTGTATGCACAAACTTAAAGCCTTTTCTTGTGATATTAGTAACTTTTAACTTTATTTAACAGACTTTAATATTTGATTTAGAATAATTTTTTTTGTTCATCCAAAGAAGTCGTTGCTCAGAAGCATACAAGGCTTCACAAAAATAAGCACTGCATTCTAAAAAAAGAAACATTTTATGTTTTTTTAATGCATTATAACTTCGCAAAATAGCGAAACCAGTTTTTTTACTTATCAAGGTTTTTTATTACGAAGTTTCAAAGATAGAAATATTAAGTTAAGCACCTGAATAAAAGGCATATAAGCACTACCTTTAGACGTTGTGCTCATGTCTAAACAGCAAGGTTCAGTAAAGCATGAAGCTCTTCCTGAGTAGAGCGCGTTTTGTCTGCTTCATACCATTGGTGAACCGATTTGATGGTATTGGATAAAGACTCTGAGGCAGCCTTTAAGTTCATAACCAAAGCTTGTGCTTGAACAGGTCTTGCTCCCCAGCTCCCGAGAAGATTATAGTGCTCATCTAGCTGCAAAAGCTTAGGAATGGCTTGTCCACCATTAGTGAGGTGAGCATTGATAAGAGGCTGGTTTTGGTCGCGATAAACGATGCGCAATAGAATTTTACCATGGGAAGCCTCAGCCACAGCTTGCATAATAGGAACAGTTTCTGAAGCATCACCACACCAATGCTCACTAATAACCAACCAGTTTAGGTTTTGCTTCAATCGCCCAAAAAGAACATGCAACTCTTTAGACACCACAATGTGTTCTAGCACTCTGTGCGTATATGCCAAATTAGCTGGTACATATTTGGTATACTTCGTGTCATTAGGATTGAGTGCCTCGTGCGTCATATTACTAAGGTAAGTTTCAAAAGAAATACCTTTTTCAAAATAAGAACGATAATCTTTGTCAGTCAGCATGATGCGTTCTAGGTTAGCTTATAATGCATAAAAACAGCGAAGAGAATCAATTGTTCTTCGCTGTTTAAGAAATGTCTCAGATCAAAAAGATTTAAGCCAAAGATGCCACGTATTTTGCCAATTGAGATTTTTTGTTGGCTGCTTTGTTGGCATGAATGATGTTTTTCTTGGCAAGCTTGTCCAACATAGCATATACTTTACTGATTAGTGTAGTAGCCTCTGCTTTGTTCTTGAGGTCTAACAAGCGGCGAACAAAAGTACGTGCTGTCTTGTGCTGATAGCGGTTTCTCAAGCGTTTGGCTTCGTTTGAGCGAATTCTTTTTATTGCAGATTTATGGTTTGCCATGGTATTTTGAATCCAATATTTTTTAAAAACAAACTAGACGTTAAATATCTTAGTCTTGCATTAACTTTTCCTCAAATGAGTTTAATACATAGAACTTTTAAGGCTGCAAAGGTACAGATCTTTTTCAGATATAAAAAATATTTATCTGCTTTTTTATGAAAAAACCTAAACTTTTGAAAGCTTAGGTTTTTGAGGGGGATTATTTGATTGGCATCATCATTTGAGGCACTGTACCGTAGACGGGCAACTTACCGTCCCATTTATCTATGTACATTTTCTGGACAAGTAAAGGGTTAAGGGTTTGTGCCACTACTAGGTTTGCTTTGGCTTCTGCATCAGATCGTATGCGCATGGCCTCTGCCGCACCTCTGGCGTGTTCAATATCTTTGCTTGCCTCAGCTATTACGCGTTGCTTTTCGTTTTCGGTACGAATGGCATCTTGAACAGCTTGAATCTTGGAGTTGATGGCATCTTCTATTTGCTTGGGAAGCCTCACCTTTCCAACAATGGCTACTTGAGAAATCTCAAAACCAGCAGCACGAAGACTCGCCACTAAATCTTTGCGTACCTCGCTTTCATACTGAGAACGTTTAGAGACCAACTCTTCGGCAGAATAAGTAGAAGCTATGGTGTTGTAAGAGTTTCTAACAGAGGTTCTTATAAACTCGTTAGTGATTCGTGGTAAGTCCCGACGATAGGTTCTAAATATCTCAGCCACCTTACTAGGAATAACACGGTAATCTAAACCAACATCAAAAGAAACGCTCAAACCGTCTTTTGTGGTTACGTTGAACTCTTCGTTAGTAGGGCTATCCTCTTGAATATCAGCAGTCCAAACCTTGTGTTGCACAAAGGTAGGAAACTCATAAATGCGAGAGCTTAGCGGGCTGTAAAACACCCAGCCTGCCACCTCTGTGATGTCTTGAACACCTCGTTCGTTGCCTGAGCCAAATAAATTGACCTTAATACCCACATAACCCGCTTCTATGCGTGTTATAGTGAAGAAAAAATTGTTGATTAAAAACAGTGCTATAATAGCAGCACCCAAAATGCTTAAGCGTTTTTTTAAAGCAGAATCCATTTGTTTGTTTAAGTTAAAACTACTGCCTATATATACGAAAACCCGCAAATTTAGTTGAAGCATATGTAAGCTCAGCGAACACAACAAGCAGGATAACAGAAAATTACAGCTATCAATTCCGCCGCTTTGAGCAAAAAGACTAAGTCAAAACACCCTAATCAAATTCAGAAACAAAGGGAAGTTCTCACACACGTTATGAGACTAGAAAAGAGCTAGTTTTTATCTGCGCTCCACAAACAAACGCGCCTCTTTGAAAGGCTGTATGCTTTTCCATTTCCAGATTCGCAGACTTTGAGAAAATGCTAAAAAAACAAGTCCCAAAATGAGCTGGTCTTGAGGAATATAGTTAATGGATTCACGCCTGTATAGCGGCGAAACAGCAGCTCCAAACAAAAAACCACCCGCAACATACGAAGCCCCATAACGCATTCCTTCCGTCCATTGGCGTTTGAAATAAAACATTTTAATGCGTTGATAAGACAAGTGCATTTGTGCATCCTGCAGCACCAGAGTGCTATCCGTAAAACCTAAGGCACGATCATTAAAGACCAAACGCGTATTTTCCTTGAGCTTAAACCTCACTTCTTGCCCCGCCAGAATGTGTTTCCTCTTCCCATTAAAGGATGTGAGTCTAAGAATGTCTTGTGCTATGACAACTTGCTGCATCAGGACACAACAAAGAATTGTCCAAAAAAAAGATATTTTCATAATCCTGAGAGCTAAGAAGTGTAGTCCAAATTTAAAAAACAAGGGTTGTTCTGAAAGCTTGTTAGTTTGCTAAACAAAAGCTATTTGGCATAAACTACCAAAGCTTTAGGCTCAACTTATCAGAACAACCCTGAACTATACTCCTTAAACTGACAAAAACCCATTTAGGTTTTAGCGTTCCCAATGAAATTTATTGACCGTTTCAATGGCAGCGGCCAAGAGTTCAATACAAGCTGTAATATCTTCTTTATGAGCAGTTTCTATGGTTTGGTGTAAATAGCGTGTGGGAATAGAAATCCCTCCAGCCACTGCGCCCTTTCTGCCCATAAGTTGTAGCATGTGGGTGGTAGTTTGGGCACGTAAAATAAGCAAATCGTTTTGATGCTTGATGCTGTTGCGGTCTGCGGTGGAGCGTAAAAAGTCTACCATACGCGGATCACAAATCACACCGCCGTCCAGTATCTTAATAGCCGCCCCTTCGCCGAGTTCGCTGACGCGCTCTGCTCCCGAGCCGCCGCCTGGTGTGTCATTGGCTATGGTTACATCCAAACAAATAGCAAAATCAGGGTCTATTTTATGAGCCGCCACCATCGCACCGCGTAAGCCTACCTCTTCTTGCACCGTAAAAGTGGCCACTAGGTTATAGGGGCATTTTTGAATTTTTTTAAGGGCTTCTAAAATGATGAAGACCGACACCCGATTGTCCAACGAGCGCGAAGATACACAGTTACCAATTTCAATTAGCTCTCCCACACGCGTGATGGGATTGCCCACACTGACGTATTTTACCACCTCTTCTTTAGGCAACCCTAAATCAATAAAAAAATCTTCTTGTTTAGGTGCTTTGGCGCGCTCTTCGTCTTTCATACTGTGTATAGCGCGGCTGCCTATTACGCCAGTAAGCGTCTTTCGCCCATGTACCTGTACACGCTGCGCAGTAAAAGTTTTAGGGTCAAAACCGCCTAAGGTATGGAAGCGCAAAAAGCCTTTGTCTTCAATGTGTGACACCACATAGCCTATTTCATCTATGTGAGCCTCTACCAGCAGTGTGGGCGCGTTGGACTCTTCACCTTTTTTGTAGGCATATACATTTCCAATGTTATCGACTTCCACAGAGTCTACTAAGCCTTTGAGATTTTCTAACAAAACCCCTCTGATACCGTCCTCAAAGCCCGACACACCTGCCGCTTGGGTAAGTGTACTGAGCAAAGCTGTATTAAAAGATTGATTCATAATTTATTTGAAGTTAATAAAACAAGATTATTTCGTTGATGGTTGATGAGCAACTTGATGGGTTTGACGCAATGGAATACTCACCGAAAAAATACTGCCTTTGAGCAGCTCGCTTTCTACAGAAAGCCTCCATCGGTGAGCTTTGGCCACCAAGCTCACATAGTTTAGACCCAAGCCAAAACCTTTTACATCGTGTACGTCGCCAGTGGGTACGCGGTAGAACTGATCAAAAACCTTTTTTTGATGTTCTTTGGCAATACCAATGCCGTTGTCTTCTACAGCAATATGCAGCCATTTTTCCTTGCGAACAGCCGTAATCTTAATTTCAGGTGGTCTCTCAGTATATTTGAGTGCATTGTCAATGAGGTTATAAAATACGTTAGTGAGGTGTATGCGGTCTGCATTAAGTATAAGGTCTTGAGTAGGGGCAATATCTAACTCTAATGAACCATTCACCTCTTTGATTTTGGGAGTCATGTTGAGGCTTATTTCTTCCAGAAGCTCATTGAGTAAAAAGTCTTCCTTTTTGAGGGCTAACTTTTCTTTTTCTATTTTGGCCATTTGAAGCACTTTCTCTACCTGACTTTTAAGCCGCATATTTTCGCTTTTAATGATGTTGGCGTAGTTCGTCAAGCGTTGTGGGTTAGAGAGAATTTGGGGCTGGAGGAGCACTTCGGCAGAAATGGCAATGGTAGATATGGGCGTTTTGAACTCATGTGTCATGTTGTTGATAAAACTCTTTTGAACTTCTGACAAACGACGTTGTTTAAGAATTACAAAAATGGTATAACCAAAAAACAAGACTACCACGGCCAAAATGAGCGTCATAAAAATCCAAATGCCCATTTGATTAGAGATGTATGACACTCGGGAAGGGATACGCACCCCAAAATAATAGCTATACTCACTCCACTTGGGCAGATCGGTACTGATACGACTTGCTTTGCGGTTATTATCAAAGCTTACGTAATTACCATAAACCATTTTATCGCTTTCGCAATTATAAATGCCATACTCAAAATCTACAAACAATTCGCGCTCTGCAAACTCGCTTTTGAGGTAATATTCCAAAATATTTGCGTCTATTTTGCTATCTGTATTCACTACAAAATAATCTGAAGAAATCTGATTGACAGGATTAGGACTTACCAAAGAGCTTTTATTGAAAGACGCGATACGTATGGCAACATTGCGAAGCGCAATGTACATACTTTGGTTAAACTGCTTTTCTTTGATGTCGAGCAGAATGCTTAGCCAGTAGATTTGGGCAGAAAGAATGCCCAAAATAGAGATAATGGCTAAAACCAAAACAGTGCGTATGGTGTGTCTTCCCAAGGTGTTTGTTTGGATTTTTGGTTCGGTAAAACTGAGGAGTAGCCAGTGCTACAGCACAAAGATAAGCATTTTCTAAGATTAGAAAACATCTCAGTCTGATTTATCATAGAGCTTGCTCAAAAAAGACTTCTTTGCAAGGTGCTAGAAAAACATTAAAGTTTAGCCATAAGATACTGGTAGAGCTTGAGATTGGCATAAATATCACTGAGGTGTGCTATCTCGTCTGGAGAATGGACAAAGTCTAGCGGGACACCCACAAAGCACCAATCAATGGGATAAGGCGAGCTTTGCAGTTCTTTGGCATCAGACGACCCCTCATCTTCTACTTCTAGCTGGTATCTGGCTCCAGACTCTTCTGCCAAAGCCATGATTTTTTTGATGTAAGACCGGCGAGGAATGCCTCTATCGCGCATAGAAATGGCTGTTCCGCCACCTAAGGTCACTCCTTCTGTTCGCCAAGTGATGTCTGAAACAAGTGTTTGGTGAACACCATAATTTTCGTAGGCAAATTTAATGAGGTAAGGCACAGAACCTCCCATCACTTCTTCCCAACAGCTAAACACCAAGATACCGTCCTTTAGGGTTTCTGCCAGCTTGAGAGCTGTCCAGCAGCCCAAGCGGTTGTCTAAATAACAAGTCTGGACGGTTTCAGAACTCATTCTAAAAGAGCTGTTATAGACCAGTTCTGTGCCACGCTCTAGCTCGCGCTTGCCTTTGTAAAATAGTTTTGTAATACTTCTTTGTTCTGTACCGTGAAGACTCGCTTTATTTTCTTCTATTTCCTTGCGGATTTCTAAAGTACAATTAAGCTCTCCATTTTTATCTATGCCTTTTAGTTTGGTACCATGGGGAGCACGCACACCTCCCAAACGAACCAGCTCCCTGTTGTATCTCACAGTGTAACCAATGGAATCTAGGTGTGCAAATACAGCCGTTCGGGGCTGCCCAAATACCAACACCAAACTGTCTTGAAATAGTCTCGGATCTGAAAATACTTGAGGTTTGCAAAGCCATTTGTGCTGCTCACGAGCCACATAGTCAAGAATATATTGTTTGAGAAGTCCTTCATTGCCAGAGGGTGCATAAGTCTGACACAAGGTTTTTAGCAGTTTCATGTCTGCTTTGGGATGGGAATGGCTTGACATATTCAAAAAGTATTAAAAATAAAGAATCTGCGAATCACAAAAATTTAGTATGCAATGCCAAATCTTATAAAGTTTTGTCTTACAAGCAAATGCCAAAGAAATATATTTTGAATTTATTTTCAAAAGAATACAATAATTTACTGAAAATCAAAACATTAATTTAGTTTCAAAAAAATAGCTCATTAAACGATTGTCCAATATTGTAGCTCCTGCTTTCAATTTTGGTCTTTATTGCCGTTTTGATAGTTCTTTTTTTGGCTTTTTGCACAAAAGAATACAACTTGCAGTTCTTATCTAGAAAACTTGGCCATTTACTACTGTTGGTGTTACTAAAAAAATTACAATCGTACTTATGATGCGTATAGGAGTGTTTTTTGGGGGGCAGTCGCGAGAAAGGGAAATCTCTTTTTCTGGTGCTCGTACGTTTTTTGAGTCAATAGATACAACGCTTTTTGAGCCAGTGCCTATTTTTGTAGATAGCCATGGCAACTTTATTTTGCTAGATGAGCGTTTTTTAAAGGAGACAGATATTAGAAGTTTTTATCCGCCCAAAACCACCACAGAGGGTGTTCTAAAAGGATTTAATATTTATGTAGAGTCTATCAAGGTGCTTACCGACGAGCAACTCTCTTTGATGGCTTCCAAAATAGGACATTTGATACGCCCCACAGACTTTAAAAAATACTTTGACTTTGGTTTTATTCTTCTACACGGCCCTTATGGGGAAGATGGCAGCTTGCAAGGACTCTTGGAATGGTACAACATTCCTTACTCGGGCAGCGGCATCTTAGGCTCAGCTATGGGCATAGACAAATACATACAAAAACAGTTTTTGACCATGATGAGCCTAGACCCAGGCCGTCATAAGGCTATTTTAAAGAAAGACTATCTGAGGAGTGATAAAAAGCTACTCTTTGAAAGTTTAAAGAAAGATGTAGGGTTTCCTTTCGTGGTCAAAGCTCCCTATCAAGGCTCGTCCATTGGCGTGAGTATTGTCAAACAAGACGATTTGGAGGTGTTCAAGCGTTCTATGAATAAAGCGCTCTTTTCTGTTTCTATTGCAAAAGATATGTGGCAGGGCTTAAACCAACAAGAAAAAGAGCAGTATGTGCGCGACCTTATAGACTTGGACAAAGGCATTGGTCTTCCTGTTATTTTTTCGGACGAGTCACTTCTGGCAGGCGATTTGGGCGAGGTAATTTGTTATCGGCCTTACGAACTGATTCAAAAGCTAGATGATTATTTCAGCTATGCTGAGCAAAGTGCCACACTGACTTCTTTTGATAGTGAAGAACTGGTACTGTTTGAAGCCTTTCTTAAAGGCAAAGAGTTTTCTTGTGGGGTCATTCAAGATGAGCATGGGAAGCCAGTAGCCCTGCCGCCCACCGAAATCATTTCACACACAGCCGAAGGCTTTGACTATAACGCCAAATATAAACCAGGCGGAAGCAGCAAAAAAATACCTATTGGTATCTCGGTTAAACACATTGAAGAGATTCAAGCCATCTGCAGACGGGCTTTTGTAGACTTTAAGTACAACGTTTGCGTGCGTATAGACGGCTTTTTTACGGAGGATAATAAAATTGTCCTTATCGACACCAATACGGTTCCGGGTATGTCGCCCACCTCGCTCATTTTTAGACAAGCTGCAGAAATTGGCTTAAATGCTACCCAGTTTCTTACTTACATCATACGAACCTCTCTGGCGGAACGCGTCAAAACAGGCAAAAAACCCTATCATTTGCTTGCTCAGCTCCGTAATTTAGATGTTCGCATTCAGAATATGGCCGAAAGGAATAGACTCAAGCCAAAGTCTGCCATTATCATGACAGGCTTCAATAAAGATAAAAACAGCATTCTTGAAACCGCAAGACGGATTTACACCAACCTTTGCACTTCTCGCGACCTTCAACCCATTGTTCTTTTGATGTCTGACAGTCAGATGACAGAACTTTACACCCTGCCTATCAGCTACTTACTCAAACCTACACTCAGTGATGTGATAGACGCGCTCAAGCAACCTCTACACCCTGCCATTGCTGAAACAATAGAAAAGGCCAGCAATATTACCCAAAAGTACGCGCCCGATTTTAACCCTCTTCCTCAACAAGTTACTTATTTTCATTTGCAGGGTAAAATAAAAGCAGTGTATTTGGTGGGTGAAACAAAAGCTCCATCGGTAGAAAAGCTTAAAGCTTTGCTCCAGAATGATCATACTTTGTGTAAAGAATACATGCTGTAATACTTTTTTCAGGAGTTTATACCAAAAACAGTACGCCCCAGCTGAAAAATCACTGGGGCGTACTGTTTTCACCAAGCAGGACAATATCCTTACATTTTGGCTATTTCAATCCCTACTTCATAACCCTCTAGCTCTAACAGCGTGGGAGCTCCTAAACTGGGCTTGAAGTCTAATAATAGGGCCTGAACTTCAGCACAAATATAGGCTTTGTGTGTATCTATGGCCTTTTTGACATTAGGCGAGGTGTCTGCTACAAAAATTTGAATTTTGTCTTGTACTTCATAACCCAAGTCTTTGCGCAGATTCTGCACGCGGTTTACAAAGTCTCTGGCCAAGCCTTCGGCTTCCAATTCAGGCGATATGTGTATGTCCAAGGCCACTACCAAACCTTCTTCTTGTGCCACAAGCCAACCTTCTATGTCATCGGAGCTGATGTCTACAAGCTCGGTGTTGAGCACAACCTCAGTGCCATTGATGTGAATAAGGGCGTGATTAGAGTTTTCTAAGCTCCTAATGTCTTCTTGCGTAAAGAGCGCGATAGCGGCCGAAATATCTTTGAGGATTTTGCCGTGGCTCTGCCCCAGTTTTTTGAAGTTGGGTTTAATCTTCTTTTTCAAAATACCCGTGTCGTCAGCAATAAAATCTATCTTCTTGACATTGGTTTCTGCACAAATAATGTTTTGCACATAGCGTATATCTTCGCGCAGAGCTTCATCTATGGCTGGAATGAGTATTTTGTTGAGGGGTTGACGCACTCTAATCTTTTGTCTTTTGCGCAGGGAGTGTGCCAAAGACGAAATTTGCTGAGCCAATGCCATTCTTTTTTCAAGTTTGAGGTCTATGGCGGCCTCGTCTGGCATGGGGAAGGGCGCAAGATGGACAGAAATAACAGTATTTGCCTCTGCTTTGTGAAGGTCGCGATAAAGCATTTCGGTATAGAAAGGCGCGACTGGCGCAGCCAAGCAAACTAAAGTTTCCAAACACTGGCCTAGCGTTTGGTAGGCCGCTTTTTTATCTTGGTTATACTCCCCCTTCCAAAAGCGTTTGCGGTTTTGACGCACATACCAGTTGGAAAGGTCGTTGTTTAGAAACTCATTCATAGCCCTAGTGGCTTTGGTGGGGTCATAGTTTTCGTAGGCTGCATTCACGATTTTGATGAGAGAGTTAAGCCTTGAAAGTACCCAGCGGTCGCTTTCGTCGCGCTGTGAAAGCGGTAAAAGCGGCTCATTTTTTAAATCAAACTTGTCTAAATTGGCATAGAGCGCAAAGAAAGAATAAGTATTCTGCAACGTACTGAAGAACTTGCGCTGTACCTCCACAACGCCTTCTAGGTCAAATTTGAGGTTGTCCCAAGGAGGCGCGTTTTCTACCATGTACCAACGCACAGGATCTGCACCGTATTTGGCTAGTGCCTCAAAAGGATTGATGACGTTACCCAGACGCTTAGACATTTTATTGCCCTGTTTGTCCAACACAAGTCCGTTAGAAATGACATTTTTAAATGCTACGCTGTCTTGCAACATCACGGCAAGCGCGTGTAGCGTAAAAAACCATCCACGTGTTTGGTCCACTCCTTCGGCGATAAAATCCGCGGGGAAGTTTTGGGCAAAAATATCTTGATTTTCAAAAGGATAGTGCCATTGAGCGTAAGGCATAGCACCGCTGTCAAACCAAACGTCTATGAGATCTGGCTCACGTTTGAGAGGCTGATTGGTTTCAGAAACCAAGGTAATGTAGTCCACAAATGGGCGATGCAAATCGGCTTCTTTGCTGCTCAGGTTATCCAATACTTTTTGGTTATCGGTTTTTTCTTGTTCAGAAAGGGCATTTGAGGCGTTGGCTTTTTCCATAAGTGCTTTTAGCTCAGCCACCGAACCCACACAAATTTTTTCTTTATCGTCCGCATCACGCCAGATGGGCAAAGGTGTGCCCCAGAAGCGGGAGCGAGACAAATTCCAATCCACCAAATTCTCGAGCCAATTTCCGAAACGACCCTCACCAGTACTTGCGGGCTTCCAATTGATGGTTTTATTAAGATCAACCATGCGCTCTTTGAGTTCCGTGGTGCGTATAAACCAAGAAGAAAGCGGATAATAAAGTATGGGTTTATCTGTTCGCCAGCAATGCGGATAATTATGCTCGTACTTTTCTACTTTAAACGCCTTATTTTCTGCTTTGAGCTTGAGAGCAATCAGAAGGTCTGTCGGTTTAAAATTTTTGTCTTTTTGTACCAGTTCAGGTTCGTACTCGGCTTTTACGAAGCGTTCACTAAACTCCTCCATTCCCTTAACGAAGCGACCTGTTCTGTCCACCAGTGGCATTTCTTTGCCGTTTTCGTCCAATACAGTAAGCGGTGGCACGCCGTTTTGTTTGGCTACGCGGAAGTCGTCTGCACCAAAAGTAGGCGCACAGTGTACAATACCTGTACCGTCTTCAGTGGTTACAAAGTCGCCACTAATTACACAGAAAGCTTTCTCTGCATCATAAATTGGCTGTTTGTAGGGTAAAAGCTGCTCGTAGGCTAAGCCCAAGAGTTTTTCACCTTTATAAGTCTCGACAATCTCGTAAGGTATTTTCTGGCCTTCCTGCGCAGCACTAAAATCTGCTTTGGGGATGTATTTGTCAGCAGTAAAAATATTAGGAATAGTATTTTTGGCTAAAATAACATTTATTGGCTCACCAGTGTACATGTTTTGTGTAGCTACTTTCACGTAGTCTATCTGGCGACCTACAACCAAGGCCGTGTTGGAGGGCAATGTCCAAGGCGTGGTAGTCCAAGCCAAAAGATAGTCATTTTCTCGGTTCTTGATTTTGAACTGCGCCACGACAGTGGTGTCCTTAACCGTCCGATAGCAACCAGGTTGATTTAACTCGTGCGAACTGAGACCTGTTCCGGCAGCGGGCGAATAAGGCTGAATCGTAAAACCTTTGTAAAGCAGGTTTTTGTCATAAAGCTTTTTGAGAATATGCCATAGGCTTTCTATATAGTCTTTTTCAAAAGTTATGTAAGGGTTGTCTAGGTCTACCCAAAAGCCCATTTTCTTTGTCAGATCGTCCCACTGGGCTTTGAAGCGCATAACGGCCTCCCTACATTTTTGGTTGTAGGCCTCCACGCTTATTTTTTTACCAATATCTTCTTTGGTGATGCCAAGTTCTTTTTCTACTTGTAACTCTACGGGCAGACCGTGTGTGTCCCAGCCGCCTTTGCGCTTAACCAAAAAGCCTTTTTGAGTCTTGTAACGGCAAAAAATGTCTTTAACAGTGCGTCCCATCACGTGGTGTATACCAGGAGTGCCGTTAGCAGAGGGAGGGCCTTCGTAAAAGGTAAAAGTAGGCTGGTCTGTTTTTGGGGTTGTTGAACGCTGAAATATCTTGTTTTTTTCCCAAAAACTGAGTACCTGAGCAGCTACTTCTGCATAATTAACCAATTTATATTCTCTAAAACTCATAAAAAATGGGTGTTAAGCTTTGTTCTGATTAATTTGTAACAAAAGAGTACACTAACCAATTGTTACAATAGAATTTTTTTAGCGTACAAAACTAGCACTAATTGCTTGAAAGACAAAACAGACATAAAGTTTTTGGCTCTCAAGCTATAAGTCACTTGTACGTGTGAAGGTTACACACACCAACAGCAAATATTTGATTTTCAGAGCTATGCAACAAAAGGCTGTAAAAGCTGTATCACTTTTTCTAACTCGGCTTCGCTGCTACACTCCCAGACACCATACCAGACTTCTTTGATTTGCACAGTGGAGGCTAAGCTATTAAGCCAAGCAGCTTGTTCAGGAAAGAGCGGTTCACCCACCTGATCACGTCCCACATAATTACCCTCCAAAAAAATATGTCTGTCTTCTATTTGAAAGCGGTATTTTTGTTTGGTATTCATGCCATTAGGCAGACCCATTGTAAAAATATACATACGTCTTGTGCGGTTTGTAAGGTCCGACAATAAAATAAAGTACTAGTTAGTGCTTTCAAGAACGTCTTTGGATTTGTTTTGTTTTGGAAAGCTAATTTATTCTTTTATGTTTGCATCTGAGGCTGTTGGCTTTATATTTGATGTTTGTTTCTATTTTTTTGAATTTTTATGTGGGAAGATTTACTCATACACTGGGCTGATTTTAAAGCCTTTGTCATTTCGCATTTACCCAATCTGGCTTATGGTATAATCACGTTGGTTTTGGGCTGGCTCATGATTTCTCTCATTATTCGTTTTTCTGCACGAGCCATAGAAAAGAGCCTTCGCGATGCGACCTTGGGTAGTTTTTTGCGTACTAGCATCGCTATTTTGCTAAAGATGGTGCTCTTTATCACGGTGCTTTCGGTTTTGGGTGTAGACACTAGCTCTTTTGCAGCCATCATTGGGGCAGCAAGCTTAGCCATAGGGCTTTCGTTCAGGGGAATTTTTGCCAACTTCGCTGCGGGAGCTTTAATTATCATTCTCAAGCCTTTTGAAGTGGGCGATTTTATTACCATCAACGCACACAGTGGTACTGTGCTAGAGCTGCGATTTTTTAATACTTTTCTACAAACCACTGACAACAAAGTGGTGGTGCTGCCCAACGAAAGCCTTATCATCAATCCTGTTATCAACCACACCCAACAAAAAACACGGCGTGTGGACGTTCTTTTTACAGTGCCTTACGTTACCAACCTACAAACCTTGCGTGATCTCTTGTTGCAGCAGTCCGCCAGCCAGCCATATACCCAGAGCAATCCAAAAGCAGAACTTTTGGTGCAGGAGCTAGCTGACAACCAAGTCAAATTATGCTTGACGGTGTGGGTAAAATCTACAGACTATGTGAAAGCACTGCCCATTTTTCATGAGCTGGTAAAAAATGAGCTAGAAAAACAAGGTATCAAAAAATAGCTAGAAAACTTTTAAATTATTTAGCACTAAATCCCAAAAGTTATTTAGCTAATATTTTTTTGTGTATATGAAATTTATTTTTTTTATTTGCAAAAAAATAAATTTCATATATGTATGCACATACTGACAGGGCTGCTGCAGAGCCAGAAAGTCATAAAAACATGATTTCTCCTGCCATTACAGGCTTGAAGGCACTCATGCATAATAGCGACCAAGTTAAATATCTTCTAAGCATACAAGAAGCCGCAAGCCAAGGCAAATATCTCTATAACAGCCATGTAAAAAGTAGTGCTGATTTAGAAGAGTTTAATGTTGATAATAAAGACCTCACGGAAATAGAACTCAAAGATCTATCGCTAGCAGCAGGCAAAGTGAATTTATCCGCCTTCAGCTCTGAAGAACCCAAAACCATGCATGAGGTCTATGAGTCACTTGGAAAAAGAGGAGTCCAAGAGCTTGATGATTTAGATTCCGCAGCAGTCACTTTTGAGCCACCTCCTGTTAAAAAGCTATTCAAATAACCCATGAACTATATCTTTTATCAACCACCAAACC
>RDZD01000040.1 GCA_004293815.1 Cytophagales bacterium | reverse complement strand
AATTTATTACGAATTAGCTAAATCATGCTAGGGCTACTTGCTTAGAAAATCTTGAAAGGTCCACTGCAAATGATGACGGGCGCGGTTTAATATAGCGTCGCAAACAAGACCTGATGAATATCCTGAGTACTTACGGAAAGACAAAACTACAGGCAAGTCCACAGCAAAACATATTGTAACAAAATATTTTTATAAAATATTATTTGCAAATACTTGCATGTCTAAAAATAACATTTTGTATATTTGCTAAAATACATACAATCTTAATTTTCTACCCTTAAACAAGTGAATATTATGGAAGCACGTCCCAATATCCAAGAATATTTTGCGCAGGTGGCTAAAGCCTTAAATGGCAATGCAATTGAGTACACGCCTATAATGAGCATTGTGAACTTGAAGCTCAGTAATGGCAATCGCTCACAAAATGTGAGCGGTTTTTTTAAGCAGAAAGAACAAGACTGGATACTGATGCTAAGTTCTAAGGTTTGTTTGTTGGATCATTTTCCAAATGTAGACTTTAAGGATTTAGCACTTCGCAATAACAAAATGTGGGAAGCAAAGGCAGTCATACACCATGACCACTTGGAGGTATCGGCAGCTTGTCGGTTCAAAAGTTCAGACTTTGACTACATTTGCAATTTGATTATGGATATTGCAACAATTGCAGATGAGCTTGAATTTAAGATCACAGGCAAAGATGAGCATTAATTGTGAGGTGGTTTCCGCCTCTATATCTTATCGAACTGTAACCTGACAATTGGTATTTCTGCCCTTATCGTCGGTGCAGGAAATCTTTAATACGCCTCTTGGCGGTTTAAAAAACACTTTTTCGCTTGGTTTTGCTTTTTTTAGAAACACGTCATTGATGAACCACGATACAGAGCTGGCATCTGCACTGACTTGCGCAAAAAGAGCCAGCTGGGTTTCTTTCTCTTGCATAAAAAAGGTACGATCAGGTGCTGGAGAAATGATTTTGGGCGGTGCGCCGCTTTCGGCCACATGTCCGCAAAGCGGATTATGGGCGGGGATGGTTTTAAATGGTATGCCTTGTTGCAAGTTGTAAGCCATCATCTCGGAGCTTAAGTTTGGATAAAGTCCTTTGATATAGCTTTGCGAGGGCAAACACTTATTGCAATAGCTCAAAGCTTCATCATTAGAAACAAACACATATTTCAAATGGCTACATTTTTCAGCTTTAGAAATGCCTGGAATGAAGTAGTCCATGACTAAATTTTGGCAGAAATCTTCGGGAACTTTTCCGGTTTCGGAGCAAACCAAGCGTTTTTTAAGGTTGTCAGGCTGGGTCATCCATTCATTGACAGCATCGTAATCTAAGGTAGTAAATAGTTTAAAGAGCAGCGGTGTGGCCATACCCGCACCTGTTAGCTCTTGTGCGCCTACGCCAGAGAAATTCCCTATCCAAACACCTATGCAATAGTTCTTATTGAAACCTAAACTCCAAGCGTCGCGTCGCCCGTAGGAGGTGCCTGTTTTCCAAGCGAATTGCGGCACATGCTCGCTGTTTCGGAAGTCAGAAGGCATGTCGGGCATTTGCAAGGTGGTTAGAATGTGATTAGTCATAAACACTGCTTCAGGAGCTATGACTTGCTTTTTAGGAAGTTGGTTATTCTGCGATATCTCATAACGTAAGGGTCTATAAAGCCCATTATTAGCTAGTGCTGTATAAAAGCTACACATTTCTTCTAGGCTTACACCACAGCCTCCCAAAGCTACGGATAGCCCTAAATATTTTCGTTGCTTCTCCACGGTTCTAAAATTCATAGCGCAGAGCCTTTCCACCATTTTGTAGGCTCCCATCTCGTGTAGGGTTTTGACAGCAGGTACATTGAGGGAGTAGGCCAAAGCATCTTCTACGCTCACTTCACCATGAAATTTTCCATCAAAATTTTCAGGCATGTAACCGTCGTAATCTACAGTTACATCACTGACTTTCATTTTGGGAGTGAGTAGTCCTTCTTCAAACGCCATTGCATAAAGTAAGGGCTTCAGGGCACTGCCAGGCGACCGTACGGCTCTATTACCGTCTACCTGCCCCGCATGCAAGGCATCATCAAAGTCTGGTGAGCCTAAATAGGCTCGGATTTCGGCTGTTTTGCTGTCTGTTACTATAACAGCAGCATTGTGGATGTTGATAAACTTGAGTTTTTGAGAATAAGGCAATACAATTTTTTCTACCAAAGACTGTAAAGCCATATCTATCGTACTTTTAATAGTATGCTGGCTAGGAAACTCACTTGCCAAACGGCGCGCCAAATGAGGGATAAGCTTTGGCATTGGCTTGAACTGCGCATTAAGCGGTTCTTTTAGCGCATCTTCTATGACATCTGCCTCAAAAAGCCCTTCTTGAGCGAATCGCTTGAGCCATTTATTTCGCTCTTGCTCAATGTAAGGATCGTTTTGCCCAAAGGCCAGAGAACTTGGACGATTAGGAATGATGGTAAGAGCTGTCACTTGTGCTAGGCTTAGAGCAGCAGGGTTTTGTTGAAAATATAAACGGGCAGCAGACTTCACGCCCTCTACGTTTCCGCCATAGGGTACGAGGTTGAGATACATTTGTAGTATTTCGTCTTTTGAAAAGTGCCATTCCAGTTGCCAAGCGCGAAAAATTTCCAGCATCTTGTGCCAATATGTGCGAGGCTTAGGCTCCAGAAGCCGTGCCACTTGCATGGTGATGGTGGACGCACCTGAGGTGCGTCTCGCAGATATCACATTCAATACAGCTGCCCTTACAATAGCGAAGGGGTTGATACCGAAATGGTAGTAGAAATACTTATCTTCCTTAAAAATAATAGCATTGCGCAGTATAGGGCTAATTTCTTGAAGCTCACACTTGAGTCGCCACTTATCGTCTTGGCTCAAAAAAACATGTAGTACTTCTTCTTTGCGACTCAAAATGACCTGTGAGTAGCTGAGACGAGTAGGCAAAGGAAAACACAAATCTAAAATCAGGAAAGACAAGAAAAAGCCCAAAAGCGTCCAAAAAGTATTTTTGAGTCTCACACGCCAAGGACGAGGCAAAGTTCCCCAAGCTTTTTGTGAGACGGCGGCTATTTTTTTGATGAAAGGTTTTTGCCAAAAGTATGTGCCTAGGGTTTTGAGAGGCGACATCAACTTTTGATTGAGGACTGTTTTGACTCTGTCAATGTGTGGCTTGACCTTTTCAAACATATTTTTTGACCATTTCTACGAAATCATCGAAGAGATAGCGCGAGTCGTGCGGTCCAGGTGAGGACTCGGGGTGATACTGCACGGAAAACGCAGGTTTGCCCACCACTCTAATACCTGCCACAGTGTGATCATTGAGGTTTACATGTGTAATACGTACACTTTGTGAACGCTCTACACCCTCTCGCACCACTGCAAAGCCATGATTTTGAGAGGTTACTTCACAACGATTTTGTTCTATGTTTTTAACGGGATGGTTCAAACCCCTATGCCCATGATGCATTTTATAGGTCTCTAAGCCAGTTGCCAAAGCTAATATTTGATGTCCTAAGCAGATTCCAAAGATTGGTTCTGAATGACTCAATACAGTTTTTACCAAGGAGATAGCAGAACTCATTACAGAAGGATCACCAGGGCCATTGGATATAAAATAGCCGTTTGGCTTCCAACTTTTAAGGTCTTGGTAAGTGCTCCAAGAAGGGAAAACCTTTAGGAAACAGCCTCTAGATACCAGATTATGCAGAATACTCTGCTTCACTCCTAAGTCCAAAACGGCAATCCGAAGAGTCGCATTTGGATTACCCATTTCGTAGGGTTGGGATGTAGTAACGAAGGAGGAGAGTTCCAAGCCGTCCATATTAGGCACTTGGGCAAGCTTGGCACGCAAAAAATCTAAATCTGTGTTTTCGGAAGAAATAACGGCATTCATAGCACCCGTTTGGCTGATGTGTCTCACCAAAGCTCTCGTATCTACGTTTGAAATGCCTATTATGCCCGAATCCACCAAAAAGTTTCGTAGTGAACCTTGAGCTGTTTTGCGGGAATAAATGTCTGAAAAGTTACGAACAACAAGCCCTTTAATCTTGGGTGCAACAGACTCTTGCTCTGTGTCTAGCGCGCCATAGTTGCCAATGTGACTGGTGGTATTCACTACTATCTGACCATAATAAGAGGGATCAGTATAAATTTCTTGATAGCCAGTCATGCCAGTATTGAAGCATATTTCGCCGCCAGTGGTGCCCTCTTGTCCTATGCCAAAGCCTTGAATGTACGTACCGTCTGCCAAAAGTATGGCCGCGGCTTTTTGCTTATTGTAAGTCATCTTGTTTTCAATTTTACACTTCTTTGGGCACTTTAAGCTCAAATTGAGCGCAAAACTAGCGAGTAAAATTGACTCTACAAAACAAGGCTATTGTGAATTCCAAAATCTTTTGTTTGTTAGGAGGTTTTGGTTCGCTTACTTATTTTTAGTCGTAGAGCTCCTCTAATTCCAGCTTTTTGATTCTAGAGATGATAGCTCCTTTTGTTCTACCAAAGTGATTTGCCATTTCATTGATACTAGCACCTTTATAAAACATAATGGTTAGTTCGTCGTCTAAATCAGTGGTCCAAGCTCTGTATGCGCCATTGTGGGTATTTCTGATACTTTCCACATCATACGCTTTTTCTTTTGTACTGTCTTGAGTCTTGCTTTTTATGGAGTCTTTTATGGCTTTGTTAAACTTTAAAGACTCATTTTTTTCTTCTTTATTTACCTTCAGGACTTGGATTTGAGCAGACTTTAAAAGCTCGTTGGGTATGAGGGTTTCTGGAATATAAATTTTATTTTTGGTTCGTGTAACAGCTACGTAAAGTAAATTGATTTCTTCGTTGAGCTTGGCTACGTCTAAATTGTCATCTTCTTTCTGAACGATTTTTTCTAACATTTCTTTAGTCAGAAAGTCGTTTACAAGCTCAACACTGTCGTATTCCATGCCTTTACAGCGGTGTACAGTAGAAAAAATCATGTCGGCTTTAGCCTTATCATCATTTTCTACATGCTTTTCCTTAATGGTTTTGAGAATATTATGAATGTTATTGCCATACTTTTTGACAATCTCTAACATCATACTCAACTGAACATCGCCTGTTTTCTCGATATACTCTTCTAGCTCCTCTAAGTCTTTCATGCCTTTGATGAGGCTATCTCTGATACTTTGTTTTTTGCGGTTATAAAGGTTCAATACATCATAAAGCGATGCCCCCTCTTCAGCGTAGGTGTAGGATTGGATATTGCCCTCAAAATAAATTTTCTGGGCAGTTTCTTTTTCTACGACGTATTCTATGGCCTTGAGCAGTAAACCCAAGTTGGTTCTAGCTATGACTGCTTTGGTTTTTAGTGCTTTACTTCTGCCTAGTCCAGTGATAGGAATCGTGCTCTGATGCTCGTTGATTCGTCTTTTTAGCTTGAGTACCTCTACGGCCAAGTTGGCTATGCTCTGCTCAAACCTAAAACTTTGGGACAAATGGTAAGTTTTGAAGTCGGCTTGCTCCAGTGAATTGACCGCAAAACGCCAACCGTAAATTTGTTGGTGTGTATCACCCACAATAACTTTAGTGGCTTTTTGTCTAAAAAATACGTCCAGCATGGCAGGTGAAGCGTCCTGCCCCTCATCAAAAAGAATATAGTCGTAGGGAAGCTGAGGCTGAGAGAGTTGAAATTTTTTGAGATAAAAATCATGACTTATTTCAATTTCGCCTTTATCCATTTTATTCAGGAGTATGCGCGTTTGCATCACGATGTAATCGTAAAATGGTGTTATAAAAGCTTTTGCTTTAGGATCTCGGAGGGTGTTTAAATAATCTAGTTCATGTACTTTTTGCTTATTACTGTTACAAAAATAAGCTAGCATTTTGTTAATGTGGTTGGCAATCACGTACTCAGTATGCTTTTCACCATTGCCCTTGAGTCTCAAAAGCTCTACAATTTCGTTTACTTTTAAGCCTTGTGGACTCACTTTATATTTGTTTTGATAACGTACCACGTATCTGTATGCTAGCGAGTGGGCAGTTTCTACTTGGACATGGCTTAAACCTTTTTCCGCAAACTTTTTAGTGGCCTCTAGCTTGACTGATTTATTGAAAGCCAAATATAAAATTTTACTGTTCTCTGGCCTTGTTTTGGCATACTCTATAATCGTTGTGGTTTTGCCCGAACCCGCTACGGCATTAATTCTGATGTTGCCACTTGAATGGATAACTGCCTGTTGTTCTTTGGTTAGCTCCATAACCTTGTCTCTTGAATTTTCTACCGTTACAAAATGTTTACAAAAGAATAGACTGAAGCTTATTCTATAATTTGCAAAGTCTATATCCTACACTAATAAAAAAAACCTGCTCAAAAATACAGAATTTGTCTGAATGAGCAGGTTTTTTTTACTGAATCTTAGAACACTAGGCGTTATTTTCCACAAATGTTATAAGATCTTTGAGGTTATTTAAAAGCATGACATTTTCGGGAATATGCAAATCTTGTGCTACCACCTGATTTCCACCTACAATAAATTTTGAGTTTGGAAAGCGTTCAGAAACCGTATTGAGATAACTCTGCACGTTCTCCATACTTGGATAAGTAGTAAAGACGGAGAGCAAAAAATCTGGTTTGTGAATGTTATAAGTCTCCTGCACATCTTGGAGCGGTGTGCTTTGGCCTAAATAAAACACACGAGCATCTCTCGATTTGATAATGTAAGAAGCAAAAAGCAATGAAAGCTCGTGCATTTCTTCAGCTGGCAGATAGAGCATATAGGATTTTGCCTTCGGATTTTTGGGCGCAATACTTTGTCCGTCTATAGCCACAATAATTTTTTGGCGTATCAAATTGCTTATAAAATGCTCTTGGGCGGGGTTAATGGTACTTGTTGCCCATAGCAAACCCACACGAATGAGAAAAGGATAAACAATTTGAATCATGGTTTTTTCAAACCCGATTTGCAAAACACTTGTAGAGATAATTTTATCGAACTGAATTTCGTCAAGATCTATCATGGCCACCGAAAGAGCATTGATTTGAATCTGATAATCAGACGACTTATAAATACTTTCTCTCACTTTAGCCGTGATTTCTTCGGAAGACATTTTGGCTATATTCGAGATTTTATAGCCCATATTGTTCAAAAGAGCCACATTTAGCATAGTTTTGAGCGCATGGGTATCATAATAGCGAATATTAGTATCCGTCCGCTGCGGCGACACGATGTTATAACGTTGCTCCCAAATACGTATAGTGTGCGCTTTGATGCCCGTTAAATTCTCAATGTCTTTAATTGAGTAAGTTGTCATAATCATAGTGTATAGCCCTCTTGCCTACATTAATGGTTCATTTACAAAACCTAAAATCATGTGGTTCTAATTTTAGAACGTACACAGTCTTTTGTAAGAAACTAGATGTTTATCACTAATGTTTTGAAAAAGAACTATTAATAAAAAAAGATTTCTTCTTTTTCATACATTCTCTAGTGACTTTTTGAGTGTGTCTATCACAGACACAGGATAGGGATCCACATTATTTTGAGCAGCCAACTCAAAAGAAAGCCAGTCCCCCCACAGAATGAAATAAAATAGCTGCTTAAGATCATGATCACCGCGCGCTTTTACGTCCAGTATCTGGCCACTGGCCTTGGCGATAAAGGGCTTACAAATATCAAAGCGACTACTCACGCGCGGGTGGTCTGCTGCCAGATGAAACTGCAAAACCAAGGATTTTTTGAGTACATCCGCAGGAAATACCCAACCTACAAACTCATTGTGGTTCATTTCTGGTACAATACCCACATGACAAATCTGCTTAGCATTTTCATTGATCTGCTGCTGAAGCCTCACCAAAACCGCTGCGCAGTAGTCACTACCATACAAAAACACAAAGCTTTGCGCGAGCTTGGGTGCCAGCTTCTTGGTTTCTGCACGAATGGCATCGCTTTCAGCCTCCAAAAAAGCCGCCACGTCGAGCAAAACAGACGTGAAGCCCTCAGTAATCAAGCCATAATGCTCAAAAAGATGCAACAAGGCCGTTACAGACGTGGGCAGATGGGCGCGGGGACAAGGTGCGAGTGAGTCTAAGAGATAAATGTCATAGCCTTTTTCTTCAGCCAATTTTTGTATTTTTCCACCCGAGGCCACACAAACAATCTGCGCACCAGCCAGTTGGGCTTTTTCGGTGGCTTCTAATGTTTCTTCGGTATTGCCAGAAAAAGATGAGGCTATAAAAAGTGTATTTGGGCCAACATAAGCTGGTATATCATAGTGTTTGATAACTTCAAAAGGCACTTTGATATGCCCAAAAAGAATAGACTGAACGATGTTGCCGCCGATGCCAGAACCTCCCAAACCAGCCAAAACTACATGGTGAATTGGCAAAATACCTTTTGCTTTAGGCTTGTCCTTAAATTTTTGATGCGCGTTGCGCATTTGAACGGCAAAACCGCTTATCAGTTGCTCCATTGTATTCATACACTTTCTGTTACTTTAGCCATAACCCAATCAAAGCCTTTACTCTCCTTTTGATTTTAGCTTATAATACCCACATTGCAAAAACTGCAAATTTCATTATAAAATCATTAAAAAACACTAGAAAAACGATTTTATTATAGAAATTTGTATTTTTTTTTGAAATTAATATAAATTTATCATACAAATTGGTCTCCAAAATTTAAAACATGAAACGTTCACACCAAATACTGAGTGGGCTTATTGCTACTGTATGGCTCATCAACGGCATTTATTGCAAAATTTTGGGCTTTGTGCCAAGACACGAGCAGATTGTGGAGCGTGTACTGGGCGCAGAATGGGCTAGCCCTCTTATTGTTTGTATTGGCGTGGCCGAAGTGACTCTTGCTGTGTGGTTCTTGAGTGGATACCAAAGACGAGTGAACAGCATTTTGCAAATGCTCGCGGTGAGTGCCATGAACGTGCTAGAGTTTTTTTTAGCGCGTGATTTACTCCTTTGGGGATATTGGAATGCTGTTTTTGCCGCTATATTTGTACTTTTGGTGGGATTAAATGAGTTCTGGATACGCCCCAAAGCACAAACACTTTGATTAACGCAGCTTTACCAATAGCCTAAGCCCACCCGAACTCATGCGCAGGTAAGTACTTGGGTCTAGTCTCAAATCGGAGAGCGGATAACTGATATGAGGTTCCAAGCTCAATACTTTGTTTATGTGATAAACTGCTCCTGCTTCAAGTGATACATAACCCCGCAAAGACTGGTCTTCGAGCATTATTTTTCTTTCTCCTGTTGCATTAGCTGCATTACGCCAATAATGACCTTGTTGAATGAATGGTATCTGAAACGCCACCCCCGAACGAACTTGCCACTTCTGGTGTGCTTGCCAAACAACGCAAAGCGGAAGCTTTACCCAATGAAATTGCATAGTTGAAGTCCTTTCTTGTCCAGTTATCTTAGACACTACTCGGTCTTGGCTTTGCGAAAATGCATAGAGTAAGCCCAAGCTCATACCTATACCACTTTGGCGATGTAAACTAGCCTGAAGCAGCAAGCCTGCATTGGCTTGTGGCTGCCAGTTAGGACTGGGCAGCAAGCTGTGCCTAACAAAATTATTATGAGTGAAACCTCCACCAAGAACCGCTAGTAACTGAAAACGGGCACGGGTGTTAGCCGTCAGATTGGCATCGTTTGCTTGATACAATCCTGGTAAGCGCAAGGCTTCAATTTTATGAAGTTCTAATTCTCTTTGCCTTAAAACACCAATCGGTAAATGAGCCAGCGTTGCCATGTCATTGGCAGCAAATTCGTTGGATAAACCTGCTTTGGTCATACCAGAAGCACTGCTCAAAAGCAGCTCTGAATCATTTATTAACCCGCTCTTGTCCTCTACCTTGTTGTCTTGTGCTAAAATAAGCTCGCTAATCGTTTTACTATTTTGAGGCTGTTTCCTATCAGCAAGCCATTCCTGACTTTTCGGCTTCAAAGACTTATCAGAAGCCTCTTGAGAGGACACATTTTTATTTTGAGCACAAAGAACTTGAGCTTCGTCTTTTTGAGACAAAGCATGTGATATATTTTCGTTTTCTGAAGTTTTCAGGACATGGCTCTTGTTATTCCTAGAGCCGCCAAGTGCATTTTGATTCGTTTGATTAGCCAGCAAACCATTTTCCAATTGATTATAAGGCAAAAACAAAGCCCAAATAATCAAACCAGCCAAACACACTCCAAGCAGATTGTAAAACCAAGCCGCCCCAAACTTTGGCTCTGCTTGCTTAGGCAAACGCGCTGCCAGTTCGTTCCAATGTTCGGGCTGGTAAGCAAACTCTTGGGTTCGTAAGGAATGTTTGATGTGATTAAAAAACTGGTCTTCAGAATTTAGATTCATAATTTTTTTTGGCTTCGCCAATCATGTTTTGAAAAGATAACTTCAGTCTCTGTTTGGCTCTATGCAAGGTAGCGCGCGAACCGCTCACGCTTATACCAAGCTGCTCAGCCACTTCTTCATGTGTAAAACCGTCTATTTCGTAGAGGTTAAAAACAAGCCTTTGCGCATCGGGCAAGTTCTGAACCAATTCAAAAATGGCTTCTGCATGAAGTGTGTCAGCAGGACTTTCGGCACTCGCCACATCTATATTTTCTAGGTGTTCGGTGTGCTGCACAATACTTTGCCTGACAGAGCTCCTATAAAAATCAATGGCGTGGTTGGTAACAATACGAGATATCCAAGCTTTCAAAGACTTTGTTTTGTCAAATGTTTTGAGGTTCTCAAATACCTTAAAAAAACTTTCATTAAACACATCTTTAGCATCTTCGCGATGACGTGTGTAGCGCATAGCCACAGACATACCATAGCCATAGAAATGCTTATAAAGCATTTCCTGAGCTTTGCTGTCGCCTTTAAGACAACCCGCCAAAAGCTGCAATTCTATGTCTGTATTTGCTCCTGCCACGTTGCTGCTCCCAATCCCAAACTAAGATGGCAAACCAAAAGTTTTCTTACATACTTTTCGCCAACCAGCTTTAATACGCTTGCTGTAACCTTAAGACGTTAAAAATAATCAAAACGCTACCAACTTTATTCTTTTTTCTAAAAAAACTTCTTGTTTTTGAATTTGTTTGCAGTCTTTGGCTTTACTTTCCTACAACTCAAAAACCCGAAAAGTATGTGGCAAAAATGAAATAAACAAACAACATTCAGCTTAGCTTTTACGTTTATACAAGTCGGAACTCAGTTGTAATACAAAATATAGTCAAACTTTTAATTTTGGCTTATAAATTGTGCTTTAGTGATTAAGAAAGTCTCTTCTTTCACTTCTTTTAATTATTCTCAACAAAAAAACTTGATTTATATGCTACGTTCTTTAGCCTCTGCTGTTTTGTTCTGTTGTTTTGCCTGCCTTTCTTTGTCCGTCAAAGCGCAAAGTGCTGTGTCAGTGTGTAAGTCTACAGGTATTTATGCAGTTTGCTATGGCGAAACTGACGTAAACGATTGTGCACGTACCCGCTCTCTGGACAGAGGTGCCACCCATCCTTCTGTTGTTATGTACATCAGCGGCAAAGGGTACGGTAGCCTCGCTATGGGGCGCGATAAGGACGGAAAGCCAGTCTATGGGGTGTGTGCAGGCGAAAATAACCGCGAAGTAGCCAACCAAAGAGCCTTACAACTTTGTAAGGACAACGGTGCGCAGTTTCCCTACACGGCTGAGTCTTGGTTAGATTTTTAGTTTCTAGAATGCAAACCATTGTCATAGGTGGCGGTGCGGCAGGCTTTTTTGCTGCCATACAAGCCGCCAAAATTCCTAACAACCAAGTTACCATTTTAGAAAAAAGCCCCAATTTACTCACAAAAGTTCGTATTTCGGGAGGCGGACGCTGCAATGTAACTCACGCTTGTTTTTCACCAAAAGCACTTGCCAAACATTATCCCAGAGGAGAAAAAGCTCTTAGAGCTGCTTTTGAGCACTTTGCACCCACTCAAACTATTCAGTGGTTTGCCGAGCGAAGTGTAAAGCTCAAAACAGAGGCCGATGGCCGAATGTTTCCAGTTACGGATAGCTCTCAGACCATTATAGACTGTTTGATGCACGAAGCGGAGCGACTGAAAGTATGCATCAAAACAGGTGCAGAGGTACTGAGTGTAGAACTCAAAAATACTGCTTTTGAGCTTCAAACAAAAACGCTTGGTACTATAAAAGCTCATAAACTGATAGTGGCTACGGGTGGAAGCCCTAAGCTGGCTGGCTTTGACTGGCTCAAAGTACTTGGGCATAACATTGTACCGCCTGTGCCCTCTCTTTTTACCTTCAATGTACGCCAGCATGAACTGGCACACCTCATGGGCTTGAGCGTACCGCAGGCACAGGTGCGTGTATTGGGACAAAAGCTCGTTGAAAAAGGCCCTCTACTTATCACACACTGGGGTTTCAGCGGGCCAGCCGTGCTTCGCACCTCGGCATGGGGGGCTAGAGTACTTAAAGACCTCAACTACCAGTTTCAAATTGGCATTGCCTGGCTAGGTACCAACAAAGAAGCTGAAGTACTAGAAAAAATGATGGAATTTAAAGATAAGCATCCTCAAAAACTTGTTTCTACGCAGAGTTTTGAGCCTTCTATCGCCAAAAGGCTTTGGGAAAATATTTGTTTGCGAAGCCAAATAGAACCCCAACGTAAGTGGTCGGAAATGAACAAAAGCCAACAAAACAAATTACTGAGTTTGCTCACCAACGATGTATTTGAGGTCTGTGGCAAAACGACCTTCAAAGAAGAATTTGTAACGGCGGGTGGTGTGTCTCTTTCAGACGTAGATTTTCGTACGATGCAGTCCAAGCATGTACCAAACCTTTATTTTACGGGCGAGGTGCTAGACATAGACGGCATCACGGGCGGATTCAACTTTCAGGCGGCCTGGACTACTGGCTACATTGCAGGTCAGTTGCTGTGAGCCAATATTCTACGACCCTAGGTTAATGAATTTATTTTAGTGCAAATTGGATGTTTTTTGTGTAGTTGTAAAAAAGTTATATGTCTCTCTTTGATAATTAGTTTAGATAAGCTTAATTTGAAAATTCCATTATAGCACAAGCCTAGTTTTTACGAATCTTATCGCTGATTTTTAAATTTTCTTTTTTATGTTTAGACTTATTAGAGAAGCTGCTACCGCTTCTGCTGTAATTATAGCCCTACTTGGCTGCCAGAATTCCTCAGAAGATTTAATCGTAGATGAACCGCTTACAGATATCTATTCACATTGTAAAGATGGCGAGCAGCTAGACGTTCAGACCATAGAAGAATTTAGAACGCTCTTGAGGCGTTCTAAGTGGCGTTTGGCCGCACAATTCTACGATATTACTATGACCGAAGACCCAACAGGCAACCCTCTTAAAATTTGGGACGGTGGGCCAAGAGCTATCAAGCTGTCTTTTGACAACGATTCTATTGCCAATGTGGTTTTCTTCAAGGTAGACAGTGTAGGAAACGAAATATTTGAGCATACTAACACGATCAAATATGAGTATATACGCACGCCTATGGGCAAAGTGGCTATTAGGACAATCGTCAAGGTGCCATCTAAAACTTACTACGACTATTTATATTTTTGCAACCAAAATAAACTGGTGTGTGATCACACCTATCGAGATAAGCCTACTCTCATTGATTATGATATCTATAAACCAGATTAACTTTTAGATTTTAAAAATCATGAAAAATTTACAATTTATTTGCCTAACAATGGCATGTTTGTTGATGGGGGGGGGAATTACTCGCTCAGATGGGTTGTGGTACTAAATTAGCCCCTAGCACTTACGCTGCCATGCGCCAAGAAGTACTGGACATGATGAAGAATAAGCGTCTGACAGGTGACTGCGACGATCCTTATTACGATTGCCTTGACAATGATTATCTTATTCCAGTAGTTTTTCATGTAGTTCAAAATCAGGCAAGTTTGACCATATACCCAATTGCTGACTCTCAATTAGAAAACTTGATATATGAACTTAATCGTGTTTTTGAAGGGAGTCATCCTATTCAAACTACTCTAGACCCAGACTTCGCTGATTTGTTTTCTGGCAACACAAGGATACGTTTTGTGAAGGCGGCAGTTGATCCATTAGGGAATCCACATAGCGGTATAGAACGCAGAATAACTGACAAAAGTCATTTTATTGACGACTCATTTGATGACATTGATACTAGCACAGTAGCTACTAACAGTGAATACATCGTTAAGCACTACTCGAGCGGAGGGCTTGATGCTTGGCCTAGAACAAAATATCTCAATGTATGGATATGCCCTCTTTATGGTGGTATATTAGGCTATGCTACTTTTCCTGAATACGACTTAGTAAGGCCTCTATTATCAGGCGTGGTACTAACCGACAAAGTCTTTGGATTCTATGCTCCTCCATACAAGCTAGCCGCACATGAAATCGGACACTGGTTAGGGCTTCTCCACACTTTTACCGACAACTGTACTACCTCATGTGGCTATACATCAGGCGACCTTTGCGAAGACACCCCTACAGACACCGCAAGGTATGACTGCGCCATAACTTATGCTTGCGGGCATAAAAATATGAACGAAAACTTTATGGACTATTCCTCCTGCCCAAAAATGTTTTCAAAAGAGCAACTTAAACGCATGAAGTGTCAGTTAGAGAGCTACAGAAGTACATTTGTATTGAGTAAATCTTGTATAGGGATTTTGTCCTCTATTAAATTAACGCCTGAAACAGGTACATCTCGTGTATGCTACGGAAATTCTATCGCAATAGGGACATCTTCGCATTCTGGATTTACCTATGAGTGGCAAGTGCTGCCATCAGGTGTTGCCAGTTTCACCACCACCTCACCTATCGCGAATGTGATTACTGTAACAAACACAAGCCCTACTTACAAAGGAGAAGTAACCATATTGCTACGATTAAAACTCTTAGACTCTTTAGGTATTATTGCTCCTTGTGGAACAGGCAGTTGGGTTGAGCATAAGTTATGGTTTGGCGGTATTGCCACAGCTCCGATAATCAACTCGCCCACTCTAAGCGCTACTGTGGCTAATGTTTGGGATCTTTGTAATGCCCAAAGGTCAGAATTTACAGCAGACCTGCCTGGTTATCCCGAAAGTCTTATGACAGGCGTGATTTACAACTGGACTGTTACAGGCGGTACCATAATAGGGGGTTCGGGTACTAATCAAATCGTAGTAGACTGGACAGATTATGGCAGTAGTAGTATTGGAACAGTGAAGGTCTCTGTAGTCAATGGTTGCGGGGGTATTCAGTCTGACACAGACTATTGGACACGCGCTTGCCCATTCCGAATACCTTCATGGGCAACACTCTCGCCAAATCCCGCTAACGGCTATGTGGTGGTAGCTGTAAAAGAGGATATTCAAGTATCACCTAATGCACTGTCCATCTCTGTGAGAGACTTAAAAGGTGTCGAGAAAGTTTTTTATACCACACTGTCCCGTCAAACTGTTTTAGATATAAGAGGGTTAAAAGCTGGCTTTTATTTTGTAATGATTCAAAATGGAACTGCTATCGAAACACTACGTTTAATTGTAGAATAGTATCTTCCTTGTCATCAAATATTATTCAGTGGTTTAAATCTCTTGGATAGTATTTGATTATAAAACCTTCTAAAGCAGAATATAACATACAAATTCAAGAGACTTATTGTTTCGTTAATGGTGTGTACTAGCTTTTAATGTGTAAGATGATAGTTTATTACCGTAATCAAAACTATATCTATAAACTTAAGCAGTTAGATATCTTAAAAGTATAGTTTTGTTGTTCTGCACAAAGCGGAGTATCTAGTCAGATTCTTCGCTTTGCTCGGAATGATATCCAAAATAGAAGATTTAAATCCAGCTATGAAATACACTATTGTGTATTGTTACTTATTTGCTTTCAAATACTGTTTAATTATCACAATTTCTTTCAAACACTGTTTATTATTATGCAACGATTACCCATATTCTACATCTTGTTGGTATTAGCTTTGTCTATGCTAGGTTGTCAAGAAAGTTCTCAAGTTGGTCTCTTGCGAGAAATGTACCAGCCCTGCGAAGATGGCGCACAAATGCCTATCAAGACTACAGATGAGTTTATGGCGTTGATCAAAAACTCTCAGTGGCGTTTGGTGGCCAAACTAGAAGACGTGGCTAGACGACCTGCACCAGGCGGCGACTCTTTAGTCATTTGGACAAATAAACCCACCGAGTACAAACTAAACTTTGTCTCTGACTCCTTGGTTACGGTTTTGACGTACAATATGGATGCTATGGGAAAAACTACTTTAGCTTCCTCAGAACAAAAGCATTATTATATTGCGCTGACGTTTAAAGGCCATATTGCAGCACGCTATCCTATTCAGACTACTCATCCAAACGGCACACCCAAAACTGAATATGTTTATTTTTATTTCTGTGATAAGGACAAACTAGTACAAAACTTTACTTTCTTACAAAAACTACCACAGAATATTCTTCACAATATCTATAGACGCGATTAGTACACTTCTTTATCACGTCTTCTAAATGTTTGTTGAGTCTTTTATTCTAATAAGGGCTTTATTTTCTAACCCTCGCGCAACACCTGTAAGATGAGGTCTTCAAGGCTGAGTTCAGAACCATGCTTCTTGATGGCCATGCCAATTTGCTTCTCGGCCACAGCACGTGTGTAGCCAAGCGTAACGAGCGCGAGAACGGCCTCTTCTCTTACCTGACTGTCTAGCTGAGTGATAGGGGCATATTCTGCAATCGTAACCTGCTTGCTTATTTTTTCTTTTAGCTCTAGCACAATCCTTTCAGCTGTTTTTTTGCCTATACCTTTAATGCCTTGCAAGGCTACCACGTCTTGTTTGGCTATGTACTGTTTGATTTCGGCGGCAGTGCCAGAAGACAACATGACAAGAGCTGTGGAAGGCCCCACACCTGAAACGGAAAGTAAATCTAAAAAAAAGGCTTTTTCGTTTTCGGAATGGAAAGCATAAAGCGTATGAGCGTCTTCCTTGATGCTTAAATGAACGTAGAGCTTTCCCCTGTCCAAATTTTTGATATGGGTGTAAGTGCTCAACGGCACACGCACCTCATAACCTACACCATTTACGTCAATAACTGCAAAAGTGGGTTCTTTACGAACAAATAAGCCCTGAAGGTATGAAAACATGTTTTTATCTGTGAGTAATCTAAAAAAATGATACAAAATTGCCTGTTTCTGGTATATCTGCAACACAGATACACCAGAAACAGGCAATCGCTTATCTCAATACCTGTATCCAGCCCCTGCAAGTGCGTCCTTCTGGAGAGGTCAGGAGGTAGTAGTAAGTAGTGGCTTGAGTGTCTTTGCCCCAATCGTTTTGATAGTCATCAGACTCAAAAACGAGCTTTTCCCAGCGATCATAAATTTTTACTTTCCAACCTGTGGTTACTTTATCTATCTCAAAGAAATCATTCTTGCCATCGCCGTTCGGTGTAATGACATTTGGCGGCAAGACATTGTCAATGAGTAGCTCTACAGAAGCGGTTTTATCACAAACGCCATTTTTCCCCAGCAGAGACACTTTGTACTTTCCTGCTGCCTTGTAGGTATAAGGACTGGGCTTCACGCCACGCAGCGTATCACCATTACCCATAATCCAAATGTACTCATCAGCACCTTGGCTTTTATTTTCAAAACTCACCGTAGAGGGTTTACCACAATCCGAAGAAGCTTGTACAACAAAGTCTAGAGCAATATCGGGAACCACTCTCACTGTCAAACTGGTATCTACAGAACAACCTCCTTCATTGGAAATAGTTACAGTATAGCGGGTGGTGGTGCTTGGTGTAGCTATGGGATTAGGAATATTGGGGTTGCTCAGACCAGTGCTGGGAGTCCATCGGTAGTTTTGGCCACCAGTGGCAAAGAGTTGTACACCACTGCCCACACAGACCAACGTATCATTAGGCACTTTGAGACCTTTGAGGATATTGCTTAGTTTATCGATTCTGATAACTAATTTTTGGCCTGCGGTATCACTACAACGTCCATTATTTGCTTTCAAAATAATGGTGTAGGTGCCTTCGGCGGTGTAGTTGAAAGGCGGAGGATTCTCAGCTGTAGAAGTTTTGCCGTTACCAAAGTCCCAAAAATAGGTTTTAGCTCCTGTGCTTTTATTTTTGATTTCAACTAAAGGCAGTTTATCACAACCTCCGCTGAGTTTTACCTCAAAGTCAGCCTTGACCTCAGGCAATACTGTTACAGTAACAGAAGTATCAAATTTACAGCCATTTTTCCCGTCTATAGTTACTTTGTAGATGGTGGTCATGTTTGGCTTGGCTATAGGATTTGGAATATTGGGATTATTGAGCGACTCAGCTGGCGACCAGACGTAAGCCGAACCTCCCGAGGCAAAGAGCCGAGCCGACTCGCCAAAACAAATAGTGGTATCAGGAGATACATTAAAGCCATTTAGGAAAATTTCTAAGGGCTTGGCAAGAGAATCCCCACAAGCTCCGCTCTGCTCCACTACCAAAGAAATAACGTAGCGTCCCGCTTTGGCATAGCTAAAAGGCGGCGGATCTTTGAGTGTAGAAGTGCGCCCATCGCCGAATCGCCACAAAAACTTTGTCCCTTCACTCTTATTGATAAGACGTACAGTAGGCAGCGAGTCACAGATTCCGTCCAGCTCTATATCAAAATCGGCTTTTGCCAAAGGCAAGACAGTCACTTTTATGGGCACAATTTTAACGCAGTCACCTTTTCCTTTAATCGTCAGTGTATAAACCGTGGTTTCTGTGGGCGAAGCAATAGGCTCAGCGATTGTACTATCGCTCAGAGATTTGCCAGGAGACCAAGAATAAGCACTGCCACCACCAGCCGAGAGTTTGACACGTTGCCCCTTGCAGATGACAGTGTCACGTGGTAGCCTGATGTTGTTTTTAAATATACTAAACTTTTTGGTTATAGAATCCCTACAATTTTCATTGGATACCACCAGCTTGATCGTGTATTCACCTACCCCGCTCACCGTAAAGGGCGGAGGGTTGGCCAGCGTAGACGTACCAAAAGGTCCCGTCCAGATATAATTCTTGACTCCTTCGCTTTCGTTAATGATGGTAACCTTAGTAACAGTATCGCAAGGATTTTCTAACTTGACTTTAAAGTTAGGCTTGAGAGGGGGCAGAACCTCCACTAAAATAGAGGTATCTTTCTTACAACCATTGGCAGCTTCTATGCTGACCAGATAAGTCGTAGTCACGGGAGGAGTAGCCGTAGGCTCTGCACAGGTACTACAACTGAGCGTAGAATCGGGCTTCCATAAATATTTGCCTCCACCGCTGGCTTTGAGCTTGACAGACTGCCCCTGACAGATTTTGAATGGCCCATTCACTTTAAAGTTGGCTTCTATGACCTTAATAGTCATAAAAGCCGTATCGCGACTTTTGCAGAGAATGGGGTTTCGTGCAATGAGTCGGATTTGATACACACCCGCTGTTTCGAAGGTAACCCAAATACCAGTAACATCTGTAGAAACTGAGATTGTGTCGAAAGTCCATTCATAACTTGTAGCACCTACACTCAAGTTGTCAAAACGCAGGCGAAGCGGCGCACAACCATCTGTAACACCTACTACGCCATTTACATCACGAGTATTAAAAGCCGCTTTTAAGCTATCAAAGTCAATTTTGAAGGCTGCATTGTTACAGTTTGTACTGTTGTTTGTTCTTGACCAAGCACCAGGCGTGGTGGGAAATCCACTACCACCACAGGCACAGACAGCGTGGTAAATTGAGCCAGTTTTTCGGTCAAAACGGCTTGTACCACCGTCCACATGCTCACCACGTGGACCGTCTTCTCCAAAAAACGATCCATAAAGAAAGGAAGAAGCATTGCTGCTCAATATCATCAAATAAAAATCATTGCCAGTAGTTGTAGATTTAATAGGCCCACCACCCACAGGCAAGCCTGTTGTAGTACTTAGTCCCATATAAACTGGACGATTGTTGGTCACTCCCCCCCAGCCCGAAAGATAAATTTGATTACAAGAATTTACCAAGAAGCTTGTGGGTGAAATATCTGGCGTGGAGCGTCCTGTACCTATGGTTGTACTAAAAGAGGTGGAAACTAAATTGGGCGATAATTTATGAATGAATTGCCCACTATTGGGATTGGAGTACACAGCCCCTATGACGGGATAGGTACCTTGAGTTTGTCCAAAGAGATAGACTGAACCCGCTTCGTCAATATCCATCAAATAGGCTTGGTTGTAGGATGAAGTGCCTACATACGTGCCCACTTCATACGCGCCATCCGCACTGAAGCGTGCCACAAAAGCATCTATGCCGCCTTGATATAAAAACTGATAAACACCAGAAGTAGAAGGGAGATTGTTACTGTTAGTACCTCCTGTAATATAGACTTTGCCCGCCGAGTTGAGTTTGATGGAATGAGCGGCATCTAAGCCATTACCGCCATAAAAGGTACTCCAAATCATGGTATTGAGGGTGGGATTGAGCTTAAAAACCACCGCGTCTTGCTGACTACCACCGTAGCTAGGAAAAGCCGCACTGACTATGGGGAAATCGGGCGAGCGCGTTACAGAAGCTACATAAACGTTGCCAGCTGCATCAAAGGCCAAGTCTCCCCGCATCTGGTCACCGTAGTTCTTAGTGAGTGCTTCGCCAAGTTGATTTAAGCCGTCGTTGCGTGCACCGCCCACAAATGTGGAGGCCAAAAGTGTGCTGCCACTAGGATTCAGCTTAGAAATGAAAATATCAGAGCCATTAGGGTAACCGTAAGAACCGCCACCAAACAAGTCTGTGAGAGGTATACCACCAGAAAAACTGGCATCATAGGCACCAGCTGAAGTGGGATAGTTATTAGAACTAGTGGTACCCATGATAAATAAATCGTCTGTATCGTCTGCAATCAAGCTGTGTGGGCCTTCCACAGAGTTACCACCAATGTATGTGGCATAAAGAGCCGCCGTGCCAGTGGGATTATACTTCATAATGCCAATATCGATGTTATCATTGAAGCTAACATCAAATGCGCCTATGGTGGTGGGAAAACCAGACCCAAAGACAGTACCTCCAGAATAAAGATTGCTTTTGCTATCATAAGTGGCCGTAATACCCCAATTGTCAGCAAAAGATCCTGAAAAGGTGGAAAACACCAAAACAGGATCTATAACCAGATTGTAGTTTTTATTAAAACCTTCAGGAAAGTCAAAAGAGAGGGTGTTGTTTTTGAGGATAAACTTAGAAGGTACTTGAACTTCCTTTCCGTCAATAACCTGATAGCAATACGGTTTTTGTTCTATCACACGATGTACAGCAGTGAGTATGTGCAAATCGCCATTAATAAGCTCTATTTTTTCGGCCCCTTTGTAGCGCATTCTTATTTGCTCTGGGTCTGTACCTGCTTTCAGCTCTAATTCGTATTTGAGATGATCCTCTTTTAAAAAAATTCTTAAATCGGTATTAGGATAGATGTTCTGGTATGTCATTTTACCAAACGAGGGCACATTGCTAGCATACTTACTGGGGTCGTTGCCCAAAAAGTAGTTGCGTGGCATGGTTCCTGGTTGTTCGGGCAGGAGATTGGGGCTATCGTTTGCACCCACAAACTCCACCTCAAAAGCCGCCGCTTTGATGGTCTCGCGGTCAGAATCTTTGTATAGATATTCAGTATGGGCATGGCCTTCGGTATGGCCGTGTCTCAGCTCATCTATTCGGAGCGCGTCATAAAAGGAATAGATGAGGCTATTTTGCTTCAAAAACAGAAATCCAGAGGGAATATCGGCTCTGTATTGCACCTCCCGACTCCATTGATTTTTGTTTTGAACAAAAGACACCACGGGTGCTTTTTTGGGTGCTTGAATGGGCAGTGCAATGTCTGACTGGGCTTGAAGTATGTGCGTCGCGCAGACGTTGAATAAACAAACACATACATAAATGATATACTTTTTCATAGCATTGAATGTGTAAAGAAAGCTCATAAGAGCTCTACAACAGCAAATGTAGTAGTGAGCCAAGAAAGAACGAGCAGAGAGCTTCGTTTCTTGGCTTGATAACAAAGTTAGTATAAAGTTCTATAGCCGCTAGTTAGGTTTGCAATTTAAGACAAAAAAATGATTTTAACTTTTTGCTTGACTATATTTTTTTTAAAGAACTGATTAGCCAACCAAAAGTTTTGACAAAAGTGTGTAAAAATAAGCTCAGAAACTCATATCTGAACTTTCAAGATTGATTGCTAAACGGTTATACTTATTCAGCAATGGGGGACGCATGCTTTTTTCTGGATTGACTGACTTTGGCTTTAAGAAAAAAACGAGCAGATTCTTTTCCGTCTTTTTGTTTTATTGAAAAAATAGTCATTCCCACAATGGCGTTCTTCTTAAATTTCATTTGTTTGTTTAGAAAAAACAAAGCACCTTTGTCAAGCCCAAAGCACTTCCTCCATGACTTATTCGCCAACCCAGCCCATACCAGCCCTAGACCTTATTAATGGCCAATGTGTGCGCCTCTATCAAGGTGATTATGCACAAAAAACGGTTTACAAGACCAGTCCCCTTGATTTAGCCTTGTCTTATGAGGCTGCTGGCCTCAAACGCCTTCATTTGGTGGATCTCGATGGGGCAAAAGCAGGCGAACCTGTTCATTTGTATATTTTAGAACAAATTGCGTCTAAAACCAGCCTAATCATTGATTTTGGTGGAGGCATCAGGACTAAAGATCAGGCTCAAAGTGTACTAGACGCAGGTGCAGCCCAAATCACGGTAGGTTCTCTGGCCGTCAAAGCTCCTGAGACGTTCGCAGACTGGCTTACACATTTTGGCTCGGAAAAAATTTTATTAGCCGCCGATGTTAGAAATGGCTTTTTAGCAGTTAGTGGCTGGACGGAACAAACACAAATTTCCATTTTTGATGCCATGAACAAATGGCTCATGGCTGGCTTGCGCTGGTGTTTTTGTACCGATATCAGTCATGATGGCACTTTTGCAGGGCCTGCTTTGAGCTTGTACAAAGAATTATTGAGTAGATTCCCTAGTCTTCGGCTCATAGCTAGCGGAGGTGTAAGAAGTGTACAAGATTTGGCAGATTGTGAAGCTCTCGGCATGAGCGGTGTCATTATTGGCAAAGCTCTTTTAGAAGAAAAAATTACTCTCAAAGACCTTAGCACATGGCAGAATCGCAAATAAGTAACCCTATAAAGCCTGTTTTTAAGCTTGCCAAGCGCATTATTGCTTGTTTAGACATCAAAAATGGCCGCACCGTAAAGGGTGTTCGCTTCGAGGACATCAGAGATGCTGGCGACCCTGTAGAGCTAGCAAAAAAATATGCAGACGAGGGCGCAGACGAACTGGTGTTTTTAGATATTTCAGCCAGCCACGAAAGCCGCCGCATCAGACTGGACTGGGTGGAAGCGGTGGCGCGCAGTATCAACATTCCTTTTACTGTGGGGGGAGGTATTGCTGAGATTCAAGACGTTCAAGATTTGCTGATGGCTGGCGCAGATAAGATTTCTATCAACTCCGCTGCTGTACGAAAGCCTGAATTGATCCACGAGTTTAGTCAAAAATTTGGTGTTCAGTGCGTTGTGGTGGCCATAGACGCGCGCCACACCCCTGAGGGCTGGCGTGTGTACCTGAGCGGCGGACGTGTGGCCACCCAACTAGGATTGCTTGAATGGGCTTTGGAGGCAGAAAAGCTGGGAGCTGGAGAAATTCTGTTCACTTCTATGGACAACGATGGTGTACAAAGCGGATTTGCTTTAGAACCACTCTTAAGCCTGAGTCAAGTACTTAGTATTCCGCTCATTGCTTCGGGTGGCGCGGGGACGATGCCGCATTTTGAAGAGGTCTTTAGAGTAGCGCGAGTGGACGCTGCACTGGCTGCTGGGGTATTTCATTACGGCACTATGCGTATTCCTGAGCTAAAAACCTATCTCAAATCTATGGAAATACCTGTGCGTTTGTCTTAGAACTTGATATCAGAAAAATGCTTTCTTTTTCTGAAAAAGTATTGCCAAATGATGCTTATGGGCTTTGTTTCGGCATAGGCTTCGTGTTTTTTAAACAATTTGATTGCCTTACGCTTAGATTGCAGACTAGGCCATGCCGCATAGTAAGCCCAGTGCGCTTTGACAATAGCCCAACAGTGTGCCCATTGCCTTTTGGCCAAAAATTGCAAACCCGCCAAACCATCTAAACAAAGCCTCGCAAAAATGACACAAAAAAGATAAGAAGCAGGCAGGTTTTTGTGTAACATCATCAAATTATTGCGAAAATTTAGAAAAGTTTTGCGTGGATTGATTTTATTAAGCGTCCCACCACCCACATGATACACAACGCTTTGGGGCACTACCCAAAGCTTATGACCTGCATTTTTGAGCCGCCAACAAAAGTCAATTTCTTCCATGTGCGCAAAAAAATCATCGTCTAAACCGCCTAATTGATGATAGAGGCTTGCTCTAACAAAAAGGCAGGCTCCTGTTGCCCAAAAAACTTCGGTTGGTTCATCATACTGTCCTTGATCGGGTTCGCAGGTATCAAAAAGTCGCCCCCGACAATAAGGATAGCCGAGTGCATCCAAATAACCGCCAGACGCTCCAGCATATTCAAAATGTGTTTTCTGAGCATAGGCCATTATCTTTGGCTGCGCTGCCCCCACCTCAGGATGTGTTTCTAGTAAAGACAAAATGGGCTGAATCCACCGCACAGATACCTCCACATCTGAGTTAAGCAACACATAATACTGCGCTTCAATCTGCTTGAGTGCTTCGTTATAACCTTTACTAAAACCGTAGTTTTGGGGTAGGGCTATCACGCGCACCCGAGGGAAATTAGCCGCCAAAAATGCCAGCGAGTCATCTGTAGAAGCATTGTCAGCCACCACCACCTCAACAGCCTCAATGCTTGAATGATGACAAACCCCCGCTAGGAACGCCTTAAGAAATTCTTGGCCGTTGTAGTTGAGTATCACAACAGCTAGTTTTATGTCCATTGGCAAAAAACTATTAGCCGAGTTTGTCAAAATCCATACCTGGAATATTGGGCATTAGTCCTTCGGTACTTTTTTGTAAATAAGCTTGAGCCTTTAGTTCAGCATCTTGAAGGGCTTTGTTAACAGCTGCGACCACCAAATCTTGGAGCATTTCTTGGTCTTGAGGGTTAATAACATCTTGGTCAATGACTAATTTGACGAGTTGTTTTTTGCCGTTTGCAGTAGCCTTGACCATCCCCCCGCCAGACTCGCCATCAGCAATGATAGTGACCAAATTGTCTTGGGCTTCTTGAAGTTTGGCTTGCACTTCCTTCATTTTGCCCATCATGTTGAAAAGATCCTTCATAGTTGGTTATTTTTGGCAAAAATAGCTTCTATTTGTTCCAAAAGCAAATTTGGATTCAAAAAGTTCTTACTTCTGACTCCCTTTATTGTTTGTCTAGTTCTATGCCCACTTGTGTAATACCTGTAATAGTAGGCATTTCGGATATATGCCTGACAGTGAACTTATAAGTTCCTGTTTCATCTAGCTGACTTAGCTCGGGCAAGGCAAATTTAAGATCTGTGGTTTCGCCTATAGCTTCGCCAATCACTTTGCCTTCAGCATTTCGGAGAGCCACTTGGTGCGTTTTATTAATTTTTTTACCGCTTGGTGAGGTCAGCTCAGTTTCAACAGGAATATTGGAAATACCAATCATAAAAGAGTGGCGAACAACTAAAAATCCATTAAAGGCACCACCTTGCTCAATGTTGATGTCAAAGGTTTTTACATCAGCTTTAGGCCAGAATACATTTAAATCTGGCATACTCTGATAATCATCATAGACTCTTTTAGAACTGCAGGCTGCAAAAAGGGTCACGCAAATAGAGAGACAAAGCAGTAAATTTTTAGATTTTAGAGCAAACATAGCTATTTTGTAACGACGTTAAGAAAATGAATAAAAAGAGGCAACCATAGTCGAACATTTTATACGAAAACCAGCGTCAAATGTTTTGTTCAATCCATAGTGGTTTCTAATTTCTAGTGTCTAGTAATTTGTCCCGCAAACTTCGTATTTTATCAAAGCATGCTGTGGGACAAGACACAAAACCAGCACAGGCAAGTTGATGCCTATGCTGGTTTTTGATCAACACTGTTAAATCAACAATTATTCCCCACTCATCACAAAAGCACCCCAGAAATAGGGCTCAGGATGTTGCTTTTTGATGTCTAATTGAGCTTCTTGAAATGCACGGCGCGCCTGTCCGTGTTGGGCGTAACGGCTGTAAAAACTCGTC
>RDZD01000048.1 GCA_004293815.1 Cytophagales bacterium | reverse complement strand
ATAGGCTTCTATTTTGATATCTTGCAACATGGCTACCAAAAGCAGGTTCATCTGCATCAAATTGCCCTTTTTTTCAGTAAAAGCCTCTTTGGCTGTACGTTTTTTATCATCTATTCCATGTTTATTTTCTAGTGCCACCCTGTTCTTGACGTAAGTGGCCATTGCTTGTACTTTTTGAAGGGGAGTATTGCGCTTGTCTGCTACTTCATGCGCTGCCTCATTGACGGCACTATTGCGTAAGTTTAGGCTATGCTCAAAGTTATAACGCTTTAAAAATTGATAGAAAAGCCGCCCTCTATTGTAGCTTTGGCAACATATGCAAAATCTAAACTCATGACGTGGTCTCTCATGGCTGTCATATAAGCTTCTTCTTTAAAAGCAGGCACGTTTTGAGCCTCCCATGCTAAGGTGTTCAACACCAAAGTATCATATTCTTGTATTACAGGGTTTGTCAGAACCCGCAGATTATTCCCCCATTGATCTGAGTACATCACTCGTCCTTCTAATACCCTGCGCGTGATTTTGCCAATGGTTTTATGCTCCGCATTCATATTGGTACGTAGATAGTAGGCTATGTTACTCTCTTCTGGGTACTTGTTTTTATCTTTCCTTGATCTAAGCGTAGAGTTTTTTTCAACAAATGACTTAGGAGCGTATGGTCGGTTATGGTTGCGAGCTGCAATAGTGAAGTCTACAGAAGAAAACTGTGCATGAAACTGGCTGAATAGAGTTGGATAAGTACCTTGGAACTCCCAAGGTTCAATAAAGCGTGAATAGGGGGAGTTGCGGATGTAGCGCAGTTCAATAATCGAGCCTTCTTCTACTTTCGGCATGGTAATCCTCAACTCGCCCATATCTTCTTTTATCTTAATATCAGCAATGTTTTCTTGGGCCAAAGCTGTTTTTTCAATGGTGTTGCCGCGCAGGTTATAGGTATAGCCTTCTACAACATCGTAGCCCTCTTTGTAATCTTTCTCCTTAGGGTCAAAGTAATAAGGCAGCACAAAGTTACCTTCATCAAGGGCTGATTTTTTCTGGATTTTGATGCGTATAAATGTGGCAGAAAAGAGATTGGGATATAAACTGATTTTAGCTTTGTAACCAGATAAGCTCAGAGCATCGGCATCTTTTCTGTATGCGAACCTGTGTGCTACAGAGTGTTGAAGTACAATGGCTTCTGTTTCTGGGTCTGGTTCGAACTTGATATCAAAGTCAGAGTGTTGAACCTGACCAAAAGTATGAGGCTCTGGGCCTTGCGCTTGCGCAAAAAAGCTGTAAAAAAATAGCGCGTAAAAAAGAAGTTTATCTTTCATAAGAGCAAATATTAATTTTACTTAATTTCAATAACGCTTTGTTTTAATGCTTATTAACTATCTGGTCATACAGCTTCTTCAGTTCAGGATATTCCTCAGGAGTGAAGAGTGTTTTACGAATAGTGATTTTGCTTGTAATCTGAAGTTTACCTGGCTCATTTTGGACAATACCAAACCTAAAACCAGCGTCTTTGTTGGGTAAGTAATAATTCAGAGACTTGGGTAACTCCTCAACCACATAGTTGGCTGGAATAGTGAGGTTTAAGACATAGCTATCTTCTATCTGGTAAGGAAAATCTACAGGGGATTCACGCTCTGGGCTTTTAAAGACATTCTCAGTAATGGCAAAAGAAAGCATAGGGCTGAAATACAATAAATTACTTGCTTGATCAGCTTGTTTGTTGGTTTTCAAGTGGTATTTTATAGTAAGAGGGAGCTCTATTTCTTTCAAATCTTTGATTTCAATATTGCTAAACTGCCCAATTGTGACATCTTTCATGAGGTTTGTCTTGTATTGCTCCTCTTGGTTATCGATAACACGCCTTTGGTCAAAAGCTGCCTGCTCTTTGTAAAGTTTCTGAATATCACCTTCAAAAACACCGTCTTCGGTCAGCGTTAAGTTACACAAGGTTGTTTGCTGTCATGCACGCGCCAGGCTTGGCGGTTGTAGGCTTCATCAGAAAGAATGCCAACTGGGGCATATTTTTCTGACAAATCTATTAGATAAGACTTGCCGTCTATGATTACTTCTGTCAGCACATAGTTTAGCATTTTAATATCGGGAAATTCATCATATAAAGTTCCGTTGCTGCGTGTGCTGAGCAGTACAGGATAGGCTTCTATTTTGATATCTTGCAACATGGCTACCAAAAGCAGGTTCATCTGCATCAAATTGCCCTTTTTTTCAGTAAAAGCCTCTTTGGCTGTACG
>RDZD01000039.1 GCA_004293815.1 Cytophagales bacterium | reverse complement strand
CGCTCTGGCGGAGGCTTTGAACGCAAACGCTTTGGCGACGATAACCGCAGCGACAAGCCGCAATACGACGACAGACCTAAGTTTGGCGACCGTAAAAAAACTGTCGGATATGAAAAAGAAGCCCTTTCTGCTTCACCTAAAGACTCAGAAAAAATCGCTGAAGACTTTGTCAATGATCTTTCAGACAATTTTGATGGCTTAAACGAAGATCAAACATCGTCTAGCAGTACTAAGTTTGGCAGAGGAAAATCTACGCATGGTGCGCCTAAAAAGCCTTTCAGCGAAAAAAAAAACGATAGACAATCTGTAGAAGAAGACGATGCAGGTATCCGCTTGAACCGCTATCTGGCACAGGCGGGCATCGCCTCGCGTCGTGAAGCCGATGAGCTGATACGCAACGGCCAGGTAACAGTCAATGACGAAATTATTCGCGAGATGGGCTACAAAGTACAGTCTGGTGACCAAGTACATTTCAAAGGCAAGTTGGTTTCGCCTGAAAAGTTGGTTTACTTACTGCTCAATAAACCCAAGGACTACATTACCACCACCGAAGATCCTCACGAACGCCATACGGTAATGGAGTTGGTGGAAGGTGCTTGTAAAGAAAGAATTTATCCTGTAGGGCGTTTAGACCGTGATACGACTGGTTTGTTGCTCTTTACCAATGATGGTGAGTTGGCCAAAAAGCTGACACACCCTTCTCATCAGGTTAAAAAGATTTATAGAATAGAGCTAGACAAAGGCATCAAAGAAGAGGACTTTAAAGCTATAAATGAAGGCATTACACTAGAAGATGGCCCCATTAAGCCTGATGCTCTTGCTTTGCTAACCGAAGACGCACGACAGCTAGGTATAGAAATACATGAAGGTCGCAACCGAATTGTGAGGCGAATTTTTGAGTCCTTCGGCTACGACGTAGTGAGGCTAGACCGTACGGTTTATGCAGGGCTTACTAAAGAAAATATTCCCCGTGGTCAATACCGCTTTCTGAATGATCGCGAGATTACCCGTCTCAAATACTTTACAGGTAAAAAGTAAAGCCGATGAAACAGCCTATCAAGCCAGTAGCTATCCTCAAATATAAAGAGAAACAGTTTTTGAGCTTGGATGACTTGGTTGTTTCAGAAGAACCCCTTGAACTTCGCCTGTTGTTTGATGTGGATGGACTTTTACAGGAAAAAAGCATGGCCGTTACCATGCGCACTCCCAATGCCGACTATGAGTTGGCATTGGGATTTTTGCTTACTGAGGGAATCATCCGCAATACCAAGGAAATAGAAAAAGTTTTCCATTGCCCTCAAGTTCCTCCCGAAGCTCAGGGCAATGTCCTCAAAATTGTGCTAAAAAAAGGCATTGTTCCACAATTAGTTAGCAGCGAAAGGCATCTTTACATGAGTTCTAGTTGCGGCATTTGTGGCAAGGCATCACTAGAACAGGTGAATCTCCATTGTAGTAGGGCAATCGTATTTGAGGAAAGGATCAGCCCGACTGTGGTTTGCAACTTGTCTGACCAACTCGCCAATACTCAGTTACTTTTTAGACACACGGGTGGACTGCATGCGGCAGCTATCTTTGATGCACAAGGTAATCTACTTTGCTTAAAAGAAGACATAGGTCGTCATAACGCTGTAGATAAAGTAGTGGGTGAATTGTACTCAAAAAAAATTAATCCCGATCATAAAATTTTGTTTCTGAGCGGCAGAGCAGGTTTTGAGTTGGTTCAAAAAGCAGCTTTGGCTGGTCTGGGAATGGTGGTAGCAGTGGGCGCGCCCTCGAGTTTGGCTGTAGAGTTGGCACAACGCATGAATATCACCCTCATAGGCTTCTCAAGAGGACATAGCTTTAATATCTACTCTCATGCTGAAAGGCTAAAAAGAGAGTAACACTAGAACAAATGACATCTCTTTGAGCTGTTTTATGCATACCATGTACCCACAAAACAAACTTTTTCTATTTTTTTACTGTAAAAATAGCTCTTTCGTATCTTCAGAAATGGTCAGAAATTCGTAGTTCATATCTTTGAAATACTGTATAACTCTGGGCAGAGACTTGAGTGTATTGTGGTGATTTTGGCTGTCATGCATGAGCACAATCACACGCTTTTGCTTACCCGCTGAACGAACCACATTGCGGTAGAGACGATCTGGCGAAGGCGGTCTACGCACAGCATCACCGTTCATACAGTTCCAATCATATATTTTGAAGCCTGCCGCCTGCAAGCTGTCCTTGTAGCTACGCCTTAAAAAAGGCTTACTGCCACCAGGCGCACGAAATAGCTTACAGTCATATCCAGGAATTGCTGTAGCTATGGCTTGGTTGGTTTTGAGCACCTCTTCATAAAGCGTGCCCCAGCTTCTATATACCTTGTTAAAGAGGTGAGTATAAGAATGGTTACCTATAGCATGCCCTTCGTCATAAATCCGTTTTACGATTCGGGGTTGCGCCTTGACGCAGTATCCCACCAAAAAAAATGTCCCTTTTACATTGTATTTCTTGAGTGTATCCAGAAGTTTAGGAGTAATGTTTGAACTAGGCCCATCGTCAAAAGTGAGATAAACCACTTTCTTTTTTTCTCTAAATGCCCGAAGCTCTGGCTCTGTAAACTGTGCTGCTTCTGAATCTTCTGCTTCGCGATAGGCTTGCTCGAGCGAAAGGGTGTCGCTGATTGTGGCAGTTTCAGGTTCTTTCAGAGCTATTTGTGTAGAAGTGTCCTGAACAGGGCTTGATGGCTCAAGATCTGTTACATTGACATTAGTTTTTTCAACAGGCAGCGCATAGTAAATCGCCAAAAAGCCTACAGAAAATGCCAAAACAAGCGCGATGACAAAAATAATAATTTTTTTATACATAAAATTAAGTTGGTATGCGAGATTAGAAGCACAAGTTTGCCTTTCTAATCGTAGAAAAAGAGATTTTATTCAGCAAACCTCATACTTTTTTTACGAATACCCAAACTTAATTTTCTTCGTAGAGCACAGCCATCTCTACAAGTTTGTACATGGCTCTCTCTATAGATTCATAAATTTCTTGTATAGAGGCATCCATCATGTAGCAAGGCGTGCTGAGAATATTATTAATGTCGTCTATAACCATGTCGTCATTATCACAATAAACAGCATTAGCACCCAGCCCTTTCATCGCTTTAGTAATATCCTCTATTGGATAAGGGGAACTTTGTGTGATGTTTCCCACAGTGAGTTTGACCTGTTTATTTTCATCAGAAAGAGCCAAAGCTACCGTAGTGGGTGCCATACAAAGTGCTGCAATAGGTTTGCCTTGTTCCACAAACTGAAGAATAAGGGTTTGGACTTCGGGCAGAATAGAAGCCTTGGGGCCTTCAAAAGCCCATTTACTAAAATTTTTGGCTACACCAAAACCTCCAGGAAGCACCAAGGCCGTTAGCTCGTTAGGGTTCACCTCTTTAACTTTGGATATCTTACCTCTGGCAATTCTAGCAGCTTCTACCCAGACATTGCGCTGTTCAGACATTTCTTGCCCGTTGGTGTGGTTAATTACATGATGCTGAAGTACATCAGGTGCAATACAGACTACCTCTGCACCTGCTTTGGCCAAGGCCAGCATCACAAAAACAGATTCTTGAATTTCTGCACCATCGTACACGCCGCAACCCGACAACAAAACCCCTACTTTCATAGCCTTGAAATTAAAGTTTTTTGATTCTAACAAAGACTTAATTTATTGAATCTGAGATTTTTTTTATTATGCAAAAATACTTTACTTTTCATTTTTACGCAACATTTTTTCTTTTTTTGTCATTTTTTACAGCCTTTGCTTTACAGCTATACTCTCTGGGGTAATCTACTAAGGCTACAACTGCAAGCAAAGCATAAAACAATTTGACTTATAGCTTGATGCCTACCAGCGTGATGTCATCTCTTTGCTCAGCGTTTTTCTGAAAATCAGTGAGAAACTTATCAAAATTGTAGTGCTGATCTGTGAACGGCAGATGTGCATACTGGTTAAGAAGCTGAGTAAACTTCTGAGTACCAAGTCTTATTTTCTGTGGATTATGCTGATCTATAAAACCATCACTAAACAGATACACTAGGTCATTCTTTTTGAGAATATGCTCAGTTTGCTCATACTTGAATGAGGTTTTCTTACGTACCCCTATCGACCTGTTCTGTCCTTTGAGGCTCTCTAAAGACTGAGATTGTAGATGATAGATGAAGGCAGGCCGTTTGGCACCAGCATATTGCATGCGTACAGAGTCATCGCCTAGATACTCAAAGGCACAAAGTGATACGTCCATACCATCTTCATTGGTGGACTTTTGGCCAATAAACTCATTGAGCTCATCACTCATCATGTTGAGAATCTGTTTTGGCTCATCAATTTGAAGCACTTTAACAATTTTATCCAATAAATTATTGCCAATCAGGGACATAAAAGCACCGGGGACACCGTGTCCTGTACAATCTACCACAGCTAAAATAATTTTGTTCTTCGTTTTAGCAAACCAATAGAAGTCTCCCGAAACAATATCACGAGGCTTATAAACTGTAAAAAAATCTTGAAAAGATGCTTTTATAGCGGTTTCGTGTGGTAATATGACCTGTTGTATGGTCTGCGCATAACGCAAACTATCCGTGATTTGCGTATTTTTAGCATTGATAATTTCGTAAGATTTGGCATTGGCCACGGCAATAGAAATATAAGCCGCTAAGTTGCGCAAGAAGTCTAGCTCATAGCGAGAATATGCATCTTTTTTAAAGCTTTGGACGGTACACACTCCTATAATCTTGTCCTTGACCTCAAGCGGCACATAAATGACCGATTGAGGCAAGCGTCCTACCTTGGGCAGAGGTGTTCCCTCTAGGTACTTGTTATAATCGCGGTAGATGTCTTGTATGACAATTTCTTTGCTTTTTAGAAAGCAGATGGTAGAAAGACGTTGTTCACTGTCTAAATAATCATAAAAAGTGGGCAGTATTTCGCCATTTTCTACAGTGCCCGAAAACTCTAAGCGGTGGTTCTTGGCATCATAAATACCAATGCCAAAGGTAGCAGCGTCCATAAGCACCATCACCGAGGAGTATACAACCATAGAAATATCTTCAAAGCGCAGAGTGGCCGTAATCTTTCTACCCATTCCTGCCAGAACCTTGATATTTTCGTAGGTGCGCTCCACCTCTTCTTTTTGCCTTTGGATTTGAGTACTTTGCTCCAGAATTGCCTCATTGAGTTTACGAAGCTCGTCTGCTTGTTTAGTAATGGATTCTTTCTGTTCGCTCAGTTGAGAGTTAAAGGCCAGAATCTCTTCTTTTTGCTGGTTAAGCTCAGCGGTTCTTTCTGTTACGATGTTCTCGAGTTTGATGTTTTTTCTTTGTATGCGTGCAATGTTGGCTTTAACCACTCCCCAAACCACCAAACCTAATAGGACTAGGTAGGCAAAGTAAGCATATCCTGTTCTGTACCAAGGAGGTAATACCACAAAAATATAGGCATCTTCTTGGCTTACTAAACCATAAACATTGCGACAACGCACCCTAAAACAATACTCGCCCTCTGAAAGGTTGGTGTATTCTTTCTGATTGAGTTTATTCCAGTCGCTCCAATTTTTGTCATAACCCTCCAAAAACACACTGTACTGATTGGCTGAGGGCTCATCAAGCGATGTGGACGCAAATTTAAATACCAAAGAGTTGTGATTATGAATCAATTCATTTTCGGCCTTCTCTACTCCGCCCCAGAAAATGACGGAATCGTTTTTAGAAATTTTGACACTACGAACCAGTGCATAAAAGCTTGTAAATGATTTTTTAGGTACCTGAGTATCATATCTAAAAAGGCCTTCTGTACTACCTATCCAAAGAAACTGTCCATCTTTTAACATGGACAAGTCCGTAATGGTCATGTTGGGTAGTCTTCTGAAAGTAGTGCTGTCTGTATCAAACCCTCCACTATCATTGCGAGTAGCCGTAACTAAAAAGCGGCGATTAGGCTGCTCCGTAAATGCATAAAGCGAAGAAGGATCCGGCGATATAGCGGCTGTAATTTCGTAAGCCCCCGTATTGAGTAATTTTTTTTGATTAGGTGCATAAAAATTTGACACCTCAAACCTATTTTTCTGCTTGTTAAACTCATAAAATTGCCCATTGGAACAAAAAATGAGTCGATTGTTGTACTCAAATAGCTCTACTTGCTCAGTACTTGGCAAGCCGCTCTTCGTATCGTATATTTCTGGAATGACTGGTGCTGCAATATCAGCAGTGTCCAACTTAGCGCGAATCACGCGACCTTTGAATGAAGTTACTAGCCATAACTCGCCGTCCTGATCTTCTGCAAGGTCGGCTATGGCTTCCTTGATACTCGTTACTTCGCTCTCATAAATCCATGTCTTGTCTGCCCTGAAATAGCACTGCAAACCAATTTTGGGCACAACAAACAATCTGTTTGGATTAATTTTGGACTGATAAAGCCTATTAATGCTTTCTTCACCTCCAATATTAGAGGCCATGTTGTCTTTGATTTCAAACACCCCGTGTGTGGTGGGCGCGAGCAAAATATTTTCTGTCTTGGTCTTAAAAAGGTTTAGGCCCCATACTTGGGTTTTGAGTCCCTCAATACTTTGTTTATCTTGCCCTCTTATTCTATAAACGCCTTTTCCTGTGCCGAGGTAAAGCCAATCATTGTATTTTTGTACGGCATGCACAGCACCATCTAAATTATTTTTCTCATTCCACATTCTAAAAGGCGAGTAAAGCTCCAAGCGGCTCAAGCCGTAGTCTGTGCCAGCCCAAAGAGCTTGTTCTTTGTCAAAAAACAGTCCAAAGACACTTTCATTGATAAGACCCTTGTTTTTGTCCAGATGGGTAAGTAAATCACCTTTGGCATTCACCAAATAAATACCATTTTCGGCAGAACAAAGTACAAAATCACCGCTAGGTGCTACTGTACCCTGATAAACTTTATAACGCATCAGTTCTTCATTGGCTCCGCCTTGCAGCTTCTGTACGGTGTTACCCGATGCGTCTGGGTTATAAACATATAAACCGTTTTCGTGCGTGGCCAAAAGAATCTTGTTAGTACTTTTTATAGGCATCATGGCGTAAACAGCCAAGTTATCTACCAAAACATCTTTTGCACCTTTTACCGGCTTAAAAATATGCTTGTCAAACACCGTTAGACCTACTCCTTTTTCTATGTGATACACCTTTCCATTCACACAGTTAATAGGTGAGGTATATTGAATAGGAATGGGCAAGAGCTTCTGACCATTCCAGAAGAAAATCATTTTGCGGGTAAAAAAATACACTCCGTCCTCAGTGCTGTAGCAGCGCCACACATCTGAAAAATGCTTCTGCTCTGGTGATAATAAATCAGAAAGCGACTCATAGCGCAAAGAACCGTCAGGATTTGAATTTAAAAACCCAAATTCACCCTGACCACCTGCATACACGCGCTTGTCCTTGGCATTATAACACAAAGACCTGCAAATACTGCTGTTGGCCAAACGCACCCTCCGCCACTCAGAACCATCAAACTCCAAAACACCATCGTTGTTGCCCACGTACACCAAGCCATTCTGAGCCTGCACTATAGCCCAGTTCTGAGAACTAGCACCCATGTCCTCAGGTGTATAATTGCGCATAAACAAAAAACCTTCGTTATTTTGTGCACACAAACTACTGCTCGTTATCCAAAATAACAAGAAGAAGACAAAAGAGGCTATGTAACGAGTAAGGTTCAAAACAACAGACAAGATTTGATGCTTAAAAAAGCAAAGGATATTAAAAGTCAATTAACTCTTTACGAATTTTGCGCCAAAAATTCAAAAAAAATATTTTTTTGAATAAAAAACTACATTTTTTTTACTTTAGTGCCAAGTATACTTCTCTATGTCTGTTTTCCAAGGCTTTTCTTAACCAAACAGTTAGTTAAAGTTTGGTGAAAGGTTATAGAGCAAAAACACAAACCTATATATTGAAGGCAATTAACAAATTTTTATTGACTTTCAGAAAAAAAATATTTGTTTTTTTTGTTTGCTAGAAATATATTCTTACCTTTGCACCGCAATAGGCAACAGGGTGATGTAGCTCAGTTGGTAGAGCAACGGACTGAAAATCCGTGTGTCGGCGGTTCGACCCCGCCCATTACCACACCCATCCAAGGCTTTAGATTCATTCTAAAGCCTTTTTTTGTGAAATTTCAAGCAAAATAGCCAGTTTTACACCTCATGTCGGCATCTTCTCATCTACTCATCAGCACTGCTCTCGGACAAAAAGGCCACCGCGCACCCGTATGGGTGATGCGCCAGGCAGGACGTATCTTGCCTGAATATTTAGCCATTCGCAACAGCCTCCGAGATTTCAAAGAGCTGGTGGAAACGCCCCACTTGGCCGCTGAAGTAACCGTTCAGCCAGTAGATATACTTGGAACTGATGCCGCTATTATCTTTTCGGATATTTTGGTAGTTCCCGAAGCCATGGATTTGCCTTACAACATGGTAGAAAAAAAAGGACCTTCTTTTGACAGAACCATCAAAACGCTGGAAGACATCCATTTGCTCAACACCAAAGACATTGCAGACCGCTTAAGTTACGTAACAGAAGCTATAAAGATTACCAAAAAAGCTTTATCGGGTCGTGTACCTCTTATTGGCTTTGCGGGTGCGCCACTTACAATTTTTACTTACATGGTAGAAGGTGGCGGCAGCAAGACTTTTTCAAAAGCTAGAGGCTTCCTCTTCAAAAACCCTGAAGCAGCGCATATTTTGCTTCAAAAGATTACGGACGTAACCATTCAATATCTTAAATTGCAGATTGCAGCAGGGGCAGACTTGGTACAACTCTTTGATTCTTGGGCTGGTACTTACAATCCTGCACATTACAGCGAGTTTGGCATGCGCTACAACAACCAAATTGTAAGTGCTATTACAGAAGCTCCCACCACCATATTTGCTAAAGGCGCGTTTTTTGCCTTGCCAGAACTTGGACAGAGCCAAGCCAACGTTATAGGGCTAGACTGGCACACCAGTGCCGATCAAGCTCTCAGTAACGGCTGCCAAAACAAGGTTTTGCAGGGTAATCTAGACCCTTGTGCTCTTTATGGCAGTTTTAAGGATATAGAAAAAGCCACAAAGCAAATGCTTAGCAGCTTTGGTTCGCAGCCTCATATTGCCAACCTAGGACATGGTGTATATCCCGATACTTCTGCTGATAAAGTAAAGTGCTTCATTGAAACCGTTAAAGCCCATTATTTTTCAAAAGCTGAAGCTGTTTAGTATTTTTTGTACACAAAAAATGAGAAAAACTTCTGAAAAACTGATTGTTTTAGACCTAGAAGCTACTTGCTGGGACGGTACTGTACCTGCAGGTGAGCAATCTGAGATTATAGAAATAGGTATTTGTGAACTAGATACTAAAAAATTAAGCATAACCCAGTCACATAGTTTTTTAATAAAGCCCACCAGAAGTACGGTGAGTGCTTTTTGTACTAAACTGACCTCTATTACAGCAGAGATGCTAAACGAACAGGGCATCACATTTACAGAGGCCATACAGCAAATACTAGACCTCTACAAGCCCCAAAGAATTACTTGGGCCAGCTGGGGCGACTATGACCGAAATATGCTCAAGCAGAGCTGTACCTTAGAAAATACCATTTATCCCTTCGGAAAAACACACCTCAATATCAAGTCGGCGGCGGCTCTTTTGCTTGGCGAGCGCGAAAGAGGCATGTTGCAGCTGCTGGAGCAGCTCCAAATTCCACACGAAGGAACACACCATCGCGGACTAGACGACGCGCTCAACATTGCCAAAATTTGGGCGGTATTGTGCAGCCGCATGAGAGCCAATATGTAAGAGATTGGATAGATGCTTTCCAGCTGCTCTTTGCGCATAAAAGCATTGAAAGGTATTTCAGCAATTGAGAGTTTCTTTTTGAAATTTTAGTAAAGCCCTGTTTCGAAAAACAGGCGAGAAACTCACAAGAATAGCTTAATGAAGCTTCATAAAAAGCAAGACATCTCTATAGCTTTTCTAAAAAAGTCAACCTGTTTTTAATACAAGATACCTTTGATCTTTAACTTTTCATCTTACAAAAAAGCAGATTGGCCGAAATATTGCTTTTAATCTCTTCTCTCTTACAACGTTTTGACCTGTATATGGGGTCATTCAAACAAAGATTTAAACCAAAACTAACAGATTATGAAAAATTTTGCCATTCAAATTCTGATTTCAGCATTCCTCTTACTCTCCTTAGCTTCTTGTGACTCACATCTAGTCTATGAAGAGGGACCAGCCCCAGAGCTTTCAGTTTTTTACAGAGACCTCAATGCAAGTCAAATTCCTGCTATTGACTTTGAAATGGTGAGGGTAAACAAGCAACTGAATCGCACACTGACGCTCCGCAACACAGGCAAGGGCGTTCTAAAAATTGGCTCTATCAACACGGACCATGCTTTTTTTGTAGTTGGAAAACCAAGCCAAAATGAACTCAAACCAGGAGAAGCCTGCGACGTAAAAATTAGCTTTAAGCCCAATAAATGGGGCACTTATTCCTCTAACTTAAGCATCATCAGCAGCGACCCCGCCAAGCGTCAGACAGTTTTCACAGTAAAAGGACAAAGCACTCAAGCCCCTGCCCTTAAGCTCGGAAGCATCACAACACCAGAAGGTTATAATACCGTAAAGTTTGATTTTGATGGTAAAGGTACTAAATTTTTGACCGAAATTTTAACCGATGATCCTGACAAAGCGATTACTGACGGCGCGACACTCCATATCAATGCCACCTTTAGCGATGGTAAAAGCCACGATATCATTAAAAAAGGTCGCGAAACAGAGGCCAATAAACTCTTTTTGTCTGAAACAGGCGACAGAGTATCTTTTAACACCGCTATTCGCTTTGGTATGAGTACTTTCATTGACTTCAAAGTCTATATGGTGTTGGAGTCTGGAGAAAAAACTCCTACGCTTGAATACCGCTTTGAGCGTCCTGCCGATGCCAACTAAGCATTGCTTTTTGGGAGCAGGTGTCTGATACATCAAAAAAGGGACTTTGAGTTGCTAGCAACTCAAAGTCCCTTTTTTGATAATTGGTATTTTTTGTTTTATTTAAAAGCAGCAATACCTGTTATGTGATTGCCCAAAATGAGAAGGTGAATGTCGTGTGTACCTTCGTAAGTGAGTACAGACTCCAGATTCATCATGTGGCGCATAATAGGATATTCGCCTGTAATACCCATGCCTCCAAGCATTTGGCGTGCTTCTCGCGCAATGTCAAGAGCAATTTCTACACTGTTACGCTTAGCCAAAGAAATTTGAGCAGAGCTAGCCTTACCAGCATTCATCAGTGTCCCTAAACGCCAGCAAACAAGCTGTGCTTTTGTGATTTCGGTGAGCATTTCAGCAAGTTTCTTTTGGGTGAGCTGGAAAGCTGCCAAAGGCTTGTCGAACTGTATACGTTCCAGTGAATAGCGCAAAGCGGTGTCGTAGCAGTCCATAGCCGCGCCCAACGCTCCCCAAGAAATGCCGTAACGAGCAGAATCTAGGCAGCTCATAGGAGCTCCCAAACCGCTTCTTCCTGGCAGCAAATTGGTTTTAGGCACTTTCACATTATCAAATACAAGCTCGCCCGTAACGCTTGCGCGCAAAGACCATTTGTCATGTATAACAGGTGCGCTAAAGCCTTCCATACCGCGCTCCACGATGAGGCCGTGAATACGTCCCTCTTCGCTTTTAGCCCATACCACAGCGACATCAGCCAGAGGCGAGTTCGTAATCCACATTTTAGACCCGTTGAGCAAGTAGTGGTCTCCCATATCCTTGAAGTTGCTCAACATACCACTTGGGTTAGAACCAAAGTTGGGTTCTGTCAAGCCAAAGCAGCCTAGCATTTCTCCAGAGGCTAATTTAGGCAAAAACTTACGCTTTTGTTCCTCAGAACCATATTTGTAAATAGGAAACATCACCAAAGAGCTTTGTACAGAGGCTGTTGAGCGCATACCTGAATCTCCACGTTCGATTTCCTGCATGATGAGACCGTAAGAAATATAGTCTAAACCACCGCCGCCATATTCGGTTGAAACAGTAGGTCCAAAGATTCCCATTTGGCCAAATTTACGAACAATCTCTTGAGGGAAATGATTATACTCTGCACAATCCTGAATAATGGGCAGTATCTCACGACCTACAAACTCGCGGATAGTACTTCTTATCATTTTGTGCTCTTCGGTGAGTAGGTCATCTATACCATAGAAGTCTGGCGACTGAAAGGCATCTACAATTGTTCTATGGCGTATTTTGGAGTTTTGATCAGCTAAAATTTCGGACATGATGACAGTTATTTTGAGTTTGAATTTGAATGCTTTGAAAGACCTTAGAACAGTCTGTTTATCAGATTGGTCTGCAAAATTATAGACTTTTTATGAAAAAATTACGATTATCTTCTGTTTTTTTGTGTTACGCATTTGAGATCTCTAAAACCCGCTGTATTTTTTGTAGCTTTATTCTTTAGCGCAAAGCATTCAGGCGGGTTTTAAATCTTTGTTTTGTCTTATTTCTACAAAAAATCAGCTCAAACACAAAACCCCAAAGCGCAGCAGTATTGCTACCTTCTCAATCTGTCAAATCCTAAACCCTGAGTCGCTTAAACGTATCGGTAAAGAAATCTTTCTGCTAAGGTCTTGGAGCTTCATATCATTTTTCAAATCAATGGTTATCAGCCCCATCCCAAAAAAGCATCCACGCGCCTATCCACACACACGTCTTGCGGGCGTATGGCACGCTTCAGAAAGACCCCTTCCAAAGTTCTGCAACGGCTTAGTGCTACATAGGTTTGACCATGTGCAAAGGCTAATGCGCCTAGGTCTATCATGGCTCTGTCGAAAGTAAGCCCTTGACTTTTATGTATAGTAATAGCCCAAGCTAGTTTGAGCGGAAACTGAGTGAACGCACCAACCACTTCTCGCACTATTTCGTTGGTACTTGGACTATGTTTAAAAGCATACCTGTCCCAAGTCACTGGTTTTACTTCGTGCAAATCGCCACTTTCCATTCGTACATGAACAGCGTCGGGGCTAAGCTTTTCCACATGTCCTATACTGCCGTTTACCCAACGTCTTTGAGGAAGATCGTTTTTCACAAACATCACTTGTGCACCTTCTTTAAGCAGCAACTCAATATCTGTGGGAGTTTCGTTGCCAAACGCCCCCTGCAAAGAAGCCGTATAAGCACGAGCAGGAGTTTTAAGAGCGATAAGCTTTTGCCAGTTAAGTTTATTGGCAATTTCGTTGGTAGAAGTGAGCGTAATACAAGGCAGATTACTGGGAGGGCTCAGCCCAACGCGCTGATTGAGAATCTCTAAAGCATATTCGAGATCCTGCCCAAATCGTATATCATTAAGCACATTGATAAATTTGTCGTCATCCTGCCTGTAAATGTGCTTTAGCTCTATGGTTTTGTATTGTAGCTCTTTAAAGACTGGTGCGTCAAAAAAGTAAGGCGACTCGTAGTGTTCAGAAAGCAAATGAGCCTCCGAAATTCCTCCACTAGTATTCTGGGAGCGCACCACAGGCGGTAGTTGATAAAGATCTCCCACCATCAAAAGTTGTTTGCCGCCAAAAGGAACATGTGAAAATGCCTTGCAATTGACTCTCAAGAGGTGATCTATGGCAGAGAGTAAATCGGATCTGAGCATAGAGATTTCGTCAATGATGAGCAGCTCCAGATGCTGAATGATGGTCGCTTTTTGTTTGTTTCGTGTGGGGAGTAGCTGTGGGTCGCGCGGCAGATAGGGGCGTGGCTCTAAGCCAAAAAAAGAATGCACGGTTTGCCCCCCCACATGCAAGGCGGCTATCCCTGTGGGCGCGAGCACAACATGTTTTTTAGGTACGCTGGCCATGACCTTTCGGAGCAGTGTAGACTTGCCCGTGCCTGCCCTCCCCGTTAAAAAAAGGGAATCATTGGTATTGAGAACCACATCCAAGGCTTTGTTCCACTCTGCATTACTAAAAAGGGGCGGGGTACTCATTGGGACTTACTTCGTATGGTCTTTAAAGTTTTTGTATGCATCGTCAAGGGCTTTATAGAGCAAGCGTCCTTGTAGTTGATAGCCTCTATCTGTGAGATGTACCATATCGGGCTGTGCCAATCCTTGTTTCTCCCAGCGTTTGATGGTACCAAGCCCTCCCATAACTGCAAAAAAATCCCAGTATCCTACACGCATTTCACGGCTCACCTCTTCTAACTTTTCCACCACAGCCAAGCTGTTCTTATTGGGTTTTTGGCCATAATAATAGGTATCGTTAGGGGAGGTGAGTAAAATACTAGCCTTAGGTACTGTCATTCGAATCTTGCGAATCATGTATTTGAGATTCGCCTTATAAAGTTCGCTGTCAAAGTTGCTCACAAAAGCATCATTCGTGCCTAGTGAGATAATAATCAGATCGGGATTGAGGCTTTTGACATGTTTATCAAAGTCTTCGCATCTGAAATAAGTATTTACCTCAGCACCATTCAAGCCAGTAGCATTATAAACAATACCAGGACTGTTGTTTTCTAGCAAAATACCCTGCATTAAAAAACGGACTTGTCGGCTGTCGGTTTTTTTGAGGCCAATATCTAGGCTTGTTTGGGGCGTTTTAAGATCAAAAGCCATGCAACCGTGTGGGCTTGCGTAGGCAGATTCTATCAAACTAGCTTGCTTAGGTAGTGTAACCTCAAAGTTCTGTGGGTCATCAATAGGATAAAACACCCTCACATGAGAAAAAGCAGATGGAGTATAGCCATTATATGGCACGAGCTGTATTGAAATTTCAGCTTTGCTGTCTGTGGTGATGGCATTGATTCCTGAAATTCCCCAGCGGCTAAAAGAGGTTTTGGTAACACTTCTTTTAGGCTCCCAGTTACCTTTGGTCGTAATTTGGTAATTGAAAGGGTTGTTGGTTTTAGCAGCAGTGTAAGGAAAAATAAAGCCCCTGCCGCCATTGCCAAACCTAGGGTCATTTTGATAGCGTTTGCGCACCTCTCCCGAAAAAAAATCGGCTTGAATATGAGAGTCGCCAATTTGTAGTATACGTACCTTACGGTCTTTTTTACGCTCCAGTTGCTGTAACTGCTCAAAAAAATGCTTTAAGGCATTGCCCTCATGCTGTATCACGTTAGCCGAATACACAATTTGTGGTGCCGCAGATGTTCCTTTAGAAGCCTTAAATCCTGGCTTGGTGGTGTATTGACACAAAAAAAGAGGTATCAACAACACTAAGAACTGAAAAAAAGCTTTCTGAAAAAAAGAGACCGAAAAACACTGCATAAATTGTGTCATTTTTGAGGCTGCTAATTGGAGCTTTAAGCAGAATTGCAAATATATACAAAAAACTTTGCTTTTACTGCTTAAAATGTGCTTTTACAAAATTTTAGTCCTCTTTTGGATAGTCTAAACGACGCACAGAGATGACTTCTGGAATAGATACAAAAAAAACAGCTCAGAACGAAGGTTATGAGCTGAGTCAATTCACAGGTTTTTGGACTTTGTTTTCACATTATCCTCACCTTCAAACACACATAAACACTAAAAATCTTGACTAAAAGCAATACCCATTATTGTCAATAAGCATCTGGGCAATGCTGCGTCTAATCTCTTTATTATTGAGTGGCGCATACTTGGTAAATCTCTTTAAACCAAGCAATAGCACATTCATTTCATCGCCTTTTGCAAAAGCACAAATGGCTTCTTTTCCTTGCATAGCAGCCAAATCAAGTGCCTTGCGCACATAGAGCTGCGTCATGGCATAATGTCCCTTTGTAGCGTCTTTACCACGCAAAGATATAAGTTTTTCTGTTCTCAAACAAACCGACTCGCAAACATAACATTCAATGATGAGGTCAGCCAAGGTCATGAGCAACTCTTGCTCATCTTCAAAATTAGCTCCAAGACTCTGAACGGCTTTGCCTGCAATCATCAAAATAGCTTTTTTGAGATTTTTGATTAATATTTTTTCTTCTGCCAAAGGCTGTGATAAATCGGGACGATTAAAGTCAGGCACTCCCAAAAGCTCTTTGCCTACAGCCATGGCTGGCCCCATGAGGTCTAGCTCGCCTTTCATGCCTCTTTTGACGAGCATCCCCACCAAAAGCATTCTGTTTATTTCGTTTGTACCCTCGTATATGCGAGATATGCGTGCGTCGCGGTAGGCTCGTTCCATGGGTGCGTCAGCTGAAAAGCCCATTCCGCCAAAAATCTGTACGCCTTCGTCCACACAATAGTCGAGCACTTCCGAAGAATGCACTTTAGTTATGGCGCATTCTACAGCAAACTGCTCCGCGCTTTTGAGCTTGGCTTGGCTTTCGGACAAGCCCTGCTGTACAAGGCTACTCGTAAGCCTGTCTATGTCTTGACCAGCACGATAACAAGCTGATTCTGTAGCATATAACTTCGTAGCCATTTCCGCAATCTTGTGCTGAATAGCGGGAAAACTAGAAATTTTTTGATTAAATTGTTTGCGCTCGTTCGCATAGCGAATAGCGGTACTGCATGTGTCGCGTGCACCACCCAAGGCAGCTACAGCCAGTTTGATGCGGCCAATGTTGAGAATATTAACAGCTATTTTAAAGCCATTTCCTCGCTCTGAAAGCATGTTTTCTACGGGAACGGGACACTCGTTGAAGAATACTTGCCTTGTAGAAGAGCCTTTGATACCCATTTTATGCTCTTCTTCGTTCATCGTGATGCCCTCATAACTGCGCTCCACAATAAAAGCCGTTAAGTTTTTATCATTTTCTATACGCGCAAATACAATGAGCAACTGTGCAAAGCCTGCATTAGAAATCCACATTTTCTGACCTGTGAGCAGATAGTGTTGGCCGTCAGCAGAAAGTACAGCTTTGGTTTTACCAGAGTTGGCATCAGATCCAGCATCTGGCTCCGTCAAACAGTAGCAGGCTTTCCATTCGCCAGAGGCCAACTTGGGGACGTATTTTTGTTTCTGAGCATCTGTGCCGTAGTAGAGTATGGGCAATGTGCCTATGCCTGTATGCGCACCATAGGCGGTTGCAAAAGAGCCTGTAGCCCCCAGTGCATCAGCTATTAACATGGAACAGTTAAAACTTAAGCCCAAACCGCCATAAACCTCTGGCACAGACACGCCCAAGAATCCGAGTTCGCCAGCTTTGGAGAGCACATCATTCATCAAGCCAGGCTCAAGCTTGTCTATTCGGTCGCGGATTGGGTCTATTTCTTTGCTTACAAAATCCTTGCAGGACTGCCGCATCATGTTTTCTTCTTCGCCAAACTCTTCGGGTATGAATATGTCTTCTGGGCTGTTTTCTTGAATCAAAAACGCACCGCCTTTGAGAGTTTTGTTGGAGTAAGGTGTCATTTTTTTATATTTTTGAGTAAATTATATTTTTGCGTTTTCAATCAACTGAACTTTACAAAGCTAAGAATTTTTTTTTTATAGAAATGATCTTCAGAGATTTTTTTTATAGAAAAGTTGAATTAGTTGGCAGAAAGAAACGCTAATCCATAATTTTATAGTTTACAGCACGGTATACAAGGTGTGTTGGCGGCGTTTACCCCTTCAATCTTGTCTCAGGGATAAGCCACAGACCCACCAAAACTGGATAAGTATAGGCTGTTGATGGATAGACCAAACATAAGACAATTTTGAGCATTGCTTCATATTTTCAAAGAAAATATCTAAATTTGCACTCTTTTTAGGAGTTTTGTCTGCTTTCCATTCTCTAAATACAAATTTCTAGGTTTCCTGACAATTAAAATGAGCCAAGCCAAACGTTACACCATTACCGCTGCATTGCCTTACGCGAACGGTCCTGTACACATAGGCCACCTAGCAGGCGCGTACATACCTGCCGATGTATTTGCTCGCTACCAGCGTTTGCGCAAGCGCGAAGTACTCTTTGTGTGTGGCAGTGATGAGCATGGTGCAGCCATTACAATCAGAGCAAAGAAAGAAGGCATTAGTCCTCAGCAAATTATAGACAAATACCACAGCTTGATTGAGAATTCATTCAGTCAATTTGGTATTAGCTTCGATATTTATCACCGCACCTCCGCCGAGCTTCATCATCAAACTTCTCAGGAGTTTTTTAAGACACTCCACGAAAAAGGCGTTTTTGTGGAACGTGAAAGCGAACAATTTTTTGATGAGCCGCACCAACAGTTTTTGGCAGATCGTTACATTACGGGCACTTGTCCAAAGTGTGGTCATGATGCCGCCTATGGCGATCAATGTGAAAAGTGTGGTACAAGCCTAAGTCCCACCGAACTCATCAATCCAAAATCCACGTTAAGTGGAGAAGTCCCTGTTTTGAAAAAAACCAAGCATTGGTATTTGCCCATGGATCAGTACCAAGAGTGGCTCAAGTGGTGGATTGTCAATGAACAACGAGACTCCCTCAAAGCCAACGTGTACGGCCAGTGCCGTTCTTGGTTGGAGCAAGGCTTGCAGGAGCGCGCCATGACGCGCGATTTAGACTGGGGCGTGAAAGTACCGCTTCCAAACGCGGAAGGGAAAGTGCTCTATGTGTGGCTAGACGCGCCCATAGGCTACATATCAGCCACCAAAGCCTGGGCCTTGAAGCATGACAAACGCTGGGAGGACTACTGGCAAAAGCCAGACACTGAACTGGTTCATTTTATAGGAAAAGACAACATTGTGTTTCACTGTATCATTTTTCCTATTATCCTCAAAGCGCATGGCAAGTACATCCTGCCTAAAAATGTGCCAGCCAACGAGTTTTTGAATTTAGAAGGCAATAAGATATCCACTTCGCGCAACTGGGCCGTGTGGCTGCATGAATACATGCAAGATTTTGCGGGTAAAAACGACGTGCTGCGTTATGTGCTGCTTTCTATTGCACCCGAAACCAAAGACAGTGAGTTTACTTGGAAAGACTTTCAGACCAGAAATAACAGCGAGCTGGTGGCCACATTGGGCAACTTTGTGAACAGAACAGTCGTGCTGACGAACAAATATTTTGAGGGTTTTGTCCCACCTGCAGGCGAGTTTACTAACCTCGAGAATCAAGTTTTGAGTGCTTTGAGTCTGCAAAAACAGAAAATTGAGCAGCTCATAGAACACTATAAGTTTAGAGATGCACTTTATGAACTTATGGAGATTGCACGTATTGGCAATAAATATTTGGCAGACACTGAACCCTGGAAGCTCTTCAAACAAGATCCAGAGCTAGTAAAGACTATTCTCAATGTGGCCTTGCAAATTTCGGCCAATTTGGCTATTCTGATGCAACCCTTCCTGCCTGAAACCGCCCAGAAATTGGCTAAAATGCTCAACATAACAGGTTTATTGGAATGGGAAAATGCAGGTAAAACCGCTCTGCTCAAAAATCCGCATCAAATAGGTAAAGAAGAGTTACTTTTTAGCAAAATAGAAGATACTGAGATAGAAGCACAAATAGCCAAGCTGAATGCAAGCAAAAAAACGAATGAAGCTGCTCATCTGGTTGAGACTGCTCAAAACGCAACTCTCAAACCAGCCAAAAATACCGTTACTTTCGATCAGTTTGCAGGGATGGATATTAGAATTGCCACTATCAAAGCCGCCCAGAAAGTGCCTAAAACTCAAAAACTTTTGCAAATCACATTAGACACCGGTTTAGATGAAAGAACAGTAGTGAGTGGCATTGCAGAGTTTTTTGAGCCAGAAAGCTTGGTAGGTAAACAGGTTTGCTTTTTAGCAAATCTTGCCCCAAGAGCTATAAAAGGCATTAACTCTCAAGGCATGATTCTCATGGCCGAGTCGCCCAGTGGGGAACTGCATTTGCTAGCCCCCCAAACTATTCTGCCAAGCGGGAGCGTGGTGGGTTAGAAAGAAATAATTCAAAATAACACATTTTCTCAAAGATAACAAAGATATGCTGCTAGCCATCAAAAACGTGAATAAGTCCTACGAAACACATCAGGCACTGCAAGATGTGAGTATGAACGTGCCTAAAGGCAGTATCTATGGACTTTTGGGGCCAAATGGAGCAGGTAAAACCTCGCTCATACGCGTCATTACCCAAATCACGATGCCCGATTCTGGAGAAATTCTGTTTAACAACGAACCCTTAGCTCCCAAGCACGTTAATCAGATTGGCTATATGCCCGAAGAAAGAGGACTCTACAAAAAAATGCGGGTGGGTGAACAACTGCTCTATTTGGCGCGTTTGAAGGGACTTTCTGAAAAAGAGGCCAAAGAAAAACTCAATTATTGGTTTGATATCTTTGAGATGAAAGGCTGGGGACGCAAAAACGTGGAAGACCTATCCAAGGGCATGCAACAAAAGGTACAGTTTGTGGCTACAGTCCTACACGAACCTCCTCTTTTGATTCTGGACGAACCTTTTTCTGGCTTTGACCCTGTCAATGCCAACCTGATTACAAAAGAGATACTGGCCTTACGGGACAGAGGTTGCACTATTATTTTCTCAACTCACCGAATGGATACAGTGGAATCGCTCTGCGATTATATAGCCCTTATTAATAAATCGCGGAAAATTTTGGAAGGCAAAAAGTCTGACATCAAGCAGCAGTTCCGCTCCTTCACTTACAGCTTTGTTACCCAGCAGACTTGGCATTCGGAGGCTGCAGAAATTACCCAAACTCGCACCAATTCGGACGGTTATATAGAAACCACTTGCAAAGTCAAAAATAACCAGTATGTTCCTCTTATCACAGAAGTGGCGCAGCAAACAGAGTTATTATCATTTCAAGAAAAAATACCAACCATGGATGAGATTTTCATCAATCTGGTTGGGCATGATGTACAGCCAGCATCCTAAAGTCTTGGACATGGCTGCTTCAAACCCTTCTTGTAATTGTTTTTTTGCAAATATTTACATAATTTGTTTAAAAAAATTTGTAAGGCGCACAGTAATTATTATTTTTGGCATGAAATTGCCTTAAAGGTTATTGCTTTGCTGTTGGAAAGCCCTGCTTAAGGCTCAATACTTATGACAGACAACACCACTCTTTCTTCTGACACATGGCAATATGTGCTTGTTTTAGCAGTTTTTCTGCTCAAATTAGCTTTCTTATATAGTTTTCAAATTTACTATTCCTAAGATTTAGGACAAAACATTTGCTTCATACAGCGAGTTTTTGTCTAAACAGATTATGGGTATTCACGAAATAATTTTCTTTAGCGGCTTTTTGTTATTCATCGCGCTAATGTTATTGATTGACTTAGGCGTTTTTAACAAAAAAGACCACATAGTTTCTTTCAAAGAGGCTGGTATTTGGAGTTTGATTTGGGTAAGTTTCGCGTTGGGTTTTTATGCTTTGCTCCTGACAAACGGGCAAAGGATTCATGGTATAGAAAATTTCCAAGAGCTAAGCACAGTCATCAGCAATTATGTGGCTCACCCTGAGGATATAAAAATTATTGCTGACAATTTTGAGGCATCTCTTCAAAATTACAGACAACACATCGCATTAGAATTTATTACAGGCTACTTGCTGGAGTACTCGCTTTCGGTGGACAATATATTTGTCATCATTATGGTGTTCACATCTTTTGGCGTTAAAAAAGAATATTATAAGAAGGTGCTTTTATGGGGTATCATAGGAGCCATTATTATGCGATTCATTTTCATCTTCTTAGGCTCTGTGTTGATACAAAACTTGAGCTGGATACTTTATATTTTTGCAGCATTCCTTATTTATTCAGGTCTAAAGATGCTCTTTTCCAAAGACGAAGATGAGAATATAGATCCTGAGAATCACCCTGTAGTTCGCTTTCTGGGCAGATATTTTGCCGTTCATCCGCACTTTGTAGGCAGTAATTTTTTCTATCGCCCTACGCATGACACAGCAACGGTTAAAAAAGGTGCTTTGATGATTACACCGCTTTTTGTAACGGTTGTGGTGGTAGAAATGACAGACTTGATTTTTGCTGTAGACTCCGTACCCGCAGTGTTTTCTGTTACCAAAGACCCCTATATTGTGTTCTTTTCTAATATTTTTGCCATCATGGGGCTTCGTTCCATGTTCTACTTCTTGTCCAACATTATGCACCTTTTCCATTATCTTAAAACAGGTCTTTCGTTTTTGTTGATTTTCATTGGAGCAAAAATGTTTGCACATGGTTGGCTAAAGGGACTTGGCTTTGAGAATTATCATTCGCTCTTGATAGTGGTTAGTATACTGGCTATTAGCGTACTGGCTTCTTTGATATTTCCAAAGTCTAAAGAAGCGGCATAATTTTAGTTTCCTCAAAGCTCTTTGAAGCTAATTTTGGGGCTTATCAATATTTTTGTTGATCTGTTTGCGCAAATATTCAGCCCTTTAGTTTATCTTGCGGCATAAATTTGCATCTTTGTACTCCATTGTTCTTTTTTAGCTAACTAGCCATGTACACAGCTCTTTTGCACACCCATAAAGCGGTCGTTATTCTCTTCTTAATTATTTATCTAGCCAAAACAGTTTTACTTTTTGTCAACAAAGAGACACTAGCCAAGTTTACAAAAATAGCCAAAATTCCTGAGATGATTATCAGTTTTTTGTTCTTTGGCACTGGTGTAGGCATGTGGTTTATGATGGCAGAACCTGCTAAAATGCTTTTTTTGATTAAAGTAGGAGCTGTTTTGATTTCTATTCCCTTGGCGGTTATAGGTTTTAAAAAGGACAAAGAAAATAAGGCATTGGCAGTTTTGGCTATGGTTTTGATTATAGCGGCTTACGGTTTGGCTGAAATGAGCCGAAGAAGTGTAGCCAAACAAGACCTTGCGGGCATAACTGACCCAACAGCACAAGGCTATGAGGCTGTAGAGCATGGCAAAGAAGTGTATAGCAAGTATTGCGTAAGCTGTCATGGTGCAGATGGTGCTTTGGGAGTTTCGGGCGCAAAGAATCTCCAGCTCACACAACTCAGCACAGCTGAGAGCATTGATATCATTACTAACGGTAAAAATGCCATGGCTCCTTACAAAAAAGTACTGAGCGAAGCAGACATTAAAGCTGTGGCGGCTTATACAGCCACGCTTAAAAAGTAGAATACACAAAATTATTTTAAAAATTACTTTGAATAAATTTTAAAAAAAATGGTAGACGATAAGGATAAAAAGAAAAAATTAGAAATGCTCAAAGGCACAATTGCCAAGCTCGAAAAAAGCTACGGCAAGGGTACTATCATGCAAATGAGTGATGATAACGTACAAGCTGTGCCTGTCATCTCTACAGGTTCGCTGGGCGTGGATATTGCACTGGGCATAGGTGGCTTCCCACGTGGACGCGTAGTAGAAATTTATGGTCCAGAAGCTTCTGGTAAGACTACCTTGGCCTTACACGCTATTGCAGAATGTCAAAAACAAGGCGGTATTGCAGCTTTCATTGATGCTGAACACGCTTTTGACAGAAAATATGCTGAAAATTTGGGTATAGATCTTCAAAATTTATTTGTGTCGCAGCCCGATAGCGGCGAACAAGCTCTCGAGATTACCGAGCAGCTCATTCGCTCATCGGCCATAGACATCATTGTTATAGACTCCGTGGCGGCTTTGGTACCCAAAGCTGAACTTGAAGGGGAGATGGGTGAAAGTAAAATGGGCTTACAGGCACGACTGATGAGCCAAGCTTTGCGTAAAATGACTGGTGTAATCAACAAAACAAACTGTTGTTGCATCTTCATTAACCAGCTTCGTGACAAAATAGGGGTTATGTTTGGTAGCCCCGAAACAACAACGGGCGGTAATGCGCTTAAGTTTTATGCCTCTATCCGACTGGATATACGACGTATAACAGCGATTAAAGACGGCGACAGCGTCATTGGTAACCGCACGCGTGTGAAGGTTCAAAAAAATAAGTTAGCACCACCATTCAAACAAGTAGAGTTTGATATTATTTATGGCGAGGGGGTTTCGCGAGTAGGTGAGGTGCTTGACTTGGCTGTAGAACATAATATCATCAAAAAATCGGGGTCTTGGTTTTCTTACAAAGATGCTAAACTAGGACAAGGACGAGATTTCGTAAAATCTTATTTAAAAGACAACCCTAGCGTGATGGCTGAAATTGACGCACAAATACGCGAGTTGTTTGCCAAAAAGCGCAAAGACAAGCCTGAAGAACTTGAGGCTGTGGATTATTCTGACAACGAATTTTTTGACGAAAGTTTAGAGGATTTGGAATAAAATCTTTTGCTTTGAATAGAAAAGCGCGTGATTTGAATAGAAGAGTTCGAGTCACGCGCTTCCTTTTTTGATACCAGCAAATCGAATGAAATCTTAACCATTGAGCCGTTCAAATATTTTACCTCTCATTTCATACAAAATACAAAAAAGATATTAATTTTGCTTTGTATATATCACTCAAATGAAAACCTTTTGTTTTTTTTGCTGTTTTGTATGGCTTTTTGCTACCTATAACACGCTCTTGGCTCAGGAAAGACCTCTTTATAGCCAATACTTTCAAAATCAATTCATAGAAAATCCATCTTACGCGGGCAATGATGCTTATGGTTCAGCATTTCTGACTTACCGCCAGCAATGGGCTGGGGTAGAAAATGCACCCCAAACAACTGCTTTTACCTTGAATATACCTTATTATGAAAACAGAGGAGGTTTTGGGCTTAATATTTATCACGATGTAGTCAATGTGATGGCTAGAACCAAAGCCATGGCCACAGGCGCGGTTCATATCTTCGGTAACTACGATAAGAGCAGTAAACTGTCTATGGGTATGTCTGCTGGACTGCTTTCTAACAGAATAGACCCTAGCCGAGTGCGTGTGGCACATGCGCAAGATCCTCAGATATTGTCTTCTGTACAAAACTTTACGTCTTTTGAACTTGCCGCAGGCTTCAATTTGATGATTCGCTACAAATTTCAGCTCGGCTTAGCCTTCCCTCAACTTTTGGGCACAAATTTTCATTTTATGGCCTTAGAGCCAGATACTAAGCGTCGTAACTTTCATCAATTACAGCATTTTTTGATAAACGCACGCTATAAATGGGAGAACAAATACAGAACATTGTCTTTAGAGCCTTTGTTAATGGTACGTATGGCAGAGCAGTCACCCATTCAGTTGGACGGCGGTCTAATGGCTACATTCAATAATATTTTTTGGTTATCAGGCTGCTACAGAACTGATTATGCCGTTAGCACAGCGGCTGGCTTTGCATCGAGGCATCTGCGATTTGGTTACAGCTATGACTTTCACACAGGCCCTCTGGCTGGCAATATGGGCGGCTCTCATGAACTGACCTTGGGCTATACCTTTGGCAACCTCCCCGATAATCCTCTTTCAAAAGCCAAAAACAAATCTTGGCAGAAAAAACGCCGCAAATGGCACCCCTCAAGGCCGCACCCTATTTTTTTTAAGAAAAAACGCTAAAATAAATTGATTAACCACCACATGATGACTGAGCCTAAACATATTAACGAGGAGTGGACAGAAATTATAAAACCTCAAACTTCGCTTTTTGATTTGCGTCTCAAAGAATTGGCAGAGTACCGTGACTTGATTGTGCTTTTTGTGAGACGCAATATGGTAGCTTATCACAAACAAACAGTTTTAGGGCCACTCTGGCACTTTCTGCAACCGCTTGTAACGGCTATCCTTTTTACGTTTATCTTTGGTAAAGTGGCAGGTATCAAAACAGGTGAGGTTCCACCCATATTGTTCAACTTATGCAGTGTCTTATTCTGGTCTTTTTTTGCCAACTGTTTGTTTGGCATTGCTCATGTCTTTATCAACTACGCTAGCATGTTTAGCAAGGTGTATTTCCCACGCTTGGCTATTCCTATTGTCATCACGGTTACGTCTTTTTTACAGTTTTTGATTCAGATGGCTCTTTTTATGGGCTTTGTGCTTTATTTCATTGTATTTGAAGACTATGACTGGGGTATTACCCTTTCTGGAATTTTCCTTCTGATTCCGCTGTTTTTCTTTTGGTCTGTCCTAACCACAGGGCTTGGACTTATAGTTACTTCATTAACAGCCAAATACCGAGATGTTTCGCTCTTCATTGGCTTTGGTGTTCAGTTACTGATGTATTCTTCGGCAGTTATTTTTCCTGTGGCCAATATTGCGGAGTCAGACCGTACTTTTATTTATTTGAATCCCATTCCAGCCTTCATGGAAAGCTTCCGTTACGCTTTGCTGGGATATGGAGAGTTCAATATTTATTGGCTGCTTTATAGTTGGAGTTTTGCCGCGGTGGTCATGTTTATTGGCATTTTGATGTTCAAACGCCGAGAACTCACCTTCATTGATATTGTCTAACGCTCAAGAAATTATTTAGCAAGTTGTTGCTTGTATGAATAAAATTTGTAAATTTGCGGCTCGAATATTCGTCAAAATCTTTTGAAGATAGCTATGCTCAGACCTCAGAGAATGTCCAAGAAGCAAACAAGGGCTTCACTTATCACACGCGACGTAGATAAAATTGCAGAGCCTGCTGCCAATATCTATGAATCTATTTCTATTATTTCTATGCGTGCTCGTCAAGTCTCTAACCAATTCAAAGAAGAACTTAGCCAGAAAATTCAAGAATTTGGCTCTACAGTGGACAACCTAGAGGAAGTATTTGAGAACAAAGAGCAAATAGAAATCTCTCGCCACTATGAGCGTTTACCAAAACCTTCTAGCATTGCTTTAGATGAGTTTCTGGCTGGCAAAATCAAATTTGAACGCCTCAAGCCAGCCGTAGAAGAAGATTAGAACATTTTTGAGTTGAGTCACCTCACAAACTTATAAAAAATGCAAAACGCAAGATGAAACAATGTTCGTCTTGCGTTTTGCATTTGAGGACTAAGCGAAAAGCTAAGCCACAAATTTTTGCAGATGGATTATGATGCGTTTGAGACAAACCTCATAAAACAAAAAAAGCATTGTTTTCTCAACAATGCTTTTTTTGTGAATTTAACTCAAATAGTTGAATCAACTATTAAGCTCTCTCAAATTATTTC